>CASDXF010000014.1 GCA_949285075.1 uncultured Bacteroides sp. | reverse complement strand
ACTTCCATTTGACTGATAAAACGATTGGTTTGATGGACAAATCTACGAATTTTAAACCATATGAATACTTCTCTTCATAATGTAACGCGTCAGCCCTGGGATTGCCCGCACCGTCATGTGGCTAACGGCCGTTAGCCGCTCGGCTAACATCTGTTAGCTTATCGGCTAACGATAGTTAGCTCCCCGGCTAACAGGCGTTAGCCACCTAACATCTTCTTGTAAACGAGTCTAAAGCCTCTCTTGTCGCATGCGCATGTTGCACGGTTTCGGCCTAATGACTACCTTTGCCCAAACTTTAGTTCAGAGATGAAACAGAAATTACTCCCCCTATTATGGCTCGTCTGGATGGCGGCGCTGTCCGGATGCGAAGAGAAGAGCCTGACCATAGTTCCCGAGAGCCCCGACTACGCGGAGGCGGAAGCGTGGTTCGACGGCGGACGCTCCGAGGGCAGAGCCTACGACGTGTTCTACATCGTACCCACCTGCGTGTTCGACTGGCAAAACGAGTCGGGCGACACGTGCCACTACATGGACATCGGCAACGCGGCGCACCGCAAGAGCGTGGACAGCCCGCTGCGGTTGGCGAAAGGGATATTCGCTGACGAGGCCAACTTCTTCGCCCCCTACTACCGGCAGATAACCATCGAGTCGTGGACAAAGAGCGACGAGGTCATCGAGGAGCGTTTCCAAACAGCCTACGAGGACATCCGGGAGGCGTTCCGCTACTACATTGAACACCTGAACGAGGGACGGCCGTTCGTCCTCGCCGGACACAGTCAGGGCGGAAAGGCGGTCATCGAGCTGCTGAAGCGGGAAATGACCGACGAGCTGTACGGCAGGATGATAGCCGCCTACCCGTTGGGCTATCCCGTGACGGAACGCGACGCGTCGCCCTACCTGAAGCCCGCCACCGACGCTACGGGCACGGGCGTGTTCGTCACCTTCAACTCCGCCTCAGCGCCCGACAAGCTGCCCGCCCTGCTCGCGGGAAGCCAAGCGGCCATCAACCCGATGAACTGGCGCACCGACACGGTGACGGCCCCGAAGGAGGAGCATCTCGGAACCGTCTTCATCGCGGCTGACGGCAGCGTACAGTCCGAGGAGGCCCACGTCATTTCCGCCCGCATAGACGAGGCCACGAGGACGCTCGTCGTCTCCGGAGTAAACCCGTCGGACTACTACACGCCGTCGCTGTCCGCGCTGTTCCCCGTGGGCAACTATCACGTGGTGGAGCTGAACTTCTTCTACCGCAACCTGCAACGGAACGTGAAGGAGCGGGCCGAAGCCTTCTTCGCGAACAAATAAGGGCGGAAAGGGCGCAACGAAAAACGCGAAGGAATGCGACGGGAGAGGAAACTCCCCCGATGCGCTCCCACCATACGGCGAAAAGCCGCTCTACGCAAGCCGTTACTTCAGCAAAGGCAGCCGCTCCAGCATACTCTTGATGCGGATAGCCGTGCGGGGCATCGGCTCGGCCACGGTAAGCCCCACAAGCTCCTTCTCGCGGGCAATGTCGTTTATCACGCGCACCACCTCCTCCATCTTCATCCCGTCGGGCACTACCCCTACGGCGGGAATAATCTCCGCCGGGTCGAGCACGTCCATGTCGAAGTGGACCACAACCTTAGAGGCTCCGCAGGCGTTCAGCCACCCGCGCACCGCGTCACTGCTCTCCCTGACCTCCGAAGGGGCGAGGTGCCTGATGCCGTACCGCTTCTGCCGCTCCACGATTTCCTCCCGCTCCCAGTCGCGCAGGCCGACAAAGAGAATCTTGTCGGAGTCTATCTTGGCCGGAAGCTCGGAGACGATGCGTCCGTCGCCCAGTCCCATGCAGGCCGTGACAGCCATCGCGTGATAGCCGGCGTAAGCGTCGCCGGGCAGCGTAATGTCGGGGTGCGCGTCAATCCACACCATCGCCACGTCGCCCCCGTACCGTTCGGCCAGATAGGTAAAGGGCACCACGCTGACGGAACACTCTCCGCCCAGCGTGACAATCCTGTCGGGACGCTCCACCCTCAATATGTCCATCGCCGCCCTTGTCTGCGCGGCAATCGCGTCACGGTCGAGCACGCCGTCCGTCACCGTGCGTTCCACAAGGTCGGTCGTTACGGGCACGGTCAGCGTCCGCTGTCCGCTATCGGGAGCGAGGAAGTTCAGCAACCGCGCTCCCAAGTAATAGCCTCTCGCGGCCTCGGCCGGGTCCTTCACCTCCGGAATCCACCGGGTGATTTCCCCACCCTGCCACTGCGGATAAATCAAACGAATCGTTTTCATAATTTGAACGTTTTGGATTAATGTATCAGTCTGTGCCGTGGCGCGGGAAACGCCCGCCACATCGACGGCGCAAAGTTAACGTTCCTCTCCCACCCGTACAATCACCGCTGAATTATTCACATACGGACAAATTTATCATATAGGGCATCTCACGGCTGATACACCGCCACGGCATCACGCACGGAAGTTATTTATTATCAACAACTTATTACCCATCCGAGAAACAGCCCCATTTCTCGCGAGCCGCTGCCCTATTTCTCGTGAGTCGTAGGGCTGTCTGTCGCGAGCCGCAGGGCAGGCTGACAAACGGAGAAGGTTTAGCGTACCCGTTCCTCATTGCGGAAGCGAGAAACACGCTCGAAAAAAGGTTCTTCAAAAAGGCCTCCGGGCGAATTTAACCGCCCTTACATTTTGAACATAAAATGCCTTGATGACTTTAAGTCTTGCTCTTCATGCGGTGCGGGGACTCCCTCTCCCCGCACCGCCTCCCGGCGGCCTTTCGGCATCAGCTTGCGCTGTCCTTGCCTAAAAAACTTTAATTTTTTTATTCCTCCCCGCCTATTTTCCGTACTTTTGCCCGCATCAGGACAATAATTTAATAGCTTTTTCACATGCTGACAACCCTAATTATTCTCGTCATCGCGGCGATATTCTTCGTCAACGGGCGGATTCGCTCAGACATCGTGGCCCTATGTTCACTGGTCGCTCTACTCATTTTCCAGATACTAACCCCTGAAGAGGCCCTCTCCGGCTTCTCAAGCTCCGTGGTCATCATGATGATTGGGCTTTTCGTTGTCGGGGGAGCGGTTTTCCAGACGGGACTGGCCAAGATGATAAGCTCGCGCATCCTCAAGTTCGCCGGGACGAGCGAGACCAAACTGTTTCTGCTGGTCATTCTGGTGACCTCCGCTATCGGGGCCTTCGTCAGCAACACGGGAACAGTGGCGCTGATGCTTCCCATCGTAGTGAGCTTGGCCGCGAGCGCACGGATGAGCCAAAGCCGGCTGCTGATGCCGCTGGCCTTCGCCAGTAGCATGGGCGGAATGATGACGCTCATCGGTACGCCGCCCAACTTGGTGATAGACGAGGTGCTGACCTCCGCCGGGTACGACTCCCTCTCCTTCTTCTCGTTCCTGCCGGTGGGACTCGTCTGCGTGGCGGTGGGCATACTGGTGCTGATGCCGCTGAGCAAGCTGTTCCTCTCGAAGAAAGGCAATAAAGACAACCAACATACGGGCAAGAGCCTGCAACAACTGGTGAGCGAGTACGGACTGTCTACCAATCTGTTCCGGCTGCAAGTGAAGGACGACTCCGGGCTGTTGGAGAAAACCGTGGTCGAACTGGACATACGGCGCAAATACGGGCTGAACATTCTGGAGGTGCGGCGGGGCGACCTGTCCAAGCACCGCTTCCTGAAGACCATCACCCAGAAGCTCGCGGAGCCGGGCACGACCTTACAGTCGGGCGACATTCTGTACGTCACGGGCGAGTTCCAGAAGGTGAAGCAACTGTCCGATGACTACTCGCTGACGCTCTTGGACGGGCACGCCACGGAAGAGACTAAGGGCGGCGACAACTCGCTCGACTTCTACGACATCGGCATCGCGGAAATACTGCTGATGCCGACATCGAACCTGATAAACCGCACCGTGAAGGAAATCGGATTCCGCGACAAGTTCAACGTCAACGTGTTAGGCATACGCCGCAAGAAGGAATACCTGCTGCACGACTTGGGCAACGAGCAGGCCCACAACGGAGACGTGCTCTTGGTGCAGGGCGCGTGGGCGGACATCGCCCGCCTGAGCAAGGAGGAGAACGATTGGGTGGTACTGGGACAGCCGCTAGACGAGGCGGCTAAGGTGACGCTGGACTACAAGGCTCCCGTGGCGGCGGCCATCATGCTCGCTATGGTGGTCATGATGGTGTTCGACTTCATCCCCGTGGCTCCGGTGACGGCCGTCATGATAGCCGCCCTGCTCATGGTGCTGACGGGATGCTTCCGCAACGTGGAGGCGGCCTACAAGACGATAAACTGGGAAAGCGTGGTGCTTATCGCCGCCATGCTGCCCATGTCGCAGGCGCTGGAGAAGACCGGAACGTCGGCCTACATCTCCAACGTACTGGTAGAGGGACTGGGCGCGTACGGGCCTTTCGCGCTGATGGCGGGCATCTACTTCACCACTTCGCTGCTCACCATGTTCATCAGCAATACCGCCACCGCGGTGCTCCTCGCCCCCATCGCGCTGCAAAGCGCCGTGCAGATGGACGTAAGCCCCGTGCCTTTCCTCTTCGCCGTGGCGGTGGGAGCCAGTATGTGTTTCGCCTCCCCGTTCTCCACGCCGCCCAACGCGTTGGTCATGCCCGCCGGGCAGTACACCTTCGTGGACTACATCAAGGTGGGACTTCCCCTGCAAATCGTTATGGGCATCGTGATGATATTCGTGCTGCCGCTCCTGTTCCCTTTCTAAATTGAGAATGGAGAATGAAAAATTAAGAAGTGAGAATCAGGAGCTGAAAGTTAAGAATCAAGAATTTAAGGCAGAGAGTTAGGCGTCTCCTATATGACGGCGCTTAACTCTCTGTTTTTAAACGCCTTATATCTTCATTGTCGCGCCGCCCTATTTCTCGTGAGCCGCTGCCCTGTTTCTCGCGAGCCGCAGGGATGTTTCTCACGAGCCGTAGCCCGACCTGACAAATGGAATACGGAGAATGAAAAATTGAGAAATAGAAAGCGGGCAACTTCACCTACCTAACGCATTTTTTCCTTATCTTTGCAGCCGTTCTACGAATAAAGAGTATTTTGCCGGATGACTCCACTGAATTTTACCCACATCTTGACACAGGCGGTTGACGAACTATCGGAAAGCGAATCATACAAAGGACTGTTCCACCAACACAAGGACGGCGAGCCGCTACCCTCCGCGAAGATTTTGCATGAGATTATCGAGCTTGCGCGCTCTATTCTGTTTCCCGGATATTACGGAAACTCTACGGTAAACAGCCGCACCGTCAAGTACCACATCGGGGTAAACGTGGAAAGACTGTTTAATCTGCTCACCGACCAGATTCTCGCCGGGCTGTGTTTCGGCAAGCCCACGGAAGGAAGCGCGCCCGCTCCGGAAGCGAGAAGGGAGGAGGCCGCGGCACTGGCGGCGAAGTTCATCAGCAAGCTGCCGGCCATGCGGAAGATACTGGCCACCGACGTGGAGGCGGCCTACAACGGCGATCCCGCGGCCGAAAGCTACGGGGAGGTCATCTGCTGCTATCCGGCTATCAAGGCCATCAGCAACTACCGCATCGCCCACGAGCTGCTTGAACTGGGCGTGCCGCTCATCCCGCGCGTCATCACGGAGATGGCGCACAGCGAGACGGGCATCGACATCCATCCGGGAGCGAAAATAGGCCACCACTTCACGATAGACCACGGCACGGGCGTGGTTATCGGAGCCACGAGCATTCTGGGCAACAACGTCAAGCTGTATCAGGGCGTGACGCTGGGAGCCAAGAGCTTCCCCTTAGACGCGGAAGGAAAACCCATCAAGGGAATCCCCCGCCATCCGATACTGGAGGACAACGTCATCGTCTACTCCAACGCTACCATACTCGGCCGGATTACCGTGGGCCACGACGCCACGGTGGGCGGAAACATCTGGGTGACGGAAAACGTGCCGGCCGGAGCGAAAATAGTACAAACAAAAGCTAAAAAATAAACTCAACAACAATTTATGGACGAACAATTCGAAATGATTGCCAAGACCTTTCAAGGACTGGAAGAGGTACTGGCGGAGGAGTTGACAACGTTAGGGGCGAACGACATTCAGATAGGCCGGCGGATGGTGGCGTTCTCGGGCGACAAGCGTATGCTGTACAAGGCGAACTTCTGCCTGCGCACCGCCGTACGCATCTTAAAGCCGATTAAGCACTTCAAGGCCAACAACGCCGACGAGGTCTACGAGCAGGTACAGACCATTCCGTGGGAAGAGTATCTCGACACGGACAAGACGTTCGCGATAGACGCCGTCGTGTTCAGCGAAGAGTTCCGCCACTCCAAGTTCGTCTCATACAAAGTGAAAGACGCCATAGCCGACTACTTCACCAACAAAACGGGAAAGCGGCCGTCCGTGCGAATCAACAACCCGGACGTCCTGCTGAACATACACATCTCGCAGACCGAGTGCACGCTCTCGCTCGACTCGTCGGGAGAGTCGCTCCACCGCCGGGGCTACCGTCAGGAAGCCATAGAAGCCCCGCTGAACGAGGTGTTGGCGGCGGGCATGATTCTCATGACGGGATGGCGCGGAGAGTGCGACCTGATTGACCCGATGTGCGGCTCGGGCACCATACCTATCGAGGCGGCCCTCATCGCGCGGAACATCGCCCCGGGAGTGTTCCGCAAGGGATACGCCTTCGAAAAATGGAGGGACTTCGACGCAGACTTGTTCGAGGAGATTTACAACGACGACAGTCAGGAACGCGAGTTCGACCACAAGATATACGGATACGACAACAGTCCGAAAGCGAACGAAATAGCCACCCGCAACGTGAAGGCCGCGGGCGTGGCGAAGGACGTGGTACTGAAGCTGCAACCCTTCCAACAGTTCGAACAGCCCAAAGAAAAGTCAATCATCATCACCAACCCTCCCTACGGAGAGCGCATCTCTACCGACGACCTGTTCGGACTGTACGAGATGATAGGCGAAAGGCTGAAGCACGCTTTCACGGGAAACACCGCATGGATACTCTCCTACCGTGACGAATGCTTCGACCAGATAGGACTGAAAGCCAGTGAGAAGATTCCTCTGTTCAACGGCGCATTGGAATGCCAGTTCCGCAAATACGAAATCTTCGACGGCAAGTATAAAGACTTCAAAAGTCAGGAAGCTACGGAATATAACGATGACTTCAGGCCAAGAAGGGACGATGACTTCAGACCAAGAAGGGACGATGACTTCAGGCCAAGAAGGGACGGAGACTTCAGGCCAAGAAGAGACGAAGACTTCAAGCCAAGAAGGGACGGAGACTTCAAGCCAAGAAGGGACGGAGACTTCAGGCCAAGAAGGGACGGAGACTTCAGGCCAAGAAGGGACGGAGACTTCAGGCCAAGAAGGGACGGAGACTTCAAGCCAGGAAGGGACGGAGACTTCAAGCCAAGAAGAGACGGAGACTTCAAGCCAAAAAGAAGCTTCCGTGACGAAAGGGGCGGAGGCTTCGGAGAGCGCCGAAACTCGAATTTCAGAAAAGACAAAAGGTACTAAAACGAATTTAATCGGACATACTGCAATGAACAAGATAGGGAAAAGAGCCATTCTATCACTAATGGCACTGCCACTAATCATCAACGCTATGGCACAGGAACTGAAAAAGCCGACACTGGAAGATGTCATTTCGGGCGGAGAGACCTACCGGTACGCGGAAAACCTATACGGCCTGCAATGGTGGGGCGACAAGTGCGTCAAGCCCGGCATAGACTCACTGTTCTGCGTCGACCCCAAGACGGGAAAAGAGACGCTACTTACCACGCGCGAACATATCAACCAAGCGTTAGCGCAAGCGGGATTGCCCAAGCTGTCGCACCTCTACAACGTGCAGCTTCCTTTCGCGGACAAGACCGAAATGCTGCTCCCGCAAAACAGATACGCGGTTTACAATTGGGAGACCGGTGAGGTGTCCCGCCGCGACGACTTGCCGAAAGAACCGGCGGGCAACTACGACTATCACGCCCAAAGCCGTAATCTGGCCTATACCGTCGGCAACAACCTATACGTCAACGGGAAGCGGATAACCGACGAGCCGGACGGTGTCGTATGCGGCCAGACGGTGCATCGCAACGAGTTCGGCATCTACAAGGGCACGTTCTGGAGTCCCAAAGGCAACCTGTTGGCCTTTTACCGCATGGACGAACGTATGGTGACGCAATATCCGTTGGTAGACATCACGGCCCGCGTGGGAGAGCTGAACAACATACGCTACCCGATGGCGGGAATGACAAGTCATCAGGTGAAGGTGGGCGTGTACAACACCGAGACGGGTAAGTGCGTTTACCTGAACGCCGGAGACCCTACCGACCGCTACTTCACGAACATCAGTTGGGCTCCGGACGAGAAAACTCTCTACCTCATCGAGCTGAACCGTGACCAGAATCACGCCAAGCTCTGTCAGTACGACGCCCTGACGGGAGAACCGATGGCCACGCTCTACGAGGAAGAGCATCCCAAGTATGTAGAGCCTATGCAGCCTATCATCTTCCTGCCGTGGGACGACAGCAAGTTCATCTATCAGAGTCAGCGTGACGGATACAACCATCTGTACCTCTTCGACACGAAGGCGAAGGCGGCTTCCGAGACGTTGGAGACCGCCAACGGGGGCACGTGCCGCCAGTACGTCAAGGTGACCCAACTGACGAAAGGAAACTGGTTGGTGCAAGAGATTCTGGGATTCAACGCGAAAAAGAAGGAAGTCGTCTTCGCGGCCATAGAGGGGCTGAAGAACGGTTACCTCACCGTAAACGTCAATAACGGGAAAATGAGCCGCCCGTTCGAGGAGTGTACGGAGAGCGCCCGCTACGGAAGGCTCAACGCCTCGGGCACGTACCTCATCGACACCTACTCTACCAAGAACGAGGCACGCAACATTGACATCGTAGACACGAAGAACTTCAAGAGCAGCGTCAGCCTCCTGAAGGCGAAGAATCCCTACGAAGGGTTGGAAATGCCTCTCATCGAGACCGGAACGATTAAGGCGGCCGACGGGACGACTGACCTCCACTATCGCCTGACCAAGCCGGCGGACTTCGACGCAAGCAAGAAGTATCCGGTGATTGTCTATGTCTATGGCGGTCCTCACGCGCAGTGCGTCACCGGAGGATGGCTGAACGGGCTTCGCGGATGGGACATCTATATGGCGAGCAAAGGATACATTATGTTCACCGTCGACGGACGGGGAAGCTCCAACCGAGGCCTGACGTTCGAGAACGTCACCTTCCGTCATTTAGGAGTAGAGGAGTGCAAGGACCAAGCGGAGGGCATCGCGTTCCTGAAAACGCTGCCTTACATCGACACGAACCGCATCGGCGTACACGGATGGAGCTTCGGAGGACACATGACCACCGCGCTCATGCTCCGCTATCCGGAAATCTTTAAGGTAGGCGTAGCGGGAGGCCCCGTCATCGACTGGAAATATTACGAGGTAATGTACGGCGAACGTTATATGGACACACCGCAAGCCAATCCGGAAGGGTATAAGGAATCTAACCTGAACAACCTTGCGGGACGGCTCAAAGGACACTTGCTCATGATACACGGAGATCACGACGGCACTTGCGTGCCTCAGCACACGCTCTCCTTCATGAAAGCCTGCATAGACGTGCGCACTTATCCGGACATGTTCCTCTATCCGGGACACGAACACGGAGTGGCGGGACGGGACAACGTGCACCTACATCACAAAATTACGCAATATTTTGAAGACAACTTATAGGAACAGTTCTCTTGAATGAAACAGAACGAACGGCAAATCAGCTCCGACATCCTGTCCGGCAGTCAACTGAAGGCAGACGGCTTCCAAGCGGCCAAGAAACTCAAAAGGCTGAAGGTGCTGTCGCTATTCTCCGGCTGCGGAGGCATGGACATCGGGTTCGAGGGCAACTTCATCGCTCCGTTCAAGAGCGTGGCTCCGCATCCGGAATGGATTGAGGAGCGGATAAACGACGAATGGGTACGGGTAAAGCCCACGGCGTTTTCCTTGTCATTCGCCAATGACATACTGAAGGAAGCGGCCCTGACGTGGACGACGTTCATGAAAAGGTACGGATACGACTCGTCCATTTATCGCACGGAGAGCGTCGTTGACCTCGTAAAGCGTCACAGACAAGGGGAGCGCATCTTCCCCGAAGACATAGACGTGGTGACCGGCGGATTCCCTTGTCAGGACTTCAGCGTATCGGGAAAGCGAAAAGGCTTCGATTCGGCACGCACACACGACGGTAAGCTGAGGACAGAGGAACTGCCCAGCGAAGAGACACGAGGCAAACTCTACTACTGGATGAAGGAGGTTATCGACATCACCAAGCCCAAAGTCTTTATAGCGGAGAACGTGAAGGGACTCGTCAACATGGGACAAGTAAAGGACATCATCCAAGCCGATTTCTCTCATGCGGACGGCAACGGCTACATCGTACTGCCGCCGCAGGTGCTCCATGCGGGCAATTACGGAGTTCCCGAGTCGAGGGAAAGGGTCATCTTCATAGGAGTACGGAGGGATGCCCTGAAAGAAGAGATAATACAAACGCTTGAGCAGGAGAAAATCGCTCCGGAGCTAAGCCCTTATCCACAACCTACACACAACTGTACGCTGAACGACGAGACATTGGCAGCTCCCGTCGTCCTTAAAGATATACTGAAAGGACTGAAGGAACCGGACGAAACGCTCGACCCCTCGCAACGCTTCTACTCAAAGGCTAAATATATGGGCCCCCATTGTCAGGGGCAGAAGGAGGTGTCGATGGACAATATAGGCCCCACCATCCGGTCGGAGCACCACGGCAATATCGAGTACCGCCGCCTGTCCGCCGAACACGGAGGGAAACAATTGGACGAGCTGAGAAGAGGACTTGCGGAGCGCAGGCTGACTCCCAGAGAGTGTGCGCTTATTCAGACGTTCCCGCCCGACTACGAGTTCGTAATTCCCAAAGACGAAGGCATGAAGCGGTTCACCGTCAGCGCTTCCGGAGCTTATAAAGTGATAGGCAACGCGGTTCCCCCGGTCTTGGCCTATCACATCGCAATGCGAATCCAAAGCCTATGGCCCGTTTACTTTAGATAGAAAACACTATTATGGGAACAGCAAACATCATCGCCGTCTATAACAAGAACCAACAAGCTGCACTACGGGAGTTCGAGCTACTAATGGAGAAGACAACCGCTTATATGAACAAAGTAGCGCAAAGCAGCAATCATTACGTGGGTTGCGACTCAAAGCGGTTGGAACAAGAAACGTTCATAGCGATGAAAGAGAATTGCAAGAATACCGCATTCCATCCGGAAGACATCCAACTGATATCTGGACAACGTTTCCCAGATATCGTAGCGGCTAACTATTTCGGCGTAGAAGTAAAAAGTTCAAAAGAAGACAAATGGACTTCTACGGGAAGCAGCATCGTAGAATCGACGAGAATAAAGGACGTAAGCCATATCTACCTTTTGTTCGGAAAACTGGGAGGAAACCCGATAGCATTCAGGTGTAAACCCTATCAGGACTGTCTATACGACATTGCCGTAACACATTCGCCCCGATATCTCATTGATATGGAGATTCCCCAACAGAAAACCATATTTGCAAAGATGGGTATCGAGTACGACCGTTTCCGTTTATCGGACGACCCTATAGCTACTGTCCGTTCTTACTACTTGGAAAAGATAAAGAAAGAAAATAAGGCTGCAATGCCATGGTGGATTGAGAGTGACACCGTCACGTCGCCGACACTCCGCTTATGGGACGAAAAAGCGCTCGGCAGCAACATTTATAAGGCCCAAATGCTTATGCTCTTTCCCACGGAAATATGCAGGTCAAACTATGCGCGGGCCGCTCTATGGCTCTGTGTACGCCATTCCGTTATCAATACCCACTTCAGGGATTTGTACACGGCGGGAGGACAGGTCAGAGTGAAGGGAAGGCTTTATCCGGCCATCATCAAGCGCATATTGGAAGCGGCTCCCCTCATACGACAGCTTCTTTACGATGAAGAACTTCAGATAGACATACAAGAAAACAATCCGAGTCTTTTCCGAGCTCAGGACAGATATACGCATTGGGTACAACAAGTTTCAAGGCAGTATCCACAGATAGCGCAACTGAAAGAATGGCTTTTGGAGGTAACGTAAATGGCTGACAAGATGACTCCCGAACAGCGGCATATCTGTATGTCGCACGTGAGAAGCAAAAACACGAAGCCCGAGATGATAGTCAGGCGGTTTCTTTTTGCTCATGGATTCCGGTACAGAATCCACGTCAGCGTATTGCCGGGCAAACCGGACATCGTACTGCGGAAATACAAGACCGTTATCTTCATAAACGGGTGCTTCTGGCACGGGCATGAGAACTGCCACATCTACGTCATGCCCAAGTCGAACGTGGAGTTCTGGAGCAAGAAGATTCAGCGGAACAAGGAGCGCGACCTGAAAGAGAGAATCCGGCTGCGCATGATGGGGTGGCACGTCATTCTGCTGTGGGAGTGTCAGCTGAAGCCCAAGAAACGAGACGAGACGCTAAACGGGCTTGCCTATACGCTGAACCATATCTTCCTTATGGACAAGCGCAAGGTGAAGCCATACGAAGAGGAGAGCCGTTCCTCCGTCTCCATCGCGGCGGAACCCGGCTCCGTATACGAGACAAAAGGTTCAAGACATTTAGTTATAACTCAAAACATAAGACGCATGAAAATTCTCTTATTAGGCTCAGGCGGCCGCGAACACGCGCTAGCGTGGAAAATAGTTCAAAGTCCGAAAGTGGAGAAACTGTTTATCGCTCCGGGAAACGCCGGAACAACCGCGGTAGGCGAAAACGTAAACATCAAGGCGACCGACTTCGAGGCGATTGGCGCGTTCGCCCTGAAAGAAAACATCGACATGGTAGTGGTGGGTCCCGAAGACCCGTTAGTGAAAGGCATATACGATTATTTCCAGAATAACCCCGAGCTGAAGCGCATCGCCGTTATCGGCCCTTCGGCTAAAGGGGCGCAACTGGAAGGAAGCAAGGAGTTCGCCAAAGGATTCATGGCGCACCACCACATCCCGACAGCGCGCTACAAAAGCGTCACCGCCCAGAATCTGGACGAAGGCATCGCTTTCCTCGAAACGCTGGAGGCTCCGTACGTACTGAAGGCCGACGGGCTTTGCGCCGGAAAGGGCGTGCTGATTCTGCCCACACTGGACGAAGCCAAGAAGGAGCTGAAGGAGATGCTGGGAGGAATGTTCGGCGACGCTTCGGCCACGGTAGTGATAGAGGAGTTCCTGAGCGGAATCGAGTGCTCCGTATTCGTCCTGACCGACGGGGAACACTACAAGGTGCTGCCGGTAGCGAAGGACTACAAGCGCATTGGAGAGGGAGACAAGGGCCTCAACACCGGAGGAATGGGAAGCGTGACGCCGGTTCCGTTCGCCGACGAGACCTTCATGGAGAAAGTGCGCCTGCGCATCATCGAGCCTACCATCAACGGACTGAAGGAGGAAGGGCTTACCTACAAGGGATTCATCTTCCTCGGCCTGATTAACGTGAAGGGCGAACCGATGGTGATTGAATACAACGTCCGCATGGGCGACCCGGAAACGGAGAGCGTCATGCCGCGCGTACAGAGCGACCTCGTGGAGCTTCTGGAAGGCGTGGCCGCGGGCAACCTGAACGAGAAGGAGCTGAAGATAGACCAACGCGCGGCGGGCTGCGTCATTCTGGTCAGCGGAGGCTATCCGGAGGCTTACGAGAAGGGATTCCCCATCAGCGGACTGGAAGAGGCCGCGGCTACGGACAGCATCATATTCCACGCCGGAACCGCCGTGAAGGACGGACAGACCGTGACGAGCGGCGGACGGGTCATCGCCGTATGCTCTTACGGAGCGACTAAGGAGGAGGCGCTGGCCAAGAGTTACAGGGTAGCGGACATGATAAACTTCGAGAAAAAGTATTTCCGCCGCGACATCGGCTTCGACTTATAGGCTTCTCTTTGAACCATTCCCGATGAGGAACAAAAGGATACAAAACCAGATAACGGCAGGCAGATGGACGCTGCCCGCCGTTATCCTTATCTGCACCTGCTGCTGGGTAGCGAGCTATCTCCTATTTCCCGACCTCGCCCCGCTGCCAAAGGATGGGGGAGATACCTATCTCTGGCAAGCGATTCGCTCGTTTCTCCCCGCCAGATGGAACGACTACGTGGTGAGCTACCTCGTCTACGCCGTCATCGGCTACTTCCTGATAGAGCTGAACAACCGCTTCGCCATCATCCGCATACGGGCCTCGGTGCAGACGGCCATTTACTTTCTCTTCGTCACCGCTTGTCCGGAAATACATCCGCTATACGCCGGCGACGTGGCGTCGCTCGCCTTCTTGGTTTCCCTGTACTTTCTGTTCGGCAGCTATCAGCGGTTCCAATCTTCGGGCCATCTGTTTTACAGCTTCCTTTTCATCGGGGCGGGTAGTCTCGTGTTCCCGCAGCTTGTCTACTTGTCCATTCCGTGGCTGTTGGGGGCTTACTACCTCCAGTCGCTCAATGCGCGAAGTTTCTGCGGCGCGCTGATGGGTCTGGCCTTTCCCTACTGGTTTCTGCTCGGACACGCCTTCTTCTACGACCAGATGGAGCTGTTCCGGCAGCCGTTCCAACTCATGGTAAGGTTCGGAAAGCCGTTCGACTTCGCCGCTTTCAGCGCGTGGGAGTGGGCCACGCTCGGCTATCTGTTCGCTCATTTCGCCGTCAGCGCCGCCCATTGCGTCACCGCCGGATTCGAGGACAAGATACGCACGCGGGCCTACTTGCAGTTTCTTATCAACCTGACGGGCTTCCTTTTTCTCGCCATCATCCTGCAACCGGCCTACTGCAAGGAGCTGCTTCCCTTGCTGATGATAAGCGACAGCGTCCTGACCGGGCACTTTTTCACGCTGACCAACAGCAAGGCGTCCAACGTGTTCTTTATCGTCTCCCTCGGCGCGCTCATCCTTTTATTCGGCTTTAATATATGGACGCTTTTATAGACTATATCACGCAGCTCCTGATAGACTGGGGGCTTCCCGGCCTGTTCATCTCGGCCCTACTGGCGGGCAGCGTCATCCCCTTCAGCTCCGAGATTGTAATGGTCACGCTCGTCAAGCTCGGCCTAAGCTCCGCAGCCTGCGTGCTGGCGGCCACGCTCGGCAACACGGTAGGGGGAATGACCTGTTACTACATAGGCCGTCTAGGAAAGGTGGACTGGATTGAGAAGTATTTCAAGGTGAAGAAGGAGCGGGTAGACCGTATGACGCTCTTCCTGCAAGGCAAGGGCGCGCTAATGGCCTTTTTCGCCTTCCTGCCGGCCGTAGGCGAGGTCATCGCCATCGCGTTGGGATTCATGCGGAGCAACACGTGGATAACGCTAGGCTCCATGTTCGTAGGGAAGCTGCTGCGCTACATTCTGCTGCTGTATGTATTAGAGAACGCATGGAACGCTGTAATAGGATAAATATTATGGAAGAGAACATCATAGAACGGACGGACGACGGGAGCGCGACCCTGTTCGTGCCCAGACTGAACGAGCACTACCACTCCACGAAAGGGGCGCTGACCGAGTCGCGGCACGTCTTTATCGACATGGGCCTGAAGGCTTCCGAGGCGGACAGTCCGCACGTCGTGGAAGTGGGATTCGGCACGGGGCTGAACGCATGGCTCACGCTGAAGGAGGCGGAGAGCAGCCGCCGCCACGTGCGCTACACCGGCTTGGAGCTACGCCCGCTGCGGTGGGAGACCGTGGAGAGACTGGGATACGTCAGCGACTCGGAGCAACTGCGCATAGAGGGCGTGCCCGCATCCTGCGCCGAGCTGTTCAGGCGGATGCACACCGCCGAGTGGGAGAAGCCCGTGGCCCTTAGCCCGCACTTCACGCTACGCAAGGTCAAGGCCGACGTGACCCGGCTGGAAACCGGAGACATCGAGCCCGCCGACATCATCTATTACGACGCTTTCGCGCCCGAGAAGCAGCCGGAGATGTGGTCGAGGGAACTATTCGACCGCCTATTCGCCATGCTGAACAAGGGAGGAATACTGACCACCTACTGCGCCAAAGGCGTCGTCAGGCGGACGCTGCAAGCCGCGGGCTTCACCGTGGAGCGGCTGCCCGGCCCGCCGGGAGGCAAGCGGGAAATACTGCGGGCGAGGAAGGCGTGACCCTTATTAGTAGTAATTAAACTCACAGATACGACAATGAAGAAACTATTCAGGATTTTATTCCGCTGCATAGGCGCGGGCTTGCTGACGGCGGCCTGCGCGGGAAACCCGTCCAAAACGGACGGAAACGGAGAGGAAAAGCCCGTCATCACCGTAACGATAGAACCGCAACGCTACTTCACCGAGGCGATTGCCGGAGACAAGTTCAACGTGGTCTGCATGGTTCCCAAAGGGGCCAGTCCGGAGGCGTACGACCCCGTACCGCAACAGTTAGTCGCGCTAAGCGAGAGCAAGGCCTACTTCCGCGTCGGATACATCGGCTTTGAACAGGCGTGGATGGACCGGCTGACGGACAACGCGCCGCACATACGGCTGTTCGACACCTCGCGGGGAATCGACCTGATATTCGACCACAGCCACGCCGCCGCTCACGGCACGAACGCCCGGGCGGTAGAACCGCATATATGGACCTCAGCCACCAACGCCCGGATTATCGCCCGCAACACGCTTAAAGCGCTCTGCACGCTCGACAAGGCCAACGAGACGTATTACCGCGCGCGTCACGACTCGCTCCAAGCGCGCATTCAGCGCACCGACAGCCTGATAAGGGAGCGGCTGGCACGGCCCGGAGTCAGCAAGGCGTTCATGATATACCATCCGGCGCTCTCCTACTTCGCCCGCGACTACGGCCTGAAACAAATCTCCATAGAAGAGGACGGAAAAGAGCCGTCGCCCGCACACCTGAAGGAACTGATTGACCTGTGCAGGGCGGAGAAGGCACACGTCATCTTCGTGCAGCCGGAATTTGACAGACGGAACGCGGAAATCATAGCCAAGCAGACCGGAATGCGGATAGTCTCCATCAATCCGCTGAGCTACGACTGGGAAGCGGAGATGCTGAACGTGGCGGAAGAGTTATTAAACTGAAAAATGAGAATGAAAAATAACTACCTAATTCACAATATCCTATCTCGCTGTCTGACAGGTAGCCCCACGGCTCGTGAGAAACAGCCCTACGGCTCACGAGAAACAGCCCTGCGGCTCGCGAGAAATAGAGCGGCGCCTCGCCATAGATTAGGCGATAGAAATAAGCGTAAGGGTATCAACCATTTAACCACAAAGAGAATGAAAACCGGACGGACGTGCCCGCAAATTCTTGTACAAGGTTGTTTGACGTATCATATATTTTTATAACTTGCGTCCGAATTCTTATTTTTTAAACGTATCTATCATGAAAATGAACATGGAAAAGGAACACGCCTCAGCAGGCGTGTCCTATAGTCGGTGGAAGCCGGTTGGAGTGGCGGCGCTCTTCTTCTGCGCCGCGGTGATGTTCGGAGCCTGTTCCGAGGACGAAGACGAAGGTAACGGGGACGGAAGCTCGTCGGCTACCGAGGTAAGGATTGGCAGCGGCAACGCCAACATGCCCTCGGCGGGCACAATCATCTCGCAGTATGGCGGAACCACCTCCAATACAGACATCATCAAGATTGTGGATAGCAACGTGAATTCTTGCTATCAAGTTTCCCGGAGTAGTTTCTACGTAATTTACGCGGCGGACAAGAACGTCGCCGTCAACTATTACACCCTCCGGGTAGGTAACGGCCCTTCGGACGAGGACCCTCGCTCGTGGACGCTGTCCGGCTCAAACGACAACGTGTCGTGGACGCAGCTTGACAGCCAGAACGGGCAGACCTTCGAGAGCCGGTACAAGCAGAACGAATACCTTTTCGCCAACGAGACGGAGTACCGTTACTACAGGTTAGAGGTGACGGGGAACGCCGGAGCGCCATCGACGCAGATAGCCGAGTGGACGATGGGGTGGAAAGAGGTTTCACTCACGCCCGACGAGCCGCACTCGGCCGTCCTTGACGAGACGAACGACAACATGCCCACGGGCGGAACCTTGACGGCGCAGTATTCCGATTATCAGGAAGGAGAGAGCGTGGGCAACGTGGCCGACGGAGACGCCAATACCGCCTTCTCTACCTCGCACACGGAGTTCTACCTGCTGTGGGAAGGCACGGAGAGCGTCGTCGCCAATTACTACTCGTTGACTTCGGCCAACGTCGCCCCGGACAACGCGCCCTCGGCGTGGATTCTCTACGGGTCGAACGACAACGCCGAGTGGACGCAGCTCGACAGCCAGTCGGGAGTGAACTTCAACGGCAGGCTTGAGGAGAAACCCTACCTGTTGGAGAACGAGACGGCCTACAAATACTACAAACTGGAAATAAAGGCGAACGGAGGCGGAACGCTGACGCAGATAGGAGAGTGGACCTTGCAGGATTCGTTCAACATCGACGACCTGATGGCGTTCGCCGACGGATGGTCCACCAGTAGCGAGACACCGATGGGTAGCCACTTTAATGGCCGCCACGTGACGACGGACGAGGACCGGGCGTGGCTGCTCGACCCCAACAACGAACCGGACGTGAAGCTATACAATCAGGATTGGGAGCTGAAGGAATTCCCCGTGACGCTCTACCCGTTCGGCGACCCGCTTCCGGCCGATGTCAACCAGCACGCCATTGGCAACTGCTGCGCGTTGGCCATCTTCGGCTCCATGGCCTATATCTATCCAGACTTTATAAGGAGTCTGATTACCGATAACGGCGACAACACCTATACGGTGGACATGTTCGACCCGCAAGGAAATCCGGTACAGGTACGCGTCAGCAACAAGTTCTTCGCCGACAGCGGCGGAAACATGCCCTGTTGCACGGGCAAAGACGGCAAGGCCACGTGGTCTACCGTACTGGAGAAGGCCATGATGAAATGGCAGCGGCTTTATAAGGTGAACGAGAATGTGAACGGCATCGGCAGCGAGCACGTGGCTCCGCTCTTTACCGGCGATGGCGACAGCTTCGCTTTCGCTCCGGGCAAGTTGGGCACGTCCGACCTCACCCGGGCGGTACAGGTCTCTCTGGCGCAAGGTAAGATTATGGTCGGCGGCTTCAACCGTGCGGACATATACGCTCCCGACGGTAGCGGAAGCACCGTTACGGGCCACGCTTGGACGCTGATGTGGACGGCCAACAGCTCCGCCCAGTTCGCCATGCGCAACCCGTGGGGCTTCTGCAGTAATGCCGACGGAAAGCTCGACGGCGTGCTGAACGTGTTCAACGGCGAGATGATTCCTACCATCGACCTACGCATCATCAATCCGGGCAAGGCGGCGGAATACGGCAACGGACAGTTCAAGCCTTACATACCGCCTACATTCGCTCCGCAACCCATGCGCGTGGCCGAGCATCTGCTGCGGTCTGGGCAATAAAGATAGACGGACGCTTGGCGGACCAAAGTCCGGCGCTCATTCTTATTGACGGGACCGCCCCACAGGTTGGGGCAGTCCCGTCTGTTTATTCCGTCCGAATCATTTATCGCCCTTCGCTTGTGAATATCAGGCCTATTCACTACATTTGCGAATAGTACCGTTAACGCTTGAAAGTCATGATACGAAAACCATTCTCGACTCTCTGCGCCGTAGTCTGCGCGGTCTCCGCGCTTCTTCTGAACGGTTGCGGAGAAGCCTCTAAAAAGGAGTATACGCCCCTGACGGAGTGGAGGGATACCGTGCTGAACGATAAGTTCGGCCTCCTAATCGAAGGCCGATTCATAGAGCACGATACGCTTTTCTTCACTCAGGAGTTCGAAAAGGAAAAGGGAAAGCTCGTACGCAAAGCCATTATTTATTTAGAGACCGACAAGGAGTCGCCTTATTATCAGCCCGCTTCATGGACGGAACGCTTTGATGAAAAGGTGGCAGAACAGATGAAAACGTGGATGAGGTGGCGGGAAATAGAAGGAATGCCTCCCTTGCGGAAGGTAGACCTGTTCAGCCTGCCGACAGACTGGATTCCACTGCATTACCTTGACGGCAGGCCGTACGTGTACTCTTCTCACGACACCGACGTGCCCGTTCATCGGCTGACGGACTCGCTGCTGCTCCGACATCACGACTTCCAGTACTTTCCATTAAAGAGCGGCGAGAAGCTCTCTTCAAGGCTTTACCACTTCGAGCTAGCCGAAGACGATTACAGCGACTTGTATATCCACATTATGAATAAGCGTACCGGAGAGGCCGTATGGGAATATCTTGGCGTGAGCGGCAGCCGCTATGAGCTGATGATTCCCGTAAGCTCGGTCAAGCGGTTCGACCTGATAGTCTGCGACCATCCCTATCGGACGAACTTTGATGGGCCGCGTTTCGACGACGTGGATGTCAAGTCTTTGTTATATGGCAAGAAGGCGGCTTCCAATAAAGGACGGAAAGACAGCGTCCGGTGCGACTGCGGATTGGAAGGCGAGCAAATCTCACGCTATGTCGAGAGGAACGGCGACTCTACCTTTGTGACTCTCTATATGGACAGGGACAGCGACTCATCCCGTTACCGTTACTTCTTTTGGGACTCATACTTTGGCGGAAAGGATATTCGCCGCGATTTAGACAGATGGTTGGCAGAGAGGCAAAGAATGGGTTGGCCGCTTACGAACAAGGTTGACTTGCTTGACCTGCCAAACGACTGGCTTCCCCTGCGCTATTGGTGTGAAAGACCTTGCGTACTGAGCTCGTCCCGGTATGACTTGCTGCCCAAGTTCAGACTCACCTACTCGCTGCTGATGCAGTGCGGGCAACGGAACTATTTCTATCCGCTGAGGAAGTGTGAGAAACTCTCTCCGACAGACTACCTTGTCGAACTGGAGGGAAGCGTGTACGATAAGCTCCTCATTCACTTCATTGACGAGACTACCCGGGCGGCCGTGTGGGAGTTTGTTGGCGACGGCGTGAAACGGTTCAGCCTGATGGTTCCGACAACCTCGGTAAAGATGTTCGACGTAGCGGTCTGTGAAGGAAACGCTTCCCCCGTTACGGTCGGCGAGATACGCCATCTCACCGTACCCAACGCCGGAGGCCTACTCGACTCGATAAGGAACGGACGTGAAGTCGACATCTATGACTTGAATAAGCTCTATCGTTGCCGTTAAGGGCGTTTTTATTTGAACTTGCCGTATCGAAAATGGATGTAAATGCCTATCTTTGTCAGCCGTATTGACAGAGATTGACAATGGAACAAGATAAGTTTAACATACACGACCACCAACTGACCGCACGGGAACGTGACTTCGAAAACGCGCTCCGCCCGCTGAGCTTCGAGGACTTCAGCGGGCAGGATAAGGTGGTGGACAACCTGCGCATATTCGTTAAGGCGGCCCGGTTGCGCGGGGAGGCGTTAGACCACGTGCTGCTTCACGGTCCTCCCGGATTGGGGAAGACCACGCTTTCCAACATCATCGCCAACGAACTGGGAGTGGGCTTTAAGGTGACTTCGGGCCCCGTACTCGACAAGCCGGGCGACTTGGCCGGCGTGCTGACGAGCCTTGAGCCGAACGACGTGCTGTTCATAGACGAGATTCATCGGCTATCGCCCGTAGTGGAGGAGTATCTCTACTCGGCTATGGAGGATTATCGCATCGACATTATGATAGACAAGGGCCCTTCGGCCCGGAGCATCCAGATTGACCTGACCCCTTTCACACTGGTGGGAGCCACTACGCGAAGCGGACTGCTGACCGCTCCGCTCCGCGCCCGTTTCGGAATCAATCTGCACTTGGAATACTACGACGACGATGTGCTGAGCGGAATTATCCGTCGTTCGGCATCCATATTAGACGTGCCTTGCTCTACAAGGGCGGCAACGGAAATCGCTTCCCGAAGTCGGGGAACGCCCCGTATCGCCAACGCCTTGCTGCGGCGGGTGCGCGACTTCGCTCAGGTGAAGGGCTCCGGCTCTATCGACACGGAGATTGCCCGGTTCGCGTTGGAGGCGCTGAATATCGACCGTTACGGGTTGGATGAGATAGACAACAAAATACTCTGTACTATCATCGACAAGTTCAAGGGCGGACCCGTGGGACTAAGCACCATCGCCACCGCTTTGGGAGAAGACCCGGGAACGATAGAGGAGGTCTACGAACCTTTCCTGATAAAAGAAGGCTTCATAAAGCGAACCCCTCGCGGACGAGAGGTGACGGAGCTTGCCTATAAGCATCTGGGCAGGAGCCTTTATAGCAGTCAAAAAACACTATTTGATGATTAAAGAATAGATTGAAGAACAAAAAAGAGATGAAAAGATGGATATGGTCACTCCTTTTCGTGGGAGTGAGTCTGTGCATGAATGCGCAGACGGTGGACGACCAGTATGAAATGTGCCGCTTTATCTCCGCAAAGAGAGATACGTTACCCTACCGACGACTACAACCGCAAGTGACAGGCGCAGACAAAAAGGCGCCGTTGGTCATATTCCTTCATGGCATCGGCGAGCGCGGAAGTGACAATAAGCGGCAGCTGACCCATTGCGGTCAAGCCTTCCTGAATCCGGCCTACCGAGACAAGTATCCGGCTTATGTGCTGTTCCCTCAATGTCCGTCGGACGAACGGTGGGTAAACGACCGCATGCAAGAGATGCTGAAGGAACTGATAGAGTCCTATCTCGTTAAGCCGGGAGTGGATAGGCATCGGGTATACATCATCGGCATTTCGATGGGCGGAATGGGTACGTACGAACTGGTCAGCCGTTATCCCGAACTGTTTACGGCGGCTGTCCCCATTTGCGGACGAGCGAACGTCCGAAACCTATGGAAAGCCAGAGATGTAAAGTTCCGCATCTTCCACGGAGATAATGACCCGACTGTTTCTGTTGAAGGTTCGCGGGAAGCTTACAAGGCGCTGAAAGCCGCCGGAGCCGACGTGAACTACATCGAGTTCGCAGGATGCGGCCACGAAAGTTGGTATCCGGCCTTCAATTATCCCGACTTTATGGAATGGCTGTTCAGCCAAAAGAAACGGTAATTATCGCGGCATGACTAAGCTCAAATCATTGGCCAAAGATACGGCGATATACGGAGTGAGCAGTATCGTCGGACGTTTTCTGAATTACCTGTTGGTTCCGCTTTACGCCTCGGCCATGTCGGCCGCTTCCGGCGGATATGGCGTCGTGACGGAAGTGTACGCTTGGACGGCTCTGCTGATGGTGATTCTGACCTACGGCATGGAGACGGCCTTTTTCCGCTTCGCGAACAAGGCGACCGAGCGTCCGGAGCGAGTATATTCCACCGCACTGATTATGGTGGGGAGCACCTCCCTGCTTTTCGCCCTCTGCTGCCTGCTTCTCCTCCGGCCCATAGCCTCCCTGTTGGGCTACGCCGACCATCCGTGGTATCTGGGCACGATGCTGCTCGTGGTGGCGATGGACGCTTTCCAGTGCATCCCCTTCGCCTACCTGCGCTACAAGAAGCGTCCCCTCCGCTTCGTCGCCCTGAAGATGCTCTTCATCGTGCTCAACATCGTCTTGAACCTGATTTACTATCTGCTTATGGGAGGTGACGACGTATTCTACGCCTTCCTCTTCAACCTGATTTGCACGTCGGCCATCATGCTGCTGTTCATCCCCTACCTGAAGTTCGGGGCGGGGTTCGACCGGGCGTTGGCGGGCCGGATGCTGCGCTACGCCTACCCCATCATGATACTGGGCGTGGCGGGCATCCTGAACCAAGTGGCCGACAAGATACTGTTCCGCCACGTCTATCCCGACAAGGCGGGAGCCGCTACCCAACTGGCCATCTACGGGGCGTGCAGCAAGATTGCCATGATTATGGCGATGCTCACGCAGGCCTTCCGCTACGCCTACGAGCCTTTCGTCTTCGGCGAAAGCCGGAACAAGGACAACAAGACGATGTACGCCCGGGCCATGAAGTTCTTCATTATTTTCACGCTGTTGGCTTTTCTGGCTGTCGTGTTCTATCTCGACGTGCTGAAGTACATCCTGAAGCCGGACTACTGGCCCGGGCTGAAGGTGGTTCCCATCGTCATGACGGCCGAAATCTTCATGGGCGTTTTCTTCAACCTCTCGTTCTGGTACAAGCTGATTGACGAGACGAAGTGGGGAGCCTACTTCTCCTTCGCGGGCTGCGCCGTGCTGCTCGCCGTCAACCTCGTCTTCGTGCCCGAGTACGGCTATATGGCCTGCGCTTGGGGAGGCTTCGCCGGCTACGGGGTGGCCATGCTCCTGTCTTATTTCGTGGGTCAGCGGAAGTACCCTATCGCCTACGACTTGCGGGGCATCGCGGTGTACGTCCTATTGGCCGCCGCGCTCTACGCGTTGGGCCAGTGGGTGTCCATCCCCAACTTGCCGCTCCGGTTGGCGTTCCGCACCTTACTGCTGCTGCTGTTCGTGGCCTACGTAGTAAAGAAAGACCTGCCGTTGAGCCAGATTCCCGTGATTAACCGATTCATTAGAAAGAGATAACGATACAGACAAAGACTATGGGACGAAAACTTTGGCTACTCGTAGTGGCCCTAGCCTGCTTTCAGCTCGCTACGGCCGACGAGGGCATGTGGCCGCTCGGCGACCTGAACAAGAATAAGGCGGCGAAAAGAGCGATGAAGGAACTGGGGCTGAAGATGCCCGTAAGGAAAATCTACGACCCGAAAAGGCCCTCGCTGTCGGATGCCGTCGTCAGTTTCGGGGGCTTCTGTTCCGGAGTGGTCGTTTCCGAGGAAGGACTGGTACTGACCAATCACCATTGCGGATTCGGCAGCATTCAAGAACATTCCACGGTAGAGCACGACTACCTGACGGACGGGTTTTCCGCAGGCGCGCATGAGGAAGAGCTTCCCTGCCCGGGACTTTTCGTCCGCTTTCTGATTCGTACGGAAGACGTGACGGAACGGGTGCTCTCCGCCGCCCGAGGGACGAAGACGGAAGCGGAGCGGCAAATCGTCATCGACTCGGTGGCGAACGCCGTGGCCGACGAGGTGTCGGCCGCGGACTCCACGCTGTTCGGAGTGGTAGACGCTTACTACGCGGGCAACGAGTTCCGCCTGTCTGTCTACCGGGACTTCAACGACGTGCGCTTGGTGTTCGCCCCGCCTTCCTCGGTGGGTAAGTTCGGAGGAGAGACGGACAACTGGACGTGGCCCCGGCACACGGGAGACTTCAGCGTCTTCCGGATTTACTCGGACAAGGACAACGCTCCGGCCGATTACTCCCCCGACAATGTGCCCTACCGGCCCCGCTACGTGGCCCCAGTCTCCATAGACGGCTATCGGGAAGGCTCTTTCTGCATGACACTCGGCTATCCGGGCGTGACGGAACGCTACCTTTCCTCTTACGGCATAGAGGAGATGATGAACGGCGCGAATCAGGCGATGATTGACGTGCGGGGCGTGAAGCAGGCTATCTGGAAACGGGAAATGGACAGCCGTCCGGACATACGGATTAAGTACGCCTCGAAATACGATAAGAGCTCCAATTACTGGAAAAACAGCTTGGGCGTGAACCGGGCGATTCGCCGACTAAAGGTGCTGGAACGGAAGCGGGCGGCCGAGTCCGCGCTTCGCCAATGGATTTATTCCCGTCCGGACGAGCGGGAACGCCTGCTCCACCTGTTCTCCTCGCTGGAACTGGGGTACGGGCAACGGCGGCAGGCCAACCGCGCGATGGCTTACTTCGCGGAGGCGTTCCTCAACGGGCCGGAGCTGGTCCAACTGGCCATCAACGTGCTGAACTTCGACTTCGGGGCGGGGAAGGAGTTGGTGGAGAGCCGGGCCGACGACCTGAGAGAGCAGTATGCCAACCTTGACTTCGGCATCGACAAGGAGGTGTTCGCGGCGATGCTGAAAGCATATCGCTCGAAGGTGGACGAGGCCTACCTTCCCGATACGTACCGGCAGATAGACACGCTATACGGCGGCGACGAGCGGGCCTACGTGGAGGGGCTTTACGCCGCCTCGAAACTCACCTCCGCCGAGGGACTGGAGCGCTTCTTGGTGCGGGACACCGCTTTCCATGTCATGAGCGACCCCGCCGTGGCGCTCGGACTCGACCTCATCGTGAAGTATTACGAGATGAGCCAGAGCGTGGCGGGCGCATCCGAACGGATAGCGCGTGACGAACGCCTGTTCAACGCCGCCATGCGCCGCATGAACGCCGACCGGGGCTTCTATCCGGACGCCAACTCGACAATGAGGCTCAGCTTCGGCACGGTAAGGGGATACACGCCTTTCGACGGGGCGGACTACGACTACCGGACGACGGTGAAGGGGATTATCGAGAAGGCGCGGAAGCATACGGGCGAGGCGGACTTTACGGTGCAGCCCGGGCTGCTCTCCCTGCTCGCTTCCGGAGACTTCGGGCGATACGCCAATGACGAAGGAGGGATGAACGTCTGCTTCATTTCCGACAACGACATTACGGGCGGCAATTCCGGCAGCGCCATGTTCAACGCTAAGGGAGAGCTGCTCGGCTTGGCCTTCGACGGCAACTGGGAGGCGATGAGCGGCGACGTCATGTACGAGCCCGCCTTGCAGCGCTGCGTAGGCGTGGACATCCGCTACGTCCTGTTCATTATAGAGAAGTACGGGAAAGCCTCCGACTTGATTCGGGAAATGAACGTTTTATGAGAGACGAGGGGCTTCCCTACGAGGCCATTCGCGGCTCTCTAAATTCCAACCCTTAATTTCCTAATTCCCAACACCCCATTCTCAATTTAACAAGCGGCCCTACGGCTCGCGAGAAACAGGGCAGCGCCTCACGAGAAATGGGGCGGCGGGACAATGAAAGAATAAGAAGCTAAAAGACAGAACGTTAAGCGTCACGTCAGGAACACGCTTAGCGCTCTGTCCCAATTCTCGATTCTCAACATTCCACTCCCCATCGAGAGTCTGCTTAGAAGCTGCTTTGAATTTCTCCAAAAAGCTTTTCTTAGCTTGATGTATCCGTTTTCGTGCGCGCGCGATAAATCCAAAACAGTTTCTTACATTTTGCCCGGGTTCATTTTGAGCGTCCTTTTCGAGGATGTTTTTCCGGTCTCCCAACTTAATAACCCTCACCATTCAATTTGCAGGCTCAACCATTAAGAGATGTTAAAGTAGAGACACGGCCATAAAACCCCCGCAAATTCCCATTTCTTTTCAAGATTGTTCCTTTTCTTTGCAGTAGAAAATTAAAACGAATAATAACCCGTAAAAATTTGAACGATATGAAAAAGTTATTCTTATTATTAGCCTGCGTATTCACAATGCAACTGGCGACGGCGGACAACAGCCGTCCCGTCACCCTTGAACAACTGCCCCAAGCGAGCCAGCAGTTCATCAAGCAACACTTCCCGGAAGCGAAGGTCGCGTTCGCCAAGATGGAGAAAGACCTCTTCGACACGGAGTACGAGGTTACGCTGATAAACGGCGACCAACTGGAGTTCAACCGCGACGGTGACTGGAAAAAGCTGAAATGCAAGCGCGAAGGCGTCCCCGTAAAGGCGATTCCGGAGCAAATACAGCAATACGTCAGCACCAACTATCCGGACGCCAAAGTGCTGTCGATAGAGAAAGACCGCTACGAATACGAAGTGCATCTGTCCAACTTCTGGGAAATCACGTTCGACAAGAAGTTCAACGTCATCGACATGGACAACGACGACTAAGCGCAGGCATTATTTACAAATAGCTATACGTGGAATATCCCCGCATGTCCTTCACGAAGGACGGCGGGGATATCTTTTTTTATTGACGCTTTACGGGAGAGGCAGGCCTACCTCCCCTTCACAATCTTCTTTATGTCGTTCAGCTTGTTCAGGGCCTCAACGGGAGTCAGGTTGTTCACGTCCAGATTGAGTATCTCGTCGCGAATCTGGCACAGTACCGGGTCGTCCAGCTGGAAGAAGCTCAGCTGTACCCCTCCCCGCTGCTCCGCCATCTCCGCCAACGGCTTTCCGGAGATTCCCTGCTGACGGTTGTCGGCCTCAAGACGCTTCAGTATCTCGTTCGCCCGCTTCACGATGCTCTTCGGCATACCCGCCATCTTCGCCACGTGAATACCGAAAGAGTGCTCGCTCCCGCCCCGCTCCAGTTTACGCAGGAAGATGACCTTGTTGTCCACCTCCTTTACGGAGACGTTGTAGTTCTTTATACGCTTGAAAGATTTCTCCATCTCGTTCAGCTCGTGGTAATGCGTGGCGAACAGGGTGCGGGCCTTAGCCTTCGGGTGCTCGTGTATATACTCCACGATGGCCCAAGCGATGGAGATTCCGTCATAAGTGGAGGTTCCCCGTCCCAACTCGTCGAAAAGCACCAAGCTGCGGGCGGAGAGGTTGTTCAGGATGTCCGCCGCCTCGTTCATCTCTACCATAAAGGTCGATTCGCCCACGGATATGTTGTCGCTCGCGCCCACCCGGGTGAATATCTTGTCCACCAATCCGATGCGGGCGCTCTCCGCCGGGACGAACGAGCCTATTTGCGCCAACAGCGTAATCAGCGCCGTCTGCCGGAGAAGCGCCGACTTACCCGCCATGTTCGGTCCCGTGATGATGATAATCTGCTGCGTCGAGCTGTTCAGCATTACGTCGTTGGCCACGTACTTCTCTCCGATGGGCAACTGCTTCTCTATCACCGGATGCCTTCCCTGACGGATGTCCAACACGTCGCTGTCCTCAATGACAGGGCGAATGTATCCATTCTCGCGAGCTACGTTGGCGAACGACAGCAGGCAGTCCAACCGGGCTATCTGACTGGCGTTGACCTGAATCTGCGGAATGAACTCCGCGAGCGCCTGCACCAGTTCCGCATACAGCCTCGTTTCCAGAATCAGAATCTTATCTTCCGCTCCCAGTATCTTCTCCTCGTACTCCTTCAGCTCCTGCGTAATGTAACGCTCAGCGTTGACCAACGTCTGCTTGCGTATCCACTCTTTCGGCACCTTGTCCTTATGCACGTTGCGCACCTCGATGTAATAGCCGAACACGTTGTTGTAGGCCACCTTCAGGCTCGGGATGCCGGTCAGCTCGCTCTCCCTCTGCTGAATCTGGAGCAAATAGTCCTTTCCCGAATAGGAAATCCGGCGCAGCTCGTCCAGTTCCTCGTTCACGCCGTCCCTTATCACTCCGCCCTTATTGGCCAAGAGCGGAGGGTCGTCCTTTATCTCCCTGCCGATGCGGTCGCGAATGTCTTCGCAGAGGCTCAGCCGCTCGCCGATACGGTTCAGGCTCGCGTTATCCGCCTCTACGCACGCTCTCCTGATAGGCTCTATCGCCTGCAACGCCACCCTCAGCTGAACGACCTCGCGGGGAGAGACCCTGCCCACGGCCACCTTAGAGATGATGCGCTCCAAGTCGCCTATAAAGTGCAGCTGCTCCTCTATCACCTCCTTGAAGTCCGGGTGACGGAAAAAATACTCCACCACGTCGAGACGTTCGTTTATCGGCCTTACCTCCTTCAGCGGAAAGACCATCCACCGCTTCAGCAGGCGGGCCCCCATCGGGCTAATCGTCTTGTCTATCACGCTGAGCAGGCTGCTCCCGCCCTCGTTCATGCTGCCCGTCAGCTCAAGGCTGCGCACGGTGAACTTGTCCAGACGCACGTACTTCTCCTCCTCGATGCGGGCCAGTGAAGTGATGTGCCCCACCTGCGTATGCTGCGTCATGGTCAGGTATTGCAGGATAGCCCCCGAAGCGATAATGCCGTTCTTCAGATGCTCCACGCCGAACCCCTTCAGGTTCTTCGTCTCAAAGTGGCTCAGCAGTTTCTCACGGGCCGTAGACTCCGTAAAGACCCAGTCGTCCAGCTCGAAGGTGAAGTACTTCCCGCCGAAGTTTCCCTCGAACATCGGGCGTTTCCCCCGCTCGAAGAGTACCTCCTTAGGGGCGAAGTTGTTCAGCAGCTTGTCCACGTAGTCGAAAGGCCCCTCGGCGGTGAGGAACTCTCCGGTAGAGATGTCAAGGAAAGCCACTCCGCACGAGGCTTTCCCGAAGTGCACGGCGGCAAGGAAATTGTTCTCCTTGTAGTTCAGCACATTGTCGTTGATGGACACGCCGGGGGTGACCAACTCGGTAATCCCCCTCTTGACCAACTTCTTCGTCAGCTTGGGGTCTTCCAACTGGTCGCAAATCGCCACCCGCTTCCCGGCCCGAATCAGCTTGGGCAGATAGGTATCGAGCGCATGGTGGGGGAATCCCGCCATCTCGATAGTCTTCTCTTTCCCGTTGGCCCGCTTGGTCAGCGTGATGCCCAATATCTCGGAAGCGACAATCGCGTCCGTGGAATACGTCTCGTAGAAGTCGCCGCAACGAAACAGCATCACCGCGTCGGGATGTTGGGCCTTCAGGTCCAAGAACTGCTTCATCATGGGGGTAAGTACAATATCCTTTTCGCTCACGTTTCTTTCCTCTCTACTCTTCATAGGCAAATGGTACGGAATTATCGGAGCAAAGATAGTCGTTTTCCACCGAGCGCGCAACACCGCGTTTATTTCCGCCGTCCGCCTTTCTTTCCGCCCAAAGTGGCCTTTATCCACGTATGCGGAGCGTCCGCCTCGCCGTTCACCAAGAACTCCACATTTCCGCCGTCCGGCGTATAGTTCGATATCCCCGCTCCTATCCGGATAACCTCGCCCACGTCCATCCGCTTTCTCGGAAGGGTGAAGCGCAGCTCGTATCCTCCGGACGAGGCGGAAACGTCCACCTTAACGCCGTCCGCCGGCAGCGGTTCCCACCTTCCGGACTCTCCTTCCCAGAGCTTCACGTCGCCGACGGAAGAGCACCAGAGCTTGTAAACCCCTTCAACGGGCGTGTCGGAAGATACATTGCGGGCGTTAATCAGCAGGAAGACCCCGTCTCCCTCCTCCGTGCCCGAAGGAGCGGCGCAGGGCGTAGGGTCGGAAACCTTACACGCTATATATAGGCGCGAACGGTCAGCGCCCAGTCCCACCCTCAGGTTCGCTTCCGTCTTGGCTCCCACGAAGAGGGGATATTCCTCAATCCGCTTTCCCCGCACCTCCATGTCGTTCAGTATATATCCCTTGATAAAGGTGGGCTTTCCCGTACGCTTCAGCCTCACCTCGCCCACGGCGACCACCGTCCGCTCGTCCCACAAAGCGAGGGAGTTCCACATCGACTGTTGGTCGTCACGCAGCGGGAAAGGTTGGGTCACCCGTCCGAAACGGCGGGCGGACTTGTCGCCCACGACCACGTTCATGGCTTGCGAGCTGACTCTCGACGGCCTTCCGCCCTGCGTAGACTGATAGGAAAGCAGCGTCTCTCCCGTAGGAAGAGTCAGCAGATAGGGAGCGCCCATAATGACGTTATCCTCAAGCGAGTCGGTCAGGCAATAGTCCCGCCCGGGAGAGTCGTCCAGCACCGGAGAGGCCCAGTCCTCCTCCAACTTGGTCCGGACCGTATAGGGCCGGAAGTTACCCTCCTTGTTATCCTCAATCGCCACCACGATTTCGTCCCCTATCACCCGGGCCACGGGCATCCCGTCCCGATGTCCCCTGCGGAACGACACGCGCCTCGCCTCTCCCCACGTCTCGCCGTTGTCCGCCGAAGTGATGACGGAAATCTCCTGCTCGCCCGAATGGGTGAAGTTTCCCTCATTGGCGAAGTAGACCTGCACCCTTCCGTCGGGGAGTTGCAGGAACGAGGGTTCCCAACACCCGTCATGGAAACGGGGTTGGGCCTCATACAGTATCTTGATGTCGCTCCACGTCTTGCCGTTGTCCACGCTCTTGCGCACGGCGATGGCGTAAGGGGTCACCTCCGGCTTCTGCGGGCGGTAGTCCGTAGCCACCAGTATATCTCCGTTGGCCAACTGAATGACTTCCGGATTGTACATGCCCACCAGAGCCGTCTCGCCGGTTTCCTTGTTCGTCGCTTGGAAATACGGGAAAATAACCTCAGGCTCGCTCCACGTCACGCCCTCGTCGTAGCTTCGGATAATGACCGTATTGCCGCACGTCCCAGCCCGGTCGTGCAAGGCCCAGTCCTCGTACACCATCACGACGGAGCGGTCGGCCAAGCGCAGCATCCGGGCGTATCCTCCCCTCGGGGCGAGGCTCCTCATGCTGCTGTAATCCCACGCTATCCTGACCCCGTCCAACGGCTCCACGGCATTTCGAGAGGCGTTAGCCCCAAACACGGAAAGACACGGCGCAAAAAACAGCGCGACCCCAAAGAACGCTAAGCATAGCGCAAGCGGAAAAGAAAAACGAATAAGACGCATACTCATATTGCTTAATATTATAATATATGTGTAAAAGACAAGGCAAAGATAAACTTATTAAATTGAAAACGATTAGATTGAGAAGTGAAAATTAAGACGTAATCGGGAAAAGAGACCGAAAAGGACGCTCAAAATAAACCCGAGCAAAATGTAAACAGGCTCTAAGCACTGAGGGGGAATTTATTGATTTATAGCCTCTTGATTCTTAATTTTCACCTCTCAACTCTCCATTTATTAGATGGCCCTACGGCTCGTGAGAGATGGGGCTGTTTCTCATGAGCCGTAGGGCTGTCTCTCGTGAGAAACAGCGCTACGGCTCACGCCCGGTTTTCCTTCCACCCCCCCTCTTGAGCGCAGATTATACGTTCAACCGACAAATAGTGTCAAAAATGATATTCTTTAAATCATTTATCATAGTCTATTATTTTATAAAATACACTTTATTTGCGTTGGAAAATAAAAAATAAGTTTAATTCCATGTAAGTATGAGTAAAATACCCATTCTAAATCGTTACTTCTCACACTCTACATGTAGAGAAGAGAAGAAAAAAATTTTGGCTAGGAAATCTTTCCTACAAAGTGTTTTACCTCTATTCTGCTGTTTCCTTTTCAGCGCATTATCCCCACTGCACGCTGAAACGGAGGAATCTCTCTTCACGCAGCAAAACAGCAAGATTGTAGGTGTAGTGACGGACGTTGACGGCAACTTCATGCCGGGTGTCAACGTAATGATTGACGGTACCAAGATTGGTACGGTAACCGACGCTGACGGTAATTTCAGTATCGATGCCCGCCCGGGCGACGTGTTGAAGTTCAGCTTTATGGGCTATCGGGAAGTCACCCATAAGATAACCTCAAGCACGCAGCGGATTAAGGTCATCATGGAAGAGTCGAACGAAGCGTTGGAAGAGGTTGTTGTGGTAGGATTCGGAACCCAGAAGAAAGAGAGTCTGGTAAGCTCAATCTCCACTGTCGACGTGAAAGACCTGAAAGGCCCCACGAGTAACCTTACCACCATGCTTTCGGGTAGAATAGCGGGTGTCATCTCGTACCAAAGCTCAGGAGAGCCGGGACGGGACAACGCGCAGTTCTTCGTCCGTGGTGTAGGCTCATTCGGTGCCGGTAAGGTAGACCCGCTTATCCTGATTGACGGTATCGAGTCGAGCAGTACAGACCTCGCCCGCCTGCAGCCTGATGACATTGAGGCCTTCTCCGTATTGAAAGACGCTACCGCGACGGCTGTTTACGGCGCGAGAGGCGCGAATGGTGTAATATTGGTTACCACGAAACTGGGTAAGGCGGAAAAGGCCAAGTTCAACGTGCGTATAGAGAACTCCATCTCTACCAACACGCGCAACTTCAAGTTCGCCGACAACATCACCTATATGGAGTTGGCCAACGAAGCCGCGCTGACCAGAAATCCGTTGGCCAGTCTGCCCTATTCGCAGAACAAGATTGAACATACGCGCAACGGCGACAACCCATTGCTGTATCCCAACAACAACTGGATTAACCAGTTGATTAAGGACCGCACCATCAACCAACGTTACAACATGAACGTGTCCGGTGGAGGAAGCATCGCCCAATACTACGTGGCGGGAACGCTGAATATCGACAACGGTATACTGAAAAGCGGAAAAAATACGCTCTTCGACAACAATGTAAAGCTGAGAAGCTATTCCATCCGCTCGAACACGACACTGAACATTACGCCCACCACGCAGGCCATTATCCGTATATATGGTCAGTTTGATGACCAGAACGGCCCGATTGGTGGCGGAACTCAAGTATTCAACTCCGCCATCTGGAGTAATCCGGTCATGTTCCCGGCCACTTATCCAAGCTCAATGAGTCCGTACACCAAGCACGAAATGTTTGGAAATGCCATCATGCCGGGTACGAATTCGTTGTTCGTCAATCCGTACGCTCAAATGGTATCGGGCTACCAATCTTCAAAATCATCCAAGATTAATGCGCAGTTCGAATTTAAGCAAGACCTGTCCTTCATCACCGAAGGATTAAAGGTCAGCGCAATGGGTTATGTAGAGCGCTACTCTTACTTTGACACGTCACGCAGTTTCTCTCCTTTCTATTATCATACGCAGATAGACGAGTCGGGAAACGCTACACTACTCCCTTACAACGACGGAAGTTCTACTTCTATCGGAACCGTAGGAACCGAATACCTGAACTATACGGAAGGAGCCAAAAACGTCAACAGTAAGATGTATGCGGAAGCCATTCTGACCTATGACCGCACTTTCAAGGACAAGCATACGGTCAACGGATTGTTGGTAGGACGTCTTTCCGACTATTCTACAGGTAATGCAGGAAGTCTGGAGGCTTCGTTGCCAAATCGTAACCTCGGCCTCTCCGGACGCGCGGCCTATAATTTCGACTCCCGCTACTTCGTTGAGTTCAACTTCGGTCTGAACGGTAGCGAACGTTTCCATAAGGATAACCGATGGGGATTCTTCCCTTCCGTCGGCGCGGCGTGGGATATAGCCAACGAAAAATTCTGGCCGATTAAGGATAAAATCTCCAGCCTTAAGCTGAGAGGCTCCTACGGTTTAGTAGGTAACGACGAAATTGGTGACGCGACCTTAGACCGCTTCTTCTACCTATCTAACGTCAACTTATCAGATGGGGGATATGGATATACGTTCGGCGAATTGTTTAGCTACAACCGCCCGGGCGTTTCCATCAGCCGCTACGCCAACGAGCTAATCGGATGGGAGAAGTCAAGGCAGATGAACCTCGCTATCGACTTGGTAGGTATGGGCTTCACCGTCACCGCCGAATACTTCACCCAATATCGCACCAACATACTAATGGACCGCACATACATCCCCAACACGATGGGACTGACGGCATCGGTAAAGGCGAACGTGGGAGAAGCCTTCAATCAGGGCGTAGACCTGTCCATGAAATATCAGAAAGCTTTCCTGAACGGAATGTGGTTGGAAGGACAGTTTAACTTCACCTACGCGCACAATGAAATGAGAGTGTACGACGAACCCGACTACCCCGCAAACGAATATTACCGAACCGCTATCGGACATCCGGCAAATGCGCATAGAGGACTTATCGCCGAGCGTCTGTTTATTGACGACGCGGACGTGGCCAACTCACCGACGCAAGGATTCGGAGAATACATGGCGGGAGATATCAAGTATCGGGACATGAACGGCGACGGACAAATCACCGACGACGATATGGTTTATATGGGATTCCCCGACGTGCCTGAAATCAACTACGGATTCGGAGCCTCTATGGGATGGAAGGACTTTGACTTCAGCTTCTTCTTTACGGGCATCGGCCGCCGTTCCTTCATGATTAACTCTCAAAACATCACACCGTTCTACATCAACGGAGGATACCAGAACGGACTGTTGGAGGCAATCGCCGAAGATCACTGGTCGGAAGATAACCGGGATATCTACGCCTTCTGGCCGCGCTTAAGCTCGACTAAGGTCGACAACAACGATAAGGGTTCCAGCTGGTGGCTGCGCAACGGACGATACCTCCGCCTGAAGAGCCTCGAAGTGGGGTACACTATTCCGGAAAAGACCTTAGCTAAATGGGGGCTGAGCAATCTTCGCCTCTACTTCAACGCGTCGAACCTGTTCGTTCTCAGCAAGTTTAAGATGTGGGATCCGGAAATGGCCGGCAACGGACTCGGCTATCCGCTGCAGAGAGTGTTTAATGTCGGCTTAATGATTGGAATCTAAAAACAGCATACGAATTATGAAAATACCATTTATATACCAAATAAAAAGCCTGAGCAGAACGGTCAAGTTTTTCTGCATAGGCTTATGCGCGGTGTCTGTAAGCTCCTGCGAGTTTCTGGATGTCGTGCCGGATAACGTGTCAACTTTAGACCACGCTTTCTCCAACAGCACGGAAGCGGAAAAGTTTCTGTTCACTTGCTATTCCAAGTTGCCTCAAAGCGGAAGCCAACACGGAAACGTGGGTTTCTTCGGAGGAGACGAGGCGTGGCTTCCGTTGGACTTGGATACCCGTTGGGTAAACAGGGACGCATGGGACATCGCCCGGGGAAACCAGAATACGAACGACCCTTATCACAACGCTTGGGGCTCAAGCAGAAGCGCTCAGGGGTACTTTATCGGCATAAGGCTCTGCAATACATTCTTGGAGAACGTGGAAAACGAAAACATCGTGCCTGACCTCCAATTGGCTACCCGAAGCCGTTGGATAGGCGAGGCGCTATTCCTGAAAGCCTACTATCATTATCTGCTGCTACGCATGTACGGCCCGATTCCTATCGTTGACAGAAACATCCCCGTATACGCCACTCCGGAAGAGACAAAGGTGGTGCGCATGCCGATAGACACGTGCGTCAACTACATCGCCCGGTTATTCGACGAGGCTTACACCAGACTGCCGGCCTACATATCAAGACCGACAACCGAATTGGGTCGCGTGACGCAACCCATCGCATTGGCTTGCAAGGCAAAACTCTACCTGTTGGCAGCCAGTCCGCTCTTTAACGGAAATACGGACTACGCCAACTTCAGAAATGCGGAAGGAGAGAACTTCTTCAACCAGACTTACGACGAAAGCAAATGGACACGTGCGGCCGAAGCGACAAAAGCCGCCATCGATCTCGCTGAGGAGTATGGCGCACAGCTTTACTACTTCGACAATAACTCGCCCATTCAGCTGAGCGAAGAGTCAATGGTGCAAATGAACATACGCAACGCCGTGTGCGACCCGTGGAATGACGAAATCATCTGGGGAAATGGAAACTCTCGTCCGAATGACCTGCAAAAAACCTGTGTACCGCTTATCAACAATGATTTTCTCAACACCGACTGTTGGGGCATGATGGCTCCCCCGCTAAAAATCGTGGAAATGTTCTATACGAAAAACGGAGTGCCCATCAATGAAGATAAGGACTTGGCGCAAAACTATACCCGATACGAAACGTTGCGTACCGTTGAGGACTCGGAAAGAGTCAACCTTCAGCCCGGACAACAGACAGCTGCGCTGAACTTTGACAGAGAACCCCGCTTCTATGCGGACTTGGCGTTCGACCGCTCGGCATATTTGCTATACAGCATTCCTTCGCAGTCAGACCAAGAGCCTTTCTATGTCAACGCCCGATTGGGAGAACTGGGTAACGGCGTAACGCAGAGTATGTATTCCGCAACCGGATACTTCGTTAAGAAACTGGTACACTGGGAATCGACCTTCATACAGAACGGACAGCGGAGAGAATATCCGTGGCCGGAAATCCGATTGGCCGACCTGTACCTGATGTATGCCGAGGCGTTGAACGAGTCAAAGAGCGCACCGGACAACGAGGTGTACGAATACATCGACAGAGTACGCCAACGCGCCGGCTTGGACGGAGTGGTCGAGTCTTGGCAAGAACACTCCACCAACCCAAGCAAACCCACTACCAAAGCGGGAATGCGTGAAATCATTCAACGGGAACGGAATATAGAACTGGCGTTCGAGGGACAGCGTTTCTGGGACCTTCGCCGGTGGAAGACCGCCAACGAGGAGCTGAATAAGCCGATACAAGGTTGGGCCATCGACCAACAGGAAGCTGCGGCTTACTATCAGAAACGTACAATCTTTATGCAGAAGTTTATCGCCCCGAGAGACTACTTGTGGCCGATACAAGAAGCAGAATTGAGAAGAAACACGGATTTGGTTCAAAATCCGGGATGGTAACTTTAAAACAATGAAGAAACAATGAAAATGAAAATATTTTTTAAAGCAATACCGCTGCTGTTCTTCTTGTTAGGAACAAGCGGATGTGAAGAGGAAAAGCAAGAACCGCTAGAGCATGACTCGACTCCTCCGGGACAGGTCACCAATATACAGGCCGAGGCGGGGCCGGGTACCGTAACGCTGCGCTACACATTGCCCCGCGACGAGAACTTGCTGTACGTAAAGGCGGTATATACCCTGCAAAGCGGGGCGGAACGCGAGGTGCGCGCTTCGTACTATACCAATACGATGACACTGGACGGCTTCTTCGATACAGAAGAACATGAAGTAAGAATTTACTCATATAACAAAAGCGAGGTGGCTTCCGAACCGGTAATCATCAACGTAAGGCCGGAAGAAAGCCCCATTTGGGAGGTACGTCGTACACTGGAGCTGAACGCCGACTTTATGGGCATACGTGTCACGGCGGAAAATGAGGCGAGAGCGGACGTGGCCATCCAAGTGTTCTACAAGGATTCGCTAAACGAGTGGACCAACATGGAAGGCATCTATACCGCGACAACCAACATCAGCCAAACCCTGAGAGGTCTGGATACGCTGACTTACGAAGTGGGTGCGGTAATCCGGGATAAGTTCCAGAACTATACGGATACGCTGTACGCTACGGTATCTCCGTATTACGAAACGGCTTTGGACAAGTCATTGTACAGAGGCGCTAACCTGAACAATACGGATACGCCGGAACGACAAGGCTCCGAAGGCATCAACATGCTGTGGGACGGACAGACAACAATGGCCCAACGGTACATGACCGAGCAACCATTGGACGGAAGCTCCGCCTTCGTGACGGTAAACATCGGGCAAATGGCGCAAATCAGCCGCATCAAGTTCTGGACGTATCCGGAATGGATGCCCGAAGGAGTATGGCCCTATTACTACGGCGGTTCTCCGAGAATCATTGAAATATGGGGCTCGGCAAACCCGAACCCCGACGGTAGTTGGGACGATACGTGGTTCCTGCTTTCCCGCCACGAGGTCATCAAGCCTTCGGGACTACCATACGGACAGATGGATGACGAAGACCAACGTTTCGCCGCAGCCGGATTCGACGCTGAGGCCGACCCGCTTGCTCCGAGAGCGCAATATCTTCGCTTTAAACAAATTCTGAACTGGGTAGGAACCACTTGGTTGGACATGACAGAAATTCAAGTGTATGGCGATAACCGTTAATGAAAAAATTATGAACAAGAACATTTATAAGAAAATAATGCTTGCGGCATGCGTAGCGTTGGGAACATACGCATGTTCCGATATGGAAGAATATAAGGAATTGTACCTGAAAGGGGGAGAAATCTCCTACACGGGTAAGATAGACTCAGTTAAGGTCTATTCCGGACATGAACGGGTAATGATTGAGGGGCTGTTCGTATCCGACCCTAAAGTCACGGGCTGCATAATCTACTGGAATACCAAGACCGACTCATTAGACATTCCCATTGATCGAACGGCCGGTGTAGATACCTTGCGACAGATTATCAACCTACCCGAGAACCTCTACAACTTCGAGCTGTATACATACGACCAGTACGGTAATAGGTCTATTCCCGTTTACGCCATCGGCGAATCATACGGCGCAAACTTCATGTCGCAGCTGAGTAATCGCGCATTAAGGGGAGAAACCGTTGCAAACAGTAATGGATTAACCATCAATTTTCTTCCAGTAGATCAAACGTTAGGACCTATATATACAGTTGTATCCTACACCGATTCCAACGGACGGGAAGATACTGTTCATGTAGACGTGAATGAAGAATCCATAAATATAGCAGACTATAAATACGGAACTTCTTTTAAATACTACACACAATATGTTCCAGACACCTTGTGTATTGATGTATTCGATTCTGAAATTTCAGAAGATATCACACCTCTGAATAAGATAGAAAATTTAAGCGTCTACGATTTCAGTTCCCAAGAACCCACAGGAGAGAATAACGGGCAAAACGGACTTGCTATTCATGCTATAGACAATAATATAAATACCTATTGGCATTCACAGTGGCAAGCGGCGCATCCCGACTTCCCTCACTATCTTTCATTCGATTTGCATGAGAAACGTAATGTCCGTGCCGTATCCTTAACTCCACGGCAAGGAGTGGATAACATCGTAAAAGACTTTAGTCTGCTAATTAGCGAGGATGGAAGTAAATGGAACGAAATCGCATCTTTTACAATGGTTAAGATACAAAATAACATTCAGTATTTTGTACTTCCACAGGAGGTCAATACTCAGTATGTAAGAATACTGCTAAAAAACAGTTACGTGACAGATATACATACGGCATTAGCAGAAATAGGCATTTATGAATAAGACCATTCATTATTATTTCTTTAATAACGGACTTTTGCAGTCCAAAAGAGTTAACTATAAAGATTATTAAAACTGTATAGCGATAAAAGCGAGTAAGGCCATAATTACATACTTTAGCCTTACAGCTTTTATCGCTACTCTTTTTAAAAAAACGAATCACTCAAACAAATCAAAGACAACATGAAGATTAAAACTTTATTATTTCTACTCTCTTTACTGGCACCGGCGGGCCTAATGGCCAAGAACGGTTCGGCCCCGCGCATCGTGAACGTCATCAACTTTATCCGGCAGTTAGAGCCTCGGGACGCCAACATCACCGAGGACGTACTGTACGAAACGGTAAACCAACAGGTAAAGCTACTGAAGAAGTACGATATGCGCGGAACCTTCCTGCTTCAGTACGACGCGTTAATCAATCCCCGCTATCAGACGTTGCTGAAGGAGGAAATTAAGCGAGGCTCGGAAGTAGGCGGATGGTGGGAGATTACGCAGCCGCACGTCGAGGCCGCCGGACTGAAATGGAGAGGCCGGTACCCGTGGGACTGGCACGCCGACGTGGGTTTCGCCACGGGATATACTCCGGAGGAGCGCGAGAAACTGGTCGACGTATATATGGAGAAGTTCAAGGAGATATTCGGCAAGTATCCCGCCTCGGTAGGCTCATGGTTCATCGACGCGCATACTTTGGGATACATGTACGATAAGTACGGCATCGTGGCTTCCTGCAACTGCAAGGATCAATACGGCACGGACGGCTATACCCTGTGGGGAGGATACTGGAATCAGGCCTACTACCCCAGTCGCCTGAACGGATACATGCCCGCGCAAACGGAAGAGGGGCAGATACCCGTTCCGGTGTTCCGTATGTTGGGAAGCGACCCGATTTACCAGTACGATACCGGACTGGGACACTCCATTCAGGGAGTAATCACACTGGAACCGGTCTACGGCTCGGCCGGAGGAAGCGAGACGTGGGTACGCCGGTTCTTCAAGTCCATCTTCGAGGACCCCTGCATCGGATTCAACTATACGCAGGCCGGTCAGGAAAACTCCTTCACGTGGGGAGGCATGGGTAAGGGACTGGAGATGCAGTTCCCCATACTCGACTCGCTGTGGAAGGCCGGAGACATCCGCATAGAGACACTGGAGCAGTCGGGACGCTGGTTCAAGAAGAAGTACCCCGTCACGCCTCCGACTTCCGTCACGGCCCTGACCGACACTTACGACAACGGCAACCGGACGGTGTGGTTCAACAGCCGCTTCTACCGTGCGAACTTACTGTGGAACGAGCGCAACATCCGCTTCAGGGACATCCAGCTGTTCGACGAAAGCATCGAGTCTGACTACCTGCGGAAGCCGGGAACCTCTAACCAATGCGTGTACATGGCCTGTCCCATCTTGGACGGATTCCTTTGGAGTACGCCCGACGAATACGCCGCTATCCGTTTCTACACATCACCATACGGCATCGAACGTGAAGTAACTCTGAAAGACGTAAAGGTAGAGACCGTTGGCGACAAGGCGATGAGAATCGTCTGCACGGCTACGGACAACTCCACCTACACCGTAACGTTATCTGAAAAGCAGATTGAGGTGAAATCGGATAACACAGGCGAGTGGTGGATGAGGCTCGGAGTGGCCAGAGGCAAGACACTTCCGTTGAAAGTGGTCAACGGCAATCAGTTGACCGGAGAGCTGAAGCACACCACATACGGTATGCTGTGCAAGACGGGTGAAATGAGTCAGGAGAAGAACGCGGTACGCCTGACGCCGCGAAATAACGCGCTAGTATTAGACTGCTCATACCGCAGCTTCAAATAAGCGAGCGGACAAAGCCATAAACGACAAGAGGGTGCGCATTTCGATTATGAAACGCGCACCCTCCTTATTTTATACAGTCAATTCTCTATTTTAAGCCTTATTTGGGCTGTTTCCCGATGTAGGCGAGGATTCCCCCATCCACGTAAAGGATATGCCCGTTTACGGCGTTAGAAGCCTCGGAAGCGAGGAATACGGCGGGGCCGGTCAATTCCTGCGGGTCAAGCCAACGGCCGGCCGGAGTCTTGGCGCAGATAAACGAGTCGAACGGATGGCGGCTGCCGTCTGGCTGCTTCTCGCGCAAAGGAGCGGTCTGCGGGGTAGCGATGTATCCCGGGCCGATGCCGTTGCACTGGATATTGTACTCGCCATACTCCGAACAGATGTTGCGCGTCAGCATCTTCAAGCCACCTTTGGCCGCGGCGTAGGCCGACACCGTCTCGCGGCCCAGTTCGGACATCATCGAGCAGATGTTGATTATCTTGCCGTGTCCCTTCTTCATCATGGAGGGCAGCACGGCTTTAGCCACGATGAACGGGGCGGTCAGGTCAACGTCGATGACACGGCGGAAATCGGCGGCCTCCATCTCGTGCATCGGCACGCGGCGAATGATGCCGGCGTTGTTCACCAGAATGTCAATCGTGCCCACCTCTTTCTCGATGGTAGCGACCAGTTTTTGAACGGCGGCCTCGTCCGTCACGTCGCAAACGTAGCCGTGCACCTTTATCCCCTTCTCCGCATAAGCGGCCAAGCCTTTATCTACCAGTTCCTGATTGATGTCGTTGAAGCAAATCGTCGCCCCTTGCTCCGCGAAGGCGGAAGCGATAGCGAAACCAATACCATAGGAAGCGCCCGTAACGAGGGCTACCTTACCTTCCAAAGAAAAATTCAAATACGGATTCATAATATGCTTATCTTAAAAGTTCGTTCTTTACTCGCATAACGGGAACTACCCGCTAAAATAAAACGTCGTGTCCGCAAACGAACACGACGCAAAAGTAATAAAAGAAATGAGTATAGCGCATATTTTAACGTCAATTATCTTGAATCCTCCCGATTTTGCGAATATTTTGAGGACGCTTGTTTTGCGTTCCAATGATTTTGTCAGGCCCATTTTCCGGATTCCGCCCGTCAGATAGCCCGCTGTTCTTCTCGCGAAATATGAAAAATAGACTCGAAAGGGCCTCTCAAATAACCCCCGAATAGAATCTAAACAGGCATTTGGCTGAAAAAGAAAAACACGCCCATGAAGTTCTACTTACTAAACTACTCATTATCAGCATGCTATTTCCCGTTTGAGAAACAGCCCTATTTCTCGCAAGCCGTAGGGCTGTTTCTCATGAGCCGTAGGGCGATGGGTAATGACTGATGGTTAATCATTAACTAAAACTTCACCCTCAGCTGCATCTGCAAGTCCATTTTCTTGTTTCCGTGAATCAGGTCGTTGCCCGAGCCTATCTCCTCTCTGTCCTGATAGATGGTCTCTCCAAACTTGGCGATAAGCATCCAATGGGTGTTCAGGTCGTAACGGAGATGGGCAGAGAAGCGGAAACCACGTCCCTGAAACGAGGGGGTGTAGAAGGTGTAAAGCAGGCTCTTCTCGGAGATGTAGACCCGGGAGTCGTAATCGTCCGTATGGAAATAGCTGCCCTGAAGACGAGCGGAGAGGGCGAGCCACGGGAACCGGTAGTCCACCATCTGCGTGGCCTGATAGCCCCACGAGGGAGCCTTCGTCTCGGAACGAAAGCGGTTGCCGTCTAAGGTGGTGCGGAAGCTGAGCGACTCGCTCGGGGCGTAGTTCAGCCGATAGCGCAACTGGTGGTGAAAGGTGGTCAGCGTGACGCTTCCCCCGCTGCCGGTCAGGTCGCGCTCTTTCTGCTTATAGCGATACCTGACGGACATCGACAGGCGTTCGAGCGGAGAGAAGGTGGCCTGAAACAGCCCATCCGCTCCACGGGAACCGGTCTTGCTGATTCGGTACCTTTTCCACGGGAAAGAGAAGAGGTCAAGCGAAAGGAAAAAGTTCCAGTGACGGAAGGGGGAAGTGTCTATCCCGAAATAGCACCCCCGCTCGTTCTGTACCGCACTCCCCTCGCCGAACGAACGGGCGAACATGGCCCAGTAGTCGTACGAGTAGAAACGCTGAATCAGCATCAGGCGGGTACTTTCCACCGGAGAATAACTGACGCGGTTCAGCGAGGCCCACCCCCTTTTGCCCTTCGCCGTCTCCCCCTGAAAGGAGAAGCGCCGCCAACGGTAGGCGTAGTCTATCCCCACGTTATAGAAGCGATTACCATGTAAATTATATTGTGAATAACCGCTCCTTTTCGGTTCATAAGGTCGGTTGAAAACGTAATAAACTCCGGTGATTCCCAAGCGGATGCGGTCTTGTTCATAACTCAGGTTCCCTCCGGTGAATTGCATGGAGAACGTCCGCTCCTTATTCGCCTCTTTCTGGCTGCGGTGCAGCCCCGTCTCGTAGATGGAAGTCACCTTGCCGTCGGTGATTACGCCGTCCAGCGGGCGATACGAGTAGAATCCCGACAGCTCCCAACGCTTGGAGAGCGAGACGGTGGCGGCCAAGCCCCGGAAGTAGTTCCACTCGTCCGTAGACGAATGCTTGGTGATTCCTCTCCCTCTGGAGGTGAACGAGGAGGCGTATATCGTCTTCCCCATCAGGTAGTCGGTACTGACAACCAGTCCCTGCCCGAAGCTCAGCCGATAGTCTCCCACCGCCAGTCTCTTCAGCCGTCCGCAGTCGCGCAGGAAGAGATGGAACGAATAGTAGTCGTATCCCCAACGGTTGTGCAAGGCTCCGAAAGGCTCTCCCGCGTCTTTCTCGGCCACCAGTCCCGCATAGAGCTTGTCGCTGTAACGGAAGCCGTACTTCACGGAATTATAAACAGCGGGGCCCAAATAGGTGTGTTTATAACCTTCACGCTCGTAAAAGGGTATGTCCATGCGGATTAACGCCTCATGCTTTCCATACCTCCCGGCGTTTCTTAACAGGGTTTTCCACTGAAATCCGGAGTTTTCACCAACGATATCCACACATACGAAGGGCGACAGATACTGAATCGTCCGTCTGTCCATCCCTTCTACCAACTGAAGCTCGTACACGCTTTTCATCTGTCCGTGAATATACAGATAGGCCAAAAGATACTCTATCTGTTGGTCGCTAAGGAAAGGAAACCGTTCCAACTGTTCACGGGTGGCCGCATTCAGGTTGAGCGGCTCACGACGGTATGCGGCAAGCTCGTCCAACTCGTCTTCCCAGTCGGATTCTTCAACATCGTTATTCACAGACAAATCCTCGATTACATCCTCTAAAACGGCCTCTGAACGGTTTTGAGCGTTACAAGGCGAAGTAATAAACAAGCTGTTTATAATACTTATCAACCCTATTAACAAGTATCTTTTCATGCGATTCTTCCAGTTAACTAAACGATAAATTTACTCTTTAAAAAAAAATCACGATATTAGTCAGGCCTTACCTATAGGTACGCTCAACCGAAATCGTGCCGAAGTTACCTTAAATAGGGCAACGGGACAAGAAAAAGTCAAAACAGTTTCTTATTTTTGCAAAGTGAATAAGCATATTGGCATCATATTAACCGTACTGTTGATAACGTTCCACTCATTTCCCTCGCAAGCGCAGAAAAGAATGCGCTTCGCCGGATACTGGGTTCCCGTGTGCGTCTACAAGGGGGACACCATCCCGCTCATCCAACTGAATACGGTCTATGTCTTTCCTCCCAGAAAGTTCAAGAACGAAAGGGAACGGCGGAGGTATGATAAACTGGTAAGGGACGTGAAGAAGGTCTACCCCATCTCACTGGAGATAAGGAGAGCCATCATCGAAACGTACGAATACCTGCAAACCCTTCCCGACGAGAAGGCACGCCAAAAGCACATCAAGCGGGTAGAGAAAGGACTGAAGAAACAATATACGGCCAGAATGAAGAAATTAACCTTTTCGCAGGGCAAGCTGTTGATAAAGTTGGTAGACCGGCAGAACAACCAGACCAGTTACGAACTGGTGAAGGCGTTCATGGGACCGCTGAAGGCTGGGTTCTATCAGGCCTTCGCCGCCCTGTTCGGGGCTAGTCTGAAGAAGGAGTACGACGCCGAAGGAAAGGACAGCATGATAGAGGAAGTGGTGCTAATGGTAGAAAGCGGACAACTGTAACGAAAGAGACACGAAGATATGGAAACCATCAGAGAAAGCGGGCCCGGAGATTGTAGGGCGATTTACTCGCTCATCTGCGAGATGGAGGAAAAACGGCTCCCCTTCCCCGCATTCGAACGCATATACAACGAACAGACGGCAAACGGGAACTACGTCTGCCTTGTGTACACCGTAGCAAACGAAGTGGTGGGCTGCATCAATCTGCGCATGGAGTATCAGCTGCACCATGCGGAAAGGATATGCGAGATAATGGAACTGGCGGTCAGCGGAGACTACCGCTGTCACGGCATCGGCCGAAAGCTGTTCACCGCCGCCTCAGAGAGGGCCAGACAGATGGACTGCACACAGATAGAAGTGTGCTGCAATCAGCTAAGAAAACGAACGCACAAGTTTTACCAAGAAAGAGGAATGCGCAATTTCCACTACAAGTTCTCGCTCAACTTCTCCGACACGGACGGCGAGAACCGCTTGGGCCGTTAACCCAACTTTTTAAACAAGTCCCAAATCACGATTCCCGCCGTCACGGAAACATTAAGAGAGTGTTTCGTGCCGTACTGAGGAATCTCTATGCACCCGTCGGAATGGTCAATGACTTCCTGCTGCACGCCCTTTACCTCATTGCCCATAACGACGGCGTACTTCCTTGTCCGGTCCAGTTCCAGACGGTCGAGCATGACGCTGCCTTCAGCCTGCTCTACCGAATAGACCACGTATCCCTCTTTCCGGAGGTTATCAACCGCTTCAACTGCGTTATCAACATACTTCCAGTCTACCGTGAATTCCGCTCCCAAAGCCGTCTTGTGCATCTCAGGGTGCGGCGGAACGGCCGTTATTCCGCACAAGTAAATGCACTCCACCCGAAAGGCATCCGAGGTACGGAACACGGAACCGATGTTGTGCATGCTGCGCACATTGTCCAGTACCACCACTAAGGGCAACTTCTCGGCCCGCTTAAACTCTTCCGCCGTCATGCGGTTCAGCTCGGTTATGGTCAGCTTTCTCATTTTTGTTTTCACTCATTATTCATTCCGATTACAAAAGTAGTTCTTTTCTGTTAAGACCAGTGTTGATAACGGTGTAAAACCTGTCGAAACATCCGGCAAAGATTATGAAAACTAACGCTTGCATTATTCAAGAGAAGCTATAAGCAGAAAACCTTATGAACATTCCAAAAAAAGAAGGCGTTATTTTCCATACCAACACAAACACATTTTTCAGCAGTTAACTGACGATTCGTATCTATAAAGTTTTTAACTTTGCCCATTATTAACAAGAAGTGAATAGGAGTGCCCGTATTGTAGGACAAGCTCATGATAATAAAAAGAGTAACTCGTTATTCCGACTTAAGTTATCCGTTTATAACCTGCTAATAAAGTGAAAGCAGAGTTCAATAACTTATCTGGCAAAAAAAGTCTCTTTTATTTTCTAACACTATTAACCGGCTATTACCATCAACAGAAGATTTAAAAAGAAAAAAGAAATAAGAATATTATTATGAACGAACTTGTAGAGAGTATCAGGAAGCTGAAGGAGGAAAAGAATGCGCTTATTCTGGCGCACTACTACCAGAGAGGCGAAATTCAGGATATCGCCGACTATGTGGGCGACAGTCTGGCGTTGGCGCAATGGGCCGCCAAGACGGATGCGGACATCATCGTGATGTGCGGTGTTCATTTCATGGGAGAGACGGCGAAGATTCTGTCGCCCGACAAGAAAGTATTGGTGCCTGACATGAACGCCGGTTGTTCATTGGCCGACAGCTGTCCGGCCGACAGATTCGAGCGGTTTGTCAAGGAACATCCGGAATATACGGTCGTATCGTACGTGAACACGACGGCGGCGGTAAAGGCCGTGACGGACGTGGTGGTCACTTCGACGAACGCCCGGCAGATAGTGGAGAGCTTTCCCGAGGACGAGAAGATAATCTTCGGCCCTGACCAGAATCTGGGAAACTTCATCAATTCCGTGACGGGGAGAAATATGCTGCTTTGGGACGGCGCCTGCCACGTGCACGAGAAGTTCTCGGTAGAGAAGATTGTCGAGCTGAAGGCGGCTCATCCGGAGGCTGTCGTACTGGCTCATCCGGAGTGTAAGGGCGCGGTATTGCGGCTTGCCGACGTGGTAGGCTCCACGGCCGCTCTGCTGAAGTATGCGGTAAGTCATCCGGAGAAGACGTATATTGTAGCCACCGAGTCGGGAATCCTTCACGAGATGCGCAAGAAATGCCCGAATACCGAGTTTATTCCCGCTCCCCCGAGCGACGAGTCGTGCGGCTGTAACGAGTGCGAGTTTATGCGGCTGAACACGTTAGAGAAGCTGTACGAGTGCTTAAAGAACGAGTCTCCCGAAATCAAGGTCGACCCTGAAATCGCTCGGAAGGCCGTGAAGCCTATCCAACGGATGCTTGAAATATCGGAGAGGCTGAAACTCTGATTCTACTTAAAAAGGACTTGGCCTGATGAGCGGTTCTCCACCTCCTCATCAGGCCAAGCGTCAGTCCGTATCGTTTCAAGGAGAGCTTAGTGCTCTGTTTTCTTCGTTGTTGTCAGGTGGCTAACGGCAGTTAGCTACCTATAAAGTTAAGGGAGTTGAGGTATCGGGGTAGGCTGAGAACCGCTTTACTGGAGAATCAGCTCGTAATCCACTACCCCTAACCACTGTCCGAACTTCCTGCCCACTTGCTTGAAGTGGGATACCTGCTCGAAGCCTAATTTCCGGTGCAGGATTTCGCTACTCTCGTTCCCCGCCGTAATGCAGGCTATCAGCGCGTGATACTTCCGCTTGGCGCATTCGTCTATCAGCCTCCGCATGAGCAGCGTCCCGATGCCTTGCCTGACGTACGATGGGGACAGATAGATGGTCGTCTCTAAGGTGTGCAGGTAAGCGGGCCTCTCCTTCCACGTATGGGCGTAGCAGTAGCCCGCAATCACTCCGTTTGCCTCGCAGACGAAATAAGGGAAGTGTTCGGATATGTCCGCAACGCGTGAACGCATTTCCTCTACGGTTATGGGTTGCGTTTCGAATGTAGCCGTACTGGTGGACACGTATCCGTTGTGTATGTCCGTGATGGCCTCCACGTCTCGCGGCTGAACATCTCTTACGGTGAGCATGGTTACTGGTTGTCCGTGTTGTTCAACATCTTGTACAGCTTGTCCAGTTTCGGAGCCATAATGATTTCCGTACGGCGGTTCTTGCTCCTTCCTTCTTCCGTTTCGTTGTCCGCCACGGGCATATATTCTCCCCTGCCCGAAGGCTGTATCTGCAACGGATTGACGTTGTACTCCTTGATAAGGATGCGCACGACCGAGGTTGCCCGTATGACGCTCAAGTCCCAGTTGTCCTTGAACTGCGCCGTGCTGATGGGCTTGTTGTCCGTATGTCCCTCGATGTACACGTCGATGTCCGTCTGCTTGTTCAGTACTTCGGCCAACTTGCCGAGCGCTTCCTCTCCTCGCTTGTCCACTTTGGCGCTTCCCGACTTGAACAGCAGTTTATCCGACATCGCCACGTATATTTTTCCGTTCTGCTCGCGCACGGTTAGCTCTTCGCTGCTGAATCCCAACAAGGCGTCCTTGACGTTGTTCAGCAGTTGCTGCACGCGCTCGTTCTGCGCGTTTATCATCTCTTTCAACTCATTGATGACCCGTTCACGCTCTACCAGTTCGTTGGCGTTAAGGCTCAGCGTGCCTTGATACTGGCGTATGCTGTTCCCCATTAGCGTAGTGTCGTTGGTCAGTTTTCTGATTTGCTCCGACATGCCGTTAATCTGCTCCGACATTTGCTTGACCTGTTCTGACAGTTGCGCCCCTCTTCCCCGGCAGTCCGACAAGAGTCCGCTCAGACTGTCTCCGCTTTCTATAGCGGCCAGTCTTCCGTTTTCGGCAATCATATACTTCTTTTTGGTTACGCACGAAGTTGCGAGTAGGGTAATGAAAACGAATAAAGTAATCTTTTTCATGATGTTCTTTACTTTTTTTATTTGCCGCAAAGTAATTACTTTCTTTTTGTTATTGCAAGCCTTTATAGCTATTATTATCCTTTCAGGCTATCGCGTGACGAGTCTGAAACCGTTTTTAGGAATTCACTAAGCTTAGCTACCGCCCTTGCCCGGTGACTGATTCTGTTCTTCACCTCGTTCCCCAGTTCGGCGAAACTCCGGTCGTATCCTTCGGGGCGGAAGATGGGGTCGTATCCGAAGCCCGCTTCTCCCCTTCTTTCGTGGAGAATCTCTCCTTTGACGATTCCTTCGAACTGATATTCCTTTCCGTCCAGTATGAGTGAAATGACGGTACGGAATTGCGCCTTTCTGTTCTCCTTCCCTTCCAGTTCGTGAAGCAGCTTACGCATATTGGCTTCCGAGTCGTGTCCTTCTCCTCCGGCGTACCGTGCGGAATAGACCCCCGGAGCCCCGTTCAACGCTTCTACTTCCAGTCCCGTATCGTCCGCGAAGCAGTCCGTATGGTAGTTGTTGTAGATGAAGGCGGATTTCAGCGAGGCGTTTCCCTCTAACGTATCGGCAGTCTCTGGTATATCGGCGTGGCATCCGATATCGTTCAGACTGAGTATTTCCGCCTTGAGTATGGCTGACACCTCTTCCAGCTTGTGGGCGTTGTTGGTTGCGAATACAAGTTTCATGTTTATAAGTTTTGAGTTTATGGTTTCTAAGCGGTAAGTCAATGAAAGTTCTCTACTCTTCTACCCTATTTCACCTTTAGCGTGTCGAATCCTTCGCCATATACTCCGATGACGGAGCTTTGCGAGATGAAGGCGTTCGGGTCAATGCTTTTGACCAAGCGGAATATGTCAAGCGACTGCCGTTTCTTGGCCAGTACAACCAGAACCTTGACTTCGTTCTTGCTGTACCATCCCGTTCCGTTGAGTACGGTGACTCCCCGATGAGTGTCTTTAATGATGTGGTTGGCTATTTCGTCATACTTTCTCGAAAAGATAAAGAATTGTACCGATTGCCGCGCGCTGTTGACAATCCAGTCGATAACTACGCCTATGATGAACAGCGTAACGAATCCGAAGATGACCCGTCGCCAGTCATGAAAGACCACGTAGCACGAGCTGATGATGAGCGCGTCGCAAGCCATGACCATTCTGCCGAGCGATACGTCCTTATACTTGTTGATGATGGCGGCTATGATGTCGGTTCCTCCGGTGCTGCCGTTATAGTTGAAGGCGATGCCCAGTCCTATTCCGCACATGGCTGCTCCAATGATGCAGGCCATCGAGTCTTGCCCCTCACCCAGTAACAGCGGTTTTCCGTCGGCGGTAACGTCGACGGTCTCCACGTAGTTGTTCACTAAAATCTGGAACAGCCACAGCAGGAAAGTCAGCATAAAGATGGCGTAAGTGGTCTTCAGGCTGAATCGGGGCCCCAGTATTTTGATAGCGAACGTCATTAGCACGGCGTTGATGATGAAGTAAGACCATTGGATTGGAAATCCCGTGGCGTAGTAGATGATGGCTCCGATACCCGTTGTGCCTCCCGTCGTTATCTGATAGGGAAGCAGGAAGGCCGCCCACCCGAGCGAGTAGCTCATTAACCCGAGAGTGATGTAAAGATAGTCTTTCACCTCTCTCATCAATTCATATTTGTTTAATCTTCTCATAACGCTATTTACGTGTTAAAGTCAATAAAAAAGGGTGTGGAGTCCGTTTCCGTTCTCCATACCCTTTACTTTCTATCTGTGTTAGACAACGACGTTCACAATCTTTCTCGGCACGACGATGACCTTCTTCGGGGTCTTGCCTTCTATCCACTTCTGCGAGCGCTCGTCGGAGAGCACGGCGGACTGGATGGCTTCCGGAGTGGCCGCCACGTCGAACTCCATGTTGAAGCGGGCCTTGCCGTTGAAAGAAATCGTGTAGTTGACCGTGTTCTCCTTCAGGTACTCTTCGTTGTACTCCGGCCATTGGGCGTCGCATACCGACCCGGCGTTGCCGAGCTTCTCCCATAACTCCTCGCATACGTGTGGGGCGAAGGGAGCGAGCGTGACGACGAGCTTCTCCAGTATCTCTTTCTTGGCGCACTTCAGGGCCGAAAGCTCGTTGACGCAAATCATGAACGCGCTGACGGAGGTGTTGTACGAGAACTGCTCGATGTCTCCCGTCACCTTCTTTATCAGCTTGTGGAGGCTCTTCAGCTCGTCCTTAGTGGCCGGCTCGTCCGTCACCAAGTATTCGCCCGAGCGGTTGTAGAACAGCGACCAGAACTTGCGCAGGAATCGGTGCACGCCGTCTATGCCGTTCGTGTCCCACGGCTTGGACTGCTCTACCGGGCCGAGGAACATCTCGTACATGCGCAGCGTGTCCGCCCCGTACTTCTCGACAATCATGTCCGGATTGACCACGTTGAACATGGACTTGCTCATCTTCTCCACGGCCCATCCGCAGACGTACTTGCCGTCTTCGAGGATGAACTCGGCCGTGGCGTATTCGGGTCTCCACGCCTTGAAAGCCTCGATGTCGAGTATGTCGTTTGACACGATATTCACGTCCACGTGCAGCGGAGTGACCTCGTACTGGTCTTTCAGGTTCAGCGAGACGAACGTGTTCGTGTCCTTGATTCGGTAGACGAAGTTGCTCCGTCCCTGAATCATTCCCTGATTAATCAACTTTTGGAAAGGCTCCTCTACGGCGGATATGCCCAAGTCGTGCAGGAACTTGTTCCAGAATCGGGAGTAAATCAGGTGTCCCGTGGCGTGCTCCGTTCCGCCTACGTAGAGGTCTACGTTCTTCCAGTAGTTGTCGGCTTGCGGCGATACCAGCGCTTGGTGGTCGCGCGGGTCCATGTAGCGCAGGTAGTAGGCTGACGAGCCCGCGAATCCCGGCATCGTGTTCAGCTCCAACGGGAAGACCGTCTTGTTGTCAATCTTCTCGTTCTCCACCACTTGCTTGCTCGCCGTGTCCCACGCCCATTTGGTAGCGTGTCCCAACGGAGGCTCGCCGCTTTCCGTCGGCAGGAACTTGGCCACTTCCGGCAGCTCCAGCGGCAGGCATTCCTCGGGAATCATGTAAGGCATCCCGTCCTTATAGTACACCGGGAACGGCTCGCCCCAGTAGCGTTGGCGCGAGAAGATGGCGTCGCGCAGGCGGTAGTTCACCTTTACCCGGCCGAGGTTGTGCTCCTTTACGTATTTCTTGGTGGCGGCTATGGCCTCCTTGATGGTCAGTCCGTTCAGCGAGAGGTCGCAGTAGGGAGTCGCGCCGGGTTTCGGCGAGTTGCATACGATTCCCTCCTTAGCGTCGAAGCTCTGTTCGCTCACGTCGCAGCCCTCCACCAACGGACGGATTTCCAGTCCGAAGTGCTTGGCGAAGGCGTAGTCGCGGCTGTCGTGCGCCGGTACGGCCATGATGGCTCCCGTGCCGTAGCCCGCCAACACGTAGTCGCTCACCCAGATGGGCACCTTTTCGCCCGTGAACGGGTTGATGGCGTACGAGCCGGTGAACACGCCGCTGACGCTGCGGTCGGAGATGCGCTCCCGCTCCGTGCGCTTCTTGGTGCGGTCGAGGTAAGCGTCCACCTCCGCCTTTCGTTCGGGAGTGGTCACTTGCGGAACCAACTCGCTTTCCGGAGCCAATACCATGAAGGTGACTCCGAACATGGTGTCGGCGCGGGTGGTGAAGATGGTGAAGGAGAGCTGTTGGCGGGCTACCCTGAACACGACCTCCGTACCTTCCGAGCGTCCTATCCAGTTGCGTTGGGTCTCCTTCAGCGAGTCCGTCCACTCGATGGTGTCCAGTCCGTCCAGCAGGCGTTGAGCGTAGGCTGACACGCGCAGGCACCATTGCTTCATTTTCTTCTGAACCACCGGATAGCCTCCCCGCTCGCTCACGCCGTCCACCACCTCGTCGTTGGCCAGTACGGTTCCCAGAGCCGGGCACCAGTTCACCATCGTCTCGCCCAAGTAGGCGATGCGGTAGTTCATTAGCGTCTCCTGCCGCTCTTTCTCGCTTTTCGCTTTCCACTCGTCGGCGGTGAAGCTCAGCTCTTCGCCGCACGCCGCGTTCAGCCCCTCCGTGCCGCGGGCCTCGAAAGCCTCGATGAGCTCCTCTATGGGGCGTGCCTGCTGACGGTCGTTGCAGTAGTAGCTGTTGAACATCTTCTGGAAGGCCCATTGCGTCCACTGGTAATATTCCGGGTCGCAGGTGCGTATCTCCCTGCTCCAGTCGAACGAGAATCCTATCTTGTCTAGCTGCTCTCTATATCGGTTGATATTGTTCACGGTGGTAATTGCGGGATGCTGTCCGGTCTGTATGGCGTATTGCTCCGCCGGCAGTCCGTAAGCGTCATACCCCATCGGGTTGAGCACGTTGAAGCCTTGCAGTCGCTTGTAGCGGGCGTAGATGTCCGAAGCGATGTATCCCAATGGATGCCCCACGTGCAGTCCCGCTCCCGAGGGATAGGGGAACATGTTCAATACGTAGAACTTCCGCTTCGTCTCGTCTTCCGTAACCTGATAGGTTTTTTCGTCTACCCATCTTTTCTGCCACTTCTTTTCAATTTCCCTGAAATTGTACTCCATTGCGCTAAACTTATTACTTATGATTTAATACGTTATGTCTATTTTCCCGGCAAATGTACGTGTTTATTTTCAGATAACCGTAGATAGGGGTGAATTAATGTGTTGAATGCGAGCCGTGAGGAGCGTCCGCCGTCGTTTCGCCGGGCGTAAAGACGAAAAAAGGCCGGAAGCGTCGCTGAATCGACTTCCGGCCTTTTTTCAAGTTGGACTACCTGGATTCGAACCAAGACAAACAGAACCAAAACCTGTTGTGCTGCCATTACACCATAGTCCAAACTTATGCGCTTTCTGTTAAAAAGCGGTGCAAAGATAGCGCTTTGCGTGTAAACCACCAAACTTTATCGTTGTTTTTTACGTGTTTGAGTGTCGGAATCGGCTTTAATTCTTCGTTTTTGAGTCTCCCCACGGCGAAATCCCCGATTTTTCCGCTTTCCCCGCCTTTTTTCCCCTGCCCGACCCTTGCCGATGCTCTGCCCTATTTCTCGTGAGCCGTCGCCCTATTTCTCATGAGCCGTAGGGCTGTTTCTCATGAGCCGTAGGGCTGACTGACTTCCATACAGTCTCTTTAGTCTATATGCGCTTCAAAATACCGCTATCATCTACTATCTTTCATTTACCGGAGTTGTCATACAAGTGCCTCCAACTTACTCCTAATCTTCTTTCCAGTTCATGATTGTTTCCCTTATCTTCATTATTGCGTCAAAGGGAAATCCGGTTCCGGGAATGATATTCTCGCCCTTCACTCTAAAGACGATTCTAAAGAGTCTTTTTTCATCCTTATACCTCGAAATATATTCTTCGGGCGCTTTCAGCAGATTCCGCCCTCTCATTACGCTCAGACCGGAGACGGAGGCGTTGAAAGAGCGGAAATTATCCCTGAAGAACTTATAGTCATGATATGTCACAAAACTATCTCTTTGAATCAAAAACACTTCCTGTCCGTATTTGTTCCAGAGAAACAGTTTCAACAGATAGCCCGCCACCATTACTCCGATGACGCAAGAGATGATAAATCCAAACGGAACGCCTTCTCCGAGAGGCGCTAAATAGACAAAGAATCCGATGAGTATGCCCATTATAATCATCGGCATCAGGAGCAATGCGCCCAATGCCCACTTGTTCGGCTTTTTTTCTTCCCGAACATATATCCAAAGCTTGTCGTCAGCGACCTCTATCCTATAAGGTTTCCCGACGTTCTTCCTGTTTTCGTTCTTCATAATCCATTGCTTTAAATTTCGATTCAGGACGTTCTCTCTTGAATGTCATTCCGTCCAAAACTACCCTTTTACGCTTTATCTTCAGAGGAGCACGATTGAACACCTTGCAGGTAAACAAGGAGTCTACAATCTTGACGCTAACGTCCAACGTGTCTCCCATACTCATTTCCGGATGAACCGTTCGGGTATCGACAAGGCGAAAGAATCTGTTCAACGCAAAGTCCACGTCCTTATTCACTTTGAAATTCAAGCTCTGAACGGGTACTTCAGATTCGAAGCGGAAAGGACCGCAAAAGAGTCCTTCTGAGTCCTCTCCGTTTATATGCGGAAGGAAACAGTAACCCCGCTTATCATCCGTGTCATAGCTTACATTGACCACGATGCGTTCGCCCCTGCCTTTTTTGCAGGAGTAGCTGACATCAAACTTATCCTCCTTGCAATAGCTGTCCATGTAAACGTCTCCACCTAAAATGTAGAGTCTTCCGGAAGACCGCTCATAGTCCTCGTAGGGCACGTTCTTTTCATATACGAAGGTGGAGTCTTCCCGAAGGACAAGGCTTATATCCGGGTCGCGTACCGACAGATAGCGGCCATACGGTAAACCGGTAGCCGCGCAGCCGGTCATGAATACCGTCAGCGCAATCAGCGACGCTACGGTCAGAATCTTTATCATATCGACATTGAACTTTTTCATTGGATTTCCTGTAAGTAATCTATATAAACTCTACCGTGCCTAAATCTAAACTCCTCGTTATCGAATACTTTGTAGTGAAACAACGAGTCATTTACTTGGACGCGCACATTCAGCGTATCGCCTAAACCGGTATGTGGAGTAACGACCTCCGTCTCAACAAACGGGCTGTTCCTCATGGAGCCCGGCCCCTTATACACGGAAGGAGCCTTGACTATCCGCAGAGAAACGGAGTCGACAGGCGCGTCGCTTTCAAAGGAGGCCGTTCCCCTCTTCCAACCCCAGTTCAGGTTGACATCACCGTTTATTAACGCGACGACGCAAAGATAGTCGTTCACCTTATTATCAGGTACATCGAACGAGACCCTGACTACCGCCTTCTTACGCTCGGCGGACTCTCCCCTCCTCTCCTCGCAACGGACCGCCAACCGGTCTTTTCTGTAACTATTGAGAACTATTCTGCCTTTCTTCCGGGTCCACGTGCCTGACGAGTGTTGTCCCCATATATCGTCATGCTTGACATACTGGAAAGTGGAGTCCTCAAGAATAAGGGTAACGCTGTCCCGTCCCGCGAACAAGTGATACACTCGCTTCACTTGCCCCGTGCGACATCCATAAAGCAAGATTACCGCAACAATGCAAAGCAGCCCTGCCCTAATCGTCCCTATATTAAACAAGATACTCATTGCCCACCGTTAAATATCCTTGCTATATTAAACGCAAACGGCCGAATGCGAGATAGAACTTATCGTCGGAACTGGCATCTACCCTCTCCCAACGTCCTTTCGTCGAGCGTAATATCTCCTTTATCAAGCGGACGAAGTCAAAGCCCGAGTCATCTATCACCGTCAGCGATATGCCCCTGACATCCATTATCTTCAAGCGTGAATCAAGCAGCATGGCATAGATAAAGCTGCCGTTTATTTCCGGACCTCTGTATTTTTGGAGGTACTTGCCGTTAAAATACTCGGCCAGTTTCTCACGCCCTCCCTTAAACCTCACTTTGGGAGCCGCGGCGACCTCTAACGGGTACTTGCCCTTGTAGCAATAATAATATCGTTCCCTCTTCTCCGACTCAACAATGAACGTGTCCGTCTGAATCTTTATGGCGGGAGAAAAGTCCTCCACGTCACAAAGTACAGTGGTAGCGCAAGTCCGCTGCTTTCCATGCTTATAATCACGATACTCAGATTCTATCGTCTTCATCAGCTGACCGTACAGCGGCACGGTCGTCAGGCAGAGCACGAACAATGAAATCATCTTGGCTATCATATCCCGCTCCTTTCCGCTACAAGGTTTTCACGATATACAGTTCCCATAATTAACCTCCGCTATTCTTTTAAGTTTAACGCCTTAAAGTCTTTTTCCACACTAACGCTTAGGACGCACTCTCCTTTCAAACGATTCACGTCTATTTCAAGAGTGCCTTTCTTTCCCAATGTCAAATCAGCCCTTAACGTATCTCCCACCAACCAAAAGACGCTGTCTCGAACAGACGGCAGAAGGTCTCTAAGCCGCACGGGAAAGCCTTTGAAGAAATAAGCCGCACTGTCTCTCCGGGAAGGAAGAAGCGTGAACGAGAACCTGTCGGACTGTACACTACGCACTAACCCTCCCGCATCGTCAATATAAATATGCCTCCGGTCTGCACAAGTATCTATCAATAAGCGAATCAGCGGATAGCACAACTTGTCGTTCTCCACTCGGATAATATCTCCCGAAACGCCGTTCCCTCCACCGTCGGACAGATAGAGCGTACCGAAACCGTCTCTCGCCTTATATACCATCCGGACATAAAGCCCCGCTTCAGGGATACGAAACGTTTTATTCGATGTACATAAGGAACTAACGTATCCAACGGCTCTGCATATCCCAACGATAAGAATCGGCATAAATATTACCGTAAACACTATTGCCAATAATAGTTTATGTAAACGCATCCTTTTTTAGATTTTACGAAGGTGCATTGTTCATCTTGACGCACTTTATCATATACACGATGACTAAAAGATTCAGTAATATACCGAGCAAACTGAGATAGGATGAGAACATCAGAAACAATAGAAACAAATAGACACTGGAGGCTACAAAATAGAATGCGCTAAAGACAAGATATGCTATGTTATACTCATGTCTTTTTATTAAATACTTTAGAATCGACATCAGTATCAGCATACCACCTACCACGATATAAAACTTTAATCCCGTCGAGCACCATATCGCACCTTGTGCTCCCCAATATATAGGGATGATAAAATTAAGCACTTTTTTTAAAGTTAGTTTCATTTCCTTTCCTTTTTATAATATACCCTTCCGGGTCGTTATTCTTTATTACACGATATGCGGTAATAGGTAGATATGGAAGGCCTATATCTCATTGTGACAGCTTCTCCAAATAGTCTATTGATTACAGGTTTGATATTATGTGTCTCAATATTAGCCGCATCCGCAAATTTAAGCAATTATACGTTATTCCGCTAATATTCCTATATTGTTTTTTACGTGTTTGAGTGTCGGAATCGGCTTAAATTCTTCGTTTTTGAGTCTCCTCACGGCGAAATCCCCGATTTTTCCGCTTTCCCCGCCTTTTTTCCTCTGCCCGAACCTTGCCGATGCCCTGCCCTGTTTCTCGTGAGCCGTCGCCCTATTTCTCGTAAGCCGTAGGGCTGTTTCTCGCGGGCCGTAGGGCGATTATTAAATTGAGGGTTGAGAATTGAGCTTATCTATTTGTTAATCAGAAATTTAAATCGTTTATCGGTTCTGGTTAGCTTGCGGTGTGTCATGTTATGCGGTATCCGCGAACCGCGACCCCTCGAAGGAGGGCGGCTCCGGACGGTTTAGGTTCGACCCCTCCGAGGTCGATACGATGTGGTGTGGTTTATCTTCCGCAAGTACCACTTCGTGTCACTCGCGGTTATGCGTCGTTTGACGGTTTCACCGTCCTCTACCGCTCGATGTAACCACAACCGTCATCGTTGGCTATTAATCATTAATCATCAGTCATTAATCATCAACCATTTGCGGACGGTTAGACTAAAGGCCATATTAAGAATGATTTCCATGCCTTCAGTAGAATGAAAGTCACGATAACGGCTATTTCAATGCACCATAGGTATTTCTGTTTAATCCATAATACCAAGAAGCGGTCTACCACGACTAAGATGATTATGTTCAGGGTGAAGACGACTATCGCCATGAGCGTGATTAGCGGCCAACTTCCTACACAATAGCAACGGTACAGTATGAATGATACAATCGCCAAAGGTGCGGCGCAAACGAACGGGGTTACTTTAAAATTTTTCATGTTGAACGGTTAGGGGATTAGTGAAGCTCGCTTCCAAGTCTTTCCTTTCCACATGATAGCGTCGTCGGTGACCTGAGCGTACTCGTTCTCTACCTGATACGTGTCAAAGAACAGGTCGTTTATGTCCGGAATCTCTACCGTCACTTCGTCCGTCTCGTTCTCTATCACAAATTCACGCAGGCAATCTGAAACATAAAACAAGCGTCCGAAGAAGCGCCCGTCTTGTTCCACGTGAAAATATTTCTCGGGAACGATGAACAGTCCCAGTTTCTTGTTCCTCACCTCGGGAGGCAATGTGAAAACGGTATCGGCGTTCGCATAGGTCAGCCTGTAAATAGGAATCAGCGACTCCTCCTCGAACAGTTCGACGGAAAGCGCGCCTCTCTTATAGGGAACCTTCAGCCGGAAGCCGACGCTTTCCCGATTGCCGGAGGCGGTGGATGACTGAACCACGCTTATCTTGTTGCCGGACAGCCTTGAGTCCGCGCGGGAATTCAGCTCTACAAAATGTTCGTTGACCCTTCGCAGTGAGCATACCGCCAAAGTATCATACCCTCCGCCTTCTCCACGAGTGACGGGCGTTAAGTAGACGAATACCCCGTTCTTTATCTTTATGACCGACCCGTCCGCACCTATATAGCGGTGAACGTTCTCTTGTCCATAGCCGTGCGCAAGCGTAAAGACCAATAATATAAGATTTAGAATACGTTTCATTTCCGTCGCTTTAGATGATGTGATGATTAAGAGGGGAAGGCGCTATCGCCTCACGTAAGTTTCTCCTTTCCAGATAATCTTTTTCCCTTTGACTCTGGCGTACTCTTTCCGAAGATAGTATTTCTCGAAGAAAGAGTTATCTATCATGGACATATCCACTTCAAAAAGGTTCATGCCCTCATCAAGTTCAAAGTCCGGAGAGGCATAAAATAGTCTGCCGTAGAATATTCCTCTCAGCTCATGTTCTATTCCCTTCGCGTTTATCGTGAATTTCACCCTTTTTACGGCATCGGGTAACGTGAACTCCTCTTTATCCCCTGTCCATTTGAACGGATACGCTCTGCCGTCGGCCCATACGGTCATGTCCAATTCTCCGAGGGTATAAGGAGAACGGAATATGAATTTACTCCCACGTGATAAGCTGTCTTTCTTTTGAACGATTCGCATATTGGACGTCTCTACCGAAGTTAGCTCTATAAAGTCCTTGTCTACCCAACGAATCGTACAATGCGCCAATGTATCATTAAGCCATCTTAAAGGTAGTCCACCGTCGATATAGTAAAAGTTATTACCGTCAACCACTATCTTTATACCGTAGGCATCTTTTAAATCATAAGTTCCTGATAAATCTCTTTGCCCGTATACGGACAAGGAGATACATAGCGCAAGTAACACGTGAACTGTTTTCATATTTAAATTCTCCGCTTGTTGTTATGACTGTTTTTTGATATAAAAGTAGAAAGACAGGCAGGTTATGATTTCCGCCGCGCAACTCGGAAGAAACAAGAAATAGAACATAATGTCTATGTTCCATTTCCACACTGCCCAAATCGCCAGTGTGATACAGAAAGAACAGAATAGGTGCAATAAACTATACAGTGTCGTTTTAATTCTTGGAATGTTCAATCTACGTAACAGAAAGCTGAATAGTAATGTACCCGCGATAAAGGGAATTGCGCCTAAATATAAGGTCAGTCGCAAGAGTTCTATAATTGATATGCTATGTTCCATCTTTTATATCAATCCATATAGTATATCGGTATGTCCTAACTCTCTTATTTCCCTCAAGCCCTGACAATAACTTATATAGGTCGTTTGAAAACCGCTATCTGAACATTCTTTTAAACAGTTGTCGCACAATATCTATGATAAAAAGAAATACGAGAATAAAATGTGGATAAAGCACTCCAAAATATAGAAAGAGTTTTTGGGGTAAGACTATAAATAGCACTATCCATGTAATGGCATTCTCCACTATAAACCCTATCCACTCTTTCTTGCTCGCCGCTTCTTTGAAATTGAATCGGGCATCGCGAAGTCTCAGATAAATGAGAATCATACTTGCCATATAGTGCATCATACCTACAGCCAATATGGTTAGCATGAATGCGCCTTTAGTGCCGCTTTCAATTGTAAGCACTAAAAACAGCAAAAAGCTGCTAATTATCCATCCTTTATCTATTCCTATCATTCTTTTCTTTTAGCAAACGTTACCTTATCCTGCAAATTTAAACAATCTATGCTATTTCGCTAATATTCTTGTTCAAATCTTTGGTCAGGTTTCCGTTCGCGTCGTATTCGCGTCGTATTCGTACTCTATTCTATCTGAGTGTTTATGGAAGGGAACATTTCCAGATACAAGACCCTGACCTTTTTCTCCAAACGGATCGGTGTGCCCCTTTTCCAATCTTTTGCCCAACACTTATATGATTTCCCGTCCTTATAAAACACGTAATAAAAGCGATGAACTCTTCCATCATTTTCCTTTCCTGCCAATACCGCTTCCGTCTCTTTTCCGTATTTTGGGAGTATGACATCGTATGCAAGAGTCTGGCAGATAGTATAGCATATTGATGCCGTAAAGAAAATGATTGCCGCTATGCGTAATCTTCGGTTTGACTTCTTTCTCTCTTGTTCTCTCTCTTGGATTTGGCGTTCCCTTTTTCGCATACGGATTTGCCTGAGTTCCCTATTTCTTTTATGAAGATTAGTTCTTCCCATATTTAACTTCAGTTTAATCGAAAACGCCTTGACATGGATTGTGCGTATCCATATCAAGGCGGATTCATACTCGTCAATCGCTCTCTTCTTCCTTTATTTGTCGACTAATAGACGGAAAACGTTCTAAGTAGATTATTCTTACCGTGTCTCCAAGATGAACCGGAGGCTCTTCCCACGGTATGCGGGATAAGTGCTCATACGTCTTTCCTTTCATTGTAAAAGTATAATAATAATAAGGATAAGCATATCCTCCAGTCTTACTATGTCCACCTCCCATCTTACCCGCCAATACCGCTTCCGTCTCTTTCCCGTATTTAGGCAGAATGTAATCAAGTACAATCAGTCTGTAAAGCAGAGGGGAAAGTATTATTAAAATAAATATTGGAATGGCTATTGCCAATATTCGACGTGTGTTTTTTTCATCCTGAATCTTCCGCAGAATAATTTTATTCGGTTTCTTTATCCGAATCTTTTTCACTTCCGATTCTTGGCCTTTTCTTTTGCCTTTCTTACGTTTATTTTTCCGGTTC
>CASDXF010000013.1 GCA_949285075.1 uncultured Bacteroides sp. | reverse complement strand
CCGTTGAAGTCTGGGATATCCCAACTATGGAGAAGTAATCCAATATCTGTGTAGGCAGTACTATACTGGCCAACATGTTCAAATAATCGTTTTCCATACTGCAAAATAAAGGTTTGTTCTTTAAGCTAACAAATTTATCCCCTCTGAAAATCTACTGAGCCTGAATACCCCAAGCATCATTCTTCCAATAGCTTACTCGCTTTTTGTCGTAGCGTCGTACTTCTTTGAAAAAGAAGACTAACCATTGACCTTTGTTTTGGCAAAAACGGGGTAACTTACCATGTTTTGAATTATATCGAACTCACGTTAACTAAATATCCTCTTTATGTTTAGCTACGACATAAAGAGGATAATTTTGTTGATAAGGGCTGCATGGGGTATGGTGAGATGAAATTATTTAGGGGAATTTGCACAATACTTTCACAAGTATCCCCTTATCAACGACCTAAAATCTGAATGCAAAGATAAGATAAATCTTTGATACGCATGCCGTATTCTGATGATTTTTTAATGTGTTATAATAAATTAATAAATATGGGCGGTAATGTGTAAAAGCATTAATATTGATTAATGTATTTTTCCCTTGATTTGTTTTGAAGGTCGGCATGTTTAAGGTGTAATCATATTGGCGTTGGCTAATTATGAAACATGAATAAAAATGAGAGTGTGTCAAAACTCTATTTTTGAAAAGATGAACTTTTAATTTGAAATTTAAACATCCTAAAAGATTAAAGAAAGGGTCGTGCCATTACTCAAGATAGAGCTTGACACGACCCTTTCGCATATTACTATTACAATTTATAACCTTTAAGAGGAGCCATTTTTGTTTAAACACATTCCCATAAAAGTGACTGTATAAAATAAAGAGACCATTCAAGCCTCTTTTTGGTGTCCTTTTATGAAAGCTTAATCAAAAAGGTTTCTGAATTTCTTGAATATTTTTTCTTTGATGCTTAAACTTGGTTTGAAGTTTTCTGAGGCTTCCATTTTTTCTAGCATGCTTTTCTCGTCCTTGTTTAGTGTTTCCGGCACATAAATGCTGACGTTCACTAATAAATCTCCTTTGCCGTATCCATTGACGTTGGGTAACCCTTTGCTCCGCAGTCTGAGTACCTTACCCGGTTGTGTTCCCGGTTCTATTTTTACCTTTACCTTACTGTCGATGGTTGGTATTTCTACGGTTCCTCCTAGGGCTGCGGTAGGAAATCCTAATAATAAGTTATACACTAAGTCGTTTTCATCGCGAATCAAATCAGGATGCGGTTCTTCTTCTATTAAAATCAATAAATCCCCCGGTACTCCATTGTGTTTTCCGGCATTTCCCTTGCCGCTCATGGTAAGTTGCATTCCTTCGCCTACTCCGGCGGGGATTTTGACGGTTACTACTTCTTCTCCGTAGACGATGCCTTCACCGTTGCATTCTTTACATTTGTTCTTGATGATTTTTCCTTCTCCGCCGCAAGTTGGACAGGTTGTGCGGGTCTGCATCGTTCCAAGAATGGTTTGTTGGTTGCGGATGACCGTACCCCTGCCTTTACATGTAGGGCACGTTTCTGAACTTCCGTTACCTTCAGCTCCCGTACCGTGGCAATGGGTGCAGGAAACATATTTTTTCAGTTTGAATTTTTTTTCAACTCCCGTAGAGATTTCTTTCAGAGTCAGTTTGACTTTTACCCGGAGGTCGCTTCCTCGGTAGCGGCGCTGTTGTGCGCTCCCTCCTCCGCCAAATCCTCCGAATCCGCTAAAGCCTCCTCCTCGGCCTCCAAAGATGTCGCCGAACATAGAGAATATGTCGTCCATTGACATGCCTTCGCCTCCGAATCCACCGAACGGCCCTCCGTTTCCTGCGGCTCCGCTTACTCCGGCATGTCCGAATTGGTCATAACGGGCGCGTTTCTCAGGATTACTCAGTACGTCGTACGCTTCTGCAGCTTCCTTGAATTTTTCTTCCGCTGTTTTATCACCCGGATTTTTGTCCGGATGATACTGAATCGCCTTCTTACGGTACGCTTTCTTTATTTCTTCTGCCGTGGCCGTCTTAGAAACCTCCAGCACTTCGTAGTAATCTCTCTTTTCTGCCATGAAATCTTAAAAACTGAAACCTTTCACTCTTGTTTACTTTATCGTGCTATTCTCCTACAACCACCTTTGCGTGGCGGATTACTTTTTCATTTAATGTGTATCCCGTTTGCACGCAGTCCAGAATCTTTCCTTTTTGTTCTTCATTAGGGGATGGAATCACGGCGATGGCCTCGTGATAGTCTGTGTTCAGCGTCTGTCCTTTCGTCTCTATCGCTTTTACGCCGTTTTGCGCCAATATGGAGATGAATTTGTTGTAAATCAATTCTACGCCTTCTTTTACGGCCGTTACGTCTGTAGCTGTTTCCATTGTCTTGATGGCTCTTTCTAGGTCATCGATGACCGGCAATATGCTGCTAATGCTTTTTTCTCCTCCGTTCAGCACCAGTTCGGCTTTTTCCTTTACCGTGCGTTTACGGAAATTATCGAATTCCGCCGAAAGTCTCAGATATTTGTCCTTCATTTCTTCAAGGGCGTCTTTCGTCTCTTTTAATTCTTTCTCCAGTTCTTTTTCTGAAGCGGGTTCGGCCTCTTTTTTATTCTCTTGTTCGGTTTCTGTAAATTGTTGGTCTTCTGTCTTTATGTTTTTTTCCTTTTCGGCCTGTTGCTGTTTTGTTGTTTTCTCTTCTTTTTTAGAATCCATATCGTTTGAGGTTTTTATATGTTCTTATGTACTCTAATATGCCATTTCTCCGTGCAAAAACTTTGCCATAATATGTTTTTTGTTTGAAAAACTTTGCAAAGGTACGCATTTATGTCAGATTGGCACAATCTGTAAGGGGATTATTCGTTTTAAATGTCTACCTTCGCGGCCTAATTTTAGTCTTTGGCATTTAAGATACAGAGACATAAAAAACTAAAGTCGAATGATTACAGTTTCAAACGTTTCAGTGCAATTTGGTAAGAGGGTATTGTTTAGTGACGTGAACCTCAAGTTTACGAGTGGTAATTGTTATGGTGTTATCGGAGCGAACGGGGCGGGAAAATCTACGTTCTTGCGTACCATTTGCGGGGAGCTGGAGCCTACTACGGGAACCATAACGATGGGGCCGGGTGAGCGTCTGTCAGTATTAAGTCAGGACCATTTTAAGTGGGACGCTTATACGGTGATGGATACGGTGCTGATGGGGCACACTGTGTTGTGGGATATCATGAAGCGCAGGGAAGCCTTGTACGCTAAAGAGGACTTTACGGATGAGGATGGAATGTTGGTTTCTGAGCTGGAAGAGAAGTTCGCCGAGTTGGACGGGTGGAACGCGGAAAGCGACGCCGCAAGCTTGTTGAGCGGATTGGGTATAAAGGAGGACAGGCACTATACCCTTATGGGAGAATTGAGCGGTAAAGAAAAGGTCAGGGTGATGCTGGCTCAGGCGCTTTTTGGAAATCCGGACAATTTATTGCTGGATGAGCCTACCAACGACCTTGATATGGAGACGGTGACATGGCTGGAGGAATACCTCACCAACTTCGAGCATACGGTACTGGTGGTAAGTCATGACCGTCACTTCCTTGATTCGGTATGTACGCATACTATTGATATTGATTATGGAAAAATCAATCTTTTTGCCGGAAACTACAGTTTCTGGTATGAATCGAGCCAGTTGGCTTTGCGCCAACAGCAAAACCAAAAGGCTAAGGCCGAGGAGAAGCGAAAGGAGCTTGAGGAGTTTATACGCAGGTTCAGCGCTAACGTGGCCAAAAGCAAGCAGACCACTAGCCGGAAAAAGATGCTTGAAAAGCTGAACGTGGAGGAGATAAGGCCTTCGTCGCGCAAGTATCCGGGTATCATCTTTACGCCCGAGAGAGAGCCCGGGAATCAGATTCTTGAGGTATCTGGCCTGAGCAAGAAGACGGAAGACGGGACGACGCTGTTCAGTGACGTTAACTTTAACGTAGAGAAAGGGGATAAAATCGTTTTCCTTTCACGGAACCCGAGGGCCATGACCGCCTTGTTCGAAATCATCAATGGCAACATGAAACCTGACTCCGGACATTATAGCTGGGGAGTAACCATCACCACGGCCTATCTGCCGCTGGACAATACGGCGTTCTTCAATACCGACCTCAATCTGGTAGACTGGCTCAGCCAGTTTGGAGACGGAAACGAGGTATACATGAAGAGCTTTCTGGGGCGCATGCTGTTCTCCGGAGAGGAGGTGCTGAAAAAGGCGAGCGTTCTTTCGGGAGGAGAGAAGATGCGGTGCATGATAGCCCGCATGCAGCTTAAGAACGCGAATTGCCTGATTCTTGATACGCCCACTAATCACCTTGACCTTGAATCCATTCAGGCGTTCAACAATAATCTGAAGACGTATAAGGGCAACGTGCTTTTCTCCTCGCACGACCATGAGTTCATACAGACCGTGGCCAACAGGGTTATTGAACTTACGCCCAACGGCATTATCGACAAGATGATGGATTATGATGACTATATATCCTCGGAGCATATCAAAGAGTTGAGGGCGAGAATGTATGGTGACCTTTAAGAAGAAATTCCCGAATTAACCGTATGATGATTTAAGGCGAGTACCCGCGCGGCAAAGGGTATATGGGCCATACGGACGGCTCCATATACCCGTGCGGACGCGTGTATCTAACGCGCCAATCCTCTTCTTTGAGAAACGAGCGCTACTTGGTAGCTACCTTGACGTTCACTTGGTAGCTACCTTGACGTTCACTTGGTAGCTACCTTGACGTTCACTTGGTAGCTACCTTGACATTCACTTGGTAGCTACCTTGACGTTCACTTGGTAGCTACCTTGACATTTACTTGGTAGCTACCTTGACGTTCACTTGGTAGCTACCTTGACATTCACTTGGTAGCTACCTTTACATCCGCTTGGTAGCTACCAAGTAGTTCCCTTCTTTGGGAAAGGCGGGGTGGACGTGTCATTAAAGCCGTCGTTATTTATACTAAAGTCACTTATCGTCCGGCCTTGCCATTCTCAGGGAAGGTGTGTTTTTTTTGTCTTTTCAATATCAGGGCGCTTAAATTTTGCCGTTCTCCTTTTGATTTGCTTTTTTCGGGCGTGTTTCCCGTTTTCGTGATGAGGAGGACTGGCGTTAGTCCTTCTCTATTTGTCAGCCTGCCCTGCGGCTCGCGAGCGACAGCCCTACGGCTCGCGAGAAATAGGGCGGTGGCTCGCGAGAAATGGGGCTGTTTCTCGAACGGGTAATAAGGCGTTGGTAATAAGGCGATTTCCTAATGACGACTGGGGCCTATAAGTCCTGTCGTTTACATTTCGCTCGGGTCTATTTTGAGAGGCCTTTTCGAGTATGTCTTTCCGATTCCGTGATGTACAAGAACCGCTCAGTTGTTGTACATGAATCGTTCTGTTGATGTACAAGAGTCGGGAGGTTCTTGTGCAGGAAAAAGCGGGAGTTGAGTATCGTTATAGCCTCTGCAACGTAAATAATAATCGCTAATAGAAAAAAGAATGATAATAAGTTTCATTTTATAAAATAAAACAGATACATTTGCGGTAGATACTTGTTGATAGTGTGTAAATGCATTCCGTTGTCTACCTTAGGTGGATACGAGGTACTTCCCTGCATTTATTTCATAATTTTATAAACATTGCTAACTAAGGGAAGAGAAGGCAAGCAAATTTAAAGTAACATGAAAAAAGGTTTGATTTTAGCGCTGTTCGCGTTGGTGTCTGTGGTTTCTTATTCGCAGATAACATGGAGTGGTAAAGTGGGCATGAACATGAGCAACTTTACCGGTGACATGGAAACTGACATGCGGGTTGGTTTCAATGTGGGTGTTGGTGCGGAGTACCAGTTTACTGATTTGTGGTCGTTGCACTCGGGACTGATGTTTAGTCAGAAAGGAGCTAAGGCTGAGGTCAGCGAGGAAGGTATTACGGCGACTACGAAGTTCAACCCGATGTATTTGCAGATTCCGGTAATGGCCGGTGTCCGCTTTAACGTAATGGACAATCAGAACGTTGTCGTTAAGTTTGGTCCCTACATTGGCGTGGGCATCGCGGGCAAGTGTAAAGTGGATATTTCGGGAGATTTGGGCGGTTACTCGGCTGAGGAAATCTTCGATTATTTAGGAGTGGAAAATGATGTTAGCTTATATGGTGACGATGGGCTCGGTATGAAGAGGTTCGATTTTGGTCTCGGAGTAGGAGTGGCCTATGAGTTCGATAAGTTCTTCGTTGGATTGGACGGAGAGTTTGGCTTGGTTAAGTTGGCCGATGGTGACGGTGCGCCCAGAAACATAAACTTCTCTATCGGTGTAGGCTATAAGTTCTGATTTTGATATTCTCATCATAAAAGCTCCCTTGCCTTATTCCTTTTTTAGGAACGTGGGCAAGGGAGTTTTTTATCCTGCGCTCTTTTAGGGCGACTAACCGGGAAACTGGCCGATGAGGTCTTATTACTTCTGTCGAATATTCCATAAACAACGGCTTCCATTGTTGCGTTTACCCGGGCGGGCGGCTGAACTTACCCAACTGGGCGGCTGAACTTACCCAACTGGGCGGCTGAACTTGCCTATAATGATTGATGAATTTTTGTCTTAACGCCGTATTTACGTGGCGCTTGCTCTTAGCTCTTTCTTGGCCTTCATTTCCCGGTACTTTTCTATGGCGTGCTTTCGGCTTGTGATGATTTGCCATCTGTATACCACGCAGGTCGTTACGAAATAGATTCCGGCTTGCAGCCATAGGGATTTATACTCAAACGCGACTTCGTTCAGCGTAGCTCCCATATTATTGATTTTTACGAAGCCATTGATGCCGAACGTTGACGGGAACAGATACGACACGTATCGCCAAAACGGAGGGATGGCGGCTCCCGGCCATGAGATGCCGGAGATGAACAGCAGCGGGAGGGAGGTGAATACAAAAATCAGCATACACGTCTCTCGGTTGCGAATAGCGATGGAGGCGGTCATGGCGAAGAAGATGCAGGCCGCCAAGTAAGGCAGTATGAATAGGGCTAATGTTCCCGGTTGGCCTATCTGGTTCAGGCTGAATAGTCTGGGGACTATACAGAGCATGTAAAAGGAGACTATCGTGTAGACCATGAAATAGCTCAATCCCTTACCCAACACGATGCGTAGCGTACCGTTGTAATGCCGGTTGATTGGGACGAGGTCTTTAAAGCGGTTTTGCTCTCGGGCTGTTCCGGCGGAGAGGCCTATGCCTAACAGGAGAGTTTGCTGAATAATCAGTATCAGCACGGCCGGAATCAGGAAGGCAGCGAATCCCGTAGCCGGATTGAACATGGAGACTTCCTCATACCGGATAGGATAAGCGGTAATTTCGTCCTCCCTTTCCGTCGTGTTTCCGCTTCGCGCTATCTTTATTTTTTCGTTCATCGCTAAAGAGACCTGCGTATTGGCAAGTAGCATTGACTTATAGTATAGCAGTCCGCTCATGTCGCAATAGATGCTGACCTGCGTTTGCTCTCCTTTAACGATGCGGTCGCTAAAGTCCGAGGGTATGTATATGACTCCATAGGCCTTGCGTTCCTTCAGCATCAGTTTCGCTTCTTCCATGTCGGCGCAATGTGACACAATCTCGATATCCGGAGTAGCGTCCACTTTGCGCAGGTATTCCCGGCTCAGCGACGAATGCGAGTCGTCTACTGCGATGGCGGGCACTTCCCGTACCACTTCATTATTGTAGATAAAACTATAGACTAACGGATAAGCCAATGGGACAAGAATAAAGAAAATCAGTACGCCTTGATCGCGGAAGGTGGTCTGAAACTCTTGCTTCCAGATATAAAACAGGTCGTTGACGCCTTGCGTTACCTTGTCCTTTAACTTGATATGTTTCATTTTTAGGGAATGTATTTATAGTAAACTAACGCTTCCTTCAATCGATGGACTACAAAGAATGGAAGTAGCATAAAGATTAGCAGAGCCATGTAGTTTGTCCACGAGTAGGCCATATTGTATCCGTTTAGCGCTTGGTCTACATATATCAGGAAGTAATGGCGTAGCGGGAAGAGATTGCTTAAGGCTTGCAGCGTAGGGTGCATCGCCATGACCGGGAAAGAGAATCCGGAAATGGAGAAGGAAATGACTCCCCATAGCGAAGCGAAACTCAGCCCGAGGCGGAGCGTGGGAAGCGTGCCTATCATGACTACTCCGCAACATTGCGAAGCCAACACGAGGCAAAGCGTGGCGAATAGCATTGGCAAAATGCCGCTGTTGCAGGGAAAGTGTAAGAAACCGTACAGGTATACATTATAAAATGTCCCCATGATGAAGAATACGACTGTGTGAGGTAGCAGCTTTCCCGCTAAGGCGATGTAGATGGAGTTATTGCTCATGCGAAGCCACTCCCGGGCGGTGCGCTCTTTGATTTCCACTCCGATGGAATACACCGTTACCATAAAGATAAGTAGCATTAGTATTCCGGGTATCAATGTGTTGCAAAGATATACAGAGTAGTTCAGCCACGGGTTGTTTAGTGGATGAGTATCAATAACGATTGGTTGCAGGAATCCCATCGCTTGATTTTCCGTAGCTCCTTTGGCGTACAGTACCGACCGGGCGGCAGCTCCGGAAGTCAGTTCCGCCATCATCTTCATGTCTCTAAAAAGCAACGATCCGGCTATCAGGTAAGAATAGTTGGTGTAGAACGAGACGGTAGGTTGCCGTTGGCTCTGCGCTTCGGCCGAAGTACCTTTGGGAATGTAAAAGAACCCGTATATCTTCCCTTCTTGCATGGCTATGCGCGCGTCGGTTATGTTACTGTAGTGTGCAGCGACCTTTGTTTGGCTGAAGGCGTCCAGATTGCGTACAATGTTACGTGAGGTTGAGGACTGGTCCATATCCACAACTCCGGCGGGTAGATTTTCCGGCAGTCCGGACCCCATTAGCGTGGTAAAGAAGATGTAGCAAAACAGCGGAGCGATAACCATACAGAACAAGTAAAGCGGGCGGGATACCAATCGTTTGCATTCCCGCCGCATGACTTGCCATAGCGCCACGTGTTTTCTTTCTCGTTCCTTCATACCTATCTATTAATGATGACGGACATGCCCGGGCGAAGGTTTTCTACTTTTTCCGTTGGACGGGCCTTTACCTCGAATGTCTTCAGGTCAAATTGTCCTGTCGTCTTGGTCGCTTTCCATGCGGCGTATGTACCTAAGTCCTTCAGGTAGTACACCTTCAGCGTAACGGGCTTGTTACCCAGTGCGGGAACGATGGCCTCGAACTCGTTTCCCATAGTCAGGTCTTTAAGCAAGTCTTCGCGGACGTTGAAAGTAATCCACATGTCGTCAAGTTCGGCGATGTTCATAATCGGAGCCCCCGTACCCACTAATTCTCCTAATTTCGGAAAGATTTCAGATACTTCTCCATCAGCTTGCGCAATGAGATAGGTCTCCTTGATGTATGACTCTACTTCCGCTACGGCACCTTTCGCCCGATTGACCAACGCTTCGGCGGCCATCTTGTCTTCACGTTCCGCGCCATTCTTCGCCATAGTGTATTGAGCTTTCGCCGCTTTTTCGGTCGCGATGGCTGCATCCCGCTGAGCGGTTACCTCGTCGAACTTTTGTTCTGCCATAACGCCTCCTTCGTACAGCCTTTTGACTCGCTGATAGGATTTCTCCGCAATGGTGACGGCAGCCTTTGCCTTTTGCCACATTTCGTAGGCGGCTTGAATCTGTTCTTGCCGTGCCCCTTTGATGGCTTTCTCGTTCTGGGCTTGTGCGGCGGCTTTCGCGGCACGGGCCTGCTCCATCTTTGCCAATATGTCAGGAGCTTCTAACAGCGCGAGCGTGTCTCCCGCCTTGACGGCCTGTCCCTCCGTTACCCGAAACGCTAAGATACGCCCCGGAACCTTGCTTGACACTCTGTATTCGGTGACTTCCGCTTGTCCTTGAATGATTTCCGGGCCTTTGCGGAGCATGAAAAAGCCTGCGATTGCTACAATTGCTATAACTCCCAATAGTGTGAGAAAAGCGAGCAGCATATTGCTGTTTTGTGATTTAATGGCCATATTGTTTGATTTTTAGATGTTCGATATAAATCTGTGATTATTCCGTTAATGTTCCCAAAGATTTTTGCAGATAGATTTCCGTTAGTTTCACGTCTATTTGCGCGTCAATCTTTTCCGACTGGGCCGACAACCATGCCGCTTGCGCTTCCAAGACATTACTTGTGGCAATGACCCCTTCCTTAAATCCCAACGTGGCATATCGGAGATTCTCTTCCGCTTTTTCCATATTCTTGTTCGCCATAATCAGTTTCTTGTTAGCCTCGTTTACTTTGAATGCGGCTTGGTTAACTTGCAGTTCTATTTTTTCTTTGGCGTCTTGCAATTGGTATTGAGCGATGCGGGCTTCTGCCTTAGCCGCTTTCGTCTTGTAGATACCCTCTCCCCAATGCCAGATAGGGACTTGAACCATGACACCCACGTTCCACATGCCTTTAAACTTATTCTCAAAACTATTGAAAACGGAAGGGTTGGTCATCATGTAATTCCCCATCAGTGCGACGGAGGGAAGGTGTTCCGCCCGGGTTACATTCACCTTCTGTTTGTAGATTTGAGTCGCCAGTTCAAGGCTGCGAATCTCCGGCCGGTTGGCGTATGCCACCGACATATCGAAGTCCGATTGTACGGCGGTCAGGGGAATGTTCTGCATATTTTCGTCGGCTAAGGTGACGGGAGTGCTTAAGTCTATGCCGCATAGCTGACAGAGCAACATACGCGCGAGGCTTAATCCGTCCTCGACTTTGGTCAGCGTCATTTCCGCCTCGTTCACCTTTACCCGCACGGACAGTTCGTCGGCTTTGGTCGCCAATCCTTCGGCCTCCATCTTCGCGACATCACTATCCAATTGCCTTAAGAGCTTCAGATACCCTTCGGCTAACCGTTTCTTATTAACTAGCGAGATGACCTGCCAATAAGCTTGGTCCGTACTCATTATCACCTCTTGTTTTCCTGATTGATGCTGCTGTCTTGCAAGCTCTTCAGCGTATTTGGTGATTTTATTGTAAGCTCGTATCTTTCCTCCCATATACAGCGGTTGGGTCAGGGTGAGCGCTCCCGCATAGATGTTTCTTGTATCGGTGCGGAAAGCGTCGACTAACGAATTGCCTACGTTATCGAGTACCGGTAACGCCTCGCTTAACGCTCCGCTTAAAGACGAAATAAGTGGAGCCAGTTCAGGATGCGCTGTGACGATTCCCGTGGCGGCTTGTTGGATAGGGCCGGCCAAGTTGCTGCCTAATCCGGAGAGTGCGGCTTTTTGGTCCGCGCTTAGTAGTGAGAACTCTTTCTGATTTCTCATGTAAGCTCCCGTTGCTGAGATATCAGGCAGATAATTGGTAAATGCCGCTTTTCTCTGATAGTGGGCGGCATTAATCTTTTCGTTACTTATCAGCAGATTTTTATTATTGGCAAGCGCTAATGAGCGACAACTGTCCAAGCTGAGAACGCTTTGCGCGCTGATTGGCAACGCCAGAATGGATATGAGCGTTAAAATCTGAAGTCTTTTCATAGTGTTCAGCCTTGTTATGAGTAATTGAATGCAACAAGAACAAACAAATGTATTTGCTTTCTTGGAGAACCGCAAAGCTTTTAGCTTTTTTTAAACCGCAGGTTGGACGGAGATGAGCAAAAAGAAAGGGATTGTCCTTTTTAATCCGGACAATCCCCTTGCCTTTGTTACAAATAAATTCTCTTTTATAAGATTAGAGCGCTCCTACTTCTTTTAGTGCGGCGTTTGTTTTGTGCACCGCAGCTGCACTGGCTGCGAATTTAGCTTTTTCTTCTTCGTTCAGTTCCAACTCAACGATTTTTTCAATACCATTCTTGCCAAGGATAACAGGAACACCGATGCAAATATCAGATTCGCCGTATTCTCCTTCAAGGAATACTGAGCAAGGAATCATTTTCTTCTGATTGTGGATGATAGATTCTACTACGTAAGCTCCAGCAGCACCCGGTGCATACCATGCAGAAGTACCCAACAGCTTAGTCAGTGTAGCACCACCTACCATTGTTGCAGCAGCTACTTCGTTCAGTTTCTCTTCTGAAAGGAAGTTGCTTACCGGCATTCCTTTGTAAGTAGCGAAACGTGTCAAAGGAATCATGGTTGTATCACCGTGACCACCGATTACCATACCTTCTACTTCGTTGGCGTTGCAGCCCAATGCCTGAGACAGGAAGTATTTGAAACGTGAACTGTCCAAAGCACCTCCCATACCGATGATGCGGTTTTTCGGCAAGCCCAAAGATTTCAATGACAGGTAAGTCATTGTATCCATCGGGTTAGAAATTACTACAAGAATAGCGTTGGGAGAATATTTCAAGATGTTTTGTGCTACTGACTTCACAATGCCGGCGTTTACTCCGATCAGTTCTTCACGAGTCATACCCGGTTTGCGAGGAATACCTGAAGTAATCACAACAACGTCTGAGTTAGCAGTCTGAGCATAGTCATTTGTGCAGCCTACTACAGTAGTGTCGAAGCCCAACAGTTGAGCTGTCTGCATCATATCCATTGCTTTACCTTCTGATACGCCTTCTTTAACGTCCAGCATTACTACTTCGTCTGCTACTTCATTAAAAGCAAGTACATTTGCACATGTAGCACCTACGTTACCTGCGCCTACTACGGTTACTTTTGACATAATACTATATATTTTAAAAAGTTGATAATAAGTCTCATTTTTTTTGACGGCGCAAAATTACAATGATATTCCCATTAGAGAAATTTTTCCATAATAATTTTAGTTAAGACGTTTCTTCCGTCTTTATCACCCAGTCGGGCCGTTCGGGAGGGGCAATGATGAATCTGTCTTGTGATGGCTTTATTGTGGAGCAGGGGCTTGCGAATGAGTTGACTAAGGCCTATATTTGCTCCAAATAAGGAAATCATAATTTTTACAGGCTATGGACTATATATCTAAGTATGTGTCTCCTTTAGGTGTAATAACGCTTGCGAGTGATGGAGAAAACTTGACAGGGTTGTGGTTTGACGGTCAAAAGTATTTCGCCGACGGCTTGGCCGTCGTTCACGTGGAGCGGACGCTGCCGCTCTTTAAGCAGACAATAGACTGGCTCGACTGCTATTTCTCGGGCGTGAATCCCGACTTCACCCCTCCGATTTCCTTGTCCGGAACCTCCTTTCAGCTTATGGTGTGGGAAATCTTGCGGACTATTCCTTATGGCGGTACGGTGACGTATGGGGATATCGCTTCCGAGGTGGCCCGGCGGAAAGGGGTGAAGAGCGTGTCGGCGCAGGCGGTAGGCGGTGCGGTGGGACGTAATCCCATCAGCCTGATTGTGCCTTGCCACCGTGTGGTGGGGCGTAACGGTAGCCTGACTGGATATGCGGGAGGAATTTCGAAGAAGGTAGAATTGCTTCGGTTAGAGGGTGTGGATATGTCCCGGTTGTTCGTCCCGTCTAAAGGGACGGCGCTGTAAAGGGGCGTCGTCCCCGTCATTCGCTTTCTACGCTTATTCTATCGTTATGGCCTCTATCGGCTGAGCTTTGGTCTTGTCTAAGGGATGGGCCTGATAGCTCACGTTGGCGAAGTCAATCGTCCGCAGGTCGATGCTGCGGATTGCGCTGTTGTACATCGTGCGGAAATAGATAACCCGGTTATTGATGTCCGTAGCCGAGGTCCATTGCGTCGCGCTCGGCACGTCGGCGGGTATCTTGTCCGGAGCGAACTCGATGCCTATGGGGATATCGAAGTTATTCAATATCTGGAAACATTGGGTCACGGTTTCCGATGCGGTCTCCAATTGGGCCGCCGTGGATTGGTAGAAGGCCGCCCGGACGAAGCGGGACGGAGGGGTCACGTCTCCGGGAATGCCGAGGAAACCGCTGCCCGCGCCGAACGACTTCAAGTCAAGGTTGTTTATCCGTTGGGCGGGGGCGCTTCCGGGGAAGAGGTTGACGTAGTTGTTCAGGTTCGTCAGCTGCCACTCGAATCCCGGGGAGTTGGTGAGCACTCCCAACGTGTTCTCGTAGAAACGGGGAGTCCCGTCGATGATTTCAAGCACGACTTGCCGTCCCGATGAGTCGGCGAACCGCCAATGGGCGTTAGACGCTCTCGGGTCTATATTTATAATATGTATGTCTTTTACCTTCTTTTCTACCTCGTTCACCGTAGCGCATTCTCCCAATATCATGGAGACGAGCTGTAGGTCGGCGACGCTGCTCGCCTTTTTCTCCGGGTCATAGCTTTCGTACTTCCCGTAGTTGGGGAAGTAGAACAGTCCCGCCGAGAGCCCAGCCTCGTTCAGCCCTTCGGCTACGAACTCCTTCTGCTCCACGGCTAATCCGACATATCCGTATCGGGCGGTGAAGGTCATCCCGTCGACGCCTTCCGGCGTGTACGACTGCGAGGCGTACCCTCTGGGCACGACGACATACCGGCTGTTCAGGTTACTGCCTCCCCATTCGATGGTTCGGGCCACTACGGTGCTTCCGTCCTTGCTCTTCAATGTGATGCCCGTGCAGGCGTGCGTCGGTGTAAGTGGAAGAAGCAGGCCGGCTATGATAGGCAGCGTAAAAAATAGTTCTCTTTTCATAATTCAATTTTCTTTTCTCTTAATAACAAACGGAGCGTCTGGTAAGTTCAGGGAGAGCCTCGTTCTTTTGCAGGGAAGTGAATTTCTATGAGGAAGTGCCATAGGTAGGACGATGTCGCTCCGTTTTAGTGTATGTTTCTGGGCAAAGGCGACTTCCGAGTCTTTTCTTGCTTGCTGCTCATACCCTCCGCCTTTAGGTCTGATTAGGGATGTTTCCATGTATTCACATTTTGACACGTAAACGGGCGTAAGCTTGTGGTTGCTTATGTGCAAGTTTGCTCCCACGTATACGCGAGTATGTACTTTCAGCATAAACTTGAGCGAGATTTAGACGACAGGCCTAAGTTTGAGACGAATCCCTTGTATGTGACTCGGCCTGTCGTGTAAAGCGCGTTATTAGTGTTTCTTGTTATTTCTTTTGTAAATGTTGTAGAACTTTTCTGGGGAACCTATTTTAAATACCTCTACTTTTTCTGAGTTATAATCATATTCGCATTCTTTTATTTTTTCTGTCGAGATAATTTCTTTTTTAGCGTAATTAATGATTTCAGAAATCCAAAACTCATTCTCTATATAGTTTAGATTCACTCCTTTATCGTCAAATGAATAGGCTATGCGATTTATGACATGAAGCGGTGTATTATCTTTGGTGTATGTGAGGGGAGTAGACGTTTTTCTTGGATAGTCTTGTTTCTTATTGCAACTTTTTATCCAATAATCATGTATGGCATATTCGCCTAAGACTTTGAAGGCGTGGGGAGGAATACAAATGATAGGCGTTTCTTTTCTTATGGAAGTTAATGCCGTTCCTTTTGTATTTCTTGTACTTGTATGTAACCCTTTAGATATTAAAGTCGGCACTCTGTACCAATAGGGATTGTTGAAGAAGGATAGTGTGGTATTCATGCCTATGTTTATGTTGGCATATTCGGAGACAGTACCTCTGAATTCTCTATTCTTAAAATATTCGAGTGCCGCGCCGTTTTTGATCATGAAGCTTTGAGGCAGTACGATGAATAGGTCCCTTTCGGTTTTATTGTACACTGAGAATTTGCCGTTTCCTGTTTGTGCCCAAAAATTATAGGAAACTTTCAACTCGTCGTTTTCAAACACTAAAGTGTTGTCTTTTTCTTCTAGATTTGTAGCTTTTGTTTTATAAACTTGATAAAACGTCTTGTTGCAAGCTGTGAGTACGAACAACAGCGTTACCATTGCGATAATTTTAGTTTTCATATTGCGCTTAATTAAAATTGATAACTTGTTTTATAAGTAGGTTTGATTAATCACATTAATATCTATTACTCCTTTACAGGACGTATTGCAATTTTTACAGTGGCAACGTTCCAACTGCTGTCGTAATGAGTGGTTTCTGTGTCGAAATTGAATACATATCCAAATTGTTCTTCCGCTTCCTTGTACGATTCTCCCGTCCAGTAATACCCCCTGTCTGTCCATATTCGTTCAGTTTGTGTAGGGAGAGGTCCACTTTTGGGAAATCCTATACCCGTAGCGGGTAGGAATATGCTGTTCCCATTTTTCCCGCTAATTTTCATTCCTTCTACTCTGTTTACTATGGTTCTTGTCCATATGCAAGTGTTGACCAGTTCTTGTTGTTCGTCTCTATTAGGAAGTCTCCATGTCCCTCCCCACATATTACGGACTATATCATATTCTGTTCCGCAGATGTTTCCGATATTGGGTGCCTCAAAAGTCAGGAATTCTCCTTCATCTGTGGGGTCTCCCCAAAAGTACAAGCCTCCTAATTCTGAGGGTGATGTTGCGCCTAAGTTAAATGAGGCCCACCGTACACTTAGCCCTAAATCAACGGCTTTATAAGGAGACTGTTCGCCCAACGGCAGGACGATTTCTGTGCCGTCTTTAAGCGTAATCCAAAGTTCATCTCCCGTTATTTTTACTTCCTCAAAGAATGAGTCTCCATCCTCACCTTTGGCTTTGACTCCTTCCGGATCATTATCGCTTGGAATTCTGGAATAAGTTTTTCCTAAATCATAACTGATTACCCAATAGCCTTGCGAGTCGACTTTTAGCAGAGGTGTAACACCGTCGTTTCCAGATACGGGTAGCTTATTGCCTTCGTCGTCATAAAGCCATGTTGTAACGCCATCGACGGTTTTAGTCCAATAATATTTCTTATCTCCAGCATGATATTGGATATTGATTATAGGAACGTTTTCCTTATTGGCGATTGTTATTTGTGAACCGTCGGAGAAGGTAAGTTCATAGCCGTCTTCTTGAGCGACTACATTGACGATAAATAAGCGTCTGTCTATTGCTCTTAGCATATAGTCTATTGTGCTTATGTCTTTGTTTAGTTGTTCTAGTTGTTCTTCAATAGAAGTGACTCTATTATCCAATGAATTGACTTTGTCCCACAATTCACTGTCGTCGTATTCATCGCATGAAATCATACATACTGCTAATAGAATAGTCCAAGTGATACATTTCAATGTTTTCATATTTAAAAATCTTTTTTGCTCATTGATTCCCGAAAATGAACATCGTACTAAGATAAAAAAAGAAAGCGCGGGAATCTAAACCTGTCACTTGTCCCACGGACATCTATTGTTGCTTTGGCGATGGTGTAGGAAGTTGCGAAGTTGCAAACAGCCAAAGACAAAACGTCAGGTAAACGTCTTTCTTACTTATATTATAAGTCTATATTCCACCCTTCTTCTTTGTCGGAGCAGGGGCAACCTGCCCCGACAGATATGCGACAGTCGCACCTTGCGGGCGGCCATGCGTTTGCAACAAAATGGCTACGCAATCATTGTTGAGGGTCAACGATTGTCGGAGTGTCATCTCCTCCGATTTCTACGGTCTCTCCAGTTTCCATGATTTCATCGCTTGTCAAGTCGAATGAGTTGGATGTCGTATTCTCCTTGACTTCAAATTCGACAGTCGTCAGTTTGTTGCGTTTGAAATTCACGCTTTCAGATGCGATGGGAACTCTTTTTCCGTCGGGCTTGGCCCATACGATGTTGACAGGAATCGATTCGTAATATTCGCCCGTCGCTTCGTAGGCGCTTAATAGATTCTTGAACGAGATGATGTCTTGCGCCTCAGACCCTTCGCTTGCGTCAAGGTAGATTGTCGGTGCGCCTTCTACGCTGATTTCAAGTATTCCTTCCGTGAAACCTTTGGGTATAAACTTTGCTCCGAAGGCCACGCGTTTCATGTCTATGCTTACCGAACTTCCCTCTGCTGCTACATAGCCTTCTGTGATGCCGAAGAAACGGTCTACGTTGGGACGGTCGAACTGTTCATAAGGATATAGATAGCCTTCATATCTATATCTGACCGATTCTTCTGAAGAGATGAAGAATGAATTGCCTATTCCTGTCCATCCTGCTTCCGCTAAACAGAATTTGTACACCTTTTCGGAGCCGTCTACGACCATGCTGACCTCAAACTTATATTTATATCCTTCCTTAAGATTGATGGTCATGTCGCTCTTGTTGTCGAAAAAACCGTATGCGTATTCTTTATAATAGCCTCTTTCGTCAGCTTCATACACTTGGAACGCGTACCAGTCCTTCGCTTCCGAGGCGCGGGAGAGTGGCGATTCTGTAATACTGGTAATTTCGCCTTTGAATCCGATAGACACCTGAACCAGATTTGCTTCTTGGGGATTCTCCATAGGAATCGGTTCTTCAGAGGAGCTGCAACTCACGACAATCAATGCCGCAGCGGACATTAATTGCGCTTTGAACCATTTAACCTTTTTCATAATAGAAACGGATTAATCTTGATATTCCCAGCCCCCTCGGAATATCGACCTTAATAAAAACACGAAGCGTGGGAACTGTATATCCACGTCTTAGTGTGAAGGTGGTCGGAATTACCTTGTATAAACAGATGTGGGAATAACAGCCCCACGCTATATGCGTGGAGACCATTACGCCATCTCTTGTTTATACAGTGAATAAAGTTTCCGACGCTTTTCACACACAAGAAGAAGACATAACGCCTCTAAAAATCAATATGTAGCGGACAAGAACATTTGTCCGGCTGCAAAGTTACGAAATAATTGCGTTTGAGCGGATTGCCCCGGAGGAAATCTAAAGGAAATTTTTTTGCTTGCCGCTCATGTTCTCCGTCTCTAAGCCTGATTAGAGACATTTTCATGTATCTACCATTCCCGTGCGTAAGCGGGAGTAAACTTGTAGTTACTTATATACAAGTCTGTTCCTACGTACATGCAAGTTTGTTCCTACGTATGTGCAAGTTTGTTCCTACGTACGTGCAAATTTGTTCCTACGTACGTGCAAGTTTGCTTCTACGTACGTGCAATTTTGCAGATAAGTAGAAACGTGCTTGTACTTAATGAGGAACAAGTTCGCGGGAATATGATGGATACGGTTTATACCATATCGTCTCCAGTCTTGGCGAAGGTCACGCGGATCGTCTTATGGAACGGAATGAACCGGGACACTATGGCGAGTATCAGGGAGGCGACGAAGAGTGCGCCCAATATCTCCTTCAACGCTAACAATAGGCTTTGCTGTTGTAGCGTGCTGTACAAGGAGTTGGTGGCCAGTTGGGTAGCCTCGCTATACTCGTGCCCTTGCCTCAGGGCGTCGCCCAATGATTGGGAGAAGCGTGAGGCGGCCAGAGGGTCGGCGGTGGTTATCGTTTCCGACAGCGAGTGGAGGTACTTTTGCTGCAAGCGGTATAGCGTGTTGCTATAAAAGGAGGTCGCTATGACGGGGGCCAGTACCGAGCGGAAGATGATAAGGAAGAAGGCGTTGGACAATAGGAACTTCGGGTTCATGTCTTCCACGGCGAAGAGGGCGAACGCGATGATAAGCGTCAACATACCCAGTCCGCGGAAAAAGACGGGCAGATAGAGCATCTCGTACGTGCTGTCGGGAGAGATGCCGAAATAGAGCGCGCCGAAGAAGATGACGAAACATCCCATGCCTCCGGCTATGAGGAAGCGGAAACGCCACCGTTGCCACCTGAACCACCAGAAACAGATAAACGCTCCGAGTGCGTAGCCCGGAAGCAGGAAGATGTAAAGGGAGTAGGTATGCGTGGTGTCTACCCGCAATATGTTGGTCAGATAATTGGTCAGTAGGGTAGTGGAGGTACTGAAGAACATTACTATCATCATGTAGAGGTAGCCGACGATGGCTTTAGGCTGATACAGGGGAGCGAGGTTGACGTAGGGATTGGGGGAGCGGTGCTGAAGCCAGAGGAAAAGTGCGATAAGGATGGGGGCGATGACGATGTAGGCGCATATCTTGCCGGAAGCCATCCAGTCGAGCACCTTTCCGTAGTTGAGCACATACATTAGCATCAGCAGTCCGGTGGAGATGACGAACATCTCTTTGGCGTGAAGCTCAGACAGCGGGAGGGAGCTCATCGGGCGGTTGTGGCGCAGGCAGACGATGACGAAGAAGATGGCTATCAGAATCAGAATCATCATGAAGTAGTACATGTACTTCCAGTCGTAGTGATAGGCCAACTGCGCTGTTATGAGCATGGAGGCTTGTCCGCTTCCGTACACCAACGGGTAGAAATAGGAGTAGAACTCGCTGCGCACGTTCTGTGGGCTGAATATTTTCTGTGCGTGGCGGATGAACCACAGCATGAGGAAGCCTTTCAGGAATCCGATGGCGAAGCTGCAAACAATCAGGATGTCCGCGCTGTGCGAGCGGGCGCAAATCCAACTGAGAAAGAACTGGAGAATCAGGTCCGTGAGCAATAGAAACTTGACCGAGACGGAGGACAGTACTTTGGGAATGATAGGGTAGGCGATGGCCATGCCCGCCGAGGCCGCGTAATAGCCCATAGTAATATCCTCCGAGTTGGTTCCTAACGTACTGGACACCTCTACGGTACTTCCGGTGTAGGAGCCGTTTATCATGGTCAGCGGCAGGATGACAATGAAGATGCAGACCATCCCTAACCAGTTCGGCACCCATTGGCGGACGGGGACTCCGAGTTCTCTCACCGTAATCATTTCCGTAACGCTTCGGTTTCTACCATCATTCCGGCTCTCAGCAGAGCCATGTCTTCGGGCGACACGTCCTTGAGGTCGATGCGCACGGGAATGCGCTGCTGAACCTTCACGAAGTTGCCGGCCGAGTTGTCGGTAGGCACTAACGAATATTTCGAGCCGGTAGCCTCGGAGATGGCCGTCACTTCTCCGTAGAACGTCTTGTCCGGCACCGCGTCAACCTTTATGCGCACTTTCTGCCCGAGGTAAATGTTGGCTATTTGGGTCTCCTTGTAGTTGGCGGTTACCCATTTGTCTTTATTGCGCACCAGATACGAGATGGTCTGTCCCGTTTGCACGTATTGTCCCGGCTCCAGTGTCCGTCTTCCCATGTATCCGTCATAGGGAGCCGTCAATACGGTGTACGATAAGTTGAGCTTCGCCAAGTCCAAGTCGGCCTCCCGGCTGAGGATAGCCGCTTTAGCGCTTGTCGTTCGCTTGCTCGTTTCGGCGTATTGCGATTGGGCCGCCTTCTTTTGGGCTAGCAAGGCCTGATAGCGCGCTTGCGCCGCCTCGTAAGCCGCTTTCGTCTGTTCGTACTGCTGCTCCGGCACGGACTCCTCTTTCAGCAACCGTTCAAATCGGTGATAGTCCTGTTCCAATTGCCATAAGTTGGCCTTCGCTTCGGCGATATTGGCCTCTTGCACGGCGATGTTGGTGTGTGAGGTCTCGATGCCCGAGTGGAGCGCTTCTTGTGCTCCTTGAGCGTCCAATAGGGCGGCTTCCGCCTCCTTTACCCTTATCCGGTATTCCCGGTTGTCGAGTATCAGCAGCGTATCTCCCTGATGTACGTATTGGTGTTCTTTGAAGCGGACTTCCTTTATATACCCCGAGGCGCGTATGTTCAGCGGGGCCACGTATTGGTCTATGAACGCGTCGTTGGTCACCTCGTAGTGGATGTATCTCCAGAAATAGGCCGCCGTCCACCACAAGCCAGAGCCGGCAATCAGTATGCAGACCAGATTCAGGATAATGTTGCGCGTTCTTGTTCGCTTCAACTTCTGTTGTTTCTCTTTCATTTCTGCCATAATTCCTCCTTATCTATTAAAGATAGCCGCAAGCTTTTTGCAGTTGATAATAGGTGTAGATGACCTGAGCACGGGCGTTGACTAACTGCAACTCTACATTGAGCCGTACAGAGTTGGCGTCTAACAGGTCAGTCAGGATGGCCAGTTGATTCAGGTAGCGATTTTGCATAATCCGATAGTTCTCCTGTGCCTGACAGACCGACAAGTTCAACGCCTCTACCCGTTGTATGGCTTCCTGATGTCGAAGGAAGGCGGTGCGTACCTCCATTCGTATCCGTTGCATTTCCTGCTCTTCTTCGTTTGTCCGCAATGAAGTGGCCAGTCGGCTTTCCTTTACTCTGTTTTTGTTCTTGTATAGCGAAGAGAGCGAGTAGGAGACGGACACTCCGACGTTCCAAGCGTTGTTGTACATATCCGCCTGCGTGCGGGACACGGGCCGCGCCAGTGTGTTCGAGGCGTACAGCGAGACGTTGGGCAGCGAGGACGAACGGGTAATCCGTTCCTCGTTGCGGGCCAACTCTGTTTGGGTGCGCGCAAGTTTCATATTCGGATTGTTGGCAAACGCTAACGCGATGTAGTCTTCATACGTCCGGAGCGATGTCGCTTGACGGAGTAGTGTGGTGTCGGGTTTCAACAGTATCCGTTCGTCTTTCCCCATCAGGATATCCAGTTGCTGAGACACGAGCGCGATGCTGTTCTCCGTCTCTTGCAGCGAGAGCCGGTCATTGGTGAGCTGCATCTCGCTTCGCAATACGTCGTTGTTCGTTATCAGTCCCTCTTTCTTCATGCGGCGGATGTCCTTCAATCGTAATTCCGACTCTTCAATGTTTCGTGTCAATACTTCGTGTTGCTTAAAAAAGCTGAACAGATTCATATACTGATTGAGCAGCCCTAACTTTATTTCAGATTGGTCGGTTAGCGTCTGTAGTTCGGCGATTTGTTTTTCGATGTCGGCTCGGCGTATAGCGTACCGTATCCGTCCTCCCTGATAAAGAGGTTGGCTGAAGTCTATCGCATAGTTTTGTGACCAGTCGGGAGTCTCGGGGCGAAGGGGGGCGGCCAGTCCCCGCTGCCATACTATCGGCTGTCCTACGGCTCCGGCCCGCAGTCCGATTTCCATGTCCGGAAACCGTTCGGCTTTTGTCGTCTGTTGCCGCTCTTTCGCCATCGCTTCTCTTGTCGCGTCGGCTTGCAGTTGCAGGCTGTGTTCCACTCCTAACTTGAACAGTTGGTCGACGGTAAGGAACAGGGAATCTGTCTGGGCCGTTACAGTCTGATTTAATGCGAATAGAATAAAGAATAATAAGATGAGTGAACGTTTTTTCCTATATACTTTCGAGAACATTGTATACCCTGTTTAATTCAGATAATAAAGTTTCTACATTCTCCATGCCCATTTCTTGTCCCGCTTTAGCGTAGAGCAGATTTAATGCCGGACGAATCCGTTCCTTAAGTTTCTCTCCTTCCGCGGTAAGGAAGACCAGTTTATTGCGTCGGTCCGTGGAGGCTTCTTTTCGGTGTACGTAGCCTTTTTTCTCCAGATTGTTCATTAAGTTGGTCAGACATGCCTTGTCTTTCACCGTACGTTCCGCCAACGCTTGTTGGCTGATGCCTTGTTCATTCCATAGACAATTCAGTACTTGGAGCATTTCGAACGTAATGTCAGTGTCGTTTTTCTTTAGTGTCCGTTGAACAGAGCGACGGAAAGCCATACGGGTCCGGACAACTTGTAGCATGAGTTCTCTGAATCTCTCTTCTTCTCCCATGAGCGCCTAATTTTTTTTTTTTGCGGCCGCGAAGTTACGGCTTTTTATGGAAATAGTCAAATGTTTAACCAAGAGGGATTCGAGGAACGGGATGACGTATGACTATAAAAACTGTGTTAGAGCGTTTAAGAGCCTGTCGTTTAAATTCTGCTAGGGTTTGTTTTGAGAATCCTTTGCGAGTATGTTTTTCCCGATTCCGCGATGAGGAAGATTCACGTTAATCCTTCTCCATTTGTCAGACCGCCCTGCGGCTCGCGAGGGATAGCGCTACGGCTCGCGAGAAACAGGGCGGCGGCTCATGAGAAACAGGGCTGTTTCTCAAATGATGACTAATACGTTGATAATAAGCTGTTTTGTGCGCAAAACGTTATGATTGGATGTCTGTTTTATTGGTTCTCAGATTTTCTTTTTTTGCCAATTACCTTTTTTCATATATAGATAGCAAAACAGGAGGATGAAAACTCCGTAAACGCTTTCCGTTGTCCATGCGAAAGCGATGTCCATGCGCAGATGCAGAATAAAGTAGGCGGCATACGTTATGTAGATTGCCAGTACCCCAAGTTCCAATGCTAAAGCTGTACGCGTGTTTCCCGTACCTGATACTGACTGGAAATATATGTTCGCGGGAACTAGGACAAGATAGGCGGCGCACAATACCCATAGCGAAGGGATGGAGGCCTCTCTCAAATCGGCCATATCGGTATATACGCTTAGAATCAGGTTCGGGAATAAACAGAACAGCAATAGTAAGGGAATGACGAATGTATATCCGATACGGATGTGCTGTTTAATTGTTCCTCTTACGTATTTCTGCTCACCGGCTCCTAACAGGTTACTTATCAGCGAGCCGCATGTAGCCGCGAATGCCATGACTACCATAAAGGGAATACCCGATACGTTCCGGATAATATTGGCGATGGCTAGCGAGCGCTCTCCCAAGTGCTCGACGAAGAGAAAGAACATAAACCATGTGGACAGCGATACGAAATTTTGAATCATAGTCCATACTGAGATATTAAGGATTCTTTTTAGTGTTCTCGCGTGAAATTTGGGCAGAACATGTAAGGCGTACTTTCGGCAGTCGATTCGTTTCCACGTGTAAACGATGAAGAAAATCACGGATACAAGTTCCGATAGCGAAGAGCCGATGGCGGCTCCCGCTATACCTAGCTTGGGGAATCCGAACTTCCCGAAGATGAGGATATAGTTGAACACGACGTTAGACAGCACCATTACTATGGAGTTCAACGTCAGCGTTTTCGTCTGGGTCGTTCCGACAAAGAACGCTCGAAACATGACCATGATAAAAGAAAAGAAAAAACCGTATACGCGCCAGTCGATGTAACTGTGAGCGGCGTCGTAAATATGTTCTGAAGAAATGATGCTTTTAAGTATATGTGGAGAAAACACCTGAGAAAGAATGAACAGCACCATTGCTACGGTTAAAAGGAAATAAATGCCCTGATAGAAAATAGGGCCTATTTGCTGATAGTTACCTTCCCCGTTTCTACGGGCGATTAGAATCTGCGCCCCTATGCTGAAACCGAACGCCATCATGAAAATGGCCAGATAATAGACGCCGGCTATGGCGGATGCTCCTAATTCCACTTCGCCCACGCGTCCTAAAAAGGCTGTATCTGTCATGCCAATCATTTGTTCCATAACGAGGCTGATCAAGATAGGGTAAGCGATAGTCCAGATTTGCTTGTATGTATATTTGGTTTGCATGAATAATCTCAAGTTATGTGTGTGATACAATAAACGCGGGTAACGTGGCTGATTGGTCGGCCTTGCGTCACCCGCGCTATAGGGAATGTCAGTTGTTACCTGACCTTATCGTCTGTTTTGTCTTTCCCTTTGTTGCTGTTGCAGTAATTCTTGTTGCTTCTGCATAGCCTCCAACCGGGCGGCGAATCCTGTTTTCTTCATCTCTTTAGGGTCCTTCTTGTTGGCCTCTAGCGTAGCTAACAACTTAGCCTCGTCCGTCGTCTTGCGGAGCAGAATCATTGTTCCGACGCTGATAAGCGTAGATACGAAGTAGTAGTAATTCAGTCCGGAGGGATAGTCGTTCAGGACGAACAGGAACATAATCGGCATCAAATACATCATCCATTTCATTGCCGCCATCTGAGGTTGTGAGCCGTTGTCCTGCATAGACATGGTGTATTTCGTGTTCAGGATATTGGTTACGGTCATCAGCAGACAGAATAGGCTGATGTGACTTCCCAAGAACGGAATATGGAACGGAAACGTAATAATCGCGTCGTAAGTGGACAAGTCATCGGCCCATAAGAAACTCTGTTGGCGAAGCTCGATGGCGCTCGGCACAAACATGAACAGCGCGATTAAAATGGGGAATTGGATTAGCATGGGCAAGCATCCTCCCATCGGACTGACGCCGTATTGACTGTACAGGCTCATTATTTCCTGCTGTTTCTTCATCGCATCTTCCGGCTTAGGATATTTCTGATTGATAACATCCACTTTGGGTTTCAGCACGCGCATTTTAGCCGAAGAAATATAAGTCTTCCACGTGGCCGGGTAGACGATAATCTTCACGAGGATGGTCAGTATCAATAATACGACTCCCATGCTTAATCCCCATCCGGTTAGCCAGTCGAATACGTTAATCGTAATGAATTGATTAATCCAACGAATTAACGGCCATCCCAGATATACTAGCTTGTCAAGGTCCCAATCTTCCTCTCTTTCCTTGTCGAACGCTCTCAACGTCTTGTAATGATTCGGTCCGAAATAGATGTACATCTCCGTGGGCTGCTTCCCGCTCGCGTCGAAGAACGTGTTCATCTCGGCCGAGTAATTCTTGATGTATCCGCTTCCTTGCCGTTCCGTATTAGAGACGAGGGATACTTTGTTGAAGTCCTGATTGGCGATCATTACGGAAGAGAAGAATTGATTCTTGAAGGCAATCCAGTTTATCGGCGTATCCTCCAGTTTCTTTTCATCGCTTCCGCTTGCCGACAGGTTGTCCACGTCATCGCTCTTAATCTTATAAGTCAGTTCGGACAATCGGTTTTCGAAGGTATACCCTTTCTCCAATTGGCGTATGCGCTGATACCAGTTGATGTCCACATACCCATTGTTCGCAAGCTTGCTATCCATGCCCTCCGCCTTGATTTCGAAGTCCATCAAATAACTGTCCGCTTTTAACCGATAGATGAAATCAATGTAACTGGCGCTGTCTGCCGCTAAACGCATCGTTACGCTACTGTCCGTTTTGTTAATCTCTTGGAAGTAATAGTCTTTTGTCTGATAAGCTCCCTGTTGGTTATAGAAGTTAAAGTTCAGTGTAGCGTCGTCTTTGCCAAACAACTTAAGCGGCTCTTTACGATCTTGCGACTTATATTCTTTCAATATGGCGGATAGGGGAACTCCTCCTTTCGTGCCGATTGTTACCTCCACCAGATTGTTTTGGATGGTTACTAACGAGTCGGCGCCGTGCGTGGCGTTGAAGAATAAAGAAGAGGAGTCTGCCATCGCTGCCTTTTTCTCATTGGCCAACGCCGCTTCGGTTTTCGTTTTCAGCGCCTCCTCCTGCTGTTGGACTAACGCTATCGAATCGTAATATTTCTTTTGCGCGGCCAATTGCTCCTCGCTTGGAGTAGTCCAGATGCTGAAGCCTACTAATAATATACCTATTAAGACAAGACCTGTAATGGTGTTTCTATCCATTTTGAGTTTTGGTTTTTAAGTTTTGGTTTAAATGATGGGTTCCGAAGAACTAAGTCCCGAGTCGCGAGTTTACAACCTACTATCAGGGCGGTAGGTTTGCGCTCTTTTCTCGATTTTGCTTGCGACTCGGTACTCATAATTTCATTCGTTCGCAATTGCCGCTTTGACAAACGAAACGAATAGTGGATGCGGATTCAATACCGTACTGCTGTATTCCGGATGGAACTGTGTTCCGATAAACCACTTCAATGTCGGAATTTCTACGATTTCCACAAGGTCGGATTCCGGATTGATGCCCGTACATTTCATGCCTGCGGCTTCATACTTGGCCTTATAGTCATTGTTGAACTCGTAGCGATGGCGGTGACGTTCCTGAATGCGTTCTTTACCGTACGCTTCATACGCTTTAGAGCCTTTCTGCAATACGCATTCATAAGCGCCGAGGCGCATGGTTCCTCCCATATTGGTAATCGCCTTTTGCTCTTCCATAATGTCAATTACGTTGTGGGGAGTCTTTTCATCCATCTCTTTTGAGTTGGCGTCAGCGTATCCTAATACATTTCTTGCGAATTCGATAGCGATGCACTGCATGCCCAGACAAATGCCGAAAGTCGGTATGTCATGCGTACGGGTATATTTGATGGCGACGAGTTTACCGTCGATGCCTCGCTGTCCGAATCCGGGGCCTATCATAACTCCGGACATGCCTTTCAAAGCCTCCTCTACATTCGCTTCCGTCAGCTTTTCGCTATTGATGAAGTGTACTTCCACTTTACGGTCATTGTATGTACCGGCCTGTGACAGCGCCTCGCGGATTGACTTGTAGGCATCCTGCAAGTCATATTTCCCTACCAACGCGATATGAACCGGCGCCTTTTTCTCCGCGGCGTGTCTACGTTCAAGGAACTTGCGCCATGGACCCAATCCCGGAGTTTCCCCGACGGGAAGATCCATCTTTTCAAGTATAGTCTTATCCAGTTCTTGTTCTTGCATCAGGATAGGTACTTCGTAGATAGTCGGAGCGTCGATTGACTGTACGACCGCTTTTTCGTCCACGTTGCAGAATTGAGCGACCTTTTTCCGTAGTCCCTCGTTCAGGGGATGTTCAGTGCGTAGCACTAAAATATCCGGCTGTATACCGGCGCTCTGCAATTCTTTAACGGAGTGTTGCGTCGGTTTAGTTTTTAATTCTCCTGCGGCGGCCAGATAAGGCACGTATGTAAGGTGAACGCATAGCGCGTTCTTTCCGAGTTCTCTTTTCAGTTGACGGATACTTTCGAGGTAAGGCAAAGATTCGATGTCACCTACCGTTCCACCGATTTCAGTAATGACAAAGTCAAATTTATACTTGTTTCCTAACAGCTTTACATTCCGTTTAATTTCATCCGTAATGTGCGGTATTATTTGAATCGTTTTGCCCAGATAATCGCCGCGGCGTTCTTTGTCGATGACGCTTTTATAAATTCGGCCAGTAGTGATATTGTTGGCCTTTGTGGTCTGTATTCCGAGAAAGCGTTCATAATGTCCCAAGTCAAGGTCGGCTTCGTGACCGTCTACGGTTACATAGCATTCTCCATGTTCGTATGGGTTCAGCGTTCCCGGATCGATATTGATATACGGGTCAAACTTTTGGATGGTTACATTATAACCTCTTGCTTGCAGCAACTTACCGATGGACGATGAAATGATGCCTTTTCCTAAAGAAGAAGCTACACCGCCAGTGACGAAAATATACTTTGTTTCTCCCACAGCTATAACTGTTTTTAAATTATTGTTTACGAACTATATGTCATGAGTTTCTGTCACGACTTTAAAGGGTGCAAAATTATAAAAAAAGGAGAAAAATCACAGCCTTTCCTTTTTTCATTTGACGGAGGGCTTTTAAATTTTTCTTTTTTAAGGAATTCCTTTGTTCTTGTGACTTAGTTATTGCAAGACTCATGCTCCTTGTCCGGCGCGTATCACGATATTTGAGCGCTCCTTCCCGCCGTGAAATCTTCGCCTTGCGGAAGGCCGTTAATAGGGCGTTCCCGGGGCGGTTTGAGGCGCAGGGCCGTTTCTCGCGAGAAATAGGGCGGCGGCTCGTGAGAAACAGGGCAGCGGCTCACGAGAAACAGCCCTGCGCCTCAAATCCTATTTTTCTTTCCTCTATCTATATATTAGGATATAATGCGCATGCGCACGTGTACCATTAATGCGATTATCCTCAAACCTCGATTAGAGCCTCTATTTAACATTATTTTAGAGGTTCCTTCGGGGGAGGCTCTCCGGTCGTTTCCCTCCTCTTCGCTTATGCGTTAATCATTAAACATCAATCATCAATAACGAGTACATCAATCATCAGGCAGAAGTACATCAATCAAACGTTTCTTGTACAACGTTTGCCGTGTAGCCCTCAAGGGATAGTCGCTTTCCGGCGGATTGTCGTTGCCTCAAAAGAGGCCTGACCAAATCACTTAAACGCAAAATGTACGACAGGCTCTTACTTAATCATGATAATCCTATGATTTTTCTTAGAAAAAATGTAGATTTGCAGACGAACAAAAATAAACGTTGCTATGAGGGGAAAAGTTTTGCTGTTAACGCTTGTGACGTTAATGCTTCCACCCGCGCTCTTGGCTCAGACGAAAAAGCGCCATAAGGTAGCGGATAAGGCAAAATCCGTTAAAGTGGATACGCTTTCGGCGGAACTTCAGAAATATCTGATGTTGCGCTTGGATATGTCTGGGGAGACCCCCAGATTGGATACCGTTTCTTTTTTATACAACAAGTATATTAGTCAGTTGGATTACTTGAATGACCCGGATACGCCTCCCAGATATATTCCCGTTAACGCCGATTATTTTCGCCTGTTTGTTCCCTTGACTTATTATTATTCTCCCATTGAGCATTATTCTAAGTTGGAATGGAAACCCGCTTCGCTAGACACAGTGCCCGCCTTTGGAATGAATCTTCTGTCCTATGACCGCTCTCCCTTTACGAGAGGCGAACGCGGTGCGGCTTTGGTAGACGAAGCCTTAATGGACGCGTATCTGCATTGTCCGGAGTTAGTGGTGACCACGGAAGACCAGATAAGAAGTCGAACTTCGATTCGTCACGATGTGGTACCTCAGATGTCTCCCAAAGCCAAAGTGGTTCATCTGTTTGAGGCGGAAGAGATGAACCAGAACGTAGGCGAGGCCAAGATTAAGTACAGGAAACCGAATTGGTGGATTACTACGGGAAACGGTTCCTTGCAAATGAGTCAGAACCATATATCGGATAACTGGTCGAAAGGTGGAGAAAGCAACTTTTCCGGATTGGCTACTTTGAAGCTGAACGCCAATTATAACGACAATCAAAAGGTGCTTTTCGAGAATCAGCTTGAGCTCAAGTGGGGCATCACCTCCACGCCTTCTGACAAGTTTCACAAGTATCTTATCACGACAGACCAACTCCGGATTTATAATAAGTTAGGACTGAGGGCCTTTAAGAATTGGTATTATACGATTTCTTCCGAGTTCAAGACACAACTTTGCCACGGCTATAAGGCCAATGAAGAGAGGCTCGTGTCCGCTTTTATGTCACCGGCTGACTTGGCGGTCAGTGTCGGTATGGACTATAAGTTGAATAAGTCGAAATTCAATCTTTCCGTTTTCATAGCTCCCTTGACTTATAGCTTGCGCTATGTCGGCCATTCCGATGTAGACGAGACATCCTTTGGTCTGGAGTCGGGCAAATACTCGAAAAACGCTTTCGGTTCCCAGATAAAGCCGACATTTAATTGGACTATCATTTCCGCCATAACCTTTGAGTCCCGCATTGATTATCTGACCAATTATGAATGGACTCGCGTGGAGTGGGAAAATACATTCAATTTTAAGTTGAATCGCTATCTTTCTACCCAACTGTTTATTCATGTCCGTTTCGACGATACGGTCAAGCCCGCGGACGACATGAGCTATTTTCAGTTTAAGGAATTGCTGAGTTTTGGCATTAACTACGCTTGGTAGTTGAAATAGGCTCATTTCCCCTTCCGGTTTTCCCTCTTCCGGCAAAAAAGTCGTTTCTTCGTCCCCTTAGAGTCTGTTTACATTTTGCTCGGGTTTATTTTGAGCGTCCTTTTCGAGGATGTCTTTTCGATTCCGCAAGGAGGATAGCGGGCTATCTGACGAGCGAAATCGGAAAAAGAGACCGGAAAGGGACTCAAAAGAAACCTGACAAAATCACTTAAACGCAAAATATAAACAGGCTCTTAGAGTCGGGTCAAGTCACTTAAACGCAAAGTTTAAACGGCAGGCTCTTATTGTATCACCTCTAAAAAACAGAAAAAGATGAAGAAAGATTCTTCCTGCCTGATTCGCTTCGGCGAGTTCCATGTACTTCGGCTTCGCCGTTCCGGACGCTACTCTACGGCTCACGTCTATCGTTGCGCTTTGCGTTCCCTCTCGCTCTTTTGCGGCGGCCGCCTTCCCTTCCGCCTTGTGACCCCTGATTTTTTAGACCGTTATTCCCGCCATCTCCTGCGGCTTGGGCTTAAGCCCAACACGGTGTCCACTTATATGCGTATGCTCCGTAGCGTCTATAATTTGGGGGTCGCTTCCGGCCTAGCCCGTCCCTCTTCTCACTTGTTTCGCGGGGTTTATACGGGTGTAGACACTCGCCATAAACGTTCCATTCCCCTTTCCGAGCTTCATCGCTTGCTCTATTCAGACCCGGGAAGCGCCCGTCTTCGGCGTGTGCAGTCCGTGGCTTCTTTGTTGTTTAGTCTTTGCGGTATGCCTTTTGTCGACCTTGCGCATCTGGAGCGCAATTCCCTCAATGGTGGGATTCTCCGTTACCACCGCGTCAAGACGTTGTCGGCTGTCAGCGTCGCGGTCCCTCCTCCCGCTGTCGCGGTTATGGGGCCTCTGCTGAACGTTAGGCGTCCCCTTCCGGGACGGCCGGACTATCTTCTTTCTATTCTTAGCGGACGTCACGCCCGGGGATGTGAGGCCTCCTATAAAGAGTATCAGTCCGCTCTTCGGTCGTTCAACCGCGGACTGAAGTCTCTGGCCTCTTCTCTTGGTCTGAGCGTGTCGGTCAGTTCTTATACGCTGCGCCATTCGTGGGCTACGGTGGCCAAGCGTCGTGGCGTTCCCGTGGAGATGATTAGCGAGTCTCTCGGCCATAGGTCTCTCCGGACTACTCAGATTTATTTGAGAAGTTTTAGCGTTGAGGAGCGCGGACAGGTAAATTTGTCAAATATTCGTTATGTTATGAATTATCGTGGATAGAATCGACTTTGATATAATATGTTGTGTATCAGTGTATATCTGATTCCGTTACTTTTTAGGTAACGGAGAATAATTTTGCGCGAATATAGACAAAATAATATATAGCCGGCAAATAAATCCTTATTTTTTTCCTTCCTTTTCTCCTCTACGGGTGTAGGGACTCTGGGGCGTGAACTCTGATGCCTTTTCACGTCCTTATCTCTTTATCCCTGAAAGTCAACATTTTTCTCTCCTTTCTTCCCTTTCTTTCTCCCAATCTTTGTTCCGTTACCTAAAAAGTAACGGAACTATATGGGGTAAAAAAGTATGATTTCATTAGAGAGTCATTGTTGTCCTTCCCTGCCGTCTTCTGTGACAGGGGAAGGCGTAGCGCACCCGAGGCGTTGGTACGTTGCGATGGTTCGCATGCATCACGAGAAGAAAGTTTCTGAGCGTCTATGCAAGATGGGCATAGAGAGTTTTGTGCCTGTCCAACGTGAATATCACTGTTGGAGCGATCGTCGCAAACTCGTTGACGCCGTGCTGATTCCGATGATGGTATTCGTGCATGCCACTCCTCGTGAGCGTTCTCTGGTACTGACTCTTTCTACGGTAAGCCGCTACATGGTACTTCGCGGTGAAAGTGCTCCGACTGTTATACCGGACGATCAGATGGACCGTTTCCGGTTTATGCTCGACTATTCGGAGGAGACGGTAAGCATGAATAGCTCTCCTTTAGCTAGAGGAGAGCTTGTGCGGGTCATAAAAGGCCCCCTTGCCGGACTCGTCGGGGAACTTGTGACGCTTGACGGACGGAGCAAGATAGCCGTGCGGTTAAACGTCTTGGGATGCGCTTGCGTCGATATGCCGATAGGCTATGTTGAACCTATAGGCGATGGAAGTACGGCGGGTTGAGCCGATTTTTATAGAAAAAATAGGGTATGGAAAAGGGGAATATAACCATGCAGGAAAGGGCTAAGCGTCTGCGCCTGTTGGCCGACAGACTGCTTCGCGATGTCCTTTCGGGCGGCACGCTTTACGCTGACGAGGTGTCCTCGCTTCAGCGTGATATTCATCGTTTAATCGACGAGCTTTATCCCTTGCGCGGCGGTACGCCCGAAGAGGAAGCTTCTCGCTGTTTGGCCCTTCTTGCGGGGTACGGTGTCTGCATGTACGCCAACCCGGAGGACGACCGCAAGCGACTGAGTGTACTCTCCCGTTCTCGACGAATGCTCGATTCTCTCTCTCCCTCTCCGTTGCGCGAGCGTCTGCTGGAGGCGTGTTCCTCTTTTTCGTGATTTCCGTATCGTTCAAACCTAAAATCATATAAGAGATGAATTATCTGTTTATCGCGTTGGCCTTCGCCATCTCCATAGTGGTGGCCCGGCTCATCATCCCGCGCATTTTGCTGATTTCGTTGCGCAAGAAGCTATTCGACATGCCTGACGCCCGCAAGGTTCACAAGCGGGCCATTCCCCGCCTCGGGGGAGTGTCCTTCTTTCCTACGGTGCTCCTCTCGTGTTCCGCGGTCATGGCGTTGCGTACGCTGAGCGGTTTCGGGGTATCCTCTCTTCAGGGCGCATACGTCATACCGGAGTTCCTTTTCCTCGTCTGCGGCGTTACGCTTCTCTACCTGACGGGCATCGCCGATGACTTGGTGGGCGTTCCCTACCGTCAGAAGTTCGCCGTTCAGATTCTTTGCGCCTGCCTGTTTCCGCTGTGCGGACTATGGATAAACGACCTTTATGGGTTGTTCGGGATTCACTCCCTTCCGGCTTGGATAGGGATGCCCTTCACGGTGCTGACCGTGGTTTTTATCACGAACGCCATCAACCTGATTGACGGTATCGACGGCCTCGCTTCCGGGCTGAGCAGCGTCTCCCTTCTGGTGTTCGGAGCGTTGTTCGCGGAGAAGGACCTATGGCTTTACTCTACGTTGGCGTTCAGTATGATAGGTGTACTTATACCCTTTTTCTACTATAACGTGTTCGGGAGCGCCGAGCGTGCCCGCAAGATTTTCATGGGTGACACGGGTAGCCTGACGCTTGGCTATATACTGAGCTTTCTGGCCATCAAGTATAGCCAGAACAATCCCGCCGTCACTCCCTTCACGAATGGCGCTTTCGTCATTGCTTTCAGCACGCTCATCGTCCCGGCGTTCGACGTTATCCGTGTGGTTCTCGTCCGCTTGCGTAGCGGTCGCAGCCCTTTCGAGCCCGACCGCAACCACATCCACCACAAGTTTCTGGACATGGGGTTCACTCCCCGCCGTGCGATGATAACGATTCTGCTTATCGCCTGCCTGTTCAGCGCGGCCAACATCCTGCTGATGTCTTACGTGGACAATACGGCGATGCTGATTGGGGACATCTTGGTGTGGACTCTCCTGAACGTATGGTGGGACAAGGTGAGGGACAAGCGAAAGCAATTGGCGTGAGGCATTGCGTTCTGTTTCTGTAGTATTTTTATTCATGTCCGATTCATTAAGACATAAGGCGGTCAAAGGCGTGGTATGGAGCAGCGTGGAACGCTTCTCCGTTCAGGGCGTACAGTTCGTGGTGATGGTGGTGATGGCCCGCCTGCTGACCCCGAAGGACTACGGTCTCGTCGGTATGCTCGCCATTTTCATCGCCGTGGCGCAGTCGCTGGTGGACAGCGGCTTCTCGCAGGCGTTGATTCGCAAGCGGGAACGTACGGAGACGGACAACTCCACCGTGTTCTATTTCAATGTCGCCGTCGGCCTGCTGCTTTACGGGATATTTTACCTGATCGCTCCGTGGGTGGCCCGTTTCTATGAGAGTCCGGAGCTGACCGGGCTGATGCGCGTGGTCTGCCTGAGCGTGGTGTTCAATTCCTTCGCTGTGGTGCAGCGCGCGCTGCTGACGGTCAATATCGATTTCAAGACACAGGCCAAAGCCAGCCTTACGGCCGCGGTAACCTCCGGGGTTGTGGGCATCGGCATGGCGTATGGCGGCTTCGGCTATTGGTCCATCGCCGCCCAACAGTTGGTCAACCTCGGCCTGTGTACCTTGCTGCTGTGGATTTTCGCCCGTTGGAGACCCCGCTTGACCTACTCGTGGGCATCGTTCCGCGAGCTGTTCGGCTTCGGTTCCAAGCTGATGGCTTCCGGACTGCTCGATACCGTTTACCGCAACATGTACCTGTTGGTCATAGGCAAGGTGTTTACCTCGTCGGCGCTGGGTCATTACACCCGCGCCCACCAGTTCGCGGAGTTTCCCTCGTCCAACCTGACGGGCATCATGCAGCGGGTGACCTATCCGGTGCTTTGCCAGATACAGGACGACGACGAGCGTCTGGCCTCCATCTACCGCCGTTTCCTGCGGGTGTCAGCCTTTCTGATATTCCCGTTGCTGACGGGCTTGTCGGCCGTGGCGCAGCCCTTTATCCTGTTGCTTCTGAAGGAACAGTGGCTATTTGCTGCCACGCTTCTCCAGATACTTTGTTTCGCCATGATGTGGTATCCTATTCACGCCATCAACCTGAATCTGCTGCAAGTGAAGGGGCGCTCCGACCTTTTCTTGAAACTGGAAATAATCAAGAAGGTGATTGCCGTAGTGATTCTTTGCGTCACTATTCCGATGGGATTGACGGCCATGTGTGTGGGGCAGATATTTACCTCGTTGATAGCATTGGTAATCAATACCAGATATACAGGGAAACTGATTCAGGTGGGTTTTTTGCGTCAGATGCGTGACTTGTTTCCCACGCTATCGCTGTCGTTGACCATGTGGGCGGTGGTGTATTATTCCATATCCTTTTTCCCCGGTAGTCTTTTACAGCTTGTGGCCGGTGTCGCGATAGGCGCGATCTATTACCTGTCACTGTCTTACTTGTTCCGCTTCCCGGAATTGGGCGAGCTACTCTCGATCGTTCGTAGAAAATAGCGTAAAATATAAAGATATAGTATAGAGTATGGAATCAAACGAACTGATAACGGTGACGTCGCCGTTATTGCCAGACTTGGACGAGCTTAACGTCCTGCTGAAAGACATCTGGAACCGTAAGTGGATTACCAACAACGGCCATTACCACCAAGAGTTGGAGAAGGCCCTCTGCGAGTACCTGAAGGTGCCCTACATCAGCCTGTTCACCAACGGCACGCTGCCGCTGATTACCGCTTTGCAGGCGTTGCGCATCACGGGCGAGGTCATTACTACTCCTTACAGCTTCGTCGCGACCACGCATTCCCTCTGGTGGAACGGCATCAAGCCGGTGTTCGTGGACATTGACCCGGCGACGGGCAACATCGATCCGGACAAGATAGAGGCGGCCATCACTCCGAGAACCACCGCCATCATGCCGGTGCACGTGTACGGCAAGCCGTGCGACACGGCCCGCATTCAGGAGATAGCTGACAAGTACGGCCTTAAGGTCATTTATGACGCGGCCCACGCCTTCGGTGTGGAGGTGGACGGCGAGAGCATTCTGAAGGCGGGCGACATGTCCACGCTTAGTTTCCACGCCACGAAGGTGTACAACACGGTGGAGGGCGGCGCATTGGTGATGCACGATGCGCAGACGAAGAAGCGCATCGACTACCTGAAGAACTTCGGTTTCGCCGGCGAGACGGAGGTGGTGGCCCCGGGTATCAACAGCAAGATGGACGAGGTGCGTTCCGCTTACGGACTGCTGAATCTGAAGCAGGTAGATAAGGCCATTGAAGCCCGGCATCAGGTGGCGGTGAAGTACCGCGCCGCGTTGCGTGACGTTCCCGGCATCACGTTCTTCGACGATATGCCGGGCGTAAGGCACAACTACTCGTACTTCCCGATTTTCGTGGACGCTGAGCGGTACGGCATGAGCCGTGACGAGCTGTACTTCAAGATGAAGGAGCGCAACGTGTTGGGAAGGCGTTATTTCTATCCTCTGATCAGCACGTTCAGCACGTACCGGGGACTGGAGAGCGCCGCTCCGGAGAATCTTCCGAATGCGCACAAAATGGCGGATAGTGTGATTTGCCTTCCGATGCACCACGCGTTGACGGAGAAGGATGTGGAACGGGTAATAAATGAGATAACAAACAAATAGTTTTTTGCGATTGCGTTTTGTTGCGAGAGGAAAAGAGTGTGTATTTGTATCCGTTAAAAAACAGCAGCTATGATACGTTTGACTTTACAATTCGAAAGTACCTCCATAATGAAACGTTTGATAAAGGTAATCGAACTGATGAATGGCGTGTCTATTGTCGAAGTGACTACTCCAAAGCAATCCGGGCTGGACAAGGCTATCGAGGAGGCGGAGAGCGGAGAGGTGCATAAGGCAAGGAGTACCGATGACCTGTTCAAACAAATTTTGGGTTAATGTATGATACAGTCCTGTCGTTGCTGTTGTTGGATACGGGAATCCATTACGATATTTTCTAAGAAACTTTATAAACAAACAATCGCTATCTATTCTGTTAATTCTGACGGTTATTGTTGCGGGGATAGAATAAATTTCTGTTTTTTTGCGCATATTACTAACTGGAGGAACAATCATGGCAATAACGGTAAGCGCGAACGATAGGAAAACGGCCGACGCTTTCTGGACGTTGTTAAAGCCGCAGAAGCGGGAAGTACGCCAACTGTTGGCGGCTCGCCTCGATGAATTGTTGAAAGAGAAAGAGACATCTCCAGAAAAGACGGTCAGTCTCGCTGAGGCGCAAGCCTTCGTGCGGACGCTTTCCGTACATAGCGAAGTGAAGGTTCCTGCGGATGAGAAAGGCATCCCTGCCCGTCTATTCCGTGGCGGAGCTGATGGACCGTTTTAAACTCGATGAGGATTGAATTTCTTTAGCGTGAATAAGGGCGCTTATACAAAATTATGTAACAATGTCGCGTAGCAGCGGCAAGCATCTTCTAAAGTAAATCATATAAATTACTGACATATTTTAGCGATAGACTCTTATCATCGTTCACCGTCGCGCATTGGCCGTTTCCGGTCAGCGTTGCTTGTCGTGGCTGTTTCCAGTGTGTCATGCGTTGACGTACGAGGATGTAGAGTAATAAATAAAATTATAAAAAGATGAAACCGGATAAAGAAATGCTGTTAAGGTTCTTAAGGGAGGTGGATGAGGACTTTCACCCGTTCCTTTCCCAAAAAACTAAATTAAGTGTATTTGCGGATAAGATGCTAAATAATGCGACGTTTTTCTATGAAGTTTCAGACTCAGGGGATATAAAGGGATTAGTGGCCATATACGCCAATGATTACGAAAAGAAGTACGCTTATATTCCTTTAGTTGCGGTTTCTCCTTCTTATAGAAAGCGGGGTATAGCTAGCCGGTTACTGCTTGCTGCTTTGGATTATGTTAAATCGTTAAACGGCAAGATTCTGTCAGTTGGGATTCACACGAATAATTCGGTTGCGGTGAAACTTTATCTGGGAGTTGGCTTTGAAAGTGTCAACACGTCTAACGGAAGGAATTATATGGAATTTAAATTATAATGTGATGGAACATTTTGATTTTAGTCCTACGCCAATCTCACGTTTGTCTTACTATTCCGCTAAGTACGGGTTGGAATTGTATATGAAGAGGGACGATCTGTTTCCTTCCGCATTGGGAGGAAGCAAGTCAAGGATGCTTCAGTACATCCTTTTTCCCTTGAAACGGAAAGGTATAAAGACAATAGTTACAGCGGGCGGGCCATGTTCCAATTTTAATAGGGCCATCGCTTTATTGTGTGCGGAACATGGCTTTAAGTTGAAGTTAGTTTCATACACGGATAATCCGGAAGAGTACGTGACTTCCCTGAATAATTACCTTGTAGGCTTGACCGGTTGCGAGTATGTTTATTGCAAAAAGACCGAGGTTCCTCAAACGATTGAGTCGGTGATGAAACGATCAGATGATTTAACACATTTTGTATATGGGGGGGGTAAAACGTTAACTGGCATTTTTGCTTATTATGATGCTATAAAGGAACTGAAAGAGCAATATCCAAAAGGCTTTGATGACGTGTTCGTCGCTTGCGGAACGGGTACTACGTTAACCGGCATTTGCGCCGGAATGCAGAAGTATTATCCCGAGACTAAGGTGCACGGCATATCGGTGGCGAGAACCTGTGAGGCGGAATGGCGGGTATTGGAAGAGGACATGTCATTACTGAACGGATACCTGAATGCGAATTATGATTTTTCCAATCTTTCGTTTCATGATGAATTTTTATGTGGTGGGTATTCAAAAACGTGCGGAAAGGAGCTTTCGGTAATCAGGGAATGCATATCTAATGAAGGTATTGTCATAGACCCTACTTATGTGGGAAAGGCTTTTTATGGCATGATGTCCATATTGGCTGATAATGAATATAAGGGGAAGAAAGTCTTGTTTTGGAATACTGGAGGACTGATGAATCTCCTTTCTCAAAAGGATGAATTTAACTTATAACAAAAATGAATATATTACTGACTTCTGCCGGACGGCGGAGTTACTTGGTAAATTACTTTAAGCGTGCCTTAGGGGGAAACGGATTGGTTCACGCCTCTAACAGTGTACTTACCTATGCGTTGCAGCAAGCCGATAAGTACGTGATTACACCTAATATATATGACGGAGGTTATATAGAATTTCTGTTGGATTATTGTCACAAAGAGAAGATATCGGCTATCATTTCCTTATTCGATATAGATCTTCCCGTACTTGCGAGGCACAAGGAAGAATTTGCGGATAATGGGATAACTGTAGTCGTGTCAGATTATGATGTGACCCAAATCTGTAACGACAAGTGGAAAACCTATGCGTTTTTGTCTGGGATAGGAGTGGAGCAATCTCCCGCCTGCCTTTCTCTTGACGCCGTCCGTGCGGGCTTAGCGGATGGGAAGTTGAGTTTTCCTATAATTTTAAAGCCTCGTTGGGGAATGGGATCAATCGGAATTTACGAGGCTGAGGATGAAGAGGAGCTTAACCTGTTTTATAAGAAGCTGAATAAGAGGATATTTCAAACTTATCTGAAATACGAGTCCTCTAGTGCCGTTGACTCGTGCGTCCTGTTGCAAGAAAAGATTTCCGGTCAGGAATATGGATTGGAAATATTGAACGATTTACAAGGCAACTACGTAACGACGATCGCAAAGAAGAAGATTGCGATGCGTGCGGGTGAGACTGATATTGCAGAAATAGTGGATGCTGCTCCGTTTATTGAAATTGGTAAGAATATATCCACTCATTTGCGCCATGTAGCCAATTTGGATGTGGACTGTTTTGTTACCGATAGTGGAAAGATTATTGTTCTTGAAATGAATTGCCGGTTTGGAGGGCAATACCCTTTCTCTCACTTGGCAGGAGTGGATTTTCCAAAACAGATAATAGAGTGGTTGTATCATCGGCCCACGGACATGTCCATTCTTACTCCACATGTCGGGTTTACGTCATGTAAGGACTTGTGTCCCGTTCCGTTTAATTCGTGACTACTTTTTTTAGATAATCAATCAATTTACTAATTCATTAAAAACATTAATCGTTATGCCAGAAGAAATTAAGTACCAGATTAACGTCCTGATGGCCGATAATACGGTCACGAAGGATGACCTGACCGACAAGATTTTTGTCGTAGTGTCCACCGGAACGGCCGACAAGGAGCGGATTATCTCCGAGATGATGGAGGTGAACCCCGGCTTGGAGCGCGAGACGCTCCGCCACGTGCTCGACTTGGAGAACCGGGTCATCAAGAAGCTCCTGCTGACGGGCATGAGGGTGAACAACGGACTGTTCGAGGCCACCGCGCAGTGCCGCGGGGTAGTGCAGGGCACGGCGTGGAATCCGGAGACGAACACCATCTACGTCAACTTTCAGCAGGGTAAGGACATGCGCGAGGCCATCAACTCCACGACGGTGAACGTGATAGGGGAGAAGGGAGCCTCGATGTACCTGTCCACGGGCGAGGACGCGGCCACGCGCTCCGTGGGCTTCACGGCCACGGCGGGCAGCAACTTCACGCTGACGGGCAAGAACATCAAGATTGCGGGCGACGACCCCTCGGTGGGCATCACGCTGACCGACTCGGACGGTACGGAGACGAAAATCACCGGCGGCATGATAGGCCTGAACCAACCCTCGAAGCTCATCTTCTTCATCCCCGCCGGGCTGGCCGACGGCGAGTACACGCTGACGGTGACGACGCAATTCGGCGGTGGTCCTTTGCTGAAGTCTCCACGCAGTGTGTCGCGGACTTTGTATATCGGCGAGGCTCCCGAACCCGCTCCGGGTGGCGGTGAGGAGGAAGAGGGCGGCGGTGAAAGTCCCGATCCGATAGTTTAAAAAAACGCAGACTCTTAATACCGGTATTAGCGGTGTCTTAATACCGGTATTAAGAGTGCTTTAATAGGGGTATTAAGAGTGTCCTAATAGAGGTATTAAGGATGTCTTAATAGAGGTGTTAAGAGAGGCTTAAGATAATGAGCGAGCAAAACAAGCGTAGTATAAATCTCTATATAGCCGACAATCCGCTATCCGGCGATGGCGGCGGAGCGAAGATTTTCAAGGTCAGTTCTACCGGTATGGTCGACATGGAAACCATTGTCGGGGAGATTTCGCGGACCTATACCTTGATACCTCCCGAAACCATCCGGATGCTGCTTCAGGCTAGCCAACGCATCCAAATCCGTTCCTTGTTGGAGGGCAAGCGCGTGAATATGGGGATGTACATGGCCGAGCTTCAAGGCAGAGGTACGACAAGCGACGGGAATTGGAATCCCGATGTCAATTCCCTTTACGCCAATTTCCATCCCGGTAAAGAGCTTCGTGAAGCGGTTGCGGCGGTGTCGGTAAAGGTCGTGGGTGAAAAAGGCGTCGCGATGCGCGTCACCCGTGGAGAATCCCCTCTTGGCGAAGGCTTCACGGCGATTGCCGGCCACAACTTCACGCTGACGGGCAAATATATTAAAGTGGCGGGCGACGACCCTTCGGTCGGCGTTACGCTGACCTCCTGCTCCTCCGGCGAAGAGGTAAGGATTGACGAGGGGCGAATCGCATGGAACGCTCCCTCAAAGCTCATCCTTCTAATTCCTTCCGGACTTCCCGCGGGCGACTACACATTGCGGGTGACGACGCAATTTACCTCGAGTGGCCTACGGAAGTCTCCCCGTAGCGTGGAAGTGAAGGTGAGGGTAGAGAACGAGAAATAATTAGAACTTATTTAATAATGGAACATTCTACGAGTAAAAATACAGAAAATCAGGAAGAGCCGTTGATGGTGACCATCCGTTGCATCACCTACAACCACGAGCCCTACATCCGCCAGTGCCTGGAGGGCTTCGTGATGCAACGGACGAACTTCCGCTTCGAGGCCATTGTGCACGACGATGCCTCCACCGATGGCACGGCGGCCATCATCCGCGAGTACGCCGAGAAGTACCCGGACATCATCAAACCCATCTACGAGACGGAGAACCAGTACTCCAAGCACGACGGCTCGCTGCGCCGCATCATGGATGCGCACATGCACGGCAAGTATATCGCAATCTGCGAGGGCGATGACTACTGGACTGATCCGTTGAAGTTGCAGAAGCAGGTGGACTTTTTGGAGGCGAATCCGGAATATGCATTGGTGTATACAGATGCCTATATAATTGATGCGGATTCAAAAGTTATGAATCTGCGTAGAACTCCGAAAAGTTATTCAGGCAATGTAACAAAAAAAATCTTTCAAAAAGGTTCTTTTGTAATAACTGCTACATCCTGTTATCGACACGATTATTATTCGGAATATGAAAAGGAATGGGTGAAGATTCCGTTTACAATGAAAATGGGCGACCTTCCTTTGTGGATATATTTAAGTCTAAAAGGGAAATTCAAGCATCTTGAAGAAAAAACGACTTGTTATAGAATCCTGCCTCAATCCGCCAGTCACTTTAAAGAAAAAGAGAAAAGAATTGAATTTATTATCAACTGTCGTGACGTATTGCTCTATTTTAATACACATTTTAAAATAGGTATTTCTGAACATGTGATATACCGGTTGATTCATAAGAGGCTGATAAGGAATATGGCTGCATATGACAAGAAAACTTTTTGGACTTATTATAAAGCTGCTATAAAGCAATGTCCGTCATTATTATTTGATATTAAGATGACTGCTGTTTTTATTTTAAGGATGATACTTAATAAGAAATGCTGAGTTTATAAAAGCTAAGATATACTACTTGCTGAAAGTTGAAATTTATAGATTGGACTTTTGCTATGCAGCTAATTGTAAAAATCTTATTGATTCTCATATCTGTTTCTCCTGCATTTGCATTGGGTGAAGGAAATAGAAATCTGCTTTTAATAGCGACTATGTGCTTTTCTCCATTGTTTTTATTATATAGGTACAAAGTTATATCAAAGATAGATGCTCCTCTTTTATTGCTATGCTTTTGTTTAGTGCTTTTCCCTTTGGCGGCGCATCCAGAAACAATGCGTTGGAGTACTGTTTTATATTCCTGTTTGTTCTGTCTTTTTTTTATGACATATGCACATGTCTTGTTAAATAGTAGACTTCCTGTTATTGAGTATGTGGATTTGTTAAAGGGCTTGCTTTTCGCTTTTTGTATAGTATTAGTTTTACAACAGATATGTGTTTTTTTACAATTACCTGTCATAAACTTAAGTAATTACGATCCTGAAACGCCTTGGAAGTTGAATAGTTTGAGCTCGGAACCTTCGCATTCTGCTCGTTTCGTTGCTATATTGATGTATTCGTTTTTATGGATGCAAGATTTAATATACAGTAAGAGGGCAGGCTTTTGGGAAAGTTTTAAGAATAATAAAAAGGTTTGGTTTGCTTTCTTTTGGGTTATGCTTACGTCTGTAAGTGGAACTGCTATAATATTATTGGTGGTTATTTTTCTACGCTATATAAATAAACAACATATAATTCGTGTGGTATTTATTGTTATCATGGCTCTATTTGTGTTGAAATACGTTGAATATGAACCAGTAGATCGAGTGTATAGATTTTCACAGGCGGTAATCACACTTGACCAAAATGCAATGGTTGAGGCAGACCATAGTGCTTCATTACGATTATTGCCATTTATGGTGTGCCTTGAACAGTTAGATTTATCCACAGTGGATGGCTGGTTTGGTCATGGCATAGATTATGTTTCAGAAATGATGTATAGAGAAATTCCTGGTATAAAAGAAGGCTATGTATCTGGCGGTTGTATGTTAATAGCATTGGATTATGGATTTATTCCTTTTTTAATTATAACATGCTTTACCTTTAAAATATGTTATGAGAAAGAGGATAAATTGCAATCTATTCTTTTGTGGTTAATATGTTGCTTTTTATTGGGAATCAATATACAAATAGCTTGGGCTTTCATATTCTTTTCTTACACGAATAAATTTTATAAACGGAAGTTGTTAGGATAGCTAAAGCTAAGGTTGTGTTGTATTAAGCAAAATATGGAATAGATGCGTAGTTTAGTTTATTGCAATAAACCCTTAGAGGTCTGCTATGGCTGCAAAGCCTGTCAGCAAGTTTGTCCGAAGGATGCCATTACGATGGTGGACAACGAGGAAGGCTTTTGGTTTCCTTGCATAGATACGGATAAGTGTATAGACTGCGGATTGTGCCAACGGGTTTGCCCGACGCAGGATGAAAATATGTCTACATTGTTCCATGCAACGCCCGAACAGGTATATGCCGCATGGAACAGCAATCTTGCAGAGAGGCTGGAGTCCACTTCGGGGGGAATGTTTTTCTTGCTGGCTCGCCAATTTATGCGGGATGGCGGCGTGGTGTACGGTGTAGATTATAGAGAGAACCTTACAGTCTTTCACCGCCGTTTTGAGGATGTCGAGACTTTGAAGCGGGCACGCGGCTCAAAGTATGTGCAGAGCGACATTAATGACACGTTTCTGCAAGTGAAGGCGGATTTAAAGGCGGGTCGTAAGGTGATGTTTTCTGGAACTCCTTGCCAAATAGCGGGGCTGCGGCTTTTCTTGCGAAAAACGTATGAGAATCTTCTGACAATAGATCTTGTTTGCCACGGGGTGCCAAGCCCGTTGTTCTTTAGGGAGAACTTGGCTTCGTTGGAGAAAGAGTATGGCGACCGTATTGTGGATTTCAAATTCCGGGCGAAAAAGAAATCCGGGTGGCGGAGTTACGTGAAATATGTGTTCAATCGGCATAAGCCGATATGGGCTTTTTTGGGAAAAAACTACTATACACACGCCTTTCATCTAGGTTATTTTAATAGATTGTCGTGCTATTCTTGCGACTTTTCAAGAAGCGAACGTGTGGGCGACATAACGCTTAGCGACTTTTGGGGAGGAGAAGCTCATAGCCGGATGTTAAAGAAAGCACGGAAGTGGGGATTCAACTTGGTGATGTGCAACACGCTTCGGGGCCGGCGACTGTTTGATGCTGTTGCTGAACAAATAGAGTCGTTGGAGTGTCCGGTGGAATGGGCCATACAAGGAGATGTTCGGCTGCGTCATGCCGAAAAGTGTCCCCGTATGAGAGACGAGGCTTATAAAATATTAAATGAAAAGGGGTATGCTTATATGTCATCGATGTATGGGATAAAAGAATCGATGCTTCAGCGTATGGTGCCTGTGTGGGCAAAGAATTTGATTAGGGAGATACAAAGCCGCATTTAAGATGAGAATAGGTATTCTTACCCGCCGTGCCGGGTATAACATGGGGTCATCGTTACAGGCTTATGCTATGGCAAAATTCATAGCTGATGTCGGTTATTCTTGTCAGATTATTGATTATGATGAATATAGTGGACATCCTTTGTGGAAGGTGCGCCCGTTTGTGGAGAATATGCAATGGAATCTGCTCAAACGCCTTCCGTTCAGGAGCAATAAATACAGTTATTTGTTAGCGCGCGCTCAGCAGTATAGGCATTTCAAGGAATTTGAAGACAAGTATTTGCCTCTGACGAGAAAGACATATAGGAATCAGAAGCAATTGGCCACTTTGGAACAGGAGTTCGATGCTTTTGTTTGTGGCAGCGACCAGATATGGAGTCCGTTGTTATATGACCCGGTTTATTATTTTAATTTCCTTCCTAAAGGATGCGGTGCTCGTACTGTTGCTTATGCGCCAAGTATAGGAGTGGGAGATGCTTCGCTTATGCGTAAAGAGCAAATAACATTAATGCAGAACGTTGATTGTCTGTCGTGTCGTGAGCGGCAAGGGGCGGAAATCATTGAGCGTCTTACCGGACGGGAAGTCCCCGTTGTGTTAGATCCGACGTTGATGATAAAAACGTCAGATTGGGAGGCGATGGCGAATCCAGTTGCTCTGTTTGATAGAGAAAGTTATATATTATGCTATTTTCTTGGAAGTAATGTGCATCAGTCTTATGTTGATAGATTGAAAAAGGAACAGAATTGTAAGGTCGTGAACATACAGATGTTCAACCGTTTGAATAATCTGAGTGCTGACTATCAGATGTCGGATATCGGTCCGCTCGACTTTTTGGGCTTGATAAAAAATGCGGCATGGGTTTGTACAGACTCTTTTCACGCCATTATATTCTCATATATATTTCAGCGGCGCATTTCAGCTTTTGAACGCTTTAAGTCGACAGATAATCAGAATCAAAATTCAAGGATCTATACACTTCTTGATGTCTTAGATATAAAGGATGTGTTGGTGAAAGATGATTGCGTATCCAATAACCATTATGAGAGTATGGAGCGGAAAGAAAACCGTACATCTTTAGAAAAGTGGCGGAAACTTTCTTTAGATTTTCTTCAAAAGTCGCTCAAATAAGATATTATAAAATGAAACATATCGTATGCTTCCACTTGTTCAATGATTACAGTGGAAGCCCTAAAGTGTTGGCGATGGTTCTTAATGGACTGTTGTCGAAAGGCTATACCATTGATTTGGTGACATCCCGTCATGGTGTGCTGAATGAATTGCGTGGTAAGCAAGGAATAAAGTTCCATACATACGGATATCGTTTTTCGCAGAATCCTTTTGTAACGATGCTCCTTTATGTGTATGCGCAGATTTACACATTCTTTTTTTCTTTCAAGTATCTGTTTAAGAAGAATACCACTTTTTACATCAACACGATATTACCGGTGGCTCCGGCATTGGCAGGGAAACTGATGGGAAAGAAGGTGGTGTACCACTACCATGAGAACGCTTTTGTCAAGAGCCGATTTTATCGGCTGCTAGCTTGGGCAATGGAACGTATGGCCGATAAGATTATTTGCGTATCCGCTTATCAGGCATCCTTCTTGAAACGTCAGGAAGGGGTTGTTGTAATTCCTAATGCATTGCCGAAGGAATTTGTGGCTCGGTTACATCCAAATCCGGAGGAGGCTTTCATGCGTAAGAATGTGTTGATGCTTTCTTCTTTGAAGGAATACAAGGGCACTCGTGAATTTATCGAGTTGGCACGGCAGTTGCCACAGTTTAAGTTTACGCTTGTCATAAACGATACACAGGAGAATGTGGACAAATATTTAAGTGAGATTTTACCCCCCCCCCCCATATTTAAATAATTTAACAATATATTCTCGACAGGCGGATGTTGTCTTGTTTTATAACGCTGCTTCTATTGTGGTAAACCTTACTAATCCCAAATTGGCAATCGAGACTTTCGGGTTGACGGCATTAGAGGCTATGAGTTGCAGTCTTCCGGTGATTGTTCCCACGGTAGGGGGAATAACCGAATTGGTGGAGAACGGTGCGAACGGATACAAAATGAATGTACAGACGCTTGATGAAATAGGCGTGCAAATCGTGCGAATGTTGAGTGACAACGATTTGTATTTACGTTTATCCTCATCTGCGTCAGCTTCTTCAAGGCGGTACGCTGAAAACAATATGATTTCTGCCCTTGAAAAGGTAATCAATCAATAATTATGGATAAGAATATAGTAATCTATCCCCGACAAAGCAACGTGGATGTGTTCTATAATGAGGCTTCTTTGGTGCTCAATCTTTCAGATAAGATGCAGTTCATAGAGACTTTCGGTATGACAGCATTGGAGGCAATGAGTTGCGGGCTTCCGGTCATTGTTCCCACAGAGGGTGGGATTGCTGAAATGGTGAAAGAGGACGTAAACGGTTATAAGATAGATGTATCGGAGTTGGATAGAATAAAAAGAACTATAGAGGCGGTTCTTTCTGAACCGGATTTGTATCATCGTTTGGCAATACATGCTATGGTTGAATCACAGAATTACAGTTACGATAATATGATAGATAAGATATCATCTCTTCTTTAATTTTTTCGATTCATAAATAGGAAAGTAAGATGGTTCGCATAGCAATCATTGGCACAGTCGGTGTGCCTGCAAGTTACGGCGGCTTTGAGACTTTGGTGGAGAACATCATAGGAGTCAACGCCTCCGCAGAGGTAGCATATACCGTTTATTGTAGTGGCAAGAGTTATCCGGAGAGGTTGCCTTCTTATAAAGGTGCTTCTTTACGGTATATTCCCTTGCAGGCCAATGGCGGTCAGAGTATTTTGTATGATATTTGGTCATTGTTGAAAGCGACAAGGGGCAATGATGTGGTTCTGGTATTGGGTGTTTCCGGGTGTTGCTTCCTTCCGGTTTACCGCTTGTTCTCCAAGAAAAGATTGGTGATAAACATAGACGGCTTGGAGCATAGGCGCGAGAAATGGGGAAAATGGACACGCCGTTTCCTGAAGTTCTCGGAGCGTATGGCGGTAAAATATGCGGATGTGATAGTGTCTGATAACAAAGGCATTCAGGACTATGTGAAAGAGGAGTACGGGAAAGACTCGGCCTTGATAGCCTACGGTGGTGACCATGTGCTGTGCGACATTGCTGATGTTGAAAAGGAAGTTTTGCAACAATATGGTTTGGAAGGGATGGCATATTCTTTCTCTTTGTGTCGCATTGAACCTGAGAATAACGTGCATATTACTTTGGAAGCCTTTAAACGTTCCGGGCAAACGTTGGTGTTTGTCGGCAACTGGGAACGTAGTCAATACGGGAAGGAGTTGTTTGAAAAGTATAAGGATAGCGCGAATATCCATTTGTTCCCTCCCGTGTACGACTTGAAGGTGCTGAATGTGTTGCGCAGCCATTGCACGTTTTACATTCACGGGCATAGTGCCGGTGGCACGAATCCTTCGCTGGTGGAAGCGATGTTTTTCGGTAAGCCGATATTGGCTTATGATGTGGTGTACAACCGTGAGACAACGGAAGGTAAGGCGAATTATTTTGCCAATTCGGAAGAACTTGTTGCCTTGTTGAGTAGACCTGTCGCTTCCTATCAATCCAATGCGGAATGCATGGAGGAGATAGCGCAGCGTCGTTACCGTTGGAGCGTGATTGCCCGTGAATATGAGAAGTTATATTAATCGTGTGTTATCAAGTATCATAGATATGGAAAGAAAGGATGAGAGAAAGCGTGCCACGGTGAGCTATTCTTGGAAGAGGGCATTCTCAAAATTGTTGTTATGCTTTTCAAAGAATGAGTTGATTCCCTGCGTTATAGATAATTAATGGGGTAAAAATACAAGGTTCCTGCTTTATCGGGGCGGATGTCACGTTTGATACCTTGCATCCGGAACTAATCAGTATAGGCGAAGGCGCAGTGATTACAGCCGGAACAAAGATCCTGTCTCACTTTTATTCTCCAAAGGACAATACGTTTTATGTAGGCGAGGTGCATATCGGGAAGAAGGTTTTCATCGGAATGAACACGTTGATAGTTTCTCCGGTGACAATTGGCGATGGCGCGGTGGTAGGAGCAGGCAGTGTCGTAACGAAGAACGTCCCGTCCGGCGAAATCTGGGCGGGGAATCCCGCTAAGTTCATAAAGAAAAGATAACTTTCTTAATCCTTTGTCCCTTAGCGGAAAGATTTTATCTTTGCAATCATTGAAAATACATCGTATAAGGAGTATATTACGTTTTCTTTTTGAACAAGAATAGCGTTATATACATTGGTCTTTACAGATACAAGATACGATTGTTAGTATTGCAGATATTAATTCTATTTTAAAATTTAACGATATGGCAAAGACTCAACAAATAATACGCCGCAAGACAACGGTAGCTCAAGGCCGCTTGACGGAGAAGAAGCAGATCCAAATCGGATTGAAGCGTATGGGGAACAGGGCCTACTTGGATACGTTGTCTCAAGGTTTACCGGTTACGGTGCTGCGTGGCAATAGGGTTTGTCGTGTGGATGAAAAGGGAGTGAGCGTAGTATCTAAAGTTCCCCAAGCGAAGTATAGGGTGACTCAACGTTCTTTCAAACTGAAAAAGTAATGGGTGTAAAACGTCTGCGCATATTTGCGGGGCCTAACGGTTCGGGAAAGTCTACGATCACCGGCATTGTCAAGGCTGCCGGTGTGCATCTGGGCGTTTACGTCAATGCGGATGAATTGAAAAAGAGTATAAATGCATCCATGATGTTTGACTTCTCTTCTTATATGGAAAGTGTTGATATGGAGCGTTTTCAGTCTTGTCTCGCTCAATAAGAAATGCCATGAAAGGGAAAATTTGTATGACGCTATACTTTAATGCTTACAGGCTTTTTGCATTGAATTTATTTGCCGCATAAAGACTTTCTTTTATTTATAATATCGCTTTGATTTAATCGTATATATCCCGTTCCATTTTCCGGAACGGGGTGTCCTTTCACGCTTATCTGTCCGCAATGGCTGATATGCGTGGGCTATGCGTGTACTAATGGAAATAATAATAAATAACAATAACGAAAGACTAAGAAAATGAGAAAGAAGAAGAGTTACTACCTATTCCTGTTTTTAATTCTTTCGGGGTTAATTTCGTCTTGCACGGCCCCGAAGGAGGTGATTTACCTTCAGGATATCTCCGACTCCAAGACGGAGGAGATAGGCAAGGGCTACGAGGTGAGGGTTCACGAGGATGACCTTCTGGGCATCACGGTGAACAGTAAGGAGGAGGAGCTTGCGCTCCCGTTCAACATGCCTCTCGTCTCTTATCAGATCGGTTCTACTTACAATCAACCGCGGGTGGTGGGATACCTCGTGGATAAGAACGGGGAGATAGACTTTCCCATCCTCGGGAAGCTGAAGGTGAAGGGGCTTACCCGCATGGAGGTGACGGAACTCGTGAAGCGCCGTCTCGTGGAGGAGGAGCTGCTCAAGGACCCCATCGTGACAGTACAGTTCCTTAACTTTAAGGTGTCCGTTATCGGGGAGGTGGCTCGTCCGGGAACGTTCGAAATCTCGGGCGACCGTATCACGCTCCTTGAGGCGCTGAGTCTCGCGGGCGACCTGACGATTTACGGGCGGCGCGACCGGGTAGCGGTAATCCGCGAGGAGAACGGCAAACGCACGGTGCTCTATCATGATTTGCGCTCGTCGGACGTGTTCAAGTCGCCTTGCTATTATCTTCAGCAGAACGACATCGTGTACGTGGAACCGAACAAGATTCGCACGGGCTCAAGCCGCATTAACTCGAACAACTCGGCGAGCGTGTGGCTGTCGACGGCCTCGGTGCTAGCCTCCATCGCTTCGCTGATGGTGACGATATTCAGATAAACCCTTAAACGCATGACAAGAAAAGATATGGATACTGAACGTTTCGGGGCGGACAACCGTCCCCTTTCCTCCGGAGCGGGGACTCCGGAGGAGCAAGTGAACCTGATGGACCTCCTGCTTCAGGCTCTCGACCACTGGAGGTGGTTCGCCGCCTCGGTGATTGTGTTCCTCGGTCTGGGAGTGCTCTACCTCTGTTGGAGTCCGAAGACTTACAGTCGCAAGGCTTCGGTGCTTATCCGGGAGGATGACAAAACGGGCGGAGGTGTCGGGGGGGATGCCCTCTTCACCGACCTGAGCCTGCTCGGAGGAACCCGTAATGTGGACAACGAGGCTCTCGTGTTTCAGACTCGGAACCTTATGGAGAACGTGGTCAGGCGTCTCTCGCTCGACCATAGTTACACCATCCGGGAGGGATTGCGTACGGTGGAGCTTTACAGCCGGTCTCCCATCAAGGTGGCTTTCCCCGATGCGGGTGACAGCCATTACGTCAGCCTGAAGGTGACTCCTTCTGAGGGAAACCGTGTTCTGCTCTCCGACCTTCTCATGTCCGTGAACGGCGAGGAGATGGAGGGAGAAGACGTGGAGGCTGCTCTCGGCGATACGGTGAGCACGGGCGTGGGCCGGATTGTGGTGACTCCGACGCTGTATTACACCGATGAGTATCTCGGTCGGCCCGTTCGGGTTCGTAAGCTTGTGCGTGAGAGTGTGGTGGACGGTTGCATGTCTTCCTTGTCTGTAGGATTGGCGAGTAAGACGGCTACGGTAATCAGCCTTGAGTATCGGGATGAGTCGATTGCCCGTGCCGAGGACGTGCTGAACACGCTGATCTCGGCGTATAATGAGGACGCGATTAACGACAAGAACCAGATTGCGGTCAACACGTCCAACTTTATCAACGAGCGCTTGATTATCATTGAGAAGGAACTCGGTAGCGTGGACGCGGACATCGAGTCCTTCAAGCGGGAGAACCAATTGACGGATATCACCTCGGAAACGGGAATGTATCTGGAGACGACCTCCAAGTTCAAGCAGGAGGGGCTGAGCCTTGAGAACCAACTCAGCCTCGCCCGGTATATCAAGGAGTACCTTACCGATCCGTCGAAGGTCTCGGACCTGATACCGGCCAACACGGGAATCACTGACACCGGCGTCGAGGGGCAGATAGGGGAGTATAACGAGACGCTGCTCAAGCGTGACAAGCTTGTGGCGGGGAGTAGCGACCGTAACCCGGTGGTAATGGACTTGAACAACTCGCTCAGTGCCATGAGGCAGTCCATTATCCGCTCGGTGGACAACCTGATTGTGGGGCTTGAAATTAATCTGCGTAACTTGCGGGAGCAGGAGTCGCAGACGGCTAAACGTATCGAAGCGGTCCCGACGCAGCAGAAGTACGTGCTGACGGTTGAGCGTCAGCAGAAAATCAAGGAGGAGCTTTACCTTTATTTGCTGAACAAGCGTGAGGAGAACGCGCTGACACAAGCCATCACGGAGAGCAACGCGCGGGTTATTGACCCGGCTAGCGGGAGCAGCCGTCCGGTGGCCCCGCGGAGTCTGGTCGTTCTTCTGGGCTCCGTGCTTGCGGGGTGTGCGGTTCCGGCGTGTCTTCTTTGGCTCTTGAGCGTCACGGACACTAAGGTTCACAGCCGTCGCGACCTTGAGCGGGCGCTGAGCATTCCGTTCCTCGGTGACGTTCCCGAAGAAGGGTCCCGTTCGTCCCGAAGCTCTTCCCGTCGTGGCGTGGTGGTCCGCGCCGACGGCCGGGATCCCGTGTCGGAGGCTTTCCGTATCATCCGGACGAACATGGACTTCATGCGCGTGAAGTCTCCCAACCTTCAGGTGGTGATGCTGACTTCATCGAATCCCGGAGCGGGCAAGACTTTCGTTTCAAGCAATCTCGCCATGAGCATCGCACAGACGGACAAGCGCGTCGCCCTCGTGGACGTGGATATCCGCAAAGGGACGCTCAGCGGCCTTTTCCCGGAGGTGGGTGGCGGCATGGGGTTGACTCATTATCTCTCGGGACGGACTGACAGAATAGAAGATATCGTCCGGCCGAGCGGGCTTTCGGACCGTCTGGACATTATCCTTTCGGGGCCGGTACCCCCGAACCCGGCTGAACTGCTGATGAGCGACCGTCTCGACCGTCTGGTGAGTGAACTCCGGGAGCGTTACGACTACATTATACTGGACAACGTTCCGGCGGGTATCGTGGCCGACGCTTCAATTGTTAACCGTGTGGCGGACTTGACGATTTACGTGGTACGGGCGGGCATTATGGATTTGCGGCAGCTTCCCGAACTGGAGGGACTTTACCGTCAAGACAAACTTCGTAACATGGCGGTGGTGCTCAACGGAGTCCCTAACGGCCGTAAAGGGTATGGCTACGGTTATGGCTATGGCTATGGCTACGGTTATGGGTACGGGACGGAAGATTCCTCTTCTCACCGCGGCTTCTTCCGACGTATCCGCCGTCTGTGGAGGAGACCGTGATAAGTCTTGAGTAAACATTATCGCGCTTTAAGAGCTTGTTTACATTTTGCTCTGATTTATTTTGAATGTAATTGTTTAAATCTTAATCGCCGTATGTTTTCTATTTTCAGGCGCAAATTGTTGGACTCGGGCATCCTTTGTGGCATGACCGATGTCCACTCCCATATACTTCCGGGTGTTGATGACGGAATGCCCTCTCTTTCAGAGTCCTTTTCCGCTTGCCTCCGGCTTGAGTCTCTTGGAATTCGCCGAGTATTTCTTACTCCTCACGTGATGTCAGGACTTCCATCCAATCGTCCGGAATTTCTTCGAGAGCGTTTCTCGGAGTTTGTTTCTGGAAATCCTTCCGGAGTGGAGTTTCGCCTTGCTGCCGAATATATGCTCGATCCGGGATTCCCTTCCCATCTTGATGAAGGGCTTCTCTCTTTGGGCGGTAGTCGGGTATTGGTGGAGACCTCTTATATGGGGGCGTCTCCGGAGTTCCGCAATTACCTTTACGGCCTCCGGTTGCGGGGTTACCGCCCCGTATTGGCGCATCCCGAACGCTATCTTTATCTTACGGTAGACGAACTGCTTTCCTTGCGTGACGGCTCTCTGGACTTTCAGCTCAACCTTCCTTCTTTAGCGGGGGCTTACGGTCCCGAGGTTCGCCGGCGCGCCTTCCTTCTCTTGCGCTCGGGCCGTTACGATTTTGCAGGGTCGGATATTCACAGTCTGGGGACTTATCTTAGAGTCCTTTCACGCCTCCGTCTTTCCGGAGGAGACATAAGGAGACTGAGGGAGCTGCTGAGGAACAACGAGAGTCTGGAGTAAGCTAAGAAGCTGTTTTGAATTTCTCCAAAAAGTTTTTCTTAGCTTGATGTATCCGTTTTCGTGTGCGCTTTGGGCGTTTTTTTTAGGACATGTGGAGCGGCATTCGTCTGGAATACTTTTCAGAGAGTGGTAGTGATTATTTCATGTACAAGAGATGTTCGGTTGTTGTACATGAATCGGATAACTGATGTACAACAGTCAAGAGTTTATAGTATAGGAAAAAAACTGTAAGTCCGTTGAATAGAAAATTCTATAAATGAGTAATGGGTCGCTATTTGGCGGCCCATTACTCGTTTATACTATAGACGTTTCTTGTTTTCTCCCTCGACACTCCATCCAAACTTACCGATTTCTTCTCCCAAAGCGTAATATTTTCCGTGTACATAAACCAATGGGGATGCTTCCGCTAATTCAAACTTACCGGTTTGAGCGTTTAAATATTGTTCGTCGGCACGTACATTCACGACATCGGATATAAACATATCGTGTGAGCCAAGTGAAAGGATTTCTTTTACCTTGCATTCAATGCAAAGGGGAGATTCTTCGATAAGGGGTGCGTTGACTATAGTGCAACGACCGGGAGTAAGATTCATTTCTTCGAACTTACGGTAGTTCCGTCCGGAACGGACACCGCACCAATCGGTGGCGAAAGCCATATCTTTCGTTGTCAAATTGATGACGAACTCCATATTCCTTTTTATAATGTCATAGGAATAGCGCTCAGGCCGGACCGATATGTAGCACATGGGGGGATTGGTACAAATTGTCCCAGTCCATGCTACCGTAATGATATTATATTCATCCTCTTTCGTTCCGCAAGTGACTAATACCGCGGGAAGTGGATAGATTACCGTTCCGGGTTTCCAATCTTGCTTCATGCGCATTAACGCTTAGTTATCATTAGTTATAAAATGATGATTTCTTCCCGCTTTTGCTCTTTCTCGCAATAGTGACACTTAATGATGCACTCGTCTTTATCGATGACGTGGAATAGGGTAGGCATTGGCTCGTTATTTGTAATGCATTTGGGATTGGAGCACTTTACAATGTCACGAAGCTCATCGGGCATCTTTATTTCCTTCTTTTCTACAACTTCGTAGTTACGGATAATGTTCAGTTTCGCGTGAGGAGCGACCACTGAAATCCGATTGATTTCTTCGTCGCAAAAGAACTTGTCGGCAATCTTAATGATGCCCTTTTTCCCGAGCTTTTTACTGTCAAGGTTGAATCCGATGGTAATGTTGCTTTTCATCTTTTCCACACCGAGCAGTTGTACTACTTTAAATAACTTTTCGGAAGGGATGTGGTCGATTACCGTGCCATTTTTCAGGGCGGCTACTTGTAATTCTTGCTTATTCTCGCTCATAGTAAAATATCGTTTTTTATGTCGTCCAATGTAATACCTAATACGTCGCAGAGGATGGCTTCTCGCGCATATAAGCCATTTTGAGCCTGTTGGAAATAATAGGCTTTGGGATTGTCGTCTACATCGTATGCGATTTCATTAACCCGAGGAAGTGGGTGGAGGATGCGAAGGTTGGGACGGGTGTGTGCCAACATTTCATTGCGTAATATGTAAATATTCTTAACGCGCTCGTATTCCATTAAGTCTGTAAAGCGTTCGCGTTGCACGCGGGTCATATAGAGTATATCCGCTTCTTTTATTGTTTCTTCGGAAAAATCTGTATGCTCTACATACTTGATGTTGTGGTTTTTGCAGTATAGCTTGTATTCTTCAGGCATTTTTAGCTCTTCGGGAGCGATAAAATGGAAAGTCGGATTAAAATGCCGCATCGCCATTAATAGCGAGTGTACCGTACGCCCGTATTTTAAATCGCCCACTAGATATATGTTCAGGTTCTCTAGCGTTCCTTGAGTCTTATAAATGGAATATAAGTCGAGCATAGTCTGAGAGGGGTGCTGGTTGGCTCCGTCTCCCGCATTAACTATAGGTATGGGAGATACTTCACTGGCATAGCGCGCGGCGCCTTCGAGGTAGTGCCTCATGACGATGATATCCGCATAGTTACTTACCATAATGATGGTATCTTTAAGCGTTTCCCCTTTAGACGAGCTAGTGACCTTTGGGTCTGTAAATCCGATGACTCGCGCTCCGAGACGGTTCGCGGCTGTTTCAAAGCTTAAGCGGGTACGGGTAGAAGGCTCAAAAAATAAAGTAGCTACGATTTTTCCTTGTAATAAACGGCGGTTAGGATTCGTTTCGAATTCCTTTGCCATTTCGAGCATATAAAGGATTTTCTCTTTAGAATGTTCGGCAATGGTCACTAAACTTCTATTTTCCATTTTGTTATTTTTTATGTGGATGAGAATAATTTTACCGAGGCGTAAAATTATACATAAATTGTGATACCGCAAAAAATAAGAGAAAATAATCGTAGCGTATCGTAAACTTTGAGAACCCGTCAGATTTTGCGTTTAAGTGATTTTGGCGGGTCTCTTTTGAATTCATTTAAGGGCTCTTTTCCCGCTTCCGGGCCATCTGGCAGTCCACCGTTCTCCTCGAAAAAACGGGAAAACATGCCGAAAAGTCTCTCAAAATAAATCCGGGCAAATTTTAGAGTCTGTTTTGAATTTATCGCCCAAAGCGCGCACGAAAACGGATACGTCAAGCTAAGAAAAACTTTTTGGAGAAATTCAAAACAGCTTCTTAAGCGTGCCCTTAGTTGAAAAACGAATGTGTGACCATAACGCACACGTGCTAAGTGGCTTATTGTCAGTGCTGTATCCCTAGCTTGAGAAATAGCCCCATTTCTCGCGAGCCGCTGCCCTGTTTCTCGTGAGCCGTAGGGCTATCTCTCGTGAGCTTCAGGGCGAGCTGACAAGCGGGGAAGGACCGGCGTGAATTTTCCTCGTTGCGGAAGCGAAAAAATATCCGGGAAGGCTTCTCAGAATAAAATCGGCAAAATTTGAACGACAGGCTTTGGATGAAGGGTAAGTTAATCTGATAAATAGTCAAGATAATAACGATTGACCTTAATTAAATATTATCGTACTTGTCAAATAAGGGATTTTGATTAATTTTGCGACTTAAATAGTCATTTCTTTAAGTATTAGTAAGTATTAGAAAGCATGGTTCGGAAAGTGGTGATTGCTCTTTGGGCGTTCTTCGTAGTTGTTTTACTAACTATTGTCATTATCTTTATCGCTATTTCTAAAGGATGGATAGGCTATATGCCTCCAATAGAGGAACTGGAAAATCCTAATTATAAGTTCGCTACAGAAATATTTTCAGAAGATGGAAAGGTGCTCGGTACATTCTCTATAGAGAAAAACAACCGGGTATATAGTAGCTATGCGGAGCTGTCTCCACACATAATTAACGCTTTGATAGCGACTGAAGACATTCGTTTTGCCGAACATTCTGGAATTGATGTCAAGGCTCTTTTTAGGGCTGTTATTAAACGGGGGCTTTTGGGGCAAAAAAGCGCGGGAGGTGGAAGTACGCTTTCTCAGCAGTTGGCGAAGCAGTTGTTTACGGAGAAAGTCGCGAGTAACACATTGCAGCGTCTTTTGCAGAAACCGATAGAATGGGTAATAGCCGTGAAACTGGAGCGTTATTATACAAAGGAGGAAATCTTGACGATGTACCTTAATAAGTTTGATTTTCTTAATAATGCGGTGGGCATTAAAACCGCTTCTTTCACTTATTTTGGTTGTGAGCCGAAAGACCTGAAAATAGAGCAAGCGGCTATGTTGGTAGGCATGTGCCAGAATCCTTCTAGATATAATCCGGTGTCCCGTAATTCCAAGATACGTGAGAATGCCTTAGGACGTCGTAATGTCGTGCTCGACCAAATGTGTAAGGCGGGATATATAACAACCGTGGAGCGGGATTCTCTGCGGCGGCTTCCGCTGAAATTGGTTTATAACCGTGTGGACCACAAGGAAGGACTGGCCACATATTTCCGTGAATATCTTCGCGGCGTCATGACTGCCTCAAAGCCTGACAAGGACAATTACCGCGGTTGGCAAATGCAGAAGTATTATGAAGATTCCCTCGCGTGGGAAACCGACCCGCTATATGGATGGTGCAAAAAGAATAAAAAGAAAGACGGGTCCAACTATAATATTTATACGGACGGATTGAAGATTTATACGACTATTGATTCGCGTATGCAGCAGTATGCGGAGGAAGCGGTCAGAGAGCATTTAGGCGATTATTTGCAGCCATTGTTCTTTAAAGAGAAGAAGGGCAGTAAGAACGCTCCTTATCCTAGGGCTCTTTCGGCTCAGCAAGTTGAAGAGCTGTTGACGAGAGCGGTGAAGCAAACGGAACGTTATCGTGTAATGAAAGCGGCCGGTTGTTCGGAATCGGAAATACGCAAGGCGTTTAATACGCCGGAAGAGATGTCCGTATTCTCTTGGAGCGGAATGCGGGATACGGTAATGTCTCCGATAGATTCTTTACGCTATTACAAACATTTTCTGCGTACGGGATTCATGTCTATGGATCCGATAAACGGCCATGTGAAGGCTTATGTAGGTGGGCCGGATTATGCGAATTTCCAATATGATATGGCGATGATGGGACGTCGTCAAGTAGGCTCTACGATTAAACCGTATTTATATACTTTGGCGATGGAGGACGGATTCTCTCCATGTGACGTAGTGCGTCATGTAGAACAGACGCTGATAACCGAAACGGGAGAGCCGTGGACGCCGCGCAACTCGAACAAAAAGCGCTACGGAGAGATGGTTACTTTGAAATGGGGATTAGCCAATTCGGACAATTGGGTTTCGGCTTATTTAATCAACAAAGTTACTCCGCAAGCTTTGGTACGGTTAATTCATAGCTTTGGGATAAGGAATAAAGATATTCCCGCGGTGTATTCATTGAGCTTAGGGGCTTGTGAGATTTCTGTCGGTGAGATGGTAAGCGCTTATACGGCATTTGTTAATAAAGGAGTTCGTGTGGCGCCTTTGTTCGTAACGCACATTGAAGATAACGAGGGAAATGTAATCGCTACGTTTACCCCCCAAATGAACGAAGTAATCAGTGTGTCGAGTGCTTATAAGATGCTTGTTATGCTTCGGGCCGTTATAAATGAAGGTACGGGCGGACGTGTTCGCCGTTTGGGTATCACGGCCGATATGGGAGGAAAGACGGGAACTACTAACGATAATTCGGATGCTTGGTTTATGGGAATTACCCCTTCGTTGGTTTCAGGCTGTTGGGTAGGCGGGGAGGACCGCGATATCCATTTTGGTTCGATGACCAATGGACAGGGAGCTGCCGCCGCGTTGCCTATATGGGCGAAGTACATGAAAAAAGTGTATGATGACAGTTCGTTGGGATATAGCCAGAAGGACACCTTTAACATACCGAATGGTTTTGACCCGTGTGCCGGCTTGGATTCATTGGATACGGAAGAGTTTGATGAAAGCGGATTAGATGATTTGTTTAATTGAGCTGAGTGGGATGCATAAGTATATTGTTTGTATAGGCAGCAATTATAATAGGAATAAGAATTTATCTTTCGCTCGCCGACAGCTAACGACACTCTTTCCTCTTATTCACTTTACACCTGAGCGGGAAACTGAACCATTACTTTTGAAGAACCCCGCCTTATTTTCTAATCAGGTCGCCGTGTTCTTTTCCAGAGAAGAGAGGGAAAGTGTACAAATAAAGTTGAAAAAAATAGAGGCTTCTTCGGGTAGGTTGCCTAAAGATAAGTTGGAGGAAAAGGTGTGTCTGGACATTGACCTGCTTTTATATGATGACCAAATTGTGAAACCGGAAGATTGTGAGAGGAAGTATGTAAAGGAATTGCTTTCTTTTCTCCCTTCTTCATTTAAATAAGATAAAAACATGAAATTTTTGGGGATTATTCCTGCCCGTTACGCTTCCACTCGCTTTCCGGGGAAGCCATTGGCGATTTTAGGAGGCAAAACGGTCATTCAACGTGTGTATGAACAGGTATCAGGTATACTGGATGATACTTATGTCGCTACCGACGATGAACGTATTGAAACTGCGGTAAAATTATTTGGAGGGAAGGTGATAATGACTTCCCCTAATCATAAAAGTGGCACAGACCGATGCTATGAGGCGATGAGAAAGGTAAATGGAGACTTTGATGTAGTGGTGAATATTCAGGGGGATGAGCCGTTTATCCAGCCTTTGCAGATAAGCGTGTTGAAGCAATGCTTTGAAGATGCCGCTACACAAATCGCCACGTTGGTGAAGCCTTTTGCCGCAAGCGCTTCGTTCGCTGAATTGGAGAACGTAAACTCTCCGAAAGTGGTACTTGACAAGAATGGGTATGCGCTGTATTTTAGTCGTTCTGTCATCCCTTACCAAAGGAATGAGGAGCGGTCTAATTGGTTGAAGAACCATACTTATTATAAGCATATCGGGCTATACGCTTATCGTTGCGATACGCTGAAGGAGATAACGGCTCTTCCGCAATCTCCGTTGGAGCTTGCGGAATCTTTGGAGCAGCTCCGTTGGCTAGAGAACGGATATAAAATAAAAGTCGGGATTTGTGATGTGGAAACGATAGGTATAGATACGCCTTATGATTTGGAGCGGGCGGAAGAATTTTTTAAAAGATTATAGTTGCAAGTCGATGGAGCGTAAAGTACGACCCGAAATACAGCCTCTGAAGGAGTTTAATATACCTAGACCGGTTCGAATGATGTTGCCCAACGGCGTTCCTTTGAGCATTATCAGCGCAGGAAGTCAAGAAGTAATTCGAATGGATATATTGTTTGTTGGGGGGCGTTGGCATCAGTCACAGAAGTTGCAGGCGTTATTTACTAACCGTATGTTGCGTGAAGGTACGCGAAAATATACGTCTGCCACTATTGCGGAGAAATTGGATTATTACGGTTCATGGCTTGAACTGTCTTGCTCGTCGGAATATACCTGTGTTACAGTGTATTCGTTGAATAAATATGTTGCTGAGACACTGAATGTCGTAGAATCAATGATTAAGGAGCCTATATTCCCGGAGAAAGAATTGGGCACAATTTTAGAAAGTAATATACAGCAATTTCTTGTCAATAGTCTGAAGGTTGATTTTATAGCGCAATGTAATTTGTCTCGTGCGGTTTATGGAGAAGCGCACCCGTGTGGGCGTATTGTTTCGGAAGAAGATTATCGCATGATTACTCCAGAGATACTCAAGGAGTTTCATAAACATTACTATTGTTCGGATTACTGCTCCATATTTTTGTCCGGTAAAGTGACTGATTACGCTATTCATCTTGTTTCTGATTATTTTGGCTCTCCTTTTGGAGAAACAGGGAAAAAAATAGAGGAGAAACGAGAGTTTACTATCGTGACATCGGAAGCAAAGCGTTTTTTTACGGAACGTATGGATGCGATGCAAAGTGCTGTAAGATTAGGGTGTGCTACCATTACTCGCAATCATCCCGATTATTTGAAATTGCGTGTTCTGATAACTTTGTTTGGAGGATATTTTGGCAGTCGGTTGATGTCTAATATCCGAGAAGAAAAAGGGTATACTTATGGAATTTCCGCAGGTGTCGGCCAATACCCGGATAGTGGATTCTTGACAATTTCTACCGAGACCGCTAATGAATATGTCGAAGCCCTGATAGGAGAGGTTTATCGTGAAATAGACCGTTTGCATCAAGAACCTGTGTCGACGGAAGAACTGATGATGGTAAAAAACTATATGCTTGGAGAAATGTGCCGTAGTTATGAGTCCGCTTTTTCTTTAGCGGATGCATGGATATTTATTGCTACTTCCGGCATGGATGATGACTATTTTCTTCGTTCGTTGCAGGCAGTCAATGAGATAACTCCACAAGAAATACAAGATTTAGCGCAACATTATTTATGTAAAGAGACATTAAAAGAGAGTGTTGCAGGTAAAAAGTTGTCATAAATCACTTTACGGTAAAGCGGTTTTCGGAGGAGAAGTCGTATCTTTGTCCTAAATATTAAATAAATATAAAACACGAATGAGGCGATATTTATATATACTGTTACTTGCTTTCTTAGTTCAGGGGAGAGGAGTAGCTCAGGATACAATTCAAAATAATGGCGGATTTTGGGAGAAAATGAGAAACGTTTTTTCTTCAGACTTGAAAATTGGGAATTATACCTTTAAGGATGGAAGTGTTTATACTGGAGAAATGAAAGGGCGTAAGCCAAACGGGAAAGGAAAAACGGTTTTTAAGAATGGAGATGTATATGAGGGCGAGTATGTAAAGGGAAAGCGCGAAGGATACGGCGTGTATACCTTCCCTGATGGCGAGAAGTACGAGGGACAGTGGTATCAGGACCAACAACACGGAAAAGGAATCTACTACTTTTTGAATAATAACCGTTACGACGGTATGTGGTATCAGGACTATCAACATGGCGAGGGAACCATGTATTATCATAACGGCGACCTATACGTGGGGCAATGGGTGAACGACAAACGCGAGGGCGAAGGCGTCTATACATGGGCGAACGGCGCCAAGTACACCGGACAATGGAAGAACGACAAGAAGAACGGAAGGGGCACGATGGTCTGGGACGACGGCTCGAAATACGAGGGAGACTGGAAGGATGACGTGCGCCACGGCAAGGGAGTGTTCGAGTATATCAACGGTGATAAGTACGAAGGAGACTGGGCGGAGGATATGCAGCATGGCACGGGTACCTATTATTTTCATACGGGAGACCGGTATGAAGGAGCTTACGTCATGGGAGCTCGGACCGGAGAGGGCATTTATTATCACGCCAACGGAGACAAGTATGTGGGTCAGTTCAAGGACGGAGTGCAGGAGGGGAAAGGAACCTTCACGTGGTCGAACGGTGCGGTGTACGAGGGAGACTGGAAGGAGAATCGCCGCGAGGGATATGGAACCTATAAGTGGAACAACGGGGACGTGTACGAGGGAGAGTGGAAAGACAACCGTCCTAATGGACAAGGAACAATGAAGACCGTAGCCGGAATGACGTACAAAGGCGGCTTTGTGGACGGTCTTGAAGAAGGACAAGGCGTGCAGACCGATAAGGATGGCAACCGCTTCGAAGGCTTTTTTAAGCAAGGAAGAAAGGAGGGGCCTTTTGTTGAGACAGATAAAGACGGGAAATTGATTCGGAAAGGTACGTATAAAAACGGCAGATTGCAATGATTTTAGTTGAAAAGAGTATATGCAGTGAGAAAAATGGAGGATATGAACTTATATAAAAAGCTTTTTGACAGTGAAAAGGTACTAAAATAAATGGGGCGGCTAAGATAAATCGTTATCTTAGCCGTCAAATTTTATGGAATATCTTTTTTTATTTTATCGATTTCGTTATCGAGCACAACGTAAACAAAGCAAATATTGGGATTTAAATACTATCAAAGACTATGACTTCAAGAAGAGACTTTCTGAAGAGGGCGGGGCTTTTGGCCGCCGCCTTCGCCGCTCCCTCCGTGGGAGCGATGGCCGCTGAGCCTGACAAGTTGAAGCTACGGAACGCGAGAATCCCGGTGGACGACCGGTGGGACGTTATCGTGGTGGGCGGAGGTCCCGCCGGATGCACTGCGGCCATATCGGCCGCGAGGGAGGGAGGCAAGGTCCTCCTCATCGAGGCGACGGGGCAGTTGGGCGGCATGGGCACGGCGGGG
>CASDXF010000012.1 GCA_949285075.1 uncultured Bacteroides sp. | reverse complement strand
TATCGGTTTCCTTGAGGAACTGTTGGATGCCGAGTGGAATATGGCGGAAAAAGGAAAGAAGGTTGAAAATCAAATCACTAAGTAACGCGTCAGCCCTGACGAAGAAAGAGGTTAGAATGAGGGCCAAGTCCTTCTTGAATAAGCACGGATTGACGCTTGACGGCTCTGGCTATCAGAATAAACCCGGGCAAAATTTAAATAAGCCCTAACGGTTTTTCAGGGATAAACGCAACGTATGAGCAAAGTATTTCCTACATTTGCGGCATGAAAAAGCCATTCACTACAATAAAGAGTAAATTACCCGCAACGCTCGCATTGCTCGCAACGCTTGTGGGATTCGTCTCGTGCGGAGAAGACCGATGGGCGGAATACGCTCCCATGACAGAATTGGACACGTGGATGTACGACCTGATGCGGGAGCATTATCTGTGGTACGCCAGTATGCCCTCGTATGATGACGTAAACCCGTTTCAGGAACCGGCCGACTTCCTCGACGAAGTGAAGGCAAGCCAAGACGACTACTCCTTCGTGGACTCGGTCATGGCGACTCCGCTACCTACATACGGTTTCGACTACTCACTGATAAGGAGTCAGGAGATAGACACGGCGTACAATGCGTTGGTGACGTACGTCATTCCGGGCTCTCCGGCCGAAGAAGCGGGACTTAAACGGGGAGACTGGATAATGAAGGTAGACACCTTCTACATCAGCAGAAACTACGAGGAACGGCTGTTACAAGGCACGCAAGCCCGGAGTCTGGTGACGGGCGTATGGAGTCAGGTGATACTCGACGAGGGCTTGGAAGAAGGCGAGGAACCAGATACCATATATACCGTAGTGCCCAACGGAGACACGCTGCGCATAGCCGCGGCAAGAACGGTAGAGGATACGCCGATACATCTGGCTAAAACGATAGAGCTGAGTACGGGAGAGACGGTGGGATACCTGATGTACAGCAGCTTCACGGCGGGAACGAACGAGGAGCCGGAGAAATACAACGACGCGCTGCGCCAATGGTCGGCGAATTTGGCCGGACAACGGGTGAACAAGGTAATACTCGACCTGAGATACAACGCGGGGGGAACAATGGACTGCGTGCAATTGCTGAGCACCATACTGACCTCGTCATACTATCTGGACCAGACGATGGCCACTCTGGAATACAACGACAAGCATAGGGACAGAGACACGACGCTGACGTTCAACCAACAACTGTTGGAGCAGGGACGCAACCTCGACCTGAACACGCTCATCGTACTGATAAGCGGCACGACGGCGGGAGCACCGGAGATGCTGATGCACTGTCTGAACGGAAAATTGCAAAGAGTCATAGCCATAGGAAGTTCGACGAAGGGACAGAACGTAGCGACGGAACGATTCGTCAACGAGAAACACCTATGGGCTGTAAACCCCGCCGTATGCACGGTCTACAATTCGGAAGGCGTAACGTACGGAGGATTTCAGCCGACTTACTCTGTCAGTACCTCAGATGACTACAACACGTTCCTGCCTTTCGGTGACCCGAATGAAGCGTTGCTGAACGTCGCCATCGGAGTATTAGAAGGAACGTACCCTCCGACGGAAGAGGGCGGAGATACTGAAGGCGGAGACAGCGGGCAAGCGCTCAAGATAGAGAAAAGCGTAAGTAGTCCAGCCAGTAGGCGGTTTATCAGAGGACTGCGGCTAAACGACTGACATTAAGGTTAAAAGAATTATGGGGCCTCAAAAGCGGCCCCATAATTCTTTCACTCCGTTTCCGGAACGCTTTCACAGAACGCGAAAGCGAAACATCGTAAACTTCCGCTATTTCTTGAAGAACTTCTCGAAAAAAAGCAAATGATAGTCGATGGAATTGTTCCAATACTTGCTGTCGTGCCCTCCGGGACGTGTGGTGAAATCATGATTTATCCCCCGCTTCAGCAGTCTCTCGTGCAAGTCCTTATTCACGTTCAGGAAGAAGTCCGCTTCGCCGCAGTCTACGGTTATGGCCAAGTCGCCGTTCTTAAGACTGTCCAACTGATTGACCACGGTATGCGAGTCCCATATCTCCTTGTTCGTCTCTATCTCCCCTAACTGACGAGCCATGTCCCAGTTCTTAGGAAAGGGCCTGATGTCTACGCCCCCGCTCATGCTTCCGCAGGCTCCGAACACGTCTTTATGCCTGATGGCGCTCCACAAGGCGCCGTGCCCTCCCATACTCAGTCCCGTAATGGCTCTGCCTTTCCGGTCAGCCACTGTCCGGTAGCGAGCGTCCACATAGCGCACCAACTCGTCAGAAATGAAAGTTTCGTAACGCATGTCTTCGTTCTTCGGACTATCCCAGTACCAACTGTTCTTCCCGTCAGGACATACGAAAATCAGTCCTTTCTCGTCCGCAATCTGCGGAAGATTGGGTTTAATTCCTATCCACGCCTTCGCATTCCCACCGTATCCGTGTAGCAAATACACTGTAGGACACGCCTTCGCCGCATCCCCTAGCGCAATGTCGGGCACTATAATCACCACCTCTATCTCCTTCTTCATCGAAGGGCTATTTACCCGCACCGTATCTACTTCGGCCGCCAATGCGGGAATCACTGTCGCTAACCAAACGACCAATAACAAGAATTTCCTTTTCATATCATATATATTTCATATTCACAAGTCTCGCTTTTCGTCTTCGGTTAAGGATGCCTTCGGGACCGGAATATCGAAAGTTTTCCCGCATTTCCCGCACACGTACTCCCAATGATTGTTTCCCGGCGGAGTCATGGTCAGCGCAGAGCAAACGGCCGCCCAAAAGGCTTTCCATCGGCCACCCTTACGCAACTTCAAGCTGATATCCGTGGTTCCACAATAGGGACACGCTTTCAGGTCTTCCGGCCAACAACCGTTACTTTTTAGCGTCTGTACAGCCCTGTCGTAATCTTCTTCCATCACGAATACGTCTACCCCCGCTATATTTCCGACCAGTCCCCTATACAAGGAAGAAAAATTCTCGTTATGCAATACCGACTCTATTCCTTCGTTGGCCAACGCTCCCTGAACCAGATGCGCCTTCTCCGCCACGTCGCACGTCATTAGTCTTACCGTCTTCATAATGTAATCATTTTGAAAATTATTTCACAAAAGTAAAGGATAAAAACGATAAACTAAAGCCTACAGCCATCGCAAAGCGCAAAATTTTACTAATATAAAAGAAGATATTTTGTTGCATGATGCAAAATCCCGTAATTTTGGGCTGTAAACCATTAACTCCATTTATGGAATTTTTAATCATTATTCTTTTACTTGTACTTAATGGCGTGTTCGCCATGTACGAGATTGCCTTAGTATCATCTAGCAAAGCCCGTCTTGAAACCCTTGTAGGCAAAGGGAACAAATCAGCAAGAGGAGTATTGAAACAATTAGAAGAACCGGAAAAATTCTTGTCTACCATCCAAATAGGCATTACGCTTATAGGCATTGTATCTGGAGCTTATGGAGGAGTAGCTATAGCCGATGAGCTAGTTCCTCTTTTCAAACTCATTCCGGGAGCGGAACCTTACGCCAACAATCTGGCAATGATAACTACCGTAGCCGTTATCACCTACTTATCACTCATTGTAGGTGAGTTGGTACCCAAATCTATAGCCTTAAGTAACCCGGAACGCTATGCGATGTTGTTCAGCCACATCATGATACTGCTCGCAAAAATCTCTTATCCCTTTGTATGGTTGCTAAGCGCATCTACACGTCTACTGAATAAAATAATCGGCATCAGAAACGAAGAGCGTCCTATGACACAAGAAGAAATCAAGATGATTCTTCACCAAAGTTCCGAACAAGGGGTGATAGATAAAGACGAAACAGAAATGTTGCGCGACGTGTTCCGTTTCTCGGACAAACGGGCTAACGAACTCATGACCCATAGAAGAGATGTCATCATCTTACACCCCGATGATACACGCGAGCAAGTCATCAAAACTATAGAGGAAGAGCATTATAGCAAATATCTATTGGTAGACGAGCGAAAAGACGAGATTATCGGAGTGGTTTCCGTAAAAGACATTATTTTGATGGTCGCCAACAAAACCGAGTTTAATCTGCGCGAGATAGCCCGTCCTCCACTCTTCATCCCGGAAAGTCTATACGCCAACAAAATTCTGGAACTATTCAAAAAGAACAAGAACAAGTTCGGGGTTGTCGTTAACGAATATGGTGGCACGGAAGGAATCATCACGTTGCACGACCTGACTGAAAGTATCTTCGGAGACATTCTGGAAGAGGACGAGATGGAAGAAGAGGACATCGTAAAAAGGCAGGACGGCTCCATGTTAGTGGAAGCCTCCATGAATATTAAGGATTTCATGGAAGAGATGGGCATCCTCTCCTACGAAGACTTAGAATCTGAAGACTTCACTACGCTCAGCGGACTGGCAATGTTCCTCATTGGACGGATTCCTAAAGCCGGAGATGTATTCACGTACAAAAATTTACGGTTCGAGGTCGTTGACATGGACCGTGGCCGGGTAGATAAGCTATTAGTAATTAAGCAGGAAGCCAACCCCGAAGAAAAAAAAGACGATAAGTAAGAAGCTATTTTTCTTTGTAAAACAATGTCCTGACTATTGTATATCAATCATCTGATTCATGTACAACAGTCGGACAGTTCTTATACATGGATAAATTTCCGCATTACAACATTCAGCACACGTTCGAATTCGAGTAGTCATATCGGTTTAAATCCACTTTAATATCCGCAATTTTACTTAAATGCGAAGAGAAAGAGAAGAATAAGAGTGTTTTTCCGTAAATTTGCGAAGTATCAACCTCAACGAATATGAAAAAGCTGATTTTACTTTCCTTGCTGACACTGTTATCGGTAGGCCACGCATTTGCGCAGTCAGAAACACCGTCCGACAGCATCCGCCTCGCTTCCCCGACGGGCGTCAAGAACTTCGGCGGCTTTTTACTCGACATGAAACTGATGAACATGGAGGCTTCCCAACTGCCCAAGTTTACCCTTGAGCTGCCAAACGCCAACAAGGATTACAGCAATCTATTCCGCCTGAATACAGACGCGATATACACGCAAGGATTCTCCAACGTGTTCTCCCCCTCTTGGGGAACGGGATACGGTTGGGGCCTCTACTCGTCGCCCTCGTACATGCAGATGGGAAGCTTCAAATTGAAAAACGGTATGCGCCTTAACACCTACGGCGACTACAACTCCAAAGGTTGGAGAGTGCCCGACCCTAGCGCCATGCCGTGGGAGAAGAATAACTTCAGGGGAGCGTTCGAGCTGAAGTCACAAGACGGCAGCTTCGGCATCCGAATAGAAGTACAACAAAAGCGGGGAGGACTCTACTAAAGACTGATTCTGCTCCACAGCGACAAAAGCGGCCACTATTAGAATCCAAACGCTTTCTCCATGATTGTTTTTATCGTTTAAAAGCCTTCGGACGGCATTATTTCCGCCCGAAGCATAACATGTGATAAGATTTCCTTAATACCCGATGGTGAAACGCTCATAGTGATGTTTTGGACTTTCCAATTCATCTACCATAGCCACGGCGTAGTCCTCAACGGAAATATGGCTATTACCACTCTCATCCACAATCAGGTCATCTTTGCCTAAACGAAACTTTCCGGTTCGCTTACCCGGCTCCAACGTCCCGGCAGGCGAGAAGAATACCCAATCTATATCCTTCTCTTTCATCAGCGTGTTCAGATAAAACTCACCGAGCGACTTGACACCTCCCATAATGGCATCGGGAATCACTCCTGAATCGACCACCCGAAGCCCCGGCGCACAGAACAGTGTACCCGCACCGCCTACACACAGCAATCTTTTTACTCCCGATTGCTTAGCCGCTTCCAAAATTAACGGGTAATTGCGCAAAGTTTCCTCATAGATGTTCGGGTTTGTCCAACCGGGATTGTACGCGCTGATTACGGCATCCTTACCTTTACAAGCCTCTACAAGTGCAACGGTATCTGATATATCCGCTTTTACAATTGAAGTGATTTAAACATGATATGCTCTAAATGAAACTCCTACATTGTTCTCGTCCCGCATTTTTATCGGATAACAAACAGAAAACCTATCCTTTACCTCAATTCATTTTTGAACAGTTTTCTGCCTTTTGTTCCATTTCCACTACTTCTATGCGATAAATCGGTTATCAAATCCATTCGCTCAAACTCAAGTTCGACAATAATTTCACGAAAATTCCGTAAGTTTGCCGCCATTATTCTAAAATGTGACATATGAAAATAAGGTTTATAAGTTTGGCTAGCGGAAGTAGCGGCAATTGTTATTATTTAGGTACAGAAACTTACGGTATACTGATAGATGCGGGCATCGGAAGCCGCACCATCAAAAAAGCGCTAAAGAGTCTCGACATTCCGATGGAAAGCATACGTGCCGTGTTCATTACGCATGACCATGCTGACCATATCAAGGCGGTGAGTATTTTAGGAGAAAAGCTACACATTCCAATCTACGCCACACCCCTCATCCACAAAGGCATTAATCACAACTACTGTATAAAAGAGAAGCTCAGCGCTTCTGTCCGTTACATAGAAAAGGAAGTGCCCATGACGTTGGAGGATTTTCGTATCGAGGCTTTCGAAGTGCCTCATGACGGTACGGACAACGTAGGATATTGTATAGAGGCAGACGGAAAGATTTTCTCTTTCCTGACCGACCTCGGAGAAATCACGCCTAAGGCAGCGCATTACATCAATAAGGCCAATTACCTGATACTAGAAGCCAACTATGACGAGAATATGTTACGGACGGGACCTTACCCCGCTTACCTAAAAGAAAGAATAGCTAGCGAGAATGGACACATGAGTAATACGGACACGGCGAATTTCTTGGCAGATAACATCACCGAACATCTGCAATACATTTGGTTATGTCATTTAAGCAAGGATAACAATCATCCAGAATTAGCATATAAAACGGTAGAATTAAAATTAAAAGATAAAGGAATACTAGTTGGTAAAGACGTGCAACTGGTTGCCTTAAAACGAAATACACCTTCCGAGTTATACACGTTCGAATAAAAAGAAAATTGAATGGCAAAAAAAGTCGTACCATCATTTGGTAAAATAAAATAAAAGGTCTACTTTTGCACCGCAAATCAGAATTAAAGCACTCTTAGCTCAGTTGGTAGAGCAACTGACTCTTAATCAGTGGGTCCAGGGTTCGAGTCCCTGAGGGTGTACAATTCAAGACAGACGGAAATAGTCGCACTCTTAGCTCAGTTGGTAGAGCAACTGACTCTTAATCAGTGGGTCCAGGGTTCGAGTCCCTGAGGGTGTACGAAAGGAGCAGAAAAAGGAAGAATATAATTCACACATATTCTTCCTTTCTTTTTATGTAGGAACATTCAGCAAATCGTATAGAATCAGTCAACTAATTCATACACAAAGCGTTGTGAATTAATTGGCTTTTTTGTATCTTTAGGCATCCCCGCACAGAGAATATTAATAGGAACAAGCACGATTTAAGCCATGCTTAAATTGAGACTATACTGCTCTGAATACAAAAAGGGGATTTACAATTTTATAATTTGTAAATCCCGCCTCACTATTTAAGCGGAAGCTGGGGGATTCGAACCCCCGGTACGGTAACCCGTACGGCAGTTTAGCAAACTGCTGGTTTAAGCCACTCACCCAAACTTCCTTTAATGGCATTTCTCAAATGCGGTGCAAATATAGATATATTTTTCTTACAAGGCAAATCTTTTAGATATATTTTTTCATAAGTCTCAAACGAGAAAAGATAATTCGCTATTTACCTCTACATTTCAAACAAGCTATATGAAATCATTACCCTAAATATGAAATGAGACAACACCCGACTTCTGATTATTTCCATCCTTGTCCTAACAACTTTAAATTTATAAACCACTCTGTATATCCCTCCTTTAAAATCTTTTTAGTTCACTGTTGCCTTCATCAGGATAACCATAATCGTATTAAAATCCTAGATAATACAACCAAGAAGTTTAACCGGATAAGCTAAAAATCTTATAGAAAAAAATTGAGGCTGCCCAAAAATCCATTTGAAGCAGCCTCTCCTTAACACAAAAGTTATATATAGAGAATTGAAAACTGTATCTAAAATCTCATACCTAAAGTCAACACAACCTTATGGTTATTATTCGCCAACTTAGTTCCCGTCAAGTCTATATTGTCAAAAGCATAAAAATCTTCTTTATATTTACTGTACAAATAAGCCATATCTACATAAAACAACTCTCCGCGATAGCCAAAACCTAACGTATAGTTATTAGTCGCTCCCGCATTCGCATACTCTGTATCCGTACGAATCGAATTATCCTGCAACCATTTAAAAGCATCAGATTTCATAGAAGCTGAAATGTGATTATAACCTAAACGGAAAGCAAACTCCGGAGCTAACTTAAACTCCACTCCCGCACGGAATGTATGTACAGCCTTCATCATCGAGCCGATATCGTCTGTCTGTGATAGTTCCATGCCATCCGGGTCTTTCAGCTTAGCAGTAGAATAATTCATATATTCATATTCCAATCCTAATGCGGCTACCGTTCCAAATGTGTATCCCGTATTGATATTGAATTTCCACGGCGTAGTCAAACGATACTTGAATTCGCCATCCATCGGGTTATTATACTGATCTAATGGCTCTACTGTACGAGCAAGAATAGGTTGCCCCTCATCATTTTCTAAAGTCAAGTCGGAACTAATATAGGCTCGGTTACGCTCTGTGATAGAATAAAATGTCGGAGTATGAACAGCCGCTCCAATACGAAATGACGAAGACTCTATTGGCCTCCAAATAAACCCCAATTTAAAGTCCACTCCACTACCATCCGTCCAAAATTCATTACCAAAATCATATCCTCCTTGCCCAACTCCGTTCCGGTCTGTAAAATCCTCCTTATAAAGGCTCGTTCGGTTATAATCTATACTATAAGCACCGATTGTCGCTCCTAAATAGAAACGGTCGTTAAAATTAAAGGCGACATTAAAATCGAACGAATGCACTCCTCCACTTTCACGAGCGGTATAAGCCTGACGTACTTGATCACCGTCCATCCAATAAGGAGCATAGCTATCCAATATTCTGTTTCCGTTCTCATCCGTATCAAAGTTACCGTTCTCGTCTGTCACGTATTGGGGATTGGCCAAATACGAATCATATCCCAATAATCCAAGCCACGGCATGGAAGGATTCTCATAAGCCCCGCTTTGTTCCAGACTCCCAGTTGACCACGGCTTTAACCCTTCCACTCCGTCTTGATAGTTCAGCATGTCCGCCATTTGCTGAGTCTGCGAAACCTCGAAGACGCCATTCATCACCATATTTTTGTCAAATGATTTGCTCCGATGATAATTAAAGCCGAAATTTACAAAGCGCAATGACGTAGCGTTTCCCATCTTAGTAGAAAAAACAAATCCTGCATTATCAAAAGAACCATGAAACTTATCTACGCTCGAACCGTTTCCGTCATTGGCCCCCACATTTGTAAAGCCAAAAGACAGCATCACGTCATTACTGCGATAAATTCCTATTCCGGCCGGATTAATTCCCATAGTAGAGATGTCTCCTCCTAAAGCTCCCATAGCCCCACCCATACCAATAAAGCGAGCGGTTCCGTTCAAGTCGCTTCCCATCCAACGGTTCGCATCGTAAATAGTTGTTTGGGCAAACAAGGCACTTCCCCAATATGAGAGAAAGACTCCTATCAATATAATCTTATATATATTTTTCATAAGTCCATACCTTTAAAGTTCATATCATCTTATCTTCGACTACTCGACCTACTGCTGCCTCCTCCGGAAGAACGTGAAACTCCACCTCCGGAATAACCTCCACTCCGAGAACTTCCACCAGAAGAACTACGCATAGTAGGAGAGCTACTACGGCTACTGCTACGCGACGGAGTATATGTCGGAGTAGAGCTGCGAGTAGACGACGAACGGGAATAGGTCGAACTTCCACGAGAGTAAGTCGAACCGCTTCGAGAAGTCGAACTACTACGAGAATAGGTCGTCGTCCTCCTTGCAGATGTCGTAGAAGTACCACGAGTAGTAGTTCCCGAAGTTCCACGATTATAGGAGGAACTTCCCCTTCTCACCGCACTTGAAGTGCTCGAACTAGCCCGCGTACTACTTGGCCGTGTATAAGTGGTTGATCCACGCCGCGAAACATCTCCTCTTGAGGTTGTTCCAGTAGTTCTATAATCAGACCGAGTACCTACTATCCTTCCTGCCGAAGAACCCGAGTTCCGTCGACTCGTAGAGCGTACAGTCGTAGTTGAAGAGCGGTCATTGCCCGTCACACGCCGACCGGAAGATGAAGGCACCCCATTACTGTACCTCGCACGATTATTAGCGTTCATCAGGCTACGTCCTCCATAATAAGGTCGGCTGACACCTCCCCACGCCGGACCATCCCAATAATAGTGGTGGTGGTGATGTCCCCAAGTGTATCCGCCATACCAACCGCCCCAATATCCCCAGTGCGCCGGATAATATCCCCAAGCATAATAAGGACGCCATCCCCAACCCCAGTTCCATCCCCAACCATAGTTCCAATCCCACCAATAAGAACTGTAACGCCAGTTCCACCACAACGGATTGCTGAATGTTGGAAACGCATATGCGTAAAGCCCGTCAGTATATACATTCCAGTACCACGAGTCAACTCCATAGACCAAATCCCAATAGAGTGGACTACTGACACTTATCGCAAATCGAGGATTACGGAAGCGAATGATACGCATAGCATATTCGTAATCATCCTCCGTACCATCAAACTCTCCATTCACCCATTCTCTTTCCGGTTCCGTGCCGTCCTTTTCCGTTATATACAAGGTATCGTTCTTCATGACAAAGTCATTGTCACGAGAATCGTACCGACGGTTATATTCATCCAAATCACGAGCTTTTCCTTTTCGATCCTCGATAACAATTGTAGAGCCCGGAGAAGTATAGATGTTAGTAGTTGTAACCTGCTTTTTCGTTTCCTTCTCAACAGAAGAATCCTTCTTTTCCTCCTTTCTCTCGTTCTCTTTAGAAGGAATGAAATAGAGGTCGTCAACGCTTTGCGCTATCATTCCCAACGGAAAGCACAAGGCAAATAATAATAAATAAACACTCTTTTTCATAGTTCATCTGGATTATGCAGTTACTTATTCTAGTTCACGTTACAAAGATAATAAAGAGATTCTCCTTTTAAGGAAGAATTTCCCGAAACGATAGTAGGAGAATCCCTATTTTCAGTTATATTTGCACTTCATTAAATAAATATATCTAAATCAGTTATATAAGCGCAAACATCCTTTTTAAAGAAACAACAATGAAGTACTTAGAGTTCACTTTTATCACCTCTCCCTGCACAGAAACAGCGAACGACGTATTGGCCGCCATATTGGGAGAGGTCGGATTCGAGAGTTTTATGGAACATGAGAAAGGACTGACCGCCTACATCCAACAACCCCTTTTCGACGAAACGGCCATGACCGACGCTATAAAAGAGTTCCCGCTGCCCGGCACAGAAATCAGCTATACATACATTGAAGCAGAGGACAAAGACTGGAACGAAGAGTGGGAAAAGAATTTCTTCCAACCCATCGTCATAGGAGACCGGTGCGTCATTCACAGCAGCTTTCACAAGGACGTTCCTAAGGCTCAATACGACATCATCATCAATCCGCAAATGGCTTTCGGGACGGGACATCACGAAACGACAAGCCTCATCATCGAGGAATTGCTCGACTGCCAACTGGAAGGTAAATCCCTGCTTGATATGGGATGCGGAACTTCCATCTTAGCCATACTCGCCCGCATGAAAGGAGCCTATCCCTGCACCGCCATCGACATAGACGAATGGTGCGTACGCAATTCTCAGGAAAACATAGCGTTAAACAAAGTAGACGGAATCACTGTCCTGCAAGGTGACGCTTCTTCACTGACCGGCTTAGGCCCGTTTGACATCATCATAGCCAACATCAACAGGAACATCCTTCTGAACGACATGAAGCGATACGTGGCGTGTATGCGGAAAGGCGCTGAGATTTTCATGAGTGGATTTTACATCGACGACATTCCGGTTCTTCAGGCGGAAGCGGAAAGAAACGGTCTTCAGCTTGTAAGCCATAAGGAAAAGAACCGTTGGGCCGCAATAAAGTGCAAATATTAATAAGGAGGATCAACGGCATCATATCGGGTGGTGAGGAAACCGTTCTTCGCCATCCGGTACATTTCGGTTCACTTGACGGTCAGCGCCTCAAGTTCCTCCATTGTCCCGTTAAATACGTTTAAGTCTACTTCTTTCGCTATGCCCGGCACATTGCCCACGTCCGTGTGCTGCCAAAAGTCCCACTTCCCCTCATACTCCACCGAATCTACATAATAATGGGCTATCCAATAGGGATAAGCGTTAAACAAGGAATCGTCCAGATAGCGAGTCTTAAACTTATAGGAGGTATATAGGATAGGCTTCACGCCATAATGAGACTCCACACGGTCCAACCAACGCTTAACATCCCGCTGCAACTCCCTTTTCTTCTTTTTTCCCGCCACTTCCACGTCGAGCACCGGAGGCAGGTCACCGGAGTCCAACTTCACGGTCTGTATAAAGAAGTCAGCCTGCTTCAAAGCGTCCGTACCCGGATTATAAAAATGATAGGCTCCACGTATGAAGCCGTGACAGCGAGCCTGAGCGAAATTAGTCTCGAACATATCGTCACTGTGGTCCCCACCCTCCGTCGCTTTCATAAAGACAAAGCGCAAGGGAACATTCCCCGTTGCGTTCAGCGACAAGCGTCTCCAGTCTATCACCCCTTGATGGTGGGAGATATCTATACCGTGAACGCCATAACCGGATGGAATACATACGCCGTACTCCTTGCATCCGTAGCAAGGCTTCCAACGATACGCATAGGGGCGCACGAAGAAAAAGTAGAAAATGGAAAAAAAGCAAATCACGATAGCCGCAGCCAACAAGTTGCGCATCCGGTTAGACATGGTCCGGACATCCCGCCCTTTTACCTTACGAGAGCTTGAGACTTTGTGTGAAGACGATTTCGGCGAGGCGTTCTTTTTCCTCGACGAACCGGGCTTTCTCTTTTTCTGGGTGGAAGAAACAGAATAATTTTGTGGAGACATCTATTTAAGCAAGCAAGTATCTATTGACAAATCAACGAGTTGACAAGCCTTTCGCATACCGAATCCCGATAGCGGAAAACTCGCCAACCCGTTTTCTTATTGACTCGTCAGACGATGATTATTTCGCTTGTTCCAACTGCAAAGTCTTAGTCGGTTGGTCACAAACTTCCGTCGGTCCAAAGTATTGAATCGGGCCCGGGTACACATAGTCCGTATTGAGCGCCCAATGGTCTCTCTGCGCAGCGAAAGCCTTGAAAGGAGCGCCGTCCAACTTAACCAACGCCTTCTGGATAACCGGTTTCATCTCGCCGTGGCGACGTTCCATGTTCATCATCATTGTAATGGGCACACCACCGGCAATCCATTCAGCGGCGGGAGCGGTCGTATTGCGTACTGATGACATGTATCCCGTCTTTCCGTTAGCTATCAGCATAGAAGCCGTATAGCCCAAAGAGTAGCAGTAGTCCGCATCGAAGTTAGACGGAGCGGCGCAACGTCCTTCGTAGCCGAAGAAGTGGTGCTGAGCGGCAAACTTGCCGTTATACTTACCCTCCTTCTTCCAAGCGGCCAACTTCGTAGCCACCATCTCAGACAGCAGTTTCTCGGTTTCAATCAATGACACCTGAACGTTCCCGTGCGGGTCGCGGTCTAACGTCAACTGACGGGCAACGCCCTCCGGCAGACTCGCATAAATAGCCGAGTTCTCGGGAGTCAGCTTACCGATGATGTATTCGCGCTGCTGAGACTTCTCAACGCCGGCGAACTCTTCAGCGTTAGCGGCAAGGAAGTCGTTCAGTTCAGCAATCAGACGCTTCATGGCCGGAATGAACTCAATCAATCCTTCCGGAATCAGCACGGTACCGAAGTTGTTTCCTTGAGCGGCGCGGTCGGCCACCACCTTAGCGATATAAGTCACCACGTCGTCCAGTGACATATCCTTAGCCTCTACCTCTTCCGAAACGATGCAGACGTTAGGCTGAACCTGCAAAGCGCACTCCAAAGCGATATGGGAAGCCGAGCGGCCCATCAGCTTGATAAAGTGCCAGTATTTACGTGCCGAGTTACAGTCACGTTGAATGTTACCGATAACCTCAGCGTATGTCTTACAAGCCGTATCGAAACCGAAAGAAGTCTCAATCATGTCGTTCTTCAAGTCGCCGTCAATAGTCTTCGGACAGCCGATTACCTGCACGCCGTAGTTCTTCGCGGCGTAGTATTCAGCCAGTACGCAAGCGTTCGTGTTCGAGTCGTCACCGCCGATAATCACCAACGCCTTAATGCCCAACTGCTTGATAATCTCATAGCCCTTCTCGAACTGCTCTACCTTCTCCAACTTCGTGCGTCCGGAGCCGATAATGTCGAAACCGCCCGTATTGCGATACTCGTCGATGATGTCGGCGGTCAGTTCCTTATAGTTGTGATCGACCAAACCGCCGGGGCCCAAGATGAAGCCATACAGCTTGTTAGCCAGATTCAGCTTCTTAATGCCGTCAAACAGACCGGAGATCACGTTGTGTCCGCCCGGAGCCTGTCCTCCAGACAGAATCACGCCCACATTCATCGCAGGCAGCTGAGCGGCCTCGCCCGCCTCGAAAGTAATCAACGGCATTCCGTACGTGTTAGGGAACAACGCCTTGATAGCTTCCTGATCGGCAACCGACTGGGTAGGAGCACCCTCTACAACCTTTACGGCTCCAGTCGCCAACGCCTTCGGAAGTTTGGGCTGATAGGCAGCCCTTGCGATTTGCAATGCACTTTTAGTCATTTTCTTCAATATTTAAAGGTGTTAATAAGTTGCTCTGTACTTGTAAAGCGTCGCAAATTTCGCATTTTTTTCTGAATTACACAAAGAAGGCGAATGGAGTTCTATATATTTTACGTGAGTTCGGATTAAAACCAGAATAAAGTCAGTAGTCGCAATTGTTCAATAGCATATCCTTGCAATGCGTCAGGCTTGTTATCAAAGAAACGCAGTATGCCCCTAATGCCGCCAATCAGGTTCATCGGAAAGTTATTATTTCTTGCTGAGCTCCTTCAATGCACAGACAATATCCGCAATCTTATCGAAGGTAACCACTACCTTTTCTTTTTACAACTTTATTATCCCGAACGTGCGTAATTCTCCTTAAAAATTGACCATTCTGAAAAACGGAACATTTTATACGCTCAAAAACGCGATAATTCTGACCGGGATACTGCCCGGACGAAAAGAACACGAGAAATCGACATCAGTAAAATTTCATCATGACAGTAAACGCATCAATTAGATACTTTTTTTGACGTATAAGACACGTCACAATTATCATTTCGATACGTTTAAAACCAATTATACATCATAAAGTCATCACGGAATGCGGCCGAAATCGAAACGAAATAGAAAGAAAAACATGAGAAAAAGCCTCCCTATTCTCCGTAAGGCGGCACTCCGCTCGCAGGAAAGCCGTGCGGCTCGCGAGCCGTAGCCCTACGGCTCATGTCAAACAGCCCTTCCGCTCGCAGGCAATAGCCCCTTTCAACGTCCGAAAAAGAGCCTTTTGATTGTATAAATATGCAATATTGGCCCGAGAACTGCATATTTATGCAATTTTTTGCATAAACAAACCGCTAAATCGAACGAATCGCCGCATTTCTTTTTGAGGAAAATATGAAAAATAGCACATTTTAGTCACCCTCGTCCCTATGTCCCATACAGATAAAAAATGTTCCTTCCGTCTCACCGAAGTGACGACGGAAGGAACACCGCAACGGAATGCCTAACGGTATCCGCTTATTATTCGCGAACCAATCTGCTCGGAATCTTCTCAAAGATGGCCTTGATGCGCTTCATGTCAAGCTTCGGCGTACGGTTGTAATAGTAAACGCCGTTCTTCTCCTGCTCCACGTCGGTCAGCTGCGTATAGCAGAATCCCCACACATGCTCCGACTTCAGCAAAGCGTCAATCTGTCCTTCAAGCCGCTTGTAGAACTCCTCCGGATTGGCCGGCATACCGCCATAGCCCCAAGAGTTGCCGCGGTCTTTCTCCGCCATCCACGGTATTCCGCCAAACTCGTCCACCATATAAGGCTGGCCTTCGTATACGGCGAGATAATGCTTGTCGCGCGAGTTACGATAAGGCTCCTTACCTTCTTCAAACTTAAGCTGCTCGGCCAACTTGGCTCCGTCCTGCTCATAGTTGTGTACACTCCATATATCGGTCTTCACGTGGTTGTCACCGCTCGCGTCATTCACCGGACGAGTCGGGTCCATCGCTTTCGTCATCCGATACACGTCCTTAATCAGACGCAGATAGGCGTTCTCTCCCCCACCCCATGTCTCGTTGAATGGAGTCCACGTAACAAGCGACGGGTGGTTTCTGTCACGCTCTACAATCTCCGTCCACTCTCCAATGAAGTTACGGGCGGCCAGTTCATTATTCACGTCAAGCACCCAACTTGCCGACTCTCCCCACGTGATGTAGCCTAACTTATCCGCCCAATAATAGTAACGCTCCTCGAATACCTTCTGGTGCAGGCGCGCGCCGTTGAAGCCCGCCTCCTTACCCAAGATAATGTCGTTCTTCAACGCCTCGTCGCTCGGAGCCGTCCACACGCCGTCAGGATAATATCCCTGATCCAATACCAGACGCTGGAAATAAGGTTCGTTGTTCAGGTAGAATATGCCGCCTTCGGTGTGTACCTTCCGCATTCCGACATATGACTTCACCTCGTCTATCACCTCTCCCTCGGCGTTCTTCACCCGATAGCTCAGGTCGTAGAGGTTCGGGGTTTCGGGAGTCCACAGCTTCGGGTTCTTAACGGGCAGTACCACTACCGAGCCATTGCAGGCGGGAACCTCTTTCTTGGCTACCGTCTTGTCACCGTCCTTCAGCGTAACTTCCAACTTTCCGCCATTGGCTTCCCCATAGAACTCGGGAGCGACGATGACCTGTTTCTGGTCAATATCCGGACGGACGAACGCCGACTTCAGCCCGTTAGGAGCCACGGCCTCCATCCATACCGTCTGCCATATACCCGTTACCCTCGTATAGGAACATCCGCCCGAATAGAAGTTTGTGCACTGCTTCCCTCCGGTCTGCTTTCCCGAACGAAGGTCATCTTTGACATACACTACCAAATTATGTTTCTGTCCCGGCTTGACAAACCTCGTCAAGTCTACCGAGAACGAGGAGCTTCCGCCGAAATGCCTATCGATGAAGCGCCCGTCAATGAATATTTCAGCGCAGTAATCCACGGCTCCGAAGTTCAGGAAAATCTTCTTTCCCTCCCATGCCGCCGGAATCTCCAACGAACGCTGATACCACATTTGATTAATAAAGTCCGTGTACTCTACTCCGGAAAGTTTGCTCTCGGGACAGAAAGGCACGGTAATGTTCCCCTTCAATCCGGTTGACTCCTGCAATTTCCGGTCCTTCCCTGAGTTACCAAAATCGAACTCATACGTCCACGTACCGTTCAGGTTCACCCACTCGTTCCGCTCGAATTGCGGACGAGGGTACTCTGCGCGGGGCACGCTTTCCGAAAACACGCTCCACACGTTCAGTAAGGCCAATAAAGCCGTAGCAAAGATTTTGTTCATGTATACCTTAGTTTTTAGTTAATGATTTGACCCGGCAAATATCGGCAAAATAGAGGGGATAAAAGGATAATATTGTTGCAATAAAGAAAAAAAACAAGTCAATTTGCCCGAAAAGCACCTCCTTGCGGGCAAATTGGCGAAAAAGTCAGCGTACAAAGACGTTTTCTATCTCCACGATGTACATCATGTGAAGTCCTCCGCGGGATGGCCCATACCAGTTTTCCAACGGAGCCTTATCCGTAAAGCACTCCGGTTTGAGCGGGTCGGCGTACAGTTTTCGGCATTCCAACGTCAGACGGGCCTGCTCGAAGGTGACGCAGCCCCGCTCCGTGAATATCGGGTTCAATCCTGTCTCCGCCACCTTGTCCGTATCTCTTCCCGACTTCGAGCCACATACGGCGTGTATCTTCTTGTTTTCTTCTCCCAGAAAAGCCAACGTCAAACGTTCGCCCTTCTCAATAAACTCACGGGTATAACGCTCTGGACGTATAAAGACAAAAGCCACCGGCTTATTCCATAGCCATCCTATGCCTCCCCAACTCGCCGTCATCGTATTGAACCGTTCCTTATCGCCCGCGGTCACCAGCATCCACTCCTTCCCGATAGCCTCGAAAAAGTTATCGGTCAATTCCTTTACATCTATCTTTCTCATCGTTTCGCTATTAAAGATTCATACACATTATTATAATTGTACCGACTCATTTACGTCTGTTCAATTTCATCACTTCCCCTAAAAACGGAATCTCTATCCGTATCCCGCGGCGTTTCGCCTCCTCCGCAAACACTTTGGGCGGGTCGAACAGCGGCTCATCAGACAAGTCAAACGTTCCATAATGCATCGGAACCGTAAGGCCCGCCTTCATTTCCTCCGCCGCAGTCAACGATTCTTGGGGCGAAATATGATTGGGGCGCATAAACCATCTCGGCTTATAAGCCCCTATGCCCAGCAAGGCGTAATCCGGCGTCCCGAACAGTTCAGGAATCTCCCGGAAGTGGTTCGAGTATCCGGTATCTCCACTATAATACAGCGAGATGCCGTCGCCTTGCAGCATAAACGCTCCCCAAAGCCGCTGTCCACCGTCTCTTACGGAGCGCTTGCTCCAATGTTGGGCGGGCAAGAAAGTTATCTTTAGCCGTCCGTCCTCTATCTGCTGATACCATCCCGCCTCCGTCACTTCCATCTCGGGAAACCACCGCTTAATCAGTTCTCCCGTTCCCAGTCCGCAGAATAACCTCATCTGAGGATTATTCTTCAACAGTCTCGCTACACTGGGACGGTCCAAATGGTCAAAATGGTCATGGCTTATCAGTAAGTAATCTATCCCCGTGAATATATCCGGATTAGCGGGGAACGCGCTTTGCCTCTTTACGAAAGGGATACTGCCGAACACCGGGTCAAACATGATTCGTTTGCCCGCCAGTTGCAAAAAAAAGGAGTTATGCCCCAACCATATCAACGAATTACCCGTCACGGCATCCAACGAGCGGAGATAACAAATTCTCGGATTCCACTTTACGCTCTTCTTCTCCTTACGCTGAGGGTTGGGAGACAAGCGCCACTTCAAGATATTTCCCATGCCGGGACGAAAACGATGCTGCCTGTTGAAGAAGCGCCCCCGCACCACAGGGTTTCCTCTCCAATAAGGATTAACGGTAGCCAAACGCTCATTCCGTCTGAAACATATATGCTCGCCCATATTCTTACCTAAAATATACCCGCACAAACTTAAGAAAAAAAGAACGGCTCTCCATATCCGTTAAAGTAAATTTCACAAAATCCCCTTATCAGAGGCTTAAGTTTACATTCGGTTACTCTTAAGCTACCGTTACTTAGATAACATATCACATACCTGACCTATTCTCATCAGAAAAGCGCTAGCCATTTCCTTAACAAGCCCCATATAATAGTCTAGTCTTTTACATATTGATGCGCTTTTCGTTTCTCTTTTCCCTTAACTTTTGAACGTTTATCCTCAATCAGTCATCAGAGAATTTCACGTTTAAAATGTAGGGACGTTTAAATTTACCCGACGTCCCTTTTGACGGGCCTTTTCGAGCATGTTTTTCGCTTCCGCAATAAGTCACGTTCGTATTGAGCCTTCTCTACTTGTCAGCCCGCCCTGCGGCTCACGAGAGACAGCCCTACGGCTCGCGAGAAACAGGGCAGCGGCTCACGAGAAATAGGGCTGTCCCTCAAATAAACAGTAAATATCTGATAATAAGACGTTTTGATATACGTTTATTTCTATCAAACAGAGCAATGGCGTTTTTTCTAATGATTCCGGTTTAAAGATTCCGCTCTCTGGAAGGAAACACCCGTTTTTCCGTCAGATACCTCCAATAACGTACAGGCATATCTTGACGATGTTTCCGCGGGTTCAGCCGTTCTTTAATACATATCGACTTAAAATAAGTTTGCCACATTCGCTGAAACAATTGTTCATCCTCGGCCATCATTTCATCGGGAAGTACCCCCAAAGCTAGCAGACGCTCTTCACGGCTTCCTTCCAGAAAAACTACTTCCGTCACATCATTCAAGTCGTAATAAAAGCCATACCGGCGTCGCGTATCATATATCATCCATTTCTGTTCAGCAAATCTATCCTTGAAATGGGGAACCACAAGAGGAAGAGCATTATGTCTCGGCGAAAACGGGGCAAAATACGTACCGTCAGCAGCCTTTTGGAAACGAGCAAACTGCATTAGGCGCAACCTCTCCCAATCCACCTTCTTCCACACTTGGGCCAATGCAAGCACATCCTCATCGGCGAAGTTCGTCTCAATGGAACGTGCGGCGTCAATAACCTTACGTATATACCGGAAAGAGAGCGTACCTATCTCCGGCAGTTCTGAAAGCCAACTTTGCGTAAGGCACCCTAAGGCTGAAGGAGAAAGTTTTTTCCGTAATGCCGTCCACACCCGTCTGGCCTTTTCGTCGTCAGTCACTACCGCATACCGCTCGTCGCAGAATAAGGGTAACGCATCACCCTCGCCAAGCAGCAAATCTGGAAAATTCTTACAGGCATAAGCGTCGAACACCGCTGTCAGCAGTCCGTCGAACGTTTTATCAAAAAGAAACACTGTCATGACCGAGAGGAGAACTAAAGTCTAACGTCAATTGCCGCTCGTCCGTACACTTTCTCGCCTTTGGCAATAGCATCCCCCTCACCCGCTGCGGGGTCAATTCATGCACAGTCGGCGCAGGCAGTTCTCTACACGTGATAAAATATTGCGCTTTCTTCATCACTACACCCATCTTTTTCAAGTCGTAACGGCCCAACTTAGCAAACCGTCGAGAGGCAACAATCAGCTTAGCCGACTTCAATCCGATACCCGGCACACGGAGTAGCTGTTCATAATCCGCCCGATTCACATCTACCGGAAAATATTCCGGATGGCGCAAAGCCCACGACAGCTTGGGATCAATCTCAAGTTCGAGGTCAGGATACGTGTCATTCACAATCTCCTCCACTCGGAACCGATAGTAACGCATCAACCAATCCGCCTGATAGAGACGGTTTTCCCTCACCAAAGGCGGTTGTTTCAAAGCCGGCAAACGCTTGTCATAAGTATTGACCGATACATATCCCGAATAGTAAACCCGCTTCATGGTAGAACGACTATAAAGAGCAGAAGATAACGTTAATATATCCTTATCCGATTCTGAAGTGGCCCCTACAATCATTTGTGTACTTTGGCCCGCAGGAGCGAAACGTGGCGCATGCCGAAATCTCCTCCGCTCTTCCTTGCTTTCAAGCACCCCCTGCTGAATATAGCTCATCGGAGTAAACACACTGCGATGGTCCTTCTCCGGAGCGAGTAATTTCAGATTCTCCTCTTTCGGTATCTCAACATTGACGCTCAAGCGGTCAGCATATAGTCCCGCCTCATTAACCAGTTCTCTACTCGCTCCGGGAATACTTTTCAGATGAATATACCCGTTAAACCGATGAACGACACGAAGGTCCTTCGCCACCCGCACAAGCCGTTCCATCGTATAGTCAGGATTACGTACCACTCCAGAACTGAGAAACAGTCCCTCGATATAATTCCGACGGTAAAACTCCATGGTTAGCTCTATCAACTCGGATACGGAGAAAGTTGCCCGAGGTATATCGTTTCCTCGCCTGTTGACGCAGTAAGCGCAATCGTAAATACAATAATTAGTCAACATAATTTTAAGCAGTGAAATGCACCGCCCATCCTCGGCAAAACTATGACAAATCCCCCATCCTCCAACGGTGTTTCCTAACATTCCCGGCCTACCGGAACGCACCGTCCCGCTCGAAGCACAAGACACATCGTACTTAGCGGACTCGGCCAATATCCTCAGTTTTGCCAATACATTCTCGTTCATGACAGTATAATAAAAAGGATTACCGGATATATAAAAAAGAAAAGGGTATGCCGACAATGCGACCTACCCTTTCCCGACCTTTGTGTATTTAGCAGTCTCCTAGTCTTAATTCTTAGAAGCTTCCAAAGATGCTTTACGGAATTCCTTCATAGCCTTCTCAATCTCTAAAGAAGCCTTCCGTGCGCGAGTACCTGCCGCCTTATTACCGTTTTCAATCTGAGCGTTCGCATCTTTCGAGAAATCCGCATACAAAGCTGCTACCTTTTCTAATAATTCTTTCATAAATTCTCTTCTATTTTTTCGTTAATAATGCTCGCAAAAATACAGTCTTTCCCGAAATAAACGCATAAAAACGCCGTTTTTTTTGCCAAGACTTGCGAAAATAGCCTAAAAAAGCGGTTTTACCGCTTTTTTAGGCTATTTTCGCAGACATGAAACTATCCGTAAACACAAAATATATCCAAAGTCTGATTGCGGAAGGAGAGCATCAGCGACAAGATTTTAAGTTCGAAATATCCGACTCAAGAAAAATAGCTAAAACACTATCCGCTTTCGCCAATACGGAAGGAGGAAGACTATTAATAGGCGTAAAAGATAACGGACAAATAGCCGGCATACGCAGCGAAGAAGAAATATACATGCTCGAAGCTGCATCCCGGATCTACTGCCAACCAGAGGTACAATATGAGACAAAAAGTTATATAGTGAATGGAAAGAAAGTACTTGTAACCACTATTGAAGAAAGTCTCAAAAAACCCGTCTATGTGAAAAGCGAAAATGGGAAACTACTAGCCTATCTGCGCATCAAGGACGAGAATATTCTAGCTACCACAGTGCACCTACGCATATGGCAACAAGACAATAATCCCATAGGAGAACTGACACACTACACCGAACGAGAACAAGATTTGCTCAACCAATTAGAGCAAGGCACATTAGTCACCCTCAATGGCTATTGTCGCCAAACCGGAATCTCACGACGTTTCGCAGAGCATTTACTAGCCAAATTCATTCGCTATGATATAGTCGAACCTGTATTCAAAAATCACAAGTTCTATTTTCAAATAAAAAAATAGACGAAAAACAATCGTTTTTTCCTACCTTTGCGGCAAATCATATTTGTAATTCATAAAACATAGTAATGGGATTATTTGGCTTATTCAAAAAGAAGTCCAACGATACAACTATCGGCAACGTAGAAGATTTCATGTCATTAACACGTGTGTACTTCCAATCGGTTATCGCTACTAACCTAGGCATCACCAACATCCGTTTCTTACCGGACGTAGCTAACTTTAAACGCCTATTTAAAGTACCGACACAAAACGGTAAATTAGGTTTAGCGGAAAAATCCGCTTCGCGTAAAATGCTGATGCATGACTACGGATTGAGCGAACACTTCTTTAAGGAAATTGACGCCTCAGTCAAGCGGAATTGTCGTACAGCGAATGATATTCAATCTTACTTATTTATGTATCAAGGCTTCTCTAATGATTTAATCATGTTAATGGGAAACCTAATGCAATGGAAGTTTCGTATGCCTTCCATCTTTAAAAAGACTTTATATGCAATGACACAAAAAACCGTTCACGACGTATGTACCAAATTAGTATGGAAAGCCGATGACGTGCACAAAACAGCAGCGGCCATACGCCAATACAAAGAACGTTTAGGATACTCGGAAGAGTGGATGACAGAATATGTCTATAATATTGTCATGCTCGCTAAAAAAGAGAGCAAACTGAAAAAGAATGAGACGGAAACAAAAAAATGAGGCTGTAAACTAAACTGTGTCAGCAAAGGATAAAATATTAACTTTGCTAGCACAGTTTTTTTTATGAAAGAAGAATTTGATTTTGAAAGCATTAAGAGCAAGGGTATTGACCGGGAAGGACATAAGGAACTGCTTGAAATGTATATATCAAGGAATGAGGGAACAAACTTCTGGCTCATTGCTGACAGACCTTCAGAACCGTGGAGTTGAAGATATTCTTATTGCCTGTATAGACGGATTGAAAGGTTTTTCCCGAAGCTATTCAAGACGTTTATCCCAATACGGTTGTACAGCTTTGCGTCGTACACCAGATACGTAATTCCTGTAGACTCCAAAAATCAAAAGGAATTTCTGAAGGACTTGAAATGGGTCTATCAGGCTGTAAATAAGGAGCCTGAGAAAAATAAACTTTTCAAGTTGGAAGGGAAATGGGGAGAACAGTATCCTATCGTCATCAGGTCATGGCAGGACAACTGGCACTATAAAATATTTTGTGTAAATGGAAAATACGGGATTCAAAATAAACGTGAGTTCGAGATAAGCTTAAAACAAAGCCAATTGTTTTGTATGTTCAATGGTATACCCCTGCAATGCTTCAGGCTTATTGTCATAAAAGCAATACGCCGCCAACGCCGCCACCAAATCCATTAAGAAGTTATTGATAGACCTGTGTCTTGAATGTACCAGTTTGGCGGTATTCTTGAGCGTATCATTGACGCATTCAATGATGAAACGCTTGCGTAACATGATTTTACCCCAACATGGCATCAGGTTGTTTTTCATGTTCGCTTTGATTCCCGTAACCAGAGGTATGCCATCCTTAAAAAGACCCTCGAAGAGTCTTGGAGAGATATATCCTCTAGGGACATTTACTGAATGTCCCTATCATATAAGACTTATCGTCTTTACATATAGTTCCGTCGAGGTTTCTACGGAGATGCCGCGCACTTTCATCCCAAATCGGTCATTAGAAAATTCAGCTTTCTTTTTGCGCAAATTGTGCCGTAGTTATGGCAAGAATTAAGCAATGCACAGTTAAATCAAGCTGCAGGCAGATTTTTCACTTGCATTTTACATGTGAAAATCTCTAATGACCGATTTGGGTTCATAAGAGAGCCTCCGGACGCTCCCCGTAGGAAATTCACATATACAGCGAAGGCCCTTCACGCAGTCATGAAGGGCCTTCAAGGTTTCTTATGAGCGCGGCGGGACGCTCACCGCAGGGCGGTTTCCATAATAATCCGCGCCTGCCGCCATATATCGGTGTCGTTACGGTCAGGCTCGCCGGGCGTAGAGCGTCCCTCGCTGATGTAACGGGCCGCATCGCTCTTCATGCGCACCACCTCGTCGGCGAAGGCGGGCTCGCTGATAAGGTTACGCTTCTCCGCGGGGTCTTCGCTCAGGTCGAAGAGCTGCATCGGCGGATACTCGGCCTCCTTCAACTGGCGTGTGGTGGGGCGGCTCCATCCGCCCGAACCTCCGTAGAAGATTAACTTCAGGCCGTCGGAGCGCAACAGGGACAAGTAGCCCTCGCCCGCCTCGCAAATCAGGTCCTTGCGGAGGCCGCTCCCCAGCCCCGCTATCAGCGGCCAGAAACTGTAACTGTCCACCGCCTCGTCGCCGCGCAGCTCGTGCCCCGTCATCTGGGCGAAAGTCGCATAGAAATCGATGAGCGACACCAAGTCGTCCCGTTCCTCCCCGCACAGCCTGCCTTTCCACGACACAATCAGCGGCACCCTATGGCCTCCCTCATAGATGTCGCTCTTATATCCGCGGTAAATGTAGCTCGGGCGATGCCCTTTCCGCTCCATCTCCCCCACGTGGATGTAGCCCGCGCAACCGTTGTCCGAGGTGAAAACAATCATGGTGTCGTCCAATTGTCCGTTGCGCTCAAGGGCCTCCACGAGGTCGCCAATCAAATCGTCTATCATCACCACGAAGTCTCCGTAGTCACCTATTCCGGTCTTTCCCCTATACTCGGGCGCGGGCAGCACGGGGGTGTGCGGCGCCGAAAGGGGCAGGTAGAGAAAGAACGGCTCCTCGCCCGACTTCCGCCCGTCAACGTACTCGATGGCGTGCCTGAAGAGGTTGGGCAGGCACTCGCCCGGCTCGAAGTCCGCCCCTGCCGGTCCGCCGTGCATCAGCAGCAAAGGCTCCTTGTTCTGCTTTGCGATTGTACGGTCGGGCGGCGCGGTCACACGGTCATTCTCCACGTAGACGTAGGGAGCGATGTCGAGCGAGGCGGGGATACCGAAGAAATAGTCGAATCCCCGTTCGGTAGGCCCGTTCTTTATAGGCGAGTCGAAGTCCAACTCGCTCTTTCCCCCGTCCGTCTCCCGGCGTTTCCAGTCCATGCCCAGATGCCATTTGCCGACGCAGGCGGTGCGGTATCCTCGGGCCGATAGCATCTCGGCCATTGTCTCCCGTTCGGGCGCGATAAGCGCGGGAGAGTCTCCGTCCAGTCCTCCTTGCTTCAGGGACGTTCTCCACGGATACCTTCCCGTCAGCAGGGCGTACCTCGACGGGGTAGAGAGCGCCGACGCCGCATGAGCGTTGGTAAACCGCACGCCGTCACGGGCCAACCGGTCGATGTTGGGCGTGCTGATTTTAGACTCCGGGTTGAAAGACGAAATGTCTCCGTAGCCCAAGTCGTCGGCCAGTATGAAAATGATGTTCGGCCGCTGTTCCTGCGCGCAGACCGTCAGGGCGAGCATCGCCGCCGAAGCCAATACAATCCGTTTCATCTCCTACTCCCTCGTCACTTTCCACTCTTTGGGCGCCTTGAATCCCTGCTGCCCCTTGCCGAAAGGTACCTCCGGAATGCAGGGCGTTATCGTATCGTATCGCTCGGCGATGCGGGCCATCCGCTTCACGACCTCGGGGTGAAGCCGGGCGGCGTTCTTACGCTCGTAAGGGTCCGTGCCGTAGTCCACCAAAAAGTCATTCTGCAAGTTCATTCCCTTATTGCCCCCTTTCCGGATAAACTTATAGTCCTTGTTCACCACGGCCCCGCATCCTAAGTAGAAGTCCCGCTCTATGGCGGATTTCTCTCCCTTCAGGACGGGAAGCACGCTAATGCCGTCGTAAGGTCGCTTAGGCTCCGCGCGGTCGCCCACCAACTCTTTTACCGTGGGGACGATGTCGACGAAGCCGGTCACCTGAGCGTGTATGCCCGGGTATCCCTTCTCGGCCGCCTTCCAATAGAGGATGGCCGGAGCGCGCACGCCCCCATCCCACTCCTTGAACTTCTCTCCGCGCAGCGGGCCCGAAGAGGCTCCGGGGGCCACGCCTTTGGCCGCGCCGTTGTCGCTGAAGAAAAGGAAGAGCGTATTGTCCATAACGCCCTTCTCCTTTAAGGCCTTCACGATTTCCCCCACCCCGCGGTCGAGGCACGACACCATCGCGCGGTAAGTTATCCGCTTCCTTTCCTTCTCCGGAAGGCTGTCAAGGTCGCCGTCATAGTAGAGTCTGAGGTCTTTCTCCTGCGCCGCCAACGGCGTGTGCGGAGCGTTGTAGGCCACGTACAGGAAGAAGGGGCCTTCCTTGCGGTACTCGTCTATCCAACGCACGGCCTCCTTCGTAATCAGCTCGGTGGAATAGCCCTCGTCACGGCACGTTTCCCAGTCGTCGTGCCAGTCCAGTTCGCCCTCCCTCTGGTGCGTGAAGTAATCAATCGCCCCGTTCAGGTGGCCGTAGAAGTGCGAGAATCCCCTGTTCAGCGGATAGTGCGCCTTCCGCGTATGGCCCAAATGCCATTTCCCTATGATGGCTCTGTTCTTGTAGCCGTTACGTTCGAGCAAGTCGGCCAATGTCTCCTCATTCTCGTCCAAGCCGTCCTCGCGCCACGGCGGTATCACCGCCGTACGGATGCCGAAGCGGTTCGGATAACGTCCCGTAAGCAGTCCGGCCCTCGTGGGCGAGCTGATGGGAGCCGTATAGAAGCGGTCAAGCTCTACCCCCTCATCCGCCAACGCGTCCAAGCAAGGAGTCTTGATTTCGCTCCCGTGGAATCCCACGTCGCCCCATCCCAAGTCATCGGCCAATACAATCACGATGTTCGGGCGCTCCTGCTGAGCGAACGCGCATGCAGGCAGCGTTCCTACTCCCGCAAGCAAAGTTAGCAGTCTCTTGTTCATCATGCTTTCTGGGTTATCACGGCCTTCGCCCGTTCCCCGTATGCGGTGTAAACGGGCGAGGCGCTGAATCTATTATTTTTTCTGTCCGGGATAAGGTTCCACCATGCAACGCTTGGCCCATTCCTCATAGGCTGCCGCCATCTCCTTCACCTTCTCCGGATACTGTCCGGCCAAATTATGCTGTTCGCTACGGTCCTCGTTCAGGTTATACAGCTCCCATTTGGCCTTCTCTCCCGGCTTCACCAACTTCCATCCGTCCTTCGACAGAAACGCCCGTTCGTTGAAGTGCTCGAATCCCAGATAGTCATGACCTTCCCGCTTCCCCTTCTTAAAGATGGGGGCCAGACTCTTTCCCTCCATAGGGATAATGTCGTGCCCCTTATACTTTGTCGGATAGGTAGCCTCGGCCAAATCAACGCAGGTGGCCATCACGTCCATCACGTGTCCTATCTCCGAGGTAACGCCGCCCACATTCTTCTTGATTCCCTTCGGCCAGAACGCAATCATCGGTGTACAGATACCTCCCTCATACGACTTCGCTTTCCAGAAACGGAACGGAGTGTTCGCCACGTTAGCCCAACGAGCGCCTATGGCGGCATAGGTCGTCTCCGGGCCGGGCATCACTTCCTTATTGCGGGGGTAGATAATCTTCCTTCCGTCGCGCGTCATGTCCGGACGGTCGTTCTCCCCACCGGACATATTCTGGCAAAGCTCATTGCTGCATCCGTTATCGGACATGAAGAGAATCAGCGTATTGTCGAGCTGATTGGTCTTCCGCAACGCCTCGATGATTTGCCCGATACCCTGATCCACACGGTCTACCATCGCAGCGTGAACGGCCATAGCCCTCGCATCCCACTCGGCGGTAGGGTTATCTTCCCACTTATCCTTAAACTGCCGCTCAGAGAGGAAATCGTCCTGTCCCGGGAAGATACCCAGTTCTTTCTGCCTCTCGTAACGCGCTTGGCGAATCTTCTCCCATCCCACCTTATACGTGTCCTCATACTTCTTGATGTCCTCCGGCAAGGCGTGCAGCGGCCAGTGGGGAGCGGTGTAGGCCAAGTACATGAAGAAAGGCTTATCGTCCTTAGCGTACTCCTCTACCTCCTTCACCGCACGGTCAGAGAGGGCCTGAGTCATGTAGAACCCCTCAGGAACCTCCTTAATGGGCACTTCACCCTCTACCAGACTGAACGGGTCAAAGTGGTCTACCACACCGTAGATGATGCCGTAATGCGTGTCGAATCCCCTGTTCACCGGATAGTTGGACAGGTCGGAGAAGGTCTCATGATATACCTGATGGGCCAACCATTTACGCTGGTCGGGACGCAACGGTGTTTCCGCCACATGCCACTTGCCAATCATGCTCGTCCGGTATCCCGACTCCTTCAACACCTCGGCTATGGTGACGGCATCACGCGAAAGCGTTCCCCGGTATCCCGGGAGATGTTGGTCAAAGGTCATCCGCCCGATGCCCGCCTGATGCTGATACAGCCCGGTCAGCAGAGAGGCCCTCGTCGGGCAGCTACGGCCGGTATTATAGAAATGGTTGAATCGCAACCCCTCACCGGCCAATCTGTCCAGATTGGGTGTCTGAATCTCCCCGCCGTAGCATCCCAAGTCGGAATAGCCGAGGTCGTCGACCAAGATAACCAATATGTTGGGCCTATCATCCGATTTCTTGCCCTTCGCGTTGGCGGCGGAGTGTCCCGCCATCAGCAACGCTGTAGATAACAGTAAATAATTCGATTTCATGTTTCTGTAACTCTTGTTTTCCCTTGTGATATAAGTTTATATTTCCGTCTTAATCATCCGTACGAAGCCGGGCCATCACTTTCCCGTCGCCGGTACGCCCTTGCTTCTGTTTTGGGCGTACCACGCACACACCTTCTCGCTCAGCTTCTTCACTATCTTCGGATGGTCGGCGGCTACGTCGTTCTTCTCGTAGCGATCCTTCTCCATGTCATACAGCCGAGCGTCGCTACCGTCACCGTTGACCAACAGTTTCCACTTTCCGCTGCGTATAGCCAAGTGCGGGCTACGGTCATAGGGATTGCCCGGCGAGGCGAAATGCTTGTTCCGCCCGAAGTCCCACATCAGGTCGGTCTTGCGCTTCGCATCCGACTTGCCCAACAGCACCTTCGCATAGTTCTGGCCGTCGCCCTTATAGCCTTTCTCCGTGGGAATGCCCGCAATGGCGCAGAGCGAGGGATAGAGGTCTACGGCACAGAGTACGGAGCGCTCGTTCACCTGACCGGGCTTAATCTTCTTGGGATACTTAATGATGAAAGGCATGCGTATGCCTCCCTCGTAGAGGCTGTTCTTCGTGCCCCGCAAGTGGGCCGCGCGAACAGACTTGAAGCTCGGGGCCGGACCGTTGTCGCTGCTGAAGATGACAATGGTATTCTCCGTCAGCCCCATTTCGTCGAGCGCCTTCACGAAGCGTCCTATCTGCCGGTCGAGTTCGGCAAGCACGGGCTCGAAGGCGGGTTGGGTCTCCCACGTCTTGTTCTTCTTGGCCAGACTCTCCGGAACCCACGGGGTGTGCATGTCGTCGGGCCAGAAGTTGAGGAAGAAGGGCTGTCCCTTATGCCTCTTTATAAAGTCAATGCTCCTGTCTACGAAGTATTCCGTGCGCCGCCACCGCTTCACGCTGTCCTTCGCTGACCATATCCAACGGGTGGCGGTAATCGCCGGGTCGGGGTCGGGACTCTCGTAGGTGGAGACGTACTCGTCGAAGCCATAGTTGGTGATGGGAGGAGCGTCGTCCACGTCGCGTCCGCCGCCCATGTGCCACTTGCCGATATGGGCGGTAGCGTATCCCGCCTGCTGAAAGGCCCTCGCCATAGAGGGCAGACTGTCGTCCAGATAGTCACGCTGCTCGCACTTCCGGTTGCCCGCCCTTTCGTGCAGGAAGGTGTTGATACCCACCTCTAAGGGGAACAGTCCGGTGGTCAGCCCGCAACGGGAAGGTGAGCTGACCGGAGCCGCCGAATAGTATTGCTCGAAGCGTATCCCGTCCTCGGCCAGACGGTCGATGTTGGGCGTGGGTGCGAAGCGTCCGCCGTAGCAGCCCACGTCGCCTATTCCCATGTCGTCAATATAGATAATCACCACGTTCGGACGCTCGTCCGCCTGAAGTTGCGCCACGGGGAGCAAGGCTCCTAACCACGGCAAATGTTTCCTTATGTTCATCGTCATTGCTGTTTATGTTGTTTCTTGTTTTTCTTCTTCGCTTGGGCGGCGTTGCCTTTCTGGTTCTTCCGCCCCGCCTTGTCGGCCTTCTGCTTGCGGGCCAAGTGCTTCAGGGCCTGCATCTCGGTGGGCTGTCCCTCGTCTCCGCAGCGGGCCATCCACGCTCTCAGCTCCTTGTCCAGACGGGCCACGATGTCGGCGTAGGCCTTGTCCCCGGCCAGATTGTTCATGCAATAGGGGTCGGCAGTCACGTCATACAGCTCCGTGGCGGGACGGTGTTGATACCGCTCGGTAACCCACTTGGCGTGCTCGTCCGTGGTGGCCAACCGCTGCCATTCCTTGAAGAGGGGCGAGTTGGAGGTCACTACGTTCTTGAACGTCGCCTCGGGAGTGAGGTTGACGATGTAGCGATAGTGTCCGTCGGACACTGACCGGATGCCGTAGCAGGGAGCCCCCGCGTTGATGCCCCGGGTGGTCTGCAAGGCGAAGGTGTACTCCTTGTGGCTCGTCTTGCGGCCCGTAAGCACCTCCTTGAAGCTCTCGCCGTCCATCTCGGACGAGGGCTTGCCTCCGGCGATGTCGACGAAGGTGGGCACGATGTCCAGATACTCCACGATGGCGTCGCTGACGCTACCCGCCTGAACCACGCCCGGCCAACGGACAATGCAGGCCGAGTGAACGCCCGCATCGTAGCAGGTCCACTTGGCGAAGGGGAGGCTGTTGCCCTGCTCGCTGAGGTAAACCACTACCGACTTATCGGCCTGCCCTTTCTCGTCAAGGATGCCGAGCAACGTGCCGAACTCCCCGTCCATATAGTTTATCTCGGCCAAGTAGCGGGTGAACGCCTCTCGGGTCTGGGGAATGTCGACGTACATGGGCGGGATGGTCAGCTTGTCCGCGTCAAACTGGGAGGCATCTCCCTTGTCCCACGGCGTATGGGGCTGATTGGTGGCCACGAGGAGACAGTAGGGCACACTGTCCTTCTCGCAGTCGGAGATGAAACGCCGGACCGCGTCGAAGTCTATCTCGCCCCGCTGCGAGGGAGCGTATACGTCCCACGGGAACACCGAGTCGGGAGCGACGTGCGACTTGCCGACGAGGGCCACGCGGTAGCCCTGCGGATGAAGCTGGTGAACGACGCTCCGCGTGCCCCTGTTGGCACGAGTGTGATTGGGGTAGGCTCCGCTGCGTACGGGCCACAGACCGGTGTAGAGGCAGTGGCGCGTGGGCGAGGACATGGGGGCCGCTTGATAGGCCCGGGTGAACCGCATACCCTGCGAGGCGAAGCGGTCGATATTGGGGGTGCGCGAGTCGGGACTGCCGTAGCAGCCGAGGTCGTAGTACGAACAGTCGTCGGCGATGAAGAGCACGAGGTTGGGCCGCTCCGCCTGCTGCGCGCAAGCGGCGGCGGTCATGCCGAGGAGCACCGAAGTCCCGGCAATGGTTCTCTGTATCAAGCTCATTGTCTTGTCGGTTTTAGAGGTTAAACGTTTACTTCTTGTTCTTGGGGGCGCGCTTGGGCAGCACGTAGTTGGCCTTCGCCCACCGTTCCCACTCGGCCACAAGCTCGGCGAGGAGTTCGGGTCGCTCGGAGGCCATGTCCACGCGCTCGGAGCGGTCCTCGGCGATGTTGTAGAGCTGCCACGGGCCGCCGGTCTCGTCACGCACAGCCTTCCAGTCACCCCGGCGGATGGCCCGGTTATTCTGATGCTCCCAGTACATATACTCGTGCAGCGAGGCGACCTTTCCCTCTATGGCGGGGAAGAGACTGGTTCCGGCCATCGGGTGTATGTCATTGCCGTGATAGGTCTTCGGATATTCGGCTCCGGAGGCCTCGACGAAGGTGGGCATGATGTCCGGCAGGTAAGCCGGAACGCGGCACCACTCGCCGTCGCGGTCGCCCATCCTCTTGCTCCACGAGACGATGAGGGGTGTCGATATTCCCCCCTCGTACGAGCGGCACTTGTACTTGCGGAAGGGCGTGTTGGAGGTCTGCGCCCACGCCCGTCCGTAGGAGATGGCCCCGCTGAGGGCGGGATTGTTGATGTCCTCCTGCCGGCCTCCGCCAAGCTCGGCGTAGGGTTCGGCGCAGGCGCCGTTGTCGGCGAGGAACACTACGAGGGTATTGTCTAGCTTACCCGCCTTGCGGAGGTGGTCCATGAGCCGTCCCACGTTATAGTCCACGCAGTGCACCTGCGCGGCGTAGACGGCCATTCGGTAGGCCGAACGGTCTTTCTCCTCGTCGGTCAGCTCGTCCCAAGCGCGGTTCTCCCATTCGGCGAACCGGGTGTCCTCGGGCAATAGTCCCGACGCCTTCTGGCGGGCGAGGCGTTCCTCCCGGATACGGTCCCACCCCTTGTCGCGGTACATCCGGACGAACTTCCGTATGTCGTCCTCCTTCGCCTGCAAGGGCCAATGGGGGGCGTTGAAGGCGAGGTAGAGGAAGAACGGGTCACTGTCCTTCTGCTCCTCGACGAAGCGTATGGCGTAGTCGGTGAAGGCGTCCGTGGTATAGTAGGGCGCTTCGGGCGCGGGCAGGCGGGTGTTGTCCAACGTCAGCCCCCGCCCACCGTCGGGCCTCAGGTAGCTGCACGCCCCGGCCAGAATACCGTAGAAGCGGTCGAAGCCCCGCTGCAAGGGCCATTTCTCCTGCCCGTGCATCCCCAAGTGCCACTTGCCGGCCATGTAGGTATGGTATCCCGCCCCGCGCAGCACCTCGGCTATGGTGACGCACCGGCGGTTGAGGTACCCGCGGTATCCCTCCGTGCCCCAGTCGTGCGAGCGTCGGCTCTTCTCGTCGGGGGCGGGGTCTTCGGACATCTGCCCTATGCCGGCCTGATGCTGAAACAGCCCCGTCATGAGGCTCGCCCGCGTGGGGCAGGAGCGGGAGGTGTTATAGAACTGGGTGAAACGCACGCCACTCATGGCCAGCGAGTCGATATGGGGAGTAGGAATCTCTCCCCCGTAGCACCCGAGGTCGGAGTAGCCCATGTCGTCTACCATTATCAGAACGACGTTCGGCCGCTCTTGCGCCGAACACAAACTGACCGCCATCAGGGGGGCGGCCGCCCACAAACGTTTCCTTATCATGGTCACTTACGTATGTGTATAATAGTTTACAACTAAAGTGTCCCGCGGACACTATCGAAAGTCCCCGGCAGACACATACGTAAGTGTCCGGTGGACACATACGTAAGTGTGGAGGGGAGACTTACGTAAGTGTCGGGTGGACACTTACGTGTGTGTCGACCCGACACTTTCAACCCCCGCCAGAAGGTACTGTAGAGGGGGTCAGCTCCCGAGAGAGCCTGATGTCAGGGTGGTTTCCGGTCATAGTAAAGAAGGATTACACTTCTTTCTTTTTCTTTACATTCGGCTTGCGGGGCGCGTCGGCCTTCGCTCCGGGGTCGCGCTGACTCTCCATCCACCGGGTCAGGGCCTCAAGCAACTCCCTTTGCTTGCGGGCGTAGCGTCGCTTGCCGGCGAGGTTGTTCATCTCGAAGGGGTCGCGCCGTATGTCGTACAGCTCGAACTCGGGGCGATGGTGGAAGCGATTAAGTAGCGCGCGCGCCTGCTCCGTACCGGCCTCGGGCCTCTCGCCGCCCGCCAGTTCGATGAAGGTAGGCAGAATGTCCTCGTACTGCACGATGGCCGAGGTGCTCGTTCCCTCCTCGATGACTCCCGGCCACGAGGCTATCATACCCGCCTTGACCCCCGCGCTCCAGTTGGTCCACTTGGCCCCGGCGAACTGCGTCCCTTGCTCGGAGACGAAGACGACGAGCGTGTTGTCCCTCAGCCCCTCACTGTCGAGCAGACTGACCACGTCGCCCACCTCCTTGTCGAGCAGTCCAATCTCGGCCAGATAGCGGGCGTAGAACTCGCGGGTGACTTTGGTGTCGACGAACTGCGGCGGTAGCCGGAGCTTGTCGGGGTTGAAGACCGAGGGGTCGCCTCCCGTCCACGGGGCGTGAGGATTGATGGAGGCCACCACGAGGCAGAACGGCTGCGAGGGGTCTCGGGTGACGAACTCTCGCACGCCCTTCATGCTGTGGGTGGTCTTCAGGCCCGTACACCCTTCGGGGAATCCCGGCACGTGCTCGAAGGGGAAAGCCTTCTGCGGGTTGACGTGCCTCTTTCCGGTGAGTCCCACGCGGTATCCCAGTTCCTTCAGATAGGTGGGCATGGACCTCACGCCGTCCCTCACGCGGCTATGGTTGGCGTATCCGCCGTGGTGCATGGGGTACATTCCCGTATAGAGGCAGTGGTGCGTGGGCGTGCTCATGGAGACGGAATTGTAGGCGTTGTCGAACTTGATTCCCTGCCGGGCCAGCGCGTCGATATTCGGCGTCCGGTTGTTCACCGCCCCGTAGCATCCGAGGTCGTAGTACGAACAGTCGTCGGCGATAATCAGCACCAGATTGGGCTTGGAAGGGACTTGGGCCGCCGCTTCGGCGGCGGCCAGTCCCCCAATCAAACTTAAACTAATGAATGGTTGGTTCATTCCATACTGTACTTTTTAGTTCCACTGTATCTGCTGATCCTCGTCCGGTATCTGGGTGTTGTAGTCTCGCTGCAAAGTCATCGAGCCGGTCACCAGATAGCCAATCGGCGCGTCGGGATTGGTGGTCACGTCCTCGAACTCGTATTCAAAGCGCAGTTGTACGTACTTGTGCAGCAGATAGGGTTTGGTGGTGTCCTCAATCTCCTGAATGCTATACGTCGGCGTACCGTTGAGCTTGAAGTTCATGGCGTTCTCGGGGTCGGCGGGGGTGATGTCCAGTGTCTCGTCCTCGTTGAAGCGTACGTTCACCTTGTACACCGCCCTCGTTTCCTCGTCCAGATCCTCGCCTATCAGCCCCGCTATGAAGAACACGGTATTGTCGTTCACCACGTACGCCGTCCGCTTGTCCTCCGTAATGGCGTTGGTCTCGGTTGTCCCGTCAAGGTTCTTGACGTAGACCTCCATCTGTCCGGAGTTATACGAGCCGGAGTAGTCGTTGAACGGTATGACGCGCAGCAGCGCCTTGCTATAGTTCTTGCGGGGATGGCTCTGATAATTGTACGACGGGTCGTCGACAATAGTCAGCGGCAACACCCACTTTTTCAGCATGTCTATCCCCGAGAGGCTGAAGTCGATGTTCAATATTCCCTTGTTCGTTCCCGCGGGAATGTTCACCGTCTCGGGAAACTCGTACATGCCGTCCTCCAACTGCGTGTACCACAGTTCCGGACGTACGAGGCTAAACCTCTCTTCGTTCAGTATCCGCAGCGTATCGGGGTCAACGGCCACATGTACCTCACGGTCCGCCACGTTGTCGGTTGTCCCGCTAATGATAATCGGAAGTCGGTAAGTCACCTTTCCTCCCTCATTGTAACGCACGTAGATACTCGTTACTCCGTCTCCCCCCGAGGTTATCGGGGCCTTGAACGACACGTACTGCACATACTGCTCGTCTTCCCACTCCTTGTTGCAGGCCGTCATCAGCATGATGGCGGCAAATATAGTCAAATATAAATAGATGCGTCTCATTATTGTCGTATTTAAAGTTAATCACTGTAAGTCCATCCCGGGTTCTGCGTCAGCCTCTTGTTCCTCTTCAACTCGCTGTGAGCGATGGGCCAGAAGTATAGCTTGCGCGAGAAGGCCGTAGGCAGGTCGTTAATGACGATAGGCGTATAGAAGTCGTCACGGCGCTCCTCGGTCATCCAGTAGTTGAAGCCGTACACCCGCTGCGACTCCTCCGTCTCGGCGTCCTTCCAACGTCTCAGGTCGAAGTAGCGTTGTCCCTCGCCCATGAACTCTATCTGCCGCTCCTTCTTCATCTTCGTCCGGAAGAGGTCACGGTCGCCGTACACCTCGTCCGTATAGTCAGGCACTCCGGCCCTCCGACGGATAGGACGGATGCCCCGCTTCAGCTCATCCGTGGTACGCGAGAGGGTATAGGTGGTTGAGCTGTCCCACGACTCTACCTCGTAGCTACCTTCCAATTCGTTGATGGCCTCAGCATATATCATCAGAATCTCAGCGAAGCGTATAGCCGGCTCGGCCTTGCGGATGATGCTCCCATAATTAGAGTCGTCCGGATGAACGAACTTCATAATCCCAATGCCCGTAGGCAGGAACGCTCCCGTATTACTAAATCCATCAGTGTCCGTTCCACGATAATACGACACCTGTACGTCTATTATATCCTTATAGTCCTGAGTATTTCCGTTATTCAGCAATGGCCATACACATCCGTTGAAGGATACCGAGGCGTAGAAACGCGGCTCCCGATTGGCGAACTCCTTATACACCCCTTCACGCAAGTGAGGATAAACACCTTGATTGGCTTCCTGCTCCGACACGAAGCGTTCCTCCTTCGGATACTGCGCAAGGAAAGCCTCCCTACTAAAGTCACTGCCATCGGCCATGTAATAAGCGTCGCACATCTTCAGGGTCATGCCGTATAAATTTCCCCCATTGCCTAAAGACTTGGGCATTTGCCTTGTAACCATCATAACCAGACTATTGGTTCCCTGATTGGCTCCCCGACCAAAAATCAGTTCAGGGTTCTCTCCCATAGCCAACGTCCCGTTGAACACGGAACGGTATGATTCATAGGGATCGATGTCACTATATCCACCCTCATCCCAAGTCTTCTCGGAGAAATCTCCATCCTCGTATGGAGGTACGGTAGCGGGATAGCCCGGAGCGGAATCCTCATGCGCCCCGGCGTGATACAGCTCGTAGCGATGACCGTTATTGTTTCCGGGCAGTTCCATCACGTCCCTCGCCGCGGCCGCCGCCCTCGCCCACTTGTAGTTATCATACTCCTGCGAGAGCAGACACCGGCCGTCATAGTCCACCAAGTCCGAGAACTTATCCGCATCACTTGGACGGGGATTGTTTATCGGACTGGCCGCGTAAAGCAAGGCTCTGGCCCGGGCAGCCAACGCCGCTCCACGGGTAGGCCTCGACGCTTGATTAGCCCCTCGTTCTAAGGGTAGGTCTTTAGCCGCCAGTTCCATCTCCGACACGATATACTCCACACACTCGTCATACGAGTTACGCTGATAAGCCAAGTCGTCGTAGCTGTCCGTATAGTCTAACCCTTCATCCGGAAGTATGGGAACAGGCCCGTACCTACGCAACAAAAGCCAATAGTAGTAAGCTCGTACAAAACGGGCCTGCGCCTTAAAGTCTATTCGTTCCTCCTCTGTCAGGTCGGTATTCATGTCAATATTCTGGATAAATATAGAGGCCTGCCGGATTCCCTTATAGCTTGGTGTCCACGAATGGCGCCAGTTCTCGTCGTACGTACCGGTCTTAAACTTCACATAGTCGTCTCCTCTACCGAAATATATGTCATCAGCAAAACAAAACAATATGTTATCTTTAGTGGACACCTCCAAGTTCTCTCCTCCCAAGTAAGAATAAGCGTTGGCCAGCCATCGCTCCGTACGTGTTTCATCTGTAAACACATCCTCTATACTCATGCGGTCTTTAAAGTATTTATCAGAATCTAGCTTGTCCGCACAAGACGTAAGGCCCGCCCCAAGCAGGAGGCACACATATATATGATATATTCTCTTCATGTCGTTACACAGTTATTATTAAATGTTGACTGTTAATCCTAAAGTAAATGTTTTTGCCAATGGATAGCTCTGTCCGTTCGTGCTACCCATCTCGGGGTCCCATAGCTTAAATTTGGCGAAAGTCAGCAAGTTAGTCCCGATAAAGAACACTCTCACCTTATTGAACTTAAGCTTATTTACAATATGCTTGGGCAACGTATAGCCCACTTCCAATGTTTTCATACGCAAGTAAGAACCATCACGTAACCAAAATGTGGATGCTCGGTAATTGTTATTATTCCCTCCATAGCTCAAACGGGGATAAGAGGCGTTCACATCTTCATTGGCCGGTATGCCCAATTGCGCAGCAGTCTCCGCATCTACCCAACGGTCCTCTACAAGTTCTCCAAAGATATTACCCCACTGGCTATCTTTAAAAGCGTACACACTGGAACCATCAATAAAGAAGGATGATCTCCCTGCTCCTTGAAAATGTACGTTAAAATCGAACCCGTTCCATTGAGCCGACAGACCGAAACCATAAATCAGATTGGGTTTTGTTGTCGCCCCGATAGCGACCTTATCGTCATCGTTAACTATTCCGTCCCCATTGACATCCTTATACTTGATATCTCCCGGTTGCACGTCGCCGAACTGCTGTGTGGGACTGTCGCGGATATCATCGTAATCCTTGAATAGTCCTTCGGCAATCAACCCTTTCGCCTGATTCACACGATAACCCGCTTCCAATTGATAAGGATACACCGTATTCATCTCGTCTTTCTCCAGAATCTCATTCTTGCTATAAGTCATATTTCCCCTTATGGTCAAATCAACCTTGCCAATCTTTTGCTTATATGCGAAATTTCCGTCGAATCCTTCCGAGAGTACACTGCCCACATTCGCTTTCGGATTACTGCTGACTCCCACAATAGCCGGAAGGTACTGACGGGTCATGAAGATTCCGTCACGTTGTTCGTGGAAATAATCCACCGTCGCCGTAAACTTATCATTAAAGAAAGACAAGTCCACACCGAGGTCATGCTTCGTCGCAATTTCCCATGTCACGTTGTCTGAGGCAAGGTCCGTATAGGTCATGCCGTTGAATGTATTGTCATACGTGTAGTCTCCCCAGTTCCATCCGTTTCCGTCACCTATCGTATAAAGATAAGGGAAACGCTCGTTCATCTGGTCGTTGCCCACTTTTCCGTAAGAGTAACGTATCTTAAACATGTTCATCCATTTCAAATGCTTCTTCACGAACTTCTCCTCGGCCACATTCCACGCCAATGAGAAAGCGGGGAAGAAGCCAAACCGATGCCCGTCGGCAAAGTTTTCCGACCCATTGTAACCAAAGTTGAAGTCAGCAAAATAACGGAAATTCCAATTATAACTCATACGCCCGGCAATACCCATGTGGCGTTTGGAAATACCATCCTTAATGTCAGAAAGCTCGGTCGAGTTTTCCGCTATCCTCACAGTATTCGTATAGACATCTTGACTGTATTTAAATGTAGCTCCCACATGATGCTCATTAAAATTACGATCATAATACAAATACGCCTCAAGCGTTTCCATACGATCTCCACTAGCCCTACTAGTCTGTGTCATTTTCTGTTCTTCACTTTGACGCTTGAATATCAAATTTCCATCATCATCCCTATCTCGTTGCGCTCTCCACGTTTCCGGCATTTTTTTACGAATATTCTCGTTATGATTATTGGTATCAAAACCAAACCGTCCTTCAAAACGCAATCCTTTCGTTATAAAATCCAGTTTTTGCTCAAGCGAAATATTTGTCTGTACCTTGTTGTCCCAAATCTCACGATATCCGGTTTGGGTAGCGATAGTCCACGGATTTTTCCGTTCATCTTCCACACCGAACGCCGGAACATATCCATTAGAATATACTACAGGTATACTAATCGGATTTTGTCCTATTAGCGAGTTCCACACATTGCCTTCTGCTCCGGGAGCATTCCTTTTCTTCAATGAGCCGGATACGCCAACTTTTAATAAGATAGACTTTGTAATGTCGATATCCGTATTCAACCGATAATTCCAACGTTGGCTACTTGGATTGGTACTGTAATCCTCCCGCAAAGCCTCATCCGTTTTATACATGCCCTCTTCATTAATGTAACTTAACGATACAAAATAACGGGCAGTGCTACCACCTCCACTAAGGTTCACGTTAGCCCGATAAGTCATGGCTCCGTCTTTCAACAGCACGTCCATCCAATCTACATTCGGATATAAATCCTGATCCATTCCTAATCGAATCAACTCTAACTCATCCGATTGGTAAGCAGGTGTCTGATTGCGCGTAATACGCGCCTCGTTCATCAGCATGGCGTAATCATAACCACCAACAAACTCCGGAGTAATCGTCCGTGTATTGTAAGAGGTCTCCACCTTAGCGCTGATATTCACCTTACCGGCCTTACCGTGTTTGGTCGTAATCAAAACTACGCCATTCGCTCCCCGAGGGCCGTAGATAGCTGTCGTAGAAGCGTCCTTCAATACACTGAAGGTCTCAATATCCTCAATGTTAATCTCATCCAAGTCCCTTTCGAACCCGTCTACCAATACCAAAGCGGAACTGTTGGCTCCGAACGTAGAGATACCTCGAATCCAGAACTCGGAAGTATTCTGACCCGGCTGCCCTGAAGTCTGCATCGCTAACACTCCCGCCACGTTTCCCGCCAAGGCGTTAGACAGGTTAGAAGTGGGATTCGATTTCAGCACATCCACATCCACGTTCGTCACCGCGCCCGTCACGGTCAATTTTCTTTGAGCTCCGGTTCCCGTAACCACCACTTCATCCAATTCACTGGATTGAGACTCCTTTAAAACGACATTCACCACCTTCTGACGCTTCACCAGTACCTCCTGCTTGTCAAAACCTACGTAAGAGAATACCAACCTTGAAAACGCCTCAACGCTTATCCTATACCGACCGTCCATATCAGTAATAGCTCCTAAACCCGGTTGATCCTTTACCGTCACGTTAACCCCAATCAACGGTTCTTTATTACTATCCGTCACGACACCAGTCACCTCGATTTTCTTCTCCTGAGAAAATATAACTGTAGAAACTAGCGAAAAACAGGCTATTATTAAAAATCTTATCTTATTCATGTGTTTTTATGTTATAGGTTAATCATTCATTTCTACCGTTTCTCCTTTGTTTTTTGAAATTTGTGCCTCATTCGAAGTATTTTCATCAGCTGACTGGTCAAGAAACTCTTCTGGGATCTCTTCCATCGCTATCTTCCGAATACGGTAATTTTTTGAATCTCCAACATAAAAAGCCTTATTCACTTCATCGTAGGCCAAAGCTACGGGAGCGTTAAAACGCGCCTTTTCTCTAACCTCTCCATTGATGTATCCATATGCATAAACATTCGCACTGGTTGAGCCTCTCCCCGCAAACGTAGAGACAATCCCATCTGGAGTCAATATACGAATGCAATGATTATTCGTATCACAGAAATAAAAATCATAATGATCTCTTTTCCCTTCCTTTTCGTATTCTTTATTGTAAACAAATACTCCCTGCCCCGGAGTATTTATCCGGGCGCTTGTACTGGTTAAGTCTTCATACCCGGCCTGCCCCGAAGCACCACACACGATATAAGGATTTACTAATTGGCGGTTCTCCTCATCATAATTCGCACGCAAAATATAATGTAACTCATGCATAATAATATAAGCATAAAGCCCATCCGGGTGCATAACAAAACTAAAGTTCGAGGCCTTATCCGGTACCTGAAACATCAAATTCTCTTTTTGAGAAGCCGATACCGTAGGATTGTTATCATATCCATTCGTTACAAAATCATACCGATAGGTCGCTCCCTGCGCACGATAATTGAAATAAATTTCACCTGTCTGTGGAAGAATCATCGAACCATTACAAGCTCTGCTACTCGTCAATCTCTGTGGAGTCACATCCTTAAAATCAAGTCCATCCTCTCTCGGATTACGCTTCAAAATAATATTGCTAACGCCTCTATCTATATTGTTTTGAGGACAAGCTATAACCATATCCCCATCATTAGTCCATGATATACTACACATTCTCGTAATGCTAAAAGAATTAATCTGTGTAGTATATATATATTCCTTTTCTAAATCTAATATACGGATATTCTTATTTGTATTTTGTGTAAGATATAAAATGTTAGAATGTTGAGGATCAAAAGAGAACCATAAAGGATATTCTATCTTTCCACAATTGTCGAACGGTCCTTCAGGAATAATATCCCCATTTCCGAGGTCATCCACATATCCACACAACGTAGTTACCACCATCTGTGGAACATACTTATATTTGGTAGGAGCCGTTACCGTCTGCTCACCGACCGTAACCTCTACCGTACCCTCGTAACATTCTTCCGGAACAATGCAATAAATATTTTTTGCCTTAACGCTAATCATAGTAGCCTCTTTTCCCCCTACCGTAACTGAAACAATAGACTTGTCTGTACCGAAATTACTTCCATAAAGTATCATTTTAGTCTTTGCTCCTCCCTCTGTTGGAGTAAAATGGTCAATCACTACCGGTTGGTCAGGGTCATAAGGGGCCATCGCCGCATCTTCTTCGTCCTTACAAGCGCTCGTAAGGCATACCATAACAAAAAGCCAAAGAATCCATTGCAATCGCCTGAATTCTCTTTTCACAGTCGTGTCATTCATTATTTCTCTGTTTAAATTAGTAAATGTAGTTTTAAGGTTATCCTTTCCATACAATCTTTCTTCCTTATCAAAAAACAAAACTCTATTTTTCTCTTGCTTCAATCATAATATTCTGCGCATGTATATGATTAATCATATCGCAAATTAATATATAAGCACAAAATGAAACAAGCAAAATCCGGTCAAAAAATGGCAAATTCAGTTCAATTTACCTTCATACTCCCGGTTTATCGCTTATTCGACGGCGAGCCAACCTCACCACGACAGCTTTCTTCCCTCTTCTTTTTTCCTCCGCTTCATCAGAGGCTCCATTCTCTAAACCAGAAGAGAAACGCACGCAAGAAGAGATGAAAAATAGACCATGCTGAAAAACGGAACATTTTATGCGCTCAGAAACGCGATAATTCCGACCGGGATACGGCCCGGACGAAAAGAACGCGCAGAATCGACGTTAGCGGAATTCAGGATGTCAGCGTATCGGGATAGTTTAAAACATATGGATGCCGATGCGAGGATAATGCTTTCTTATAATTTGCGTTATTCTTTATAATGCGTAAAATAGACAAATCTTTCCTGTTCAGGAAAAAGAGTCAACGGGAAGTGAAAAAGTGTGAAATACCGTCAGAATGGTGGGAGTAGGGACTCTTCGTCCAAGAAGTAGGGCGATGGCTCGCGAGCTATAGGGCTACCGCTCGCGAGAAATAGGGCCGCGCCTCACAAGAAATACACCTTTCTTTCTTCTCTTTTAAACCTCTAAAATTGCATATTATGCGTTTTTCTGCATAAAATCCCGGTTTTTATGCACTTTTTATGCAGACTAATCGCCAGAAACGAAAGTTTTAGTGCATTTTGTTTCAGGCGAAATCTTAAAAATAGACCATTTACCGTATAAAAGGATTCATTTCCTACGCTTTAAAACAAGCTCGGCGGCATTAGACGTGCCGCCGAGCTTTGTCGCATTGCGCTTTTCCGCTTAAAAAAAAGAAAAAGAGCGCAAGACTATTCCTCATCCTCAATTTTTCGGTTCAACAAGTTCCATGCGATGTATCAGTTCATCACCTAACGCGGTCTTGTCTTCTATATGCTTCAATACCGCAGTGACAAAAGTGTTGCTTTCAAAATCTCCCCGTACCTGCTCGAAGTCCAACTTTTTCTCGTCGCGCGTACCGTCGGCCCCAAAGCCCGTCATTGACGAAAGTGAGAACTCTTTCTTGGCATCCTCGTACACCATACGGTCCAACCCTACGACCGCCTTCTGCCACGCACGGACAATGGCTATCACGTCATGCGCCGTGATGGTCTCCGGGTTGAAGCCGTAGAACTCCTGTATCTTGTCGTAGGCCCAAGTCCACTCGTACGTGTAGTAGTTCTCATGCATCTCGGCAAAGCAGGCGTTAATACTCTTCAGGCGGTTGATAGTTCCGTTCTCTATGCCGTCGAGCAGGCGGTCCACCTCGCTCTTGGGAGCGATAAGTCCCGAGACATCCACCCACTCGCCGTGGCCCGTCTCCGTATCTGGTTTCAGGCGTTGGCGAATCTCCTCGTCGCTCTGGAAGTTGATGCCCTCCAACCGCTTAATGATAGAGTTGCCGAGGAACTTGTGTATAGCCGTCTCGTAGAAGACGATACCCTTGTTTAGCGAAGAATTCTTAATCTTCGCGCTTTGGAAGGAGTAAATCTCCGAAGTCTCGCCCGATACCCGCTTCAAGTCCTTCAGAATCGCCCTTCCTTTCAACATTTTCTGTATGGTGTAAGGACTGAGCAGATTATAATTAATGTAGTCCAATCGGTTGGGGTCTTTGCGCTTGTCACGCTTAGGCCACTTCTGCGCATCACGTATCGTACCCACGCTACGCAAATTGACACCGGGGACCAGATAAGTCGTGTTCCTTTGCTCTATAAGATAGGAGAAAGGCAAATCAGACGTGTCGGCATGGTTGACGTGCCTTCCCATGACGAGCGAGAAGGCTCCCACCCGTGCGGGCCACAGCACGTATGAGTCCGACGTGGTCTTCGCCCCACGCTCCAACGTGCCTTGATGGATAGGCCCCAACTTGTACATGTGATTGCTTTGGTTCGACCCCGAACCGGCGTTCATGAACGAGAACATCCCCGCGATGAGGAGCGTCGACTTGTGGTGCGTCACGGTGAAAGGCCCCGCAAAGATGGCGCACGCCTCCCCGTTCTCGCCCTGACAGTTGCTGAAGAAGAGCGAATCCGAGGCCGAATAGTTGTGCCCCAGTTTGCACGCCTGCCCCACGAAGCAGCGGGTCAGCATCGTGCCGTCGTCCACCTCCGAGCCCGAAGAGATGATAAAGTCGTCGCAGATAACCCCGTCGCCGATGTGTACGGGAGCCGTCACATTACTGTTGATGCTTCCGTTCGTCAGCCGACACGCCCCGCTGATGCGGCAGTAGTCACCTATACGCACGTTCTTGATAGAGCCTGTATTGAGAATCATCACGTGGCTTCCTATCGTTCCTGTGGCGGAGGCGTGCTTGTTTGAGTAATAGTCGGTGATTTCCTTCATGCGGTTAATCAGCTCCGGCCGGTGTCTGTACAGAGCCAGAATGTAAGCCTGATGCGCCGAGAGCTTGTCGTTGATAAGCACCTCCCGGCCTCCCGTCTCGTTCAGTACGGCCACCTCCACACCGTTGCCGAACTTCGTCACCCCGTCCACGAGGATGATATCGACATTCTCGATGAAGGTGTCGTGTCCAATCTCATAGTTGGCGATGTAGTTCTGAATATTCTCGATGCAGCAGTTGTCGCCCACCGTCACGTTGTGCAGGGTGACATGCCTCAACCCTGAATGCTTCTTTATTCCCCCCGGCAGTGTAAATTCCCCGTCGAACACTCCCAGTTTCACCTCTCCCGAGAAGCGGGTATGGTGGACGAACTCCCCGTTGAAGCCCTCGGCCACCCACACGTTCCCCCAATCGTCAGCCAAGCAGGACTGACTTTTTAGCTGAAGCACCTCGTCTTCAGTCAGCTTGCGATAATCCATACTTTAACGTTTTATTTTAAACTATGCCTCCTCCGTCGGGGAAAGCAGGCCACGAACCCCACGTCCCGGCTATTCCCCTTCGGCCGTAACCTTATTCTTCGTAATCCTGATAGAGGAAGTCATTATAAGGATACTTCTGCACGTGCAGTTCTTTCACTTTTTGGTAAACTACACGCTTCAGCTCGTCGATGTTTATCCGCTCCCGAGCCGATACGAAGAGGCAGCTGTCCTCCATCTTCGCCATCCACGTCCTCATCAGTTCTTCCAATGTCAAGTTCTCTTTTGTTTTGGGGGTAAGGTCGTCTTCCGCCTTCTTTATGTAAGTGTAAGCGTCTATCTTGTTAAATATCAAAATCATCGGTTTGCCGCCACTACCTATGTCGGCCAACGTCTTGTTCACCACTTCGATTTGCTCTTCGAAGCCGGGATGCGAGATGTCCACCACATGCAGCAACAAGTCAGCCTCCCTTACCTCGTCCAATGTCGACTTGAACGAGTCTACCAAATCGGTAGGCAACTTACGTATGAACCCTACCGTATCGGACAGCAGGAAAGGCAGATTGTCGATGATGACCTTGCGCACCGTGGTGTCCAGTGTGGCGAACAGCTTGTTCTCCGCAAACACCTCGCTTTTCGAGAGCAGATTCATCATCGTTGATTTCCCCACGTTGGTATATCCCACCAACGCTACCCGAATCAGTCGGCCCCGGTTCTTCCGCTGCGTAGCCTTCTGCTTGTCGATTTCAGCCAACCGATTCTTCAACAGCGACATCCGGTTGAGGATGATGCGTCGGTCCATTTCGAGCTGCGTCTCACCCGGTCCGCGGAGTCCCACGGAGCCGCCCTTTCCGCTTCCCGAGCCGCCTCCTTGACGTTCCAAGTGCGTCCACAGCCTCTGCAAGCGCGGCAGCATGTATTTATATTGGGCCAGTTCCACCTGCGTCTTGGCGTTAGCCGTCTGCGCCCGCATAGCGAAAATGTCAAGTATCAGCGAAGTACGATCCAATATCTTCACTTTCAGTTCCGCTTCAATGTTTCTGATTTGCTTGGCCGAAAGCTCGTCATCGAAGATAACCATACCGATTTCCCGCTCCTCTTCCGCCTCGTCATGAATATATTGCTTTATTTCTTCCAACTTACCCTTACCCACGTACGTCACCGAATTGGCCATCGGCAGTTTCTGCGTGAACCTCTTCACCACCACCGCCCCCGCCGTCTCGGCAAGGAAAGCCAACTCATCCAGATACTCGTTCGTCTTCCGTTCATCCTGTGTCTGAGTGATGAGTCCTACGAGTACGGCGGTTTCTACCTGAGCCTCAGAGATTACAAATTCTTTCATACCCTAATATAAATAATGTGGCGCAAATATAGTAAAAAGTACCTTCAATGAATACAAAACCACCATCATATTGTTATAGGAAAAAACGCTTTAGGCGGATTAGCGATACTCAATGCGGGACGCAATGTTATATGTATTTCAGCAGGTCGAGCAGCGAGCGCAGTTCGTAGGTGGGACGGAACGGAAGCGGCGTGCGTCCTTCCACATTATAAAAAGCCTGACATATTCCGGCGTCACGCGCGCCCACAATATCGGCATCCCAATTGTCGCCAATCATCAGCGAATTGCCTGTTTCTGACTGGGTGGCCGACAGGGCGAAGTGGAAAATTTCCGTGCGCGGCTTGTGCAGCCCGATGTCCTCGGACAGAATCACCCGCTTGAAGTAGTCCTTTATACCGGCCGACTCCATCTTGCGGAACTGCAATTCCCTGAATCCGTTGGAGAGGATATAAAGGTTGTAGCGAGGAGCCAGTTCCCGCAAGACTTCCCGGACGTGAGGCATTAGCCTGCTCTTGGTAGGGATGATGGAGAAGAAGTCAGCGGAAAAGCGTTCTGCCAATTCGTCATCCTCCACGCCCACCGAACGGAGGGGATAGCGAAACCGTTCCGCGTTCAGCTCCTCTTTGGTGATGCGTCCCTCCCCGTATTCCCGCCAAAGCTCAAGGTTCGTTTTCTTATACAAGGCGTAAAACTCCTCGAACGAGGTGAAGAAGCGGTGAAACGCCTGCCGTTGGTAGGCTTCCTCCAACGACTCCCTCGCGTTGCGGGTAAAGTCCCAGAGCGTGTCGTCGAGGTCGAAAAATAGGTTCTTATACTTCATTGTCGCGTGAAAGGGAGGATAATAAAATGCGCCAATATCCTTTGTCCAGAGATTGGCGCATTAATGAGATACTATGCTTTCAGCCTTAACGCTGATTCTTTACTTCACCTGAATGACAAGATACTTGGATACGCTCCAGAACTCCGTCGGTTTGGTAATCTTTAGCGTCAGCTGTCCTTTGTCGTCCTTAACCAGTTCGTAAGAGCCTTCCGGATGCGTCGTCAGCAACTCCGCACGCTTGGAGTAAAGTCTGATTTCCTTCGTCGTACGGATGTCAATCTGCGTGAAGTAATCCTTGTTGAAGTCCGCGTTCTTCAGCACGTCCCCGCTCTGAAGGATTTTTTGCGCCTTCAGTTCCGATTTCGTACCGAACACGAACCACGCGGCGTTCAGGCTCTTCTCCTGAGCGGCTACGGTCTTGGCCTTCTCCTCGTTCTCGGCGGCCAGACTCTCTTTCTGCGCCGACAAGTCGCTTACCGCCGCGTCCAGCTCCTGAATGCGGATATTCTTGGTCGCCAGTTCAGCCTGAAGCTCCTGAATGCGCTGCTCTTTCGCCTTCAGCTCGGCAGTGAGCGACTCTACGGCCTTCTTCAGCTGCGAGGACTCATACTTGCTGTTCTTCAGCTGATTCTGCAACTTCTCTATCTGGTTCTTGTTATCCTCCATCTGCTTGGTGATAAACTCTATGTCGGATATAATCTGCTGCTTGGCGCTTGCGGAGTTCTCGCTAATCGTTCCCCGCCGCAAGTCTACACGGCTCTCCGCCGCGCTAATCTTACGAAATCCCTCCTGTATTTCATTGAAGGTTCCCATCATGTCATCCAGCTCGGCATTCCGTTGGGTCAACTCCATCAACAAAGAATCGTTTTCCGCCTTCAGGTCTTTTCCACCCTTGATGCCATTGCACGAAGCGAATATGGCGGCGCATACTAATAAAGCTACTGATTTTTTCATACGTCTATAATTTTACGTTTTTAAAATGGATTACTTGACTCGTCTATTCCTGCAAGCACTATTACTATCTCTCCCCGCGGTTCAACGGCGGTAAAGTGAGCTATCACCTCCGCCAACGTCCCGCGGACCGTTTCCTCGTGAATCTTGGAAATCTCCCTTGACACGGAAACTCTACGCTCCGCACCGAAAAACTCGGCGAACTGTGTCAGGGTCTTCAGCAACCGGTAGGGCGACTCGTAAAAGACCATCGTGCGCCGCTCTTCCTGCAACGCCTTTAGCCGTGTCTGCCGTCCCTTCTTCTGGGGGAGAAAGCCCTCGAAGCAAAACCGCTCGTCAGGTATTCCCGACGAGACCAACGCCGGCACAAAGGCGGTCGCTCCCGGAAGACACTCTACGGCTATTTCGCTGCGCACGCACTCGCGAACGACCAGAAATCCCGGGTCGGAGATGCCCGGCGTACCCGCGTCGGATATTAAGGCCACGTTTTCGCCTCCCTTTATCCTGTCGACGACGCTTTTCACCGTTTTATGCTCATTGAACTTGTGGTGAGCAAGCATCGGCTTCTTTATTTCAAAGTGCTTCAGCAGCACGCCCGAAGTGCGGGTATCTTCCGCCAGAATCAGGTCGACCTCCTTCAACACCTTAACGGCCCGAAAAGTCATGTCCTCAAGATTCCCCACCGGAGTAGGGACAACATACAACTTTCCCATCTTTACGCCGATTGATTAAAATATTTCCTGATTAACTCCACGAACTCCGCGGCGATTTCGTCCTCGGCGCTCACCTTCATCTTTGAAGTGATAAAAGCGATGGCCGCCTCGCAAGAGCTCATCGCCGACACCTGTTCTATCACGCGGTTCATCAACTCGCTATCGCCGCCAAACAACTCGTGGGAGAAGCGGAAAGAGTCGTTCAGGCTGATGAACCGGCGCAGCCCTCCGGTATGCGCATTCAGGCTTTCGCCCAATACCGCAGCGTGTTTACGCTCTTCCTCAGCAGGCTTAACCTCCGGCGCATCGCTCTGTTCCTCGCCGTTTACCTCTTCCGCTCCGTGTTCTTCCTCCTTCTCCTCCGATTTCTCCGCCTCGACCGTCTCATCGCTTTCCGGTTGCGTCACGATAAAGACGGGGTCTTTTCCTTTGGACTCATCCGCCCGGGGAGTTTCAGGAACGGGAGGGGGACAAAGCAACTGAACAGAATCCACCACCTCCGACAATTGTCCCAGACGCCCTTTCAACTGCGCGATGTTGCGCTTTAGCAGCTCCGCCAGAATAAAAGTCGGCTCCTGAGCGAACGATTTCATCAGGCACTTCAGTTCTTGAACATCCAGTTCTATTTCCGTCAACAGTTTCTGCTCCATGTCGGTTTTTCACTTTTTTATATGCGAATGTAGGCATTAATTACGCAATAATTGATAACAAGCGTGATATTTAACCCTTGTTATCAATTATTGTCGTTAAAATCCGCCCGAAGCGCCCTCCGTCCACAAGAAAGACGAAGCGTCCGGCAACGCCCGGACATCATGCACCGCAAGCGAGCAACCTCCTGCCACACCGGTCTTAGGGAGAACCTGAACGCCTCTGCAATTCATGCGCAAAAATGGTCTATTTTTAAGATTTCGCCTGAAGCAAAATGCGCTGAAACTTTCGTTTCCGGCGATTAGCCTGCATAAAAAGCGTATAAAAAGTGCATAAGAACCGGGATTTTATGCAGAAAAACGCATAATATGCAATTCTGGAGGTTTAAAAGAGAAGAAAGAAAGGTGTATTTCTTGCGAGCCGCGGCCCTATTTCTCGCGAGCGGTAGCCCTATAGCTTGCGAGCCATCGCCCTACTTCTCGGACGAAGAGTCCCTACTCCCGCCATTCTGACGGCATTTCACACTTTTTCACTTCCCGTTGACTCTTTTTCCCGAACAGGAAAGATTTGTCCATTTTATGCGTTATAAAGAATAACGCAAACTATAAGAAAGCATTATCCCCGAATCTGTATCCATATATTTCAAACTATCCCGATACGCTGACATCCTGAATTTCGCTAACGCCGATTCTGCGCGTTCTTTTCGTCCGGGCCGTAGCCCGGTCGGAATTATCGCGTTTCTGAGCGCATAAAATGTTCCGTTTTTCAGCATGGTCTATTTTTCATATTCTCCCGTCGCCGTCCACCGACAGACAGAAAAAGTGAAAAGCACTCAAAAGTTCACCCCAAATCATCGCACGATAAATTTAAAACAGTTTCTATGTTTCGCCCAAAACGATTACCTTTGCCGCATAGTAATTACGTAATAAAACTAAAGAGATTATGGCAACACCTCCGTTCAAGTATCAGCCTATGTTCGAGAAAGGCAAAGATACAACTGAGTATTATCTGCTTACGAAAGACTACGTGTCCGTAAGCGAGTTTGAGGGGAAACCCATCCTGAAGATTGAAAAGGAAGGACTGACGGCTATGGCTAACGCCGCCTTCCGTGACGTATCGTTCATGCTGCGCCGCTCGCACAACGAGCAGGTGGCCAAGATTCTGAGCGACCCCGAGGCGAGCGACAACGACAAGTACGTAGCGCTGACTTTCCTGCGCAACGCCGAGGTAGCCGCTAAGGGCGTGCTTCCTTTCTGCCAAGATACGGGCACGGCCATTATCCACGGCGAGAAGGGACAGCAGGTATGGACCGGTTACTGCGACGAGGAGGCGCTCTCGCTAGGCGTGTACAAGACATACACCGAAGAGAATCTGCGCTACTCGCAGAACGCCCCGCTGAGCATGTACGAGGAGGTGAACACGAAGTGTAACCTTCCGGCACAGATTGACATCGAGGCCACGGAGGGCATGGAGTACGAGTTCCTCTGCGTGACCAAAGGCGGCGGCTCGGCCAACAAGACCTACCTCTATCAAGAGACGAAAGCCATCTTGAACCCCGCTACCCTCGTACCCTTCCTCGTGGAGAAGATGAAGACACTGGGCACGGCAGCCTGCCCGCCCTATCACATCGCCTTCGTCATCGGCGGTACGTCGGCCGAGAAGAACCTGCTGACCGTGAAGTTAGCCTCTACCCACTTCTACGACAATCTGCCTACGACGGGTAACGAGTATGGCCGCGCCTTCCGCGACGTGGAACTGGAGAAGCAGGTGCTCGAAGAGGCGCACCGCATCGGTCTCGGAGCGCAGTTTGGCGGCAAGTACTTCGCCCACGACGTTCGCATCATCCGTCTGCCCCGTCACGGCGCATCGTGCCCCGTAGGTCTGGGCGTATCCTGCTCGGCCGACCGCAACATCCGCTGCAAGATTAACAAGGACGGTATATGGATTGAGAAGCTCGACAGCAATCCCGGCAACCTCATTCCGGCTGAGCTCCGTCAGGCGGGCGAGGGCGACGCGGTGCGCATTGACCTGAACCGCCCGATGGCCGACATCCTGAAGGAACTGACCAAGTATCCGGTGGCTACCCGCCTCTCGCTGAACGGTACCATCATCGTGGGCCGCGACATCGCCCACGCCAAGCTGAAAGAACGCCTTGACCGCGGCGAAGACCTGCCGCAGTACATCAAGGACCATCCCATCTACTATGCGGGTCCGGCCAAGACGCCGCAAGGCATGGCTTGCGGCTCTATGGGCCCCACGACGGCGGGACGCATGGACCCCTACGTTGACCTGTTCCAGAGTCACGGTGGCAGCATGATTATGCTAGCGAAGGGCAACCGCAGTCAGGCCGTAACCGACGCCTGCAAGAAGCACGGCGGTTTCTACCTCGGCTCTATCGGCGGCCCGGCGGCTATCCTCGCGCAGAACAACATCAAGAGCATCGAGTGCGTGGAATATTCCGAACTGGGTATGGAAGCCATCTGGAAGATTGAGGTGGAAGACTTCCCCGCCTTCATCTTGGTGGACGACAAGGGGAACGACTTCTTCAAGCAAATCAAACCCCGCTGTTGCGCCAAGTAAGCGAGGCCAGTCCAAGCTGACTTGAGAAAGAATCTAGGGGAGGGAACGCGAGTTCGCATGCGAAAGCGTGTTCCCTCCCTTTTCATTATTACTAATACACACTTATATAATCCGACATGAAACAAGCTACTACCCTGCCCCATTCCTCCGCCCCCATAGGCGGCACGGGCAAACCTCACATCGTGTGGCTCGACGTGGTGCGCCTCGTCGCCATGTTCACCGTGGTTTGCTGCCACTGTACAGACCCTTTCAACTTCTATCCCGGCACTGCGCCCAACATCGGCGAAATCAAATTCTGGGGAGCCGTCTACGGAGCCTTCCTCCGTCCGTGCGTACCGCTGTTCGTCATGATAACCGGAGCGTTGCTGCTTCCCGTCCGTGGCGAGGCCTCCGTATTCTATAAGAAACGCATTCCCCGAGTGTTCTGGCCGTTCCTGCTGTGGTCGGTGCTCTACGCTCTCTTCCCGTGGCTTACGGGCGTATTGGGCTTCGGGCCGGACACATTGCTCATGTTCTTTCCCTACTCGGGCGAGGAAGTGATGCGCCAGAGCCTTTCCGTCTCGCTCGACTACATCGCCCATATTCCGCTCAACTTCTCTACCGTAGCCGTCCATATGTGGTACATCTATCTGCTCATCGGCCTTTACCTCTATCTGCCCATCTTCTCGGCATGGGTAGAGAAGGCTTCCCGCCGTGCGCAGCGGTGGTTCCTCGCGGCTTGGGGCGTGACGCTGCTCCTGCCCTACTACCAAGAGTTTGTCGACGGTTATCTGTGGGGCACTTGCTCGTGGAATTCCTTCGGTATGCTCTACACCTTCGCCGGATTTAACGGTTATCTGCTGTTAGGTCACTACCTCCGCCATACGGAGTGGAGCTTGGGCAAGACGTTGTGTTTCGGCATCCCCATGTTTGCGGTGGGCTATGCGGTGACGTTCTTCGGCTTCCGCCACATGACGGCCAATCCCGACTGTACGCCCGAGGAGCTTGAGCTTTTCTTCACCTATTGTTCGCTGAACGTGGTGATGATGACGATTCCCTTGTTCCTGCTGTGCAAGAAGGTTAACGTGCGCTCCGGGACGATAAGGAAAGCGTTGGCCAACCTCACCGTTTGCGGTTTCGGGGTTTATATGATTCACTACTTCTTCACCGGACCTTCCGTGGCGTTAGCCCGTGCGCTCGGTATCCCCGTTCCCTTGCAGATTCCGGTTGCGGCGGTCGTGGCGTTCCTTGTCTCTTGGTTGTTGGTGCGCGTCATCTACCGTCTTGCAGGAAAGCGGGCCAAGTATATCGTGGGATAAAACGAAAGCTCCCCCGGCAAATCCATTTGAAGTGCCGGGGGAGCTTTTGTTTCTGTGCGTACAGATATTATTTCAGGTACTCCATAATCTTTCCGCTGATTTGAAGCAGGGAGATTTCGCATATCTTCGTGTTGTATTCGGCGGTGATGATGCGCTCCTCTGCGTCTATCAGGCTCTTGTGCGCCTCGCGTACCTCGAACCCCGATATACCTCCCGTCTTGTAATGGAGCAATGACACATCATAGTTCTCCCTTGCCGGAGCCAAGTTCTGCCTTTCTAGTTCCAACACCTGCAAGTTATTCCGGTATGCCTGCCACAAGTCGCTGAAGTCCGAGCGCAAAGACAGTTCAAGGTCTTGCCGTTCCAACCGACGATTCTTGATGGTGAGGCTTGCGTTCCGCTTCTCCCGGCGACGATTCCCGTCGAAAATGTTAAACCCAATCGTGATGCCTGCGTTAAATCCTAAATTTCCACGCTTACTCGTCGCATTCACGTCATACTTATTAAACGTGTATCCGTAGCCGGTATTCAATCTAAGGTACGGATAATTGCGTGAATTGACTATCTTGTAATCCAACATGGCGAGTTTCGTATTCTGGTCCGCCTGCAATAAAGAAGCGTTAGTCAGCAGCGTGGAGTTCCACAACTCCTCCCGGTTCAGGTTGTACCTTACCTTAATGATGGAATCCTGAATCTGTATGGTCTCCTCCACTTTATCGTTAGCCATTAATTGATTCAACCTGATGCATGAAGTTTGCAGCAATTGTTTTTGCGTGATGTATTGGGCGCTGTCAGCGTTAAAGTCCACCTTCGCCAACTGATACTCCAGTCCGGAGAACTTCTCTACCAATAAATTAGCCTCAGCTACACGCAACCGTTCTCTGGACAACTCCATCGCATAACGATAGTTCTCAAGTCTCACTCTTTGCTGCACATAATTAAAATATTCCGCCGCAAGGTTAGCTATAAAGTCCTCAATCGCTATGCGCGTACTCGTTTCTCCTTGCCTTGCCAATTCCTTCAGCCGTTCGTAGGTCGTGCTGATGTTAAACCCATCGAAGATGGTCCAATTCAGGTTAACCCCGACCTCCACGGTCTGGTCGTATACCCCCTTATTAGTCGTACTCAGCCCGGTCTCACGCGATTCAGTTTTTGTATTGTCCAAATTACCTGTATATCCGGCAGTGAAATCTACGGTAGGCAAATACCCGGCATTGCCTAATGTCGCGTTATTCTTACTTATCTGTTCCTCATTGTGTACGATGCGCAAAGAATAATTGTTTTGCAATCCTCTTTCCAAACAATCCTTCAACGTATAAATCTGAGCCGAAGCCTTACCTCCCATTCCGATAAGCAACAGGAGAATGAACGGCTTACATATACGTCCATAAACCTTTATCTGTTCGCAAAAACGCTTATTTAGAGTCTTTTCCATATTTACAATCAATAATAATATGCCTTTTTAATCATGACTGTCCTTCTTCTCCTTTCTCTTACCCGCAGTCGACGGAGTAAGTCGGGAAGTAAGGTTCCGGTCTGTTGAAATATAACTATAAATTGCCGGAACAATATACATAGTAAGCAAAGTAGATATAATCATTCCTCCCACGACCGCCGTACCCATAGCGATACGCTGATTGCAACCTTCACCCGTAGCGAAAGCCAACGGAATAAGTCCCAATACCGTAGCGGCGCTCGTCATCAGAATCGGACGCAGGCGTTGAAGTGCGGCGTCTTTAATGGCGGTCATCTTATCCTCTCCGGCTTCCTGCTTCTGATTGGCGAACTCTACAATCAAGATACCGTTCTTAGCTACCAATCCGATTAACATAATGATTCCTATTTGGCTGAAAATGTTCATTGTAATGTCCCCGAAGTACATGAATACCAACGCTCCGGCGATAGCTAATGGAACCGTAAGCATGATGATAAGCGGGTCTTTGAAACTTTCAAACTGCGCCGCCAGAATCAAGTAAATAAGCAGAATGGCCAAGATGAAAGCGAACATAAGGCTCGACGAGCTTTCACGGTACTCTTTCGAGTCTCCGGCCAATGCGGTACGGAACGTGTCATCTAAGGTCTCCTTAGCTATTTTATCCATCTCGTCCAAACCTTGTCCAATAGTCTTTCCTTCAGCCAATCCCGCAGAAATCGTGGCCGAGACGAAGCGGTTATACCGGTAGAGTTTCGGAGGAGCGATACCATTCTCAAGCTCAATCAGGTTATCCAATTGAATCATATCTCCGTTATCGTTACGGATATAGATAGCTTTCAAGTCAGCCGGCTTGTTACGTTGCTGTCGATTGATTTCCCCGAGAATCTCATATTGCTTTCCGTTCATGTAGAAATACCCCATACGCTGCCCGCTCAGGCCGTATTGCAGCGTTTGGGCGATGTTCTTGGTACTTACTCCCATTACGCTTGCCTTGTCACGGTCTATCTTGATACGCGCTTCCGGCTTACTGAACTTCAAGTCCACGTCAGCCATCTGAAACACAGGGTTTTCATATACTTTCGTCATGAACTCGGGCAATACCTTTTCCAGTTTTTCCAAGTTTGTGGCTTGCAATACGTATTGTACAGGCATATTTCCCTTCCGACCTCCAAAGGAAGACTCTTGTTGTACGAAAGAACGAGCCATTGTCTTGCTCTGCACCGCTTTCGACAGTTTCTCGGCCACTTCCATCTGAGTATAGTCGCGTTCCTTCATATTCTTCAGGGTAATCTGTATATTTCCACTACCACTGGAAACTCTAGCCGTAACCGCTTCCGCATCGGGAATAATCGAGTCGACTAACAAGTTAATGTCTTCGGTATAGTCTCGTATATACTCGTAAGTAACGCCTTCCGCTCCCCTCGTATTAATCGTGATTTTAGAGCGGTCTTCCAAAGGAGCCATTTCGGCGGGAATTATGCTCCAGAGGAGTCCGATGAGTCCAATCATCAGGAAAGTGAATAGGATGGCGAGCCAACGTTTACGCAGAAACGCCGCAAGCGAATTTCTGTACAGCCTATTCATTCCTTCAAAGAAAGGCTCGGTCTTGCTGTAAAACCAACTTTGCTTTTCTCGTCTCTTCAAGAGTTTGGTAGCCAACATGGGTGTAAAAGTCAGCGCAGCGAATGCGGAGATTAAGACTGACCCCGCAACCACGATACTGAACTCCCGGAACAGGCGGCCAGTGGTTCCTTCCATAAAGACGATGGGGAAGAATACGGCCACCAACGTAATGGTAGTGGAAATAACGGCAAAGAATATCTCTTTCGAGCCCTCTATGCCCGCCTCTTTCGGACTCATGCCCCGTTCTATGCGGATATAGATGTTCTCTGTCATCACTATCGCATCGTCCACCACAAGACCTACCGCCAACACGACGGCAAGCATGGAAAGCACGTTGATGGAGAATCCCGCCACGTACATCACGAAGAAGGCTCCAATCAAAGAGACCGGAATAACGATACAAGGCACTAAGGTAACCCGCCAATCGCGCAAGAAAAGAAAGATGATAATGATAACCAATACAAAAGCCTCGTACACCGTCGACTCCACCTCACTGATAGAGGCTCTGATGAATCTTGTATTGTCAAATCCATAACTATATTGCACGTCATCGGGCAAATCCTTCTCCATCTGCTCCATACGCTGATAGACGGCGTCGGCTATCTCAATGTGATTGGCTCCCGGCTGCGGAATGACTACGACACCTACCATAGGGATGCCGTTCATCTTCATGTAGCTCTTCAGGTCGGCGGCTCCGAGTTCGGCCCGGCCTATATCGCTGAAACGCACGATGCGGTTGTTCGACTCCTTAATCACTAAGTTGTTAAACTCTTCCGCCGTGTGCATAAGTCCCAGTGTACGTATAGTCAGCTCTGTGGTATTTCCTTCAATACTACCCGAAGGCAGCTCGATGTTTTCCCGGTCAACGGCCTCCTTTACGTCGACGGGGGTGATTCCATATCCCGCCATCTTTACCGGGTCAAGCCAAAGACGCATAGAATACTTCTTTTCTCCCCAAATGGACACGCTACTGACATCCGAAATCGTCTGCAACTGTTCCTTTACAGTCAAGTCAGCTATCTCGCTCAACTCAAGCAACGAGCGCTTGTTGCTTTGGAGGGCAACCATCAGAATGGGCTGCGCATCGGCGTCGGCTTTCGATACCGTTGGCGGGTCACAGTCGTCGGGCAGATAGCGTTGCGCCCGCGAAACCTTGTCGCGCACGTCGTTTGCCGCCGTTTCCAAGTCTACGGACAGCTCAAACTCTACCGTGATTCGGCTCTGCCCCTGCTGACTGACACTGGTCAGCGAACGTATGCCCGGAATACCGTTGATGTTCTGCTCCAACGGCTCGGTAATCTGGTTCTCTATTACGTCGGCGTTCGCTCCCGAGTATGAACAACTGACAGAGATGATGGGGTTGTCCACAGACGGATACTCGCGCACGCCCAGATAGTTATATCCGATAAATCCGAAGAGTAGAATTATTATGGTAAGCACCGTGGCTAATACCGGACGGCGTATACTTAGTTCTGATATGTTCATAAGGCGAGATATTAGTCGACGTTATCCAATATGACGGGAAGTCCCGTACGCAGTTGCATGATACCGGAAGTGATGAGCGTGTCTCCCACTTGCAACCCCTTGATAATTTCCACCTCAGCGTCCGTGCGTATGCTTCCGGTCGTCACTTCTACCGGTTGGGCTTTTCCTCCTTTATATAGGTAAACGAAGTCTTTACCCATTTCCGGCTTGATGGCTTCCGTCGGGATAGCGATAGCGTCAGGCTTCTCCTGTTTTTTTAGCGTTACACTAGCGTAACGTCCCGGCGCTAACTCGAAGTTCCGGTTCGGATAATAAGCGCGCGCAGTGGCTGTGTGAAGGTCGTCGAGTCCCGGCTCTATGGCATATACTTGAGCCTTAAACTGGTTCTGTTCGCCCGAAACCTTAAAGGTAAGGTTCGTTCCTTTTTTTATGTCCTTGATATTATTCTCTGTGACGGAGAACTGAATCTTCAGCGGCGAGGTCTTAGTCAACTTAGCCACGACGGTAGTAGGCGAAGCGTAGGTACCCACGCTGATTTGTCTAAGTCCGATTATGCCGTCGAACGGGGCCCTAAGCTCCGTCAGTTCTATTTCAGCCTTTACGATGTCGATATCCGCGTTAAGTATGGCCAAGTCGGTCTTTACCTGCTCGTAGGCTTCCTTACTGACGGCGTCCCGCTTCAACAAGGCGTCTTGGCGGAACACTCGGTCTTCCGCCAGTTTCAGTTGGGAGACCAATCGTTGCAACTGCGCCTGCAGCTGACGGTCGTTCACTTTGGCGAGCAGCTGCCCTTTCTTTACGAAAGTTCCCTCCTCAAAATTGATTTCAATCACTTTACCGGATGTCTCAAACGAGAGGTCAACCTCTTCGTCGGGCAGCACCGAAGCCACAACCTTAAACTCATCTGTCAGGAGTTTCGTCTTTATTACTTTGGCGTTGACGTTGAGTATCTTCTTTTTCCCCGAATCACGGTTAGCCATTATTTTCTCAGCGGCGGCTAATTCTTCATTCTGTTTTGGCATTTGCGAATAGATACCCCCGCCAATAATTCCAGCACCTATTATAATAATGATGCCCCATTTCGTCTTTTTGTTCATGGATTGTTCAGTATAGTATATAGAATGTATTATGTTTTGATTAATTAGACGGGCAAATTTCGGAAAAGTTTAATGAAAAATATACGCTTTTCATATTAATATCTGTTATTTTAACAAGACGGCTTTATCTATGCGTCCTTTATTTAAGAAACTGTTTTGAATTCTACAAAAGTTTTTCTTGGCTTGATGTATCCGTTTTCGTGTGCGCTTTGAACGATTTCTGGTTCTTTTCACTCTTATTCTTCGTCAGATAGCCCGCTATCTTCCTCACGGAAGCGAAAAGGACCCCAAAACTCATTCCAAATCATCACACGATAAATTCAAAACTCTTACTTTTTTCCTATAGAATCAGTTTTTAAAGAATCCGCAGATGCAAAAGACTCATCAGATTCAGCAGTAGGCTTCTCCTCCTCATCCACATAGAAAATTCCATCTATGTTCCGGCACTGATACTGGGTAAGCTGTTCGTCTGAATCAAAACCGTGAGCATGAATGATTCGATCCGGCTGCTGAATGCGAATAAATCTATCTGTGTAGATTTTTTTAGTCGCTTGATTCCAATAAAGCAACTCCGTATTAAATCGTTCTCCTTTCCGGTTCTTGACATCCACATGTCCGCTTAGCCTCCACAACTTCGTCTTATCATAATAATAAGCTGTATCAGCTTTTACACTAGCCTCTATATTAAATAGGGAATCAAACTGTTCCAAATATACCCCTTTCTCAAAAGCCCAATAAGAAGGGTTCTTCCTATCATAAACAAGCCATTCTTCCGTCACCACTTTATAGCGTGTTATCCCCGAGTCTGAAATAAAAGTGGTTACTCCTAACGTTGTCATCATAGGCAAAGAATCACGCTCCGCTATCGCCTCACCAATTTCCTTATTCCCACTGCCGCAAGCGGAAAACAAAAAAGGCATAATAATCACCCCAAAAGTGATCATTATGCTCAAATGTCTCGTTACCGGGCAAACACTATTTCTCCAAAACATAAATGTTCTCTCGTTGCGCACCTTAATTAAACATATAAAGGAAAAGAGCTTCCCGAGCAAAACCGCATATCGCCTCTCATGCTCATTAACTTCAAACGTCTTATTGTACTTTAAGTTTCTCAAACCAACGCTCACAGAAAGTAATTCCAATAGAAATACGGAAAATATTCTCATCTATCATACCCGCAGCCTTTCCTTTGACGTGAACAAATTGTCCCGTAACGCTCAAAATGGAACGAGACCTCAACATAGGTAAACCTAAACCAACACTTAAACCATATTCACTTGCGGCATCTTTACCATTTATCTTATAATAAGGGGTAGAATAATAGCCTCCCAAACGATACTTGATATAACTAAAGTACGAACGTCCCATAAGATTAGGAATAAATTCCGCCCCTACAGAAACTTTAGACCTATCGCTATAAGCATAAGTCTCATTAAAATTGCTCAAAATATCCGCATCATCCGTAACGAGAGAAGAGCTTACCTTCGACCATTTCTGCAAACTGTAATCTACCCCCACGGTCAATCGCTTGTCATAATTCGCAGAAATTCCAACCCCAAAGCTATTCGGAGTCTCAAGATTAGCCTTTAAGTCTTGAGAAGTAATGCTACTCACCTGAGTCGACACTGAATAATCATTATTCAGACTGCACTTAGGAGAATAAACAGCTCCTACAGTCAACTGAGTTTTTTTATTTAACTCCTGCGTATACTGTAAGCCCAAGTCTACCTTATAGTCGGAAACAGACAGCATCGTTTCCTGAGCATAAGAATAATAAGAACTCGAAGACATAGAGGGGAATATCTGAGTGCGGGAACGAGTTATATCACCCCAAAAATAAGAAACGTTAGCGCCAATAGACAAATTCTTCATCAGCTTTACCCCTAATCCCGCATAAAGTTGATGCAATCCGCCATCGCCACTAAATGTACGGCTATATTGCAATCCGTCATCCGTAGTCTGTACGTCAGAGACTGAATATCCAACATTTGAGTAAGGCAACAATCCGATGCTCATCGCCATCCACGGGCGCAAGCGGAACTGCATCGCCAAATAGTCAAAACTCGAATTCTTAGCGTTCACCTTTACCCCTCCCCCATTTACATTCATGTTTTGTAAAGAGACTCCTCCTTCAAAAAGAAAAGTCAAGGAATCTATAGCCGTATATGACGCCGGATTCACAGGATTAATCTGAGCGTTGTCACGTAATCCAATAGCAATCCCTCCCATTGCTCTAGCGTTACCGAATGACTGATCGGCCAAATCGCCTAAACCGTATCGTGTATAAGGTGAGTTCGTGTTGTTTTGAGCGACCGCCATTCCTCCAGTAATCATTATCAGCAAGAACGCACAAAGAGTCTTTCTAAATCCTATCATTATTATAGTCTAAAATTCTATTTAATCCTTTCAATACTAAAAATCTATCTGCAAAGATGATACTTTTTATATTCGTTTCAAAAGAAAATTCATCCCCCCCAGTTAAAAAAACCAAAAGTTGCGGATATTTATGTCTCATGGCTTCTATATAACCAACGATTTCATACTCGATGCCCTTGAGCACGCCAGAACGAATAGCCGTTTCCGTATTCCGCCCTATAAAAGGCCTGCATCCATCGGCATCGACAAGCGGCAAACGTCCCGTAAATTGATGAAGAGCCTTAAAGCGCATCTGCAAACCGGGAGATATGTTTCCTCCGTGATAACACCCATTTGCGTCGATGAATTCATAAGTAATGCACGTCCCCGCGTCAATCACAAGAATGTCTCTGCCCGGGAACTGTTCATTCGCTCCTACCACCGCTGCCATGCGATCATATCCTAAAGTCTCCGGAGTATCATATAAATTGATTACAGGAAGAAGAGTACGATGGTCAAGCCAAAGAAGAGGGAAAGTCAAAGCCGACAATTGAGTGCGTACCCGCTCATTCAAGTCAATAACAGCGGTTACTATTCCCCTTTCTATCGGAAACTCAGCACAAAGAGAGCATAAACAATCCAACGATTCATTCGATTCCGTGAGCACTTTCAGCATCTCATGATCGTCAAAAAGCGCCACTTTCGCCATCGTATTCCCTATGTCAATAACTAAGTTCAATGCTTTTTTCGTTTGTGGGCGCAAAGGTAAATCAAAAAAAGGATTGAAAGCAATACTTAGGCCTCGTTTAAATTTTATTCAGCAACATTCTCTATAATCTCCCCTGTCGCAACGTAACGAAGTCATTTCCCATTCTCCATTTATTTAGTCGTCGCCTCACGTTTTTTATATATACATCTTAGTCAATAGCTTATTCAGCCACCAACAATTAATGCGGAACCAACGGCGGGTACTGCTTTGCTTTCCGCCAAAGCGAAGGACGAAATTGCGGTAGCCGTGCTTACGGAAGGGAAGCCCCACGTCCAGAAACTCCATATGCCGAAAGCCGTTGGCATGCGCATCTTGCAAGGCTTTCCATACGGCCAATACCCCGGGATATTGCGGGGCGTAGGTCTTACGCATTCCCCCGGAGAACCAAAGGTAAGCGTCGCTTTTCGAATAAATGCAGACTGCTCCCCCTATTATTTTTTCCTTGTATTTCACGATGAACGCTTTCCCCTTCCTTCTCTGAATCATAATGTCGTTGAACTGAAGGAAAAAGTTCGTGTCGGGGAAGTGGCGACGTATCCGCAAAGAATAGATTTTGCTCAGCATGTTCGAGAACACCCGTATATCCTCCGGGTCATTCGTGTCCATTACAATTGCTCCGTTACGTAATCCCTTTTTAACTTGCCTGATTCGTGAAGGACTAAATCTCTCTTCGACCTTTTTTACACTGTGAAGCGAGTTGCGCACCCGTAGCCAGTTAACAGGAAAGAACTTGTTGTCTCGAAAGAAGCGGTATCCGAATGTCGCATTCTCCAAATTTCTGAATTCAATCATGAAACATGTGCGCGACGTTTCCTTAACGACACGTTTCAGCAGTTCAGCGAAAACGGATTCCCTTCGGGAGTATGAAAGAGAATGCATCAGAATTTCACCCGCCCCGTATACGATGCACTGTCGGGAAAGGAAAGATGGAAGCCATTTCTTTGTCCTCCGGACAGCGGCAAGCAGACGCGCCACAGGGACTCCATCGTTCGTCGCCACGACGAGAAATGGCGCATATCCCGGAGTCGCCTCATAGATTTGGAATAACTCTTTAGAGTGAAATACACTTTCTCCCGGAAGCTCAGGAATATCTTCCTTTCGGTAATATGTAGCTAACGTGAATGCCATCTTGCTACAAATTTATAAGTTTTGTTTGTCTTCTAGTAAGGAAATGGCTTTTTTGTTGAAAATTTATTGTATGGAAGTGATTTTACGTATCTTTGCCCAACCTTATCTTTATATAAATTCAAGAAGTATGATTGAAGAACTGTTAGCTTATAATAAAGCGTTCGTAGCCAATGAGGGGTATAAGGAGTATGTCACCAACAAGTATCCTGATAAGAAAATCGCGATTCTTTCTTGCATGGATACTCGACTAACGGCTTTACTTCCGGCTGCGCTTGGCATAAAGAACGGGGACGTAAAAATGATAAAGAACGCCGGAGGAGTAATATCTCATCCGTTCGGCAGCGTAATCCGCAGTCTCTTGGTTGCCGTTTACGAATTGGGCGTAAAAGAGATTATGGTAATCGCACACTCCGATTGTGGAGCTTGCCACATGCGGAGTGAAGAAATGATAGAAAAGATGAAGGCGAGAGGAGTGGACGCAGAATACATTGACATGATGCGTTTCTGCGGCGTGGACTTCAATTCGTGGCTAGACGGCTTCGAAGACACGGAAAAGTCCGTACGTGGTACAGTTGATTTCATAGCTCACCATCCTTTGATTCCGAAAGATATAAAGGTGTACGGATTCATTATGGATTCCATGACGGGCGAACTGACGGAAATAGTTTGAATCTTAATGGCATAAAACTTTTCAGAAAAAGATATGGAAAACTTCAATGAATTGATAAAGGCGCGTCGCAGTATGCGTAAATTTACCGAGGAGACGTTAGAGCAAGAACAGGTCGTTACCTTAATGAAGGCAGCGTTGATGGCTCCCGCTTCCAAGCGCAGTAACTGTTGGCAGTTTATCGTGGTGGACGACAAGGAAACCTTGAAGCGGTTGTCCGCTTGTAAGGCACAGTCCGCTTCCTTCATTGCGGATGCGGCGTTGGCTGTTGTAGTCGTGGCCGACCCTTTGCTTAGTGACGTTTGGATAGAGGACGCCTCAATCGCTTCCATCTTCATCCAATTACAAGCTGAAGATTTAGGACTTGGTAGCTGTTGGGTGCAGATACGCAACCGATTCACAGCTGACGGGACCCCATCTGACGAATATGTCCGCAGTGTGTTGGACATTCCGCTACAGTTACAAGTGCTCTCAATAATCGCTGTTGGACATAAAGATATGGAACGCAAGCCGTTCAATGAAGACTTCTTACAGTGGGAAAAAGTGCATATTAATAAGTATGGAGGAAAATAAGGATGTCCGTTACGAAGGCGAATAATAACAAAGACACCTACAAGGCGACCGCCGTCTCGCTAATAGTAATAGGTTTGCTTTTCTTGGTAGACAAGCTGATACACTTTTCTTCCATCGGCCTACCGTGGGTGATGGACGAGGACAACTTGTTACTGTACGTTTCCGTATGCTTCCTGATATTCAAGCGGGATAAGTCGGTCGGACTTATTCTGTTGGCGCTTTGGTTAGTGATGAACATCGGCTTGGTGATGTCGTGGCTCGGTTCCATGTCTGAATATCTGCTCCCGTTAGCGCTATTACTGATAGGAGGAGTATTGTTGTTATTTGTGAGACGTTAACGCGCAAGGGCTAGGACATATGGAAAAAGGTTATGAACGTTTATCGCTTGTGTTTATCGGAGCGGGTAACTTGGCCACCAATCTGGCCAAAGCTCTTTACGATAAGGGGTTTCCCATCAGGCAGATATATAGCCGGACGGAAGATTCGGCCCGTGTGTTGTCGGAGAAGGTATCTTGCGGATATACGACCGATATAAAGGACGTAGCGAAAGGAGCGGATATGTACATCGTTTCCGTAAAGGACGCGGCGTTGCCCGGACTGTTGCCCGAGTTGACGAAGGGAAAGCGGGAGGCCTTGTGGGTACATACCGCCGGAAGCCTTCCCGCGGAAATCTGGAACGGATACGCCGACCGTTACGGGGTGCTTTACCCTATGCAGACCTTCAGCAAACGGAGAGCGGTTGACTTTGGAAAGATTCCCTTTTTTATAGAGGCGAATAGCGCGGAGGACAATAACGTATTGGAGGCCGTTGCCCGTATGCTCTCGGATAGGGTGTACACCATAACCTCGGAGCAGAGGAAGTGCCTCCATCTTGCCGCAGTTTTCGCATGCAACTTCTCCAATCACATGTATAGTTTAATTGCAGAACTGTTGGAGCGTAATAATATTCCTTTTGACATTATGCTGCCGTTAATCGATGAGACCGTCTCCAAGATACACGAGATGTCTCCTCATGACGCACAAACGGGACCGGCCGTTCGTTACGACGAGAATGTGATGAACATGCATCTCGCCATGTTGGAAGGGAATCCGGAAATGCAAGATATTTATAAACTAATAAGTAAAAGCATTCATGAGCACCATCAATTATGACTTGTCTCGTATTAAAGCGCTAGCGTTTGATGTGGATGGCGTATTGAGCGCTACTACCGTGCCGTTGCATCCGTCGGGCGAACCCATGCGCACGGTAAACATCAAGGACGGATACGCTATACAGTTAGCAATAAAGAAAGGGATTCGCATTGCGATTATTACGGGTGGGCGCAGTGAAGCGGTGCGCGTTCGTTTTACCGCATTGGGAGTTACGGATTTGTACATGGGAGCCTCAGTCAAGATTCGCGATTACCGTGATTTTCGGAATAAGCATGGTCTAAACGATGAGGAAATTCTATACATGGGAGATGACGTTCCGGATATAGAAGTCATGCGCGAGTGCGGCCTGTCTTGTTGTCCCAAAGATGCGGTTCCCGAAGTGAAACGTGTCGCTAAATACATATCCCATGCTGACGGGGGATATGGTTGCGGGCGCGATGTGATAGAGCAAGTTTTAAAAGCGCACGGACTGTGGATGGCGGAAGACGCATTTGGATGGTAAACGGAATTTTAACGAAAGAAAATGAAAATAAGTTATGCTTGAGAATTTAAAGAAATATCATATCGTATTGGCGTCTAATTCCCCCCGGAGGAAAGAACTGCTTTCCGGGCTTGGAATTGACTATGAAGTGAGAACGTTGTCCGGCGTGGACGAATCTTATCCTGATACGTTGGCCGGAGGAGAGATACCGGAATACATCGCTTGCAAGAAAGCGGACGCGTATCGCGAGTCGATGAAGCCCGAGGAGCTTCTGATAACGGCGGATACGATTGTCTGGCAAGAGAGCCGGGTCTTGGGCAAGCCTCGGGACAAGCAGGACGCCATTGAAATGCTTCGAATGCTTTCCGGTAAGAAGCATCAGGTCTTTACCGGAGTCTGCTTAACCACTTTGAACTGGAAGAAGACTTTTGTCGTTTCGTCCGATGTCACTTTCGATACATTGTCCGATGAAGAAATCGAGTTTTACGTGGAGCACTACCAACCCATGGATAAGGCCGGAGCTTACGGTATTCAAGAATGGATAGGCTATATCGGAGTACAATCTATCAACGGAAGTTTTTATAACGTGATGGGACTCCCCGTACAGAAGTTATACAAAGAATTAAAGTTGTTATAACGCAAAAGCCTTAAACTTAGAATTGATTCCAAATATCTCATAGTAAAAGATGCAACATAAAAAAACGTGAAATACGGGACTCGCCTTGAATCCCGTATTTCACGTTTACACAAATATTCTTACCCTCTTTTGAGTAATCTGTGTCTAAAACAACATTTATCTAAAATCAAAAGAACAAATACCGGGTATCTTTTACATTCGCCTTTAGATACAAATCGTTCATCAACCGATTAGCGAACCTCACATGCATATTAATCATGTTCTGCTCTTCCTCTTTTACATCGAAAGTCTCATCTGTCTTATTTTTCGCATACAACTGCAACGCGTACACGCCAAATGTACCCTCAATTGGAGCGCTGAGTTGATTCTCTTCAGCTACAGACGCATACGCACTGATTAATGGCTCACTGCCATGCAATGAAGGGACATAGGCCGAAGCGCCAAAAGTCACTAACTTCAAAGAGTCACTAACCGCTCCCGACATCGCTTTATATTGGTCTAATGAAGTCGCGTTGGCCGCCTTCATGTCCGCAATAATTTTTTCGGCTTTCTTATCCTTTATCAATTCGGCTCTTAGTTGCTCCTTCACTTGCTCTATAGAACGATATCCTTGAGGATTCACTCCAACTAAACCAACCACCAACATGTGGTCGTTTTCACCACACTCATATAAGCCTGACACTTCTCCGGGTTTTGCAGTCTCAAAGACCCATCTCAAAGCCTCTTTAGTACCTCTAACCCCGCCTATAACATGTTCACTACTATATAAATCACGCCGATCAAGTACCGTATACCCCGCTTCTTCCGCATGCTGAACCATTTGTTCTACTGTAGGATTAGCCGCAATAAACTGGCTAAAATCATTATAAGCGCGATTATAGGTTTCTTTGCTGAACTCTACTTTACGTTTTACAACAGCGACTTTATACTTTTCCTTTACCGCTTTTCTTTCCGTTATCTGATAAATTAAGTTAGCTTGCCCCACAGACATGCTCATTAACTTATTAGGTTCAGCGTTATTTATCGCGTTAATAAATTTTAAGTCATCCCCTTCTACTTGAGCATTCTCATATTGCGCTCCAGTCAGCCACAGATTATCTCCCGTCTGACCATATTTTTTAGCCAATTCCGCAAAGTCAGCTCCATTCTTTAAAGCGTTATAAATACTGTCCGTTAATGTTTTTGTCTTATCCGGAGTCTCCGCAATCACTCTAATCTGACGGAACTGAATCGAATCAGGAATTGTCGTTTTAGCTACAATCTTAAACGAATTCAGCGTATTATCCGCCCCATTATAATAAGGCCCGTATATAGAGCCAACCGAAGCTGAATCTAAGCGAGCCTCAACATCAGAAGGATAAGCAGTCCTATTATAATACAAGTCTACATAAGGAACATCAGAGCCAACCGAACGTATTAAAGATGTATAGTTATCTGTCGCGGCGGCAAGTTGCTCTGTCGCTTCGTCCACTTCAGCCTGAATAGCCTTCCTGTCATCAGCGCTAGCCGTTACCTGTATATCGATATATTTAATATCACGGGATTCTTGATATTGTTTAAACTGCTCTTTCTTTTTATTATATAAATCACGCAGTTCCGATTCACTCACCGTAAGAGTTGAGTCCGCCACCGTAGAGTAAGGAATGGCGGCTAGCAATAAATCATACTGATTAGCATTCGCGTCAAAAGCGTTTTGCGCTTCTATAGGATTAGAGAGCAGAGACTTAGAGACTAACATTTGATACTTCTGCGCCAACCGGGTTTGATACAACGTTTTCTCAACGAACGACCAATACTTATACATATTGTCATAATCTTCTACATATTGCGCCGGAAGCTGAGCTCTGTCTATTTTAGCGTATTCCACCAGAAACTGATTTAACATATCTCTATCAAAACGTCCCGTTTGCGGATTACGAAAAGGCAATTGTTGCAACAGTGGATGTACACCCGCTGTTAAGATATCCTGAATTTCAGCCGCGGAGACCGTCAATCCCAACTTTTTCGCCTCCTTTTCTATCAGCTTATTATTTACGTACGCGTTCCATACCTCATCATTTACCATATTGGCCTGCTCATCCGTCAAGGAAGGCAATCCACGCGAAAGCTTGACTACCTCAGTATATTCCTCTACCATTTTCTGAAAATCCTGAGCAGATATCGCCTCTCCGTCAATCTCACCCGCATCCCGCATCTGATGCGACTGCAACACTTGCCATGCATCTCCCGCAATAAAAGCAAACAGCGCCAAGCCAATAATAGCAGTCAATAAAAGTCCTTTCGATCTAATTTTTTGTAATGTTGCCATTTTAGTTAATACATTTTTATGTTTATTATTTATTTTCTTTCTATCACCATTTTAGCGCACGAAGATACAAAAAATGCAAATGTGTTCGCATTTATCCGCTATTTTTTTATTTTATGGCCTATTTAAATTGTTCTACAGCATCCTTTCCGTGAACAATTTAGCCACTCTTCCGACTAATCTGAACATACAATCTGTAGTACCGGCAGAGTATTTAAGAGCCAGTCTAAGAGTCTGTTTAAATTTTGCTCGGGTTTATTTTGAGAACTCCCGCTAAAAACCTCAAGCGTCATTCCATGCCTTTTCAAGGAGAGATTGGCTCTTATCTTACTCTCTTTCTTCGCCTTTGTTAGGTAGCTAACGGCAGCAGGGCTGACGCGTTACTTAGTGATTTGATTTTCAACCTTCTTTCCTTTTTCCGCCATATTCCACTCGGCATCCAACAGTTCCTCAAGGAAACCGAT
>CASDXF010000011.1 GCA_949285075.1 uncultured Bacteroides sp. | reverse complement strand
CTAACGTAGAGCGTCAGCGTCTGTCCCGGCTCCACGTAGAACGGAATCCACTTTTCGCCCACCTTCATGTAGTCCTCTATGGGATGGTTCAGGGGAAGTTTGCCCGAGAAGCTGCCGTCGGGAGCTATCTCTATCACGGTGGGCGTGTATTCGTCACTGAATCTGTCGCGCAGATAGACCATGCCGCTGGCGAATCCCGCCTCCGGGCCGTACCCGTCGAGGTAGCCTTGCAGCGTCGCCGTGTCCCGCGTCATGAACCGCTCGAAGTCCGGCTCGTTGTCCGGAGTCTTGCTTGCCCGGCTCTCGCGGGTGTAGTTCCTTTTCTTCTCCCCCTCCTTCTTTATCCGGCATCCGCCGTCCTTCCGGGGTTCCAGTGTCAGGCTGACGGTCTCTTCTCCGCCCTTCTCCCTGATGGTCAGCTCAATCCGCTTGCCTTTCTGCCGGACGTTGAGGTTGGTGTATATCCGGTTGTCCATGATGGTCACGGAGTCGTACACCCCGTACGTCCACTTGTTGAAGCCGTCTTCGCCAAACCAGTTGCCTTTCACACTTTCTGGCAGCGTGAGTGTATTCTCCACGTTCGTGTTCGCGCGCTGCGCTTTTATGGGCGGCCTTTCCGCCGCGGCCTCCGCGTTTACCGCTCCACACAGCAGGAGCGAGAGGCCCAGTAAGATTGCTTTCATGCCTTTTATCTTTGGGTTTACCTTAGTCATGAATCCGTTTGCTCGCCGCGGGCTGACGGCCTTCGCTAACTCGTTGATTATCAATATCGGCTTTCGCCCTTGAGCCGTAGCCCTATTTCTCGCGAGCCGCTGCCCTGTTTCTCATGAGCCGTAGGGCTGTCTGTCGCGAGCCGTAGGGCGGTCTGTTACGAGCGCAAGGTAAAGAAATCTTTCCGTATCGGGTGCGTGCACTCTTCTGGCTTAACATAGATTAAACTTCCCCGTTCTTAACTTTTTAGTACCTTCGCGCTCGGAAATCAGAGATAACTTATTAATTATTGAAATAATATGGCTAAGAAAGCTCTTTTAATGATTCTTGACGGTTGGGGAATCGGTGACCGCAAGAAAGACGACGTAATCTTTAACACACCCACTCCGTACTGGGACTATCTGCTGAACACCTATCCGCACTCGCAGTTGCAGGCGAGCGGCGAGAACGTGGGACTGCCTGACGGACAGATGGGTAACTCCGAGGTGGGACACCTGAACATCGGGGCGGGACGCATCGTCTACCAAGACTTGGTGAAAATCAACCGCGCCTGCGCCGACGGCAGCATCCTGAAGAATCCCGAGGTCGTTTCGGCCTTCTCGTACGCGAAAGAGCACGGCAAGAGCGTACACCTCATGGGGCTGACCTCTAACGGTGGGGTGCACAGCTCGCTTGACCACCTCTTCAAGCTCTGCGACATCGCTAAGGAATACGGCATAGAGCAAACCTATATACACTGCTTCATGGACGGCCGCGACACGGACCCGAAGAGCGGAAAGGGATTCATCGAGCAACTGACCGCGCACTGCGAACAGTCGGCCGGGAAAATCGCCTCTATCGTGGGACGCTTCTACGCGATGGACCGCGACAAGCGTTGGGAACGCGTGAAGGAGGCTTACGATCTGCTGGTGAGCGGCAAGGGCAAGCAGGCCACCGACATGGTGAAGGCTATGCAGGAGTCATACGACGAGGGCGTGACCGACGAGTTCATCAAGCCGATTAACAACGCCAACTTCGACGGAACCATCAAGGAGGGCGACGTGGTAATCTTCTTCAACTACCGCAACGACCGGGCGAAGGAGCTGACCATCGTGCTGACGCAGCAGGATATGCCGGAGCAGGGCATGAACACCATCCCGGGACTGCAATACTACTGCATGACTCCGTACGACGCTTCGTTCAAGGGGGTACATATCCTCTTCGACAAGGAGAACGTGGTCAACACGCTGGGCGAGTACCTGTCGGCCAACGGAAAGAAGCAGCTGCACATCGCCGAGACGGAGAAGTACGCTCACGTGACCTTCTTCTTCAACGGCGGACGGGAGACTCCCTACGAGGGCGAGGACCGTATCCTCGTGCCGTCGCCTAAGGTGCCTACCTACGACCTGAAGCCGGAGATGAGCGCCTACGAGGTGAAGGACAAACTGGTGGCCGCCATCAAGGAAGACAAGTACGATTTTATCGTGGTGAACTACGCCAACGGCGACATGGTGGGACACACCGGCGTGTACGAGGCCATCGAGAAGGCTGTGGTAGCCATCGACGCCTGCGTGAAGGATACGGTAGAGGCCGCTAAGGAGACGGGCTACGAGGTTATCATCATAGCCGACCACGGCAACGCCGACCACGCGCTGAACGAGGACGGCACGCCGAACACGGCTCACTCGCTGAACCCCGTTCCCTTCGTGTACGTGACGGAGAACAAGGACGCTAAGGTGGCCGACGGCGTGTTGGCTGACGTGGCTCCCTCTATCCTCCACATCATGGGCATGGCTCAACCCGCTGAAATGACGGGCCGCGACTTGATAAAGTAAAAATTAAAAATTGAGAATTAAAAAATGGGATGATTGAGGAGGATAATGTCATCCAAACTAAAACGTATGCGTTTGCTATTCGTATAGTGAACGCATATCGTTTTTTGTCAGAGTCTCAAAAGGAGTATGTCCTTTCCAAGCAGATGCTTCGCAGCGGGACGGCAATCGGCGCTTTGGTAGCGGAAGCCCACCATGCGCAAAGCCGTGCGGATTTCCTGAACAAGATGAACATCGCCCTGAAAGAAGCGAATGAGACCTCTTACTGGCTGTCCCTCTTAAAAGACACGAACTATTTAGACGTAAAGCTCTATAATTCTATAGCGCGGGACTGCAGCGAAATCGTAGCTTTATTGGTCAGCATAGTCAAGTCAGTAAAGAAGAGCTTAGACAAATGACGCGAGGTTTACGTATCTCTCAATTTTTAATTCTCAATTCTCAATTTAATAAATATGTTACAGATAGATGATGTGGTAGTCAGTCTGGATATACTCCGCGAGAGGTTCTGTTGCGACCTCTCCGCCTGCAAGGGCGAATGCTGTATAGAAGGCGACGCCGGAGCGCCCGTCGAGTTGGACGAGATAGAGAAACTGGAAGAAGTGTTGCCCGTCATTTGGAAAGAGCTTTCCGAAGAGGCCCGCGACATCATCAGTCGGCAAGGCGTGGTTTATACCGATGAGGAGGGCGACTTGGTGACCTCCATCGTCAACGGTAAGGATTGCGTCTTTACCTGCTACGACGAGAAAGGCTGTTGCTATTGCGCCATAGAGAAAGCCTATCGGGAGGGGAAGACCGACTTCTACAAGCCCGTGTCGTGCCACCTTTACCCCATACGCGTCGGCGACTACGGCCCTTACAAGGCGGTGAACTATCACCGTTGGGACGTGTGCAAGGCCGCCGTGCTCTTGGGACGGAAGGAGGACGTGCCCGTCTACCGCTTCCTGAAAGAGCCGCTGATACGCAAGTTCGGCGAGGCGTGGTATCGGGAGTTGGAGATTGCCGCCGAGGAGCTGAAGAAGCAGGGCTATATCTGACAGACCTTGTCCGCGGCGAGGCAAAGAAGAACCCCCTATCCTTTTCCGCAAGAGGGAAGGATAGGGGGTTAACTGTTTCTCTATGCTTTAGGAAGGCGGGGCCGCCCTCCCGTGGTCAGCGATTACTCGTACACCTCAAGTTCGTAGATGCGCGTGTCCGAGCCGCCGGGTGTCTGCACGGGCTGAGCCACCATCAGTCGCAGGTAGCGCACCTTCTTGCCGTCGGTGATGGAACGCTTGACAACGTTCCGCTTGTTTCCGGAGATGAAGTCCAGCGTCTCCCACGCCTCGTCCGTGGAGTTCCGTCCTTGCAGGAAGCAGGTGGCCGTCACGTAGTTTCCGCTTTCCTGAGCGGCGTTCACCAACTTCCATCCGCTTATCGCCGTCTCCTTGCCCAAGTCGAAGTCGACGTAGTTGGGCAGGCGGCTGATGTCGCACCACTTGGTGTTCTCGTCACCGTCCACCAACAGCGCGGGTTTCTCCTTGTCGTTCGTGAATCCCGAGTAGGCGATGATTTGCTCCGCCTTCAGGATGTTGGCTTTCTCCGCTTCCGCCGCATCGCTTTGGCTCTCCTTGTTGGAGGTGCGGAACAGGGTAGAGGCCGCCGTAGCCGCCTTCTGCTCCTCCTTCACCGCCGTAGCCGCGAAGACCACGATTTTGTCGTTGTCAGGGAGGATAAGCTCCGTAGCTCCCTCGGGAATGTCGATGCCGAGCTTGAACATATACGTAAACTCATAGGCGTGGTCTCCCTCGGACGAGTGCCTGTGCGTTCCCGTATAGGCGATTTCCGCATCCTTCAGGAATCCGGTCGTGTGTCCGGTGTGTCCCCATTGCCCGATGAATCCCGTGTACGACGGCACGTTGATGGTCTGTTCAGACTTTCCTACCCGTACGGTAGCCGTCAGGTCCTTGTCTTCCGTGGCGGCTGCGGCCAGTAAGTACACCTTGTTGTATCCCTTGCCCGCCGGAATGCTTAGCGTGTCTCCCTTGCAGGACATACCGTTCAGCTCTTCTTTCGTCTCAAGCTCGAAGGGGATGCGGTTCACGGTCATGCTCTCCGGAACCAGTTCGGCGGCGTAAGAATATCCGTCGGCGAAGTTTCCCTCCCAACTGAACTCGTTCCAACTGAAGCACTTGCGGTTGTAGTCGAGCGGTAAGGATTCGCTTGCCATCTGCCGCTTGCTGTCGGCGGTCAGCTTAACCTTGTACGTGTTGACGCCGTTCGGCTTGATGGAGACTTTCAGCTCCTTTCCGCTGAACGCCGCCTTCCCGAGCGTCTTTTCCGTTCCGTCGGCGGTCACCGCTTCCGTGATGGGGCGGGCGAAAGTGAGTACCGCCTCTTGTGCGGACTTTCCTTCAGTCTCGTAGACGCGTACCACGTATTCGTCACCGCTTTCCGCCTTCTTCAAAGCCTTGATTGCTACGTTCGGGTTGTTCGAGGAGAGCAGAGAGAAGGATTTGCCCAAGTCTCCCTTATGTTCGCTGACGGCGAATGCCTTAATCCGCTGGTTCAGGATTCCGGCCCTTTGGTCGGCTGCCGGCTTGTGTAACTCTCCCGCATGCCCTATGAGGCTGTAAGTAAACGTATGATAACCTAAGTCCTGCTTGTCTTGGTAAGCGTAGCCGCCTTTGGTCTTCGGCGTGTGCAGCAGCGTCAGGCGGATGGTGTTATTGTCCGGCTTGTCCCATCCGTACTTGCTGTCGTTCATGATTGATACGCCATATTGCCCGCTCTTGTCGCTCAGGTCGGCCCATTGCTGCGCATACACCTCGTATGCGGTGATGGTGTTATTACCCCGCTTTACGCTTCCGAGGCCTAAGTCGTAGGTCGCTTTCTCGTTCTCTACGTTCAGAGGGAATTCCGCTTTCAGCAGGGCGTTCGTTGTTTGCCAGTCTATCTCGTTGTAGAAGTCGATGCGGTCGGCCTGTGCGCCTTCGTACAGACGGATGTATTGGCGGAATACGGACTCGCCGTATCGCTTCTCGATACACAGCGACTTACGCAGCTTGCCGTCCTCGGTCATGCTGATTTGAACGTTGTCGGTTATGGAGATGGGCGAAGCGTCAATCGTCTCCTTGATAATCTCCCATGCCGGCCAGTTGTATGACTCGTTTTTGGTGAACAGTGCGAGACGGATGGCCTTTCCTTCCTTCACCATCTCCTTGTTGTTGCCTTTGTCGAACAGGGAAACGATGTCGCCGTTCTTGTCCAATGTAATCTTGTATACGGAGTTCTCGATGCTCTGCACTCCCGCTTTCGGTGCACTTTCCTTCTGCGAGCCAGAGACGCGCACGTCGTAGATGGCGTATCCTGTAGCCGGTACGGTGGCTTCTATCAGCACCTTCGCCTTTCCGTTGCTGTAAGAAACCGGTTGGGCGGCTACTTTCTTTCCTTCGTGATTGTATGCGCTGACGCTCTTGGGCAACGCCTTAGCGTCTACCTCTACTTCAACGATGTCCGTCACTTCATAGCCTAACGGGTTGTACATTAAAATAGGAGTGCCTTTCGCACGCGTGTCCATCCTTTCGGCGATGGCGCTAACCGATGACGAAAGGATGCCGGAGAACTGTTTCAATGAGATAAGCTCGTCGTTCCAAGAGAACTCGTATGCCCGAGGAATACTCGTACCGGTCAGGTCGTCATGGAACTGGTGGAAGATGAACCGTCTCCACGATTCCGTAAGCGATTGGGACGGGTAATCGGCCATGCCCAACACTTCCGCCGTGACGGCCGCCCTTTCCGCCGCATCACCGAGCTGTTCGTTCTGACGATTGTACAGCTTCATAGCGGCTTGCGACGTGTAGCATCCGGTTCCATGTACGTCCATCAGGAGCTCTCCGTCGAATACGGGCAGTTCAGGATGCTTGTCGAACGGTAAGTATGATTTGTATAACTGGTCACTGGTCGCACTGATAATCTTGAGCGGACCGTCTCCGTTGATGCCCTTTACCACCGAGTTGACCGAACCGATTGTGGGAGAGCCTCCCGTATCGCCGGTTCCGTAGTAGCGGTAGACCGTATTCAGCGGAGTACGCTTGGCGAGCTCCTGCAACTCCTTGTTCTCGGACAGGTCGATATTGTCCCAACGCCTTCCGTAGTCGTATCCGTGGGCGAGCATGATGGACGAGCCGTCCACGCCTTTCCACAATCCTATGGTGAATGGGTGCTTGCTGTCGCCGTAGAACGGATGGTTACGCCAGTCGAGTTTTTGCGAGGAGAACCCGATTAGTCCGCAGTGGGCGGCGATTGTCGGGAGCGTCCAGCCGAAGCCGAAGCAGTCGGGCAGGAAGATGTCCGTTCCTTCCGCTCCGAACTCTTGCCGGTAGAAAGTCTGTCCGAGCATGATGTTGCGGATGGCCGATTCAACGGAAGGTACTAGTGCGTCGCTCGCCTCCCAGCTACTGCCACTTATGTGCCATCTGCCGGACTTGATGAACTCTTTCATCTGTTCGTACTCCGTCGGATAGTATTCCTTCATCCAGTAATACTTGATTCCCCCTTCAAAGTTGAAAATGTAGTCGGGGTATTTCTTTAACAGGAAAAGGTTGCGCGAGAGCGTGTTCCACACGTACTCTTTAATTGTTGTCTGCACATCCCAGTTCCACTGTGTGTCGAGGTGGGCGTCCGCCACCGCGTACACTTTCGCTCGCTCGCCGTCTCCTTTGTTGTCTTGGGCCTTTAGAGCAGGTCCATAGCAGAGGAGCGCCGCCGCTGTCAGATAAATAGGTAGTTTCATGATGAAATAAAATGTTTATGATAAAATAGTTTGTTTTGTAAGGGCAAAGTTATATAAATTACGTGACACGAAGAAAGGTGTCGGCGCAAAGACTGATTCTTTATCCGACACCTTTTTATCTTTGTAGACGCTTGCCCGCCGTGTTGAGGCGGATTAAGCGTCGATATTCGCGTACGTCGCGTTGTCCTCGATGAACGTGCGGCGCGGCCCCACGTCCTCGCCCATCAGCATGGAGAAGATGTAGTCCGCTTCAGCGGCGTTCTGTATGTTGATTTGCTTCAGTCTGCGGGTTTCCGGGTCCATTGTCGTGCTCCAGAGTTGTTCAGGGTTCATCTCTCCCAAACCTTTGTACCGCTGCGTGTGCACGCTGTTCTCCAGTCCTTCGCCGTAGGTCTGTATGAATTCCTCCCGCTCCTTGTCGTCGTAGCAGTATTGCTTCACCTTTCCTTTCGTGCAGAGGTATAGGGGCGGATTGGCGATGTAGAGGTGTCCGCCATATATCACTTCCGGCATGTATCGGAAGAAGAGGGTCATGATGAGGGTGTCGATGTGCGAGCCGTCGACATCGGCATCGGTCATGATGATAATCTTGTCGTAGCGCAGCTTGTCGATGTTGGCGGCCTTACTGTTCTCCTCGTCCAGTCCGAAGCGTACGCCCAACGCCTGAATGATGTTGTTCACCTCGTCGCTTTCGAACGCCTTGTGCCACATGGCCTTCTCCACGTTCAGAATCTTACCCCTCAGCGGCAGTATGGCTTGGAACAGGCGGTTGCGTCCTTGCTTGGCCGAGCCTCCCGCCGAGTCTCCCTCGACAAGGAACAGCTCGCACTCCTTAGGATTCTTGCTTGAGCAGTCGGCCAGTTTTCCGGGGAGTCCGCCTCCAGTCATGGGGCTTTTACGCTGTACGGACTCTCTCGCCTTGCGTGCCGCGATGCGCGCCGTAGCGGCGAGCACCACCTTGTCCGTGATTTGCTTGGCTTCTTTGGGGTGTTCTTCCAGATAGTAGGTCAGCGCCTCGCCCACCGCCTGCTGTACGGCGCCGGCCACTTCGCTATTGCCTAACTTCGTTTTCGTCTGTCCTTCGAACTGCGGTTCGGCTACCTTTACGGAGATGACGGCCGTCAACCCTTCGCGGAAGTCTTCGGGAGAGATTTCTACCTTCGCCTTTTCCAGAATCTTATTGTCTTCCGCGTATTTCTTCAGCGTGCGCGTCAGTGCGGCGCGGAATCCGGCGAGGTGCGTTCCTCCTTCAATCGTGTTGATGTTGTTTACGTATGAGTGAACGTTTTCCGTGTAGGAAGTATTGTACATGATGGCGGCCTCGATGGGTACGCCCTGCTTTTCGGTGTTGATGTAGATTACGTCGTTGATGAGATGCTCGCGCGAGGAGTCGATGTAGCGTACGAACTCCCGGAGCCCCTCGGTCGAGTAGAACACCTCGCTCCGGAAAGAACCGTCCTCCTTTTGCGCGCGGCGGTCGGTCAGCGTAATCTTGATGCCGGCGTTCAGGTAGGCGAGCTCGCGCATGCGTTCCGCCAGAATCTCGTACCGGTACACCGTCTCGGTGAAGATGCTGCCGTCGGGCCAGAACTGCTGCCGGGTTCCGGTGTGGTCGGATACGCCTACCTCTTTCACCTCATACAGCGGCTTTCCCTTCTCGTACTCTTGCTGATAAATCTTTCCGTCGCGGAAGACCTGCGTAATCATGTGGGTAGACAGGGCGTTGACGCACGACATGCCTACGCCGTGCAGACCGCCGGACACTTTGTAGGTTCCCTTGTTGAACTTACCTCCCGCGTGGAGTATGGTCATGGCCACTTCTAGGGCCGATTTCTTCTCTTTAGGATGTATATCTACGGGAATGCCTCGTCCGTTGTCTTGTACGGTTATCGAGTTGTCTTCGTTGATGGTCACCTCGATGTGGTTACAGTATCCGGCCAGCGCCTCGTCGATAGAGTTGTCTACAATTTCGTATACTAAGTGGTGGAGTCCCTTTACACTGATGTCGCCAATGTACATCGCCGGGCGTTTTCTTACCGCTTCGAGGCCTTCCAGTACTTGGATGCTGTCCGCGGAATACGACCCATTGTTCGTGATTTGTTCTTCGCTCATATATGCCTTTCTAACTCTTTTAAAAACAGAGCAAATATAGTGATAATTGCTGATTTGGCGAAGGGGTGGGGCCGAAAAAAATGAAGAGAATGGTGATATGTTTTTCCGCGCCTTTTCCGGAGGGGGTTAAGGCTGCCTCAAGCTAAAAAGGCCGAATCTGTCACAGACCCGGCCATCCTAATCTAAATTATTATCTTATGATATCAAGTACCCTTTTTATTAAGACAAGGAGTTGATGTGCTTCGCCAACTTGGACTTCAAGTTGCTTGCCTTGTTCTTATGTATCACATTCTTCTTGGCTAGCTTGTCCACGATTTTCGTTACATAAGGAAACATGCTCTCGGCTGCGGCTTTTTCAGTTGTCGCACGGAGCTTTCTTACGGCGTTACGCATGGTCTTGGCGTAATATCTGTTGCGAAGTCTTCTCGCTCTTTCTTGTCTGATTCTTTTTACTGATGATTTATGATTTGCCATCTCGACTAATCTGTTTTGTTAGTTCTTTTATTTTCTTTACCTGTAGCCCGTGGGGGAATCGAACCCCCCTTTCAAGAATGAAAATCTTGCGTCCTAACCGATAGACGAACGGGCCATCCGCTGCTTGCGTTTCCGCATTTTATTCCCTTGATGCAAGGGTTGTCTCTTGTTTGCGGATGCAAAGGTAGGCACTTTTTTCTAACTGGCAAACAATTGGCGGGAAAAAATGTCGGAAAGTTTCGCCTGATTTGCTTTTCTCTTGTTTAAATCATTGATAGGCAGCTTGTTGTTGCCGTATTCTTTTCTCTCTATATACTCTTTTTCTCTTGGCGTGGCGTGCCGTATACCTTATTATATATAATGCCTGCGGATTCGCTTGGGCCGGACGGCCGTTCCGCGTTCCGGATTCCCGTTTGGCGCTACCGCTTTTTTTTGTAGTTTTGCCGGCGGAATACAGAGAATCTTGCGCTATGTTGCAGAAGACGAAAGGAATAGTTCTCCATACGATTAAGTACAACGACACTTCCATCATTGTGGACATGTTCACGGAGCTGTCCGGCAGAGCCTCTTTTCTGGTCCCGATACCCCGCTCGCGCAAGGCGGCGGTCAAGTCCGTCCTGTTTCAGCCATTGTCTTTCATCGAGTTCGAGGCGGACTTTCGTCCGAAAGCCTCGCTCTACCGGCTGAAGGAGGCCAAGTCGTTCCATCCCTTTTCTACCCTTCCCTACGAGCCGCGCAAGGCGGCCATCGCGCTGTTTCTGGCCGAGTTCCTCTATCGCGCCACGAGGGGGGAGTCGGAGAACCCGTCGCTGTTCGCTTATCTGCGTCATTCTATCCTTTGGCTGGACGAGTGCGTCTCCGGCTTCGCCAATTTTCATCTGGTGTTCCTGATGCGCCTTTCCCGTTTCCTCGGGCTTTATCCGAATCTGGAGAACTATCACGAGGGCGACTATTTCGACCTGCTCAACGCCTGCTTCACTTCCGCCCGCCCCCTATCGCATTCTTTCTACGTCTCTCCCGACGAGGCGGGGCGGCTGCGTCAGCTGATGCGCATGAACTACGAGACGATGCGTTTCTTCGGCATGAGCCGCACGGAGCGCGCCCGCTGCCTGACGGTAATCGACGACTATTATCGGCTGCACTTGCCGGACTTCCCCCCACTGAAGTCAATCGAGGTGTTGAAGGAGCTTTTCGATTAGCGGGCTCTCCCGCTCCCTTTTTCCCTTTCGCCCCTCCGCTTTCGGTTCTCCTCTCTTCGTTTTCGGTTCTCTTGTCCTTATTCTTGATTCTTCCCGCTCCATGCTCCATTTCCCTTCTCTGTTTTTTGATTTGAGAAGTGGCGCTACGGCTCGTGAGAGATAGGGCTACGGCTCGTGAGAAATAGGGCTACGGCTCGTGAGAAATAGGGCGGCGGCTCGCGAGAAATAGGGCTTTCTGACAACGGGGAGGGAAGGGCCTTCCTGACAGGGGCGTGCGGGCCTCAAATGGAGGCCGGAGAAGCGTCCTCGGAAAGGCTTTTCCGTATGAGTCTGGACGGAAATGAAAAGCGGCTATCCCTCCTTGTGTAGAGGAATAGCCGCTCCCGTATGTCAGGCGCTTATTGCGCCGTTTCTTGCGATGGCCGTCCGTCTCTTTTAGCCCAACAGCTCCTTTACCTTAGCGGAGATGGCCCGTCCTTCGGCCAGTCCCGCCAGTTTCTTTGAGGCGACTCCCATCACCTTGCCCATGTCCTTTCCGCTGGTGGCTCCCACTTCGGCGATGATTTCTTTCAGCGCGGCCTCCAGTTCCTCGGCTGAGAGCTGCTTGGGCAGATAGGCTTCCATTACCTTCACTTGCGCCAGTTCGGCGTCGGCCAAGTCCTGACGGCCCTGTCCCATGTAGATTTCGGCCGCGTCCTTGCCTTGCTTCACGAGTTTCTGTATGATTTTCAGGGCCGCGTCGTCCGTCAGGGTGTCGTTGGCTCCCGCCGCGGTCTTCGCCTCGATAAAGAACTTCTTTACGTTTCTCAGCGTTTCGAGGGCTACTTTGTCCTTCGCCTTCATCGCGTTTTTAATGTCTTCGCTGACACGATTGAATAAATCCATAGTGTATTTCTGTTTTTAATGATTGCCGATTGTCTTGTCTCGTTGCGGAACGTCTGTTCAGAACGTGATTACTCTGTTCTGCCCGCTCGCTTCCTCGGTCGCCGTCTCCTCTTCGAGGTTCGCTTTCGTCTTTATCTTGCTGAGCGCCGTCTTGTCGCGCAGGTAAGTAGGCGAGTCCTCCACCATAGCGATGATGTCGTCGTTGTCCAAGTCTTCGCTATTGAAGAGGTAGATGTGCCTCCGCCTTGTGCGCGGTTGACTGCTGTTGATTTCGGGGCCGTAGTATCGTTCACGCCGATTCCGCTTGCGTTCCTCTTCCTCGGCGATTTTCTCCAGTTCCTCCTCGGTGCGCGCGGCGATGCGGTCGTCCAGTTGCTTGTAGTGGATGTCCTGCATACCGAATCCCGTGGCGAGTAGCGTAATCTTTACCTTCTCTCCCAGCGACTCGTCCTTCTCCACGCCGTGTTTCGTCTCGATGTCCCGGTTGAACCGGCTCATGAACTCCTTCACCTCTTCCATCTCGTTCATCATCAGTTGGCTTTGCGAGCTGTACGAGATGCAGAAGGCCACCTTCTTGGCGTTGAAGATGTCGTTGTTGTTCAGCAGCGGCGAGGTCTGCGCATCCAGTATGGCCTTCGTTACCCGGCCTTCTCCGCTGCCGTAGCCCGTTCCCATGATGGCCACGCCGCCGTCCCGGAGTATGGTGCATACGTCGTTGAAGTCGAGGTTAATCTTACCGTGCATGGTGATGATGTCCGCTATGCTCTTGGCCGCGTCGAGCACGATGTCGTCCGCCCGGTCGTACGCTCCCTCGAACTCCATCTCTCCGTATATCTCGCTCAGCTTGTCGTTCTTGATGACGATAAGCGCGTCTACGTATTGGCTGATTTGCTCCACGCCGTCTAGCGCTTGGTCAATCTTCTTGTCGCCCTCCCATTGGTAGGGGATGGTGACGATGCCTACGGTCAGGATGCCCATCTCTTTGGCTACCCGGGCGATGACCGGCGCGGCTCCCGTGCCCGTTCCGCCTCCCATGCCCGCGGTGATGAACACCATCATGGTGCCGTCGCTTAGCCTCTCCTTAATCTCGTCGATGGCGTTTTCGGCCGCCTCGCGCCCCGCTTCCGGCTTGTTGCCCGCTCCCAGTCCCCTGCCGAGTTGCAGCTTTGAGGGTACGGGGGAGTCGTTCAGTGCCTTCGAGTCGGTGTTGCACACCATGAACGCCACGCCTTCTATGCCTTCTCTGTACATATGGTCGACGGCGTTGCAGCCGCCACCGCCTACGCCGATTACCTTGATAATCTTCGGTGAATCGGTGGGAAAATCGAATTGTGCTATCTCGTCCATACAGCGTATATGTTTTTGATTATTTCATTTCGTCGTCTTGGAATATGTCAGGCAGCTTGCCGAACATACGGTCAATCCAGTTTGGGCCTTTGGGCTTTTCCGGTTTTGGTTTATCCGGTTTCTTTCCTCCCTTGTCCCCGTTGTCCTTTACCGGTTTCGTTTCATTCTCTTCCGGCTTCTTTTGTATCGTCAGCGTCGGGTCGTCCTCGAACAGGTCGCCTTGTGCCGGCTGTTGGGTCGTGTCTACCTTACAGCAGTTCTCCCGTCCCTCGAAGAGCAGTCCGAACAGCGTGTTCTGCGAGCCGTCTTTCTTCAGTATCGTGTCGGAGGCGTGAATGGTGTTGCGGGGTTGTCTTGCCATGCGTATCTTGTCCATCTTGCTGCGCTTGCGCAACATCTCGTCCAAGTTCTTCAGGTTGGCGGCTCCGCCCGTGATGACGATGCCCGCCAACAGCTTGTCCTCGTAGCCTGACTGCTGAATCTGGTTCCATACGTTGGCGGTAATCTCGTCGGCCCTCGCCTCGATGATGTTGTTCAGGTTGTGCAGTTCTATGCTGCGGCTTTCGTCCTCCAGCGCGCAGGTGGCCGGCGCGTCGCCGTTCTCTTCCTCGTAGAACACGTCGCCGTAGGCCTTTTTCAGCCGCTCGGCCTCTTCCTCCTCCATGCGCAGCGTGGCGATGTCGCGGGTGATGCTGTTTCCGCCCAAAGGCAGTACGGTGAGGAAGCGCAGGATATTGTTCTTATAGACGGAGATGGTGGTGGTGTCGGCTCCGAAGTCGACGAGCGCGCATCCCGACCTTCGCTCGCTTTCGGTCAGTACGGCGTTGGCCGTGACCAGTGGCGAGATGAGTATCTCGGCGATGTCGATGTCCGCCTGCCGGAAGCAGTGCTCCAGATTCTTCCGGATGGACGAGCGGGCCACGATGTTGAGGAAACGTCCCTCGATGTGGCTGCCCATCAGTCCCACGGGGTTGGCCTGAAGGCTGTTGCCTACCTTGTATTCTTGCGGGGCCACGTCCAGTATGTCCATGTCGACTACCGGGATGGCCACGTTCTCGTCGCCGATGGCGTTGATGAGCTCTTCCGATATGATGGTGTCTTCCTCCAGATTGCGCGCCACCGTGTTGCGTACGGTGCGCAGCGATTGTCCGCCTATGCTGACGTAGACTTTGGCTATTGTCGGGCCGCTCAGCTCGCCCTCCAGCCTGTTGATGATGGAAGTCAGGCTTTGCGCCGTCTTGTCCAAGTTGAAGATTACTCCCTTGCGTATGAAGGAGGAGGAGTCCTCTTGCGCGTAGGCGAGAATCTCCATGCTCCCGTCGCTTTTCCTTTTTCCGGCTGCGCCGGCTATCTTCGACGAGCCGAGCTCTATCGCGGCGATAAATTCTGTTGTTGCCATATCTTTACTATCTTTAGTTCCTTTAGTTTTCCCGTTTCGTGCAGATAATCTGGTTGTCGAATTCCAGACTGATGCGCGAGTATTTGTTCCATCCTACCTGATTGAGTCCTTTCCGGTAGAAGGCCTTCAGGCGCGACAGCTTGTCCTCGAAGCGTTCCAGCTTGCCGAGGTAGATGGTGTGGTCTCCCACCCGCGGAATCAGCTCCACCGTGTGGTTGGGCAGGACGTGCACCTGTTCTATCTGGGCGTTCCAGAACGTATTGTTCTGCAAAAATACACCAAACTTGTATAAATCCCTCATTGCAAACGACTTTTCTACGTTTCCCGTGACAATCGCGCGGTGGGCGACGCATTTCGCTTCGGGCGGGAGGATGGTTCCCTTGTTGTCGAGGTAGTAGCTTTCGCCCTTGTCGTTCATGACGCGCAGCAGCGGGACGCGCTGGGTTACCTCGGCGCAGACCTTTCCGCTCGGCGTCTTGTAGCATTCCGCTTCGTCGATGAGCGGATGCGCGCCGAGCACCTTCTCCAGTGTCTTGGTCGATATGCGCTCCATCTTCTTGCCGATGGGGTAGATGCCCTTTCGGCGGAGCATGGTTTTCAGCTCTTCTTTGGTGATGAATCCGGCGTACGCGGTATCCTTTATCACCAGCTCCACGTCGCGGCAGGTCTGGTCCGCCGGCTGACGGTTGAAGGCGGTCACGGCTATGGCGAGGTAGGCCGTAAGCGCCACCATGACGATGAACAGAAAGATTTTCTTTATCATGACTCTTCCGTATTTTTAGTTCCTTTCTCTTTCGCTTTTCACTCTTCGAGAAATATGATGGGTTGTCACACGAGGCTATGACACCGTCTCACACGAGGCTATGACACCGCCTCACACGAGGCTATGACACCGTCTCACACGAGGCTGTGACACCGTCTCACACGAGGCTGTGACACCCCTCCATTTTCTCTTTCATCATCTTGGCGATTTCGGGGACGTAGTTGTCTATGTCTCCGGCCCCTAAGATTATCAGCACCTCGATGTCCTTTTCCTTTAGCGTGTTGAGCAGCTCTTCCTTGCGGCAGATGCTCTTCTCGATGCCCGGCCGCAGATGGTCGTAAATCAGTTGGCTGCTTACGCCGGGAATCGGCCGTTCGCGGGCGGGATAGATGTCCGTCAGTATCACCTCGTCCAGTAGCGAGAGGCTGTCGGCGAACTCTTGGTAGAAGTCCCTCGTCCGCGTATAGAGGTGCGGTTGGAATACCGCCGTGATTTTCCTGTTCCTGTACAGCTCCCTGACCGACTGCACGCTCTGCCTGATTTCGGCGGGATGGTGGGCGTAGTCGCTGAGCAGCGCCACGCGGTCGGTCCTTATCTTAAAGTCGAAGCGGCGTTCCACCCCGCGGAAGGAGGCCATGCCTCGCCTGATTTCCTCGTCGGTCACGCCGTTCAGGTGGGCCACCGCCATAGCCGCTACTCCGTTCTCGATGTTGACGCTGACGGGCACGCCGAGGCGGATGTCGCTGATTCTCGTGTCCGGAGCGACGAAGTCGATGAGGATTTCGCCGTTCCCTACGCGGATGTTCTCGGCGTGGAAGTCGCCCTCCTCCCTCGAATAGGTGTATACGCTGACTCCCTTCCGCATCTTGGGCTGAAGCTCGATGCCCTTGTGGATAATCAGCGCGCCTCCCGGCTGGATGAGGGTGGTGTAGTGCTCGAAGCTTTCAAGGTAAGCCTCCTTCGTGCCGTAGATGTCCAGATGGTCGGGGTCGGTGGCCGTGATGACGGACATGTAGGGCGACAGCCAGTGGAACGAGCGGTCGAACTCGTCCGCCTCGATGACCGTGTAGGGACTTTTCTGCGAGAGCAGCAGGTTGGTACCGTAGTTCTGCGAGATGCCTCCGAGAAACGCCGTGCACTCCACGTGCGATTGCCGCATCAGGTGGGCGAGCATCGTCGAGGTGGTTGTCTTGCCGTGCGTTCCCGCCACGCATAGCCCTTTGGTCGACCGGGTGATTTCGCCCAACACCTGCGCCCGCTTCTGTATCTCGAAGCCGTTGTCGCGGAAGTAGGTCAGCTCGGCGTGCTCCCGCGGGACGGCGGGAGTCAGCACCACCAGTGTGGTCTCCTTGTCCCTGCACGCCTCGGGTATCAGCTCCACGCTCTCGTCGTAATGAATCCGCGCCCCTTCCACGATGAGGCTTTTGGTCAGTTCGGTGGGAGTGCGGTCGTATCCGGCCACCGTCTTGCCTTTGGAAAGGAAGTAGCGGGCCAATGCGCTCATGCCTATTCCGCCCACTCCTACGAAGTATACCGACTTTATGTTGTCTATGTTCATTGTTCTCTCTCTTTAGGGTTATTTACTTGACGCGCCGTGCTCTTCCGCGAGCCTTATCGCTTCTTGGGCGATGATTCGCGCGGAGTCGGGCAGCGCTAACTTAGCTATGTTCTCGCTCAGCTCCTTTAGTTTCCGTTCGTCGCCTACGGTCTCTATCGCCGTCCGCAGTAGCCTGTCACCGGCCTCGCTGTCTTTCACGTAGATGGCGGCTCCCTTGTTTACCAGCGCTAAGGCGTTCTTCGTCTGATGGTCTTCGGCCACGTTGGGCGAGGGGACAAGGATGACGGGTTTCCTCAGCAGGCAGAATTCAGAGATGGAGCCCGCTCCGGCCCGCGAAATGACCAAGTCGGCCGCGGCGTACGCGGAAGCCATGTCCTTGATGAAGTCGGTGACGTACAGGTTGGAGGGCGAGCCGGCCTCGCGCACCGCTTCCGTCACCTGCGGGTAGTAGTACTTGCCCGTCTGCCAGATGAATTGCGTGTCGTCTTCCTGCTTTATGAGCGGGAGTCCGGCCATCAGCGTATTGTTGATGGTGCGCGCTCCTAAGCTTCCTCCGATAATCAGTATCGTCCTCTTTCCCTCTTTCAGGCGGAAGGTCCGCAGCGCCTCCTCCTTCGTGACCGTTTTCTCCGTAAGGTTCTGCCTGACGGGGTTCCCGGTCAGGATAATCTTGTCCGCCGGGAAGAACTTCTCCATGCCCTCGTAGGCCACGCAGATGCTCCTCGCCTTCTTCGCCAACAGCTTGTTGGTCACCCCGGCGTATGAGTTCTGCTCTTGAATGAGCGTCGGGATACCCATCATTCCGGCGGTTTTCAGGGTAGGGCCGCTGGCGTATCCTCCCACGCCTACCGCTACCTGAGGGCGGAAGCTCTTGATGACGCGGCGCGCCTTCCATTGGCTGCGCATTAGCTTGACCAATACGCCTATGTTCCGCCATAAACGCTTGCGGTCGAATCCGGCTACGGGAAGCCCTATAATCTCGTATCCCGCGTCGGGCACCCGTTGCATCTCCATTCGTCCTTCAGCTCCGACGAAGAGAATCCTCGCGTCCGGGCGCAGTTCCCTTATGGCGTTGGCGATGGCCACGGCGGGGAAGATATGTCCTCCCGTCCCTCCTCCACTGATGATTATCCGAAGAGGGTTGGCCCCGTTCTTGCTTGTGGTGATATTGTTGTTCTTGTTCATGTTCTTATTCGAATTTCTCGTCGCTGTTCAACATCTTCGCGGTTGGCTCGGCCGCCGCTTGAGGCTCCGGTGACGCTTCGAGCAGGGCTTGTGCCTGTCGCGCGGCCTCTTCTTTCGCCTTGCGCTCCTCTACTTGCGCGGTGTATCGGCTGACGCTCAGCAACATGCCTATATAGGCGCAGTTGACGAACGTGGACGTTCCTCCTTTACTGATGAGCGGCAGGGGCTGTCCGGTGACAGGAGCCAGTCCTACGGCCACCATCATGTTGAACAAGGCTTGAATGACAAGCAGCAGGCCTATGCCAAGCACAAGGAAGGCGGGGAAAGTACGGTCGCACTTTTGGGCGATACGCCCCACGCGGATGAGCAGACAAATGTACAGGAACACGACGAATATGCCGCCCGCCAGTCCCAACTCCTCGATGATGATGGCGTAAATGAAGTCGGAGAACGCTTGACTCAGGAAGTCGCGCTGCACGGAGTTTCCCGGTCCTTTGCCAATCAGTTCGGAAGAGGCCACGGCGATGCGGGCGTGCGCCACTTGAGCGTCTCCGTCTATGTCGAACTTGGCGGCGGGTACTTTCTCTTTATTCACGAAATCCTGAATACGGGCCTTTACCGTAGTGAAACGGTGTCCCATAGGGATACCTTCCAACGTCTTGTTGGGCGTTGCCAACAAGAAAGAGACGAATAGGATGACGAACGCCGCTATCCCTCCGCCTAAAAGTAATAGTTTTTTGGCCGATATTCTTCCGATAATCATCATGACGTAGACGGTGAAGAAGAGCAGCACCCCGGTAGAGTAGTTCTCCGGCAGAATCAACCCGCAGACAATGCACGTGGCTATCATGATGTGTTTAAACGCTTTAGGACTTGCGCCCTTTTCGTCCTGTCCCTTAGACAAGACGAAGGCGGTAAAGATGATGATGGCCATTTTCGCTATCTCCGAAGGTTGGAACTGGATGCCCATGAGCGACATCCATCGGGCAGCTCCGTTCACCCGGTCTCCCGTAATGATTCCCGCTAACATGACAAAGGCGAGCAGGCAAATGGACACGGGAAGCAGAAACAGCGGGAATACTTGGAACCACTTGTAAGGAATGTTGTGAACAAGTATGACGATTACCGCTCCTACCATCAGGAGGACAAAATGCTCCGTGATGGGCTCCCAATGGTCTCCGCTTTTATAGGTCAGCGTCGATGCCGCGCTGAACACCTCGATGATGGAGATGAGGCAGAGACAAAAGAAAATAATCCATATTACCCTGTCTCCCTTGAATATCTTTCTCAGTAAATCCACGACTGTCTATTTTTTGCGGTTGTTATAATTCTCTCACGTATTTCTTAAACTGGTCGCCACGGTCTTCGTAGCTCTTGAATAGGTCGAAAGAGGCGCAGCAAGGACTTAGCAGCACTGTTTCCCCTTTCTTGGCTAGTTTATAGGCGGCTTTTACGGCATCCTTCATTCCGGTGTGTATGTCAGCCGTTGGAAGCCCGAGCCGATCGAAGAACGAATGCAGCTTTTCGTTATGTAACCCGAGAAATACGAGCGCAGAGCATTTCTCGCGTACCAATTCCTCTATTTCCGTATAATCATTCCCTTTATCCTTACCGCCTAGAATCAGCACTACTTTGGTCGTCATGCTTTGCAGGGCATACCAACAAGAGTTGACGTTAGTCGCCTTTGAGTCGTTGATGAAGTAGACTCCCCCTATTCGCGCGACTTTTTCTAGCCTGTGTTCTACTCCCTTGAAATCGGCTAAAGCCTTTCGGATGTTTTCTTTCGTGATTCCGGCTAAGTTAGCGGAAATGCCTGCGGCCAGTGAGTTGTATAGATTGTGCTGTCCGGTCAAAGCCAATTCTTCTTGTTCCATGTTGAAGGAAATAGGCTCTGTTATCTTCACTTCATTGTCTTCTACATAAGCGATGGCTCCATCCTCTTTCACGGCGGCGAAAGGATATAAGTGAGCCTTCAGGCCATGTTTGGCGAGTTCTCTCTTAATGATGGGGTCGTCGTTCCAGAAGATGAAGGCGTCATCTGGAGTCTGATTTTGCGTGATGCGGAACTTTGCGTCGATGTAGTTCTGCATGCAGTGGTCGTAGCGGTCCAGATGGTCGGGGGTTATGTTCATTAGTACGGCTATGTTCGCACGGAAGTTATACATGTTGTCCAATTGGAAAGAACTCAATTCTATTACATAATAGTCGTGTTGTTCCTCAGCCACTTGAAGAGCGAGGCTTTTGCCGATGTTTCCCGCTAATCCAACGTTCAGTCCCGCACTCTTGAATATGTGATAAATCAAGGAAGTGGTGGTTGTCTTTCCGTTAGAGCCGGTGATGCAAATCATTTTAGCGTCGGTATAGCGTCCGGCAAATTCGATTTCCGAAATGATAGGGGTTCCCTGCTCCTTTAGTTTCAGGATGATGGGAGCTTCGTTGGGTATTCCCGGACTTTTTATTACCTCGTCGGCGTTAAGGATAAGCTCCTCTGTGTGGCGTCCTTCCTCCCATTCGATGTGACGGCTGTTTAATAGCTCCTTGTATTTGTCCTTAATGGCGGACATATCCGATACGAATGTGTCGAATCCTTTGGCTTTTGCTAAGACGGCTGCTCCCGTTCCGCTTTCGCCCGCTCCTAAAATAACAATTCTGTTCATATTTCTTTGAATAGTTATAGGCCTTATGAAATTCGTATGACCGATATTGCGCTACAAGTTTTGGATTTAATTTTCGGCGACCTGCAAGCACTTGTAGCAAAAGCTTGTACGCCGCGTCGTCTTTATCGTATTTTTAACGTAATAATAGTTATGGCGGCTAACACAATGGTTACAATCCAGAACCGAACGGTGATTTTCGCTTCATGAAACAATCTGTCCGGCTTAGTGAACTTTACACTACACCCTGTCTCTATCAGGCTCATGGAAGTGCGGAAATGGTCATGAATGGGTGTTCGCTTAAACAAGCGTTGCTTTACGCCTTTCCGTTTTCCCATTTTGTAGTAGAAACGTTGCAAAATTACCGAAAGATTTTCGACCAAGAATACGCCGCATAGAATAGGAATTAATAATTCCTTATGTATGATGATTGCGAATACCGCGATGATTCCTCCGATAGTCAGGCTTCCCGTATCTCCCATGAATACCTGCGCCGGATAAGCGTTATACCATAGGAAACCAATCAGTGAGCCGATAAAGGCGCAGATAAAAATGACAAGCTCTTCCGACCCCGGGATATACATGATGTTCAAGTAGCTAGCGAATTCGATGTGTGAGGAGACGTAAGCCAATATACCCAATGTGACTCCGATGATAGCCGAATTTCCGGCGGCCATTCCATCCATTCCGTCGTTCAGGTTGGCGCCGTTAGAGACTGCGGTTACTACAAATATCGTGATAATGACGAATAGTATCCATCCGGCAGTTTGCGCATGCTTGCCCATGAAACCCACTAAATCCGCATAGTCGAGATTGTTGCTTTTGAAAAAGGGAATGGTCGTTTTGGTAGATTTTATGTCATTGCTTCCGTGTACTACTTCCATTTCTTGCCCCGGCTTATGCACTTCGATGTTTTCCCTGATTACGACATCTGGGCTAAGGTATAACGTAAGTCCTACGATGAGTCCTAAACCCACTTGGCCAATAATCTTAAATTTACCGTGCAGACCTTCCTTGTCTTTTTTGAAAATCTTGATATAATCGTCGGCGAATCCTAACGAGCCTAGCCATATAGTAGTAATCAGCATCAGAATCATGTAAGTGTTGTGGAGCTTGCCTAATAAGAGGCAGGGAATAAGTATGGCTACAATGATGATGACTCCCCCCATGCTTGGCACGCCCACTTTCTGAACTCCGAAAGGATCGACCTTAGCGTCACGCTGAGTTTCTGTGATTTGTTTCCGCTTCAGTAACTCGATGAACCTGTCTCCCCATATGCTGGAGATGAGCAGGGCGAGAATGACAGCCATCAGTGCTCTGAAAGATGTATAGCTAAACATTCCGGCTCCGGGAACGTTTAGTTTATTCAACCATTCAAATAAATAATACAACATGATGCGCGTAAATGCTCTAATTTATAAATTCGTTTAATACTTCCTTGTCGTCAAAATGGTGCTTTACTCCTTTCACTTCCTGATAATTCTCATGTCCTTTTCCGGCAACGAGAATAACGTCTCCCTTTTCAGCCAGTAGGCAGGCGGTACGTATAGCTTCTTTTCGGTCTACGATGCTGAGCGTTTTTTTCATGTCGCTGGAATCAAGTCCGGCCAACATGTCGTTGATGATGTCCTGAGGTTCTTCAAACCTCGGATTGTCGGAGGTGATAATCAGACGGTCGCTTCCCTTTGCCGCTTCTTTGGCCATAATCGGTCTCTTTCCTTTATCGCGGTTGCCTCCGGCCCCTACTACGGTTATGACTTTTCCTTTACCTTCGAGTATGCCATGAATGGCGCTCAATACATTGACGAGTGCGTCCGGCGTATGCGCATAGTCTACGATAGCGGTAAAGCCTTTTGCTGAGCGGATAGCCTCAAACCGTCCCGTGACGGGGCGCAAGGCGCTTAGCGCCACTAAGACTTCCTCTTCTTTCTTGCCGAGCAGCGTGGCTGCGCCGAATACGGCCAAGAGATTGTACGCGTTGAATTTGCCAATAAATTGGACGGCCAGTTCGTGATTGTTGAAGTCGAGTAACATTCCTTCAAAATGAGATTCCAGTATCCGTCCCTTGAAATCGCTGAGTCCTCTTAATGAGTAGGTATATACTTTGGCCCTCGTATTTTGCGTCATAACCAACCCGTTCCTGTCATCCAAGTTGGTAAGACAGAATGCGTTTTTGGGCATATCATCGAAGAATTTCTTTTTGGCTTTTAGATAGTTTTCTACCGTTTTGTGGTAATCGAGATGGTCTCTTGTCAGGTTAGTGAAAATTCCACCCGCGAATCTTAAGCCGCTGATGCGCTTTTGCGCGATAGAGTGAGAACTTACTTCCATGAAGGCGTATTTGCATCCTTCGTCCGCCATCTTTCCTAGCAGGCGGTTTAGCGTTATTGGGTCAGGAGTAGTGTGCTCCGTAGGGATTGCTTCGTCATCAATGTAATTGCACACAGTAGAAATTAAGCCTACCTTATATCCGAAGCGGCGGAACATCTGATATAATAAGGTAGCGATTGTGGTCTTGCCGTTAGTTCCCGTTACGCCTACCAAGTCTAATTTTGAGGTCGGGTCACCGTAGAACACGGTAGCAACTTTCCCTATCGCCTCTTCGCTGTCTTTTACTTGTATATAAGTAATGTCTTTTTTTATCTCTTGGGGCATATCTTCACAAAGAATGGCGATGGCTCCTTTCTCGATGGCCGCGGGAATGTAAGCGTGGCCGTCGGTCTGCGTTCCATGCACGGCTATAAACAAATGCCCGGGCTCTATTAAGCGAGAGTCTATATTTACTCCATTAATGTCTCGGTTTGCCGTGCCGAGTATTCTTTCTATCTTTATTGTTTCTAATAATTTCTCTAATATCATTTGTTCTTGTCTTTATCCGTTTCTTTGTCTGATTCTTATTTATCTTAGTTCCAATGTGATTGTCTGTCCTTTTTTCACGGTTGTTCCGTTGGCGATTGATTGATGTCTCACTTTGCCGGCTCCGACTAGATGGACCTTTAGTCCTCTGCTTTCTAACAGGTATACAGCGTCCTTCGCTCCCATGCCGACGACGTTTGGAACGAAGTTTCGCATATTGCTATGGCTTTCTAGCGCGACCGCTTTCGCTTCCGCGTGCGCCTTGCCCCATACTTCTTTGGACGAGAAGTCAACGTCGCCTTTTGTCTTAATGTTCAGCTCGTCTAGTACCAGTTTCGCCTCTCTCAATTCTCCGGCCTTTACGTTGGGGATGACGACGCTGTTTGTGTCGATTGCCGCGGTTAAAGGTAACCGCAGCTCTTTGGCGTATACTCTTTCCGCTATTTTGCTGAATACGCTTCCCGCCATCAGGCCTCCTGAGGCGGGAAGTCCCGGCTTTTGGATGGAAACAATCATGCTGTACTTTGGCGCTTCAGACGGGAAATAGCCGCAAAAGCTGACCAAGTAGTTCGTTCTTCCCGTTTTGTAACCGGCCGCTCCCTGAGAGATTTGAGCCGTGCCGGTCTTGCCGGATACGTGAAATTGTTTGCTTCCGGCCGGCTTCGCTAACCCTTCGCTCACCACCTTACGCAGTATCTCTTGTATCTGGGCCAGTGTCTTGTCCGAGCATATTTTAGGATTGATAACCTCCGTGGGATATTCCTTTACTGTTTCTCCGTCTTTAACCGCGGCTTTTACGAATTTGGGACGTACGGATACGCCGCTGTTTGCGATGGCGTTGTAAAAGGTCAATATGTTGATGGGAGGGATTTGCGTTTCATATCCGATGCTCATCCACGGCAGCGTTGTCTTGGCGAAATAGCGTTCTTGAGGCCCTTTTATGTTAGGCTTGCCTTCTCCCGCTATTTGCAGATGGAGCGGTTGGTCTATGCTCATGCGTTTCAGGCCGTCTACGAATTTTTGCGGGTCTTTCTTATAGAATTCGTCGATGATGCAGGATACGCCGACATTGGACGACACCTCTAAGATTTCGGTTACCGTTAATTTCCCATAGCCTCCTCTATGCCAATTGTGGTCTCTCATCACGCGACCGTACATGGGCTTTTGTCCGTTTCCTGTATCTACGATATAGTCCGGGGTGACTTTCCCGTCCTCCAGAGCTACCATGATAGAGGCGGTTTTGAAGGTTGACCCCGGCTCCATCATATCGCTGATGGCGTTGTTGCGCATCTCGTAATATTCGCCGTCGTTTCCTCTCGTCATGTTGACGATAGCCTTAACTTCTCCGGTCTGTACTTCCATTAACACGACTACGCCCACGCTGGCGTTTAGCTCTTTTAGCTTATCCACCAACGCCTTTTCGCATATATCCTGCATGTCCACGTCAATGGTGGTGATTAAGTCGCAGCCGTCTACCGGCGGTACGTCTACTATGTTCAGGTACTTGTCCATCACCTTTTGGCGGTGCGTGATTCCGTCCGTTCCCCTTAAAATGGTGTCGAAGGCCAGTTCTATTCCGTTCTTCGCTCCTTTAGAGGCGTCGGCGTATACGTCCCCTAAGGTCCGCGCGGCCAAAGAGCCGAAAGGCTTCTTGCGTTGGTTGTACGCCACCTCGATGAATCCGCCCCTGTACCGGCTCAAGCGGAATACGGGCAATTGCTTTACCTCTTTATATTGGATATACGAGATGCGTTTGGGATAAATCAGGTAGTTGCGGCTTTTCGCCTTGCGTCCTTTCTTCAGGTGCGCCTTAAATTCCGCCGCGCTCTTGTCCGGGAATATGCGGTGCAGGCCTCGGCAGATGGAGTCAAGGTTAGCGGTAAGGACAGAGTCCCGTCTGGCTTGGTCTTTCGCTCTTTTCTTTTCGTCTTTCTCCCCTGACATGAAGTCCATGTATATCTTGTATTCCGGGAGCGAGCTTGCCATCAGCTTTCCGTCGGAGGAGATGATGTTGCCGCGGTTTGGCTTTACGGTCACGTTCTCCTTGACAAACCGGTTGGCCACGTCCTGCCAGTATTGCCTCTCGGCGGACATGGTGATAATGGCCTTGACGATAATCGCTATTCCTACCAACGCCATCATGAGGACGACGAAGAAGTAGCGGTTCATTATGTTTTTTTTGTTAACAGTCACAATCTATTCCTTTCAAATGAAACCAATCAATGTTTATCTACTGTTTACGCTTACCCTATTCGATTAAGTACGGAGGGTTGGTAGATGTCTGCAAGTCGCTTTCCTTGCTTGAGATGTATTCTTCTATGCGCGACTGGCGGCTTCTTTCCATCAGCTCCGAGCTACGTGTCAGGGCGTCGTATTTTATATCCGTCAGCTCCTTTTTCAGAAGGTCTATTTCGATCTGCTGTTGCTGGATGACGTAGCGGTTGTGGATGTAAAATATGATGCAAATGATAATCAGCACCAATAGCTTAAACTGCCGGCGGAAGAAGTCCGTGGCTAAGATGTCTCCACCCAGTATACTTTTAAGGGAAGTCCCTTTATGCTTGTTGTCCGCGCTCTTTTCCATGCTCTATGCCTCCTTTTCCTTTTTTTCCGCTACGCGTAGTTTCGCGCTTCTCGACCGAGGGTTGCGCTCTACTTCCTCTTTGTCCGGTACGATGACTTTATTGTTTATAAGGCGGAAAGGCGCGCGCGCGTTTCCGAAGAAATCCGTTTCCGCCTTTCCCTCTATGTTGCCTGTCTTCATGACGTTTTTCACCATCCGGTCTTCCAGAGAGTGATAGGTGATTACGACTAGCCTCCCTCCCGGGGCTAAGGCCTCGGTCGCGGCGTACAGCATCTCTTTCAGCGCCTCCATCTCTTGGTTTACTTCGATGCGGAGCGCTTGGAATGCTTTCGCGAGTTCCTTCTTCTCGCGTTCCCGCGCGAAGAAGGGCTTTACGACTTCTGTGAAGTCGCCTATCGTGCGGAGGGGGCGTCCGTTTCGTGCCTTGACGAGGGCGGCGGCCAGTTTCCGGCTGTTCTTCAGTTCTCCGTACAGGTAGAAGAGGTTGGCCAGACGCTCTTCGTCGTACGTGTTTATCACGTCAGCGGCCGTGACGCCCGCTCTCTTGTTCATGCGCATGTCCAGTGCTCCGTCGAATCGGAAGGAGAATCCCCGCTCGCTGTCGTCGAAGTGGTGGGAGGATACGCCCAAATCGGCCAGTATCGCATCTACCCGCGCTATCTTGTAATAGCGGAGGAAGTTGCGCAGATAGCGGAAGTTGCTGCGCACGAAGGTGAACCGGCTGTCGTCTACTATGTTTCGCTCGGCGTCCTCGTCTTGGTCGAATCCTAGCAGGCGCCCTTCGTTGCCGAGCCTCGAAAGAATCTCGCGCGAGTGTCCTCCGCCGCCGAAAGTCACGTCTACATAAACTCCGTTGGGCTGTATGTTCATCCCCTCTACGCTTTCTTTCAGCAATACGGGGACATGATATGTCGGTTCATTCTCTTTCATCGTCTTTCCTCTCGCTTTTCTTGTCGTTCATGACTTCTTCTAAAGCGGCGCTGAACTCCTCCGGCGACATGAAGGGCCGTTCCGCTTTCTCTTTTGACCAAATCTCGATTTTATCGTCGACGCCGATGAAGCGTATGTCGCTTTGTATGCCGCAGATTTGCAGATAGCGCTTGGGTATCAGTATCCGTCCGTTGCTGTCGGGGCAGATTTCTTCCACGTCGCTGACGAACTGCCTGAAGATGAGCTGATGCCTGCTGTTCCATTTGTTCAGGCGGTTGCGGAGCTCGTTCAGCGCTTCGTTCCAGACGCTCTCGGGGTATAGCGCGAGGCAGTCTTGAAAGATGTCCTTGCGCATGATGAGCCTACTCTCGGAAGCGCTTTGCAGTTGCTTCCTGAAAGTGACCGGGATGAATACCCTTCCTTTGGTATCTACCTTCGCCTCGATGTTGCCCAAAAAACGTATCACTACCTTATTATAATAAGCGACCGTAAAAGTAGACATTTCCCCACAATTCCCCATAATTTTCCACAAAAAACTTTCCAAGAAGTTTTCAACAGCGTGTTAAATGGTTATGTGCGTGAAAAAGAGGACGGTTCCGGGCGAGATATTAAAAACGGAACATTCTTAAAAATGGGACATCCTGACGCTTCCAGAACGCGATAATTCCGGCCGGGGTACGGTCCGGACGAAAAGAACGTCGCTTTTGGGGCTTAGGCGAAACGCGCGATGCTTTAATGTGGCGGATACTTGCGACTTTTCATCACGGTTTCGTTTGGAATTCATTCTTTTCGTTTGCGTATTTGCCTTTATGACGTGAAAATGATATTTCTTTCCGCTTCGGGGTTTCCGGGCAATTAGAGATGGAAAAGAGCAAAAAAGCGTCCGAAAACGCCGGAAAGGCGTTAGGCTCTTGAGGGAAAGCCCTTCCGCTCATGAGAAACAGCGCTGCGGCTTGCGAGCGGAAGGGCTGCGGCTCACGCCCGATTTCCCCTTCTTGTCGCTCCCGTGGTGCGCATTTACGTGTTTTTACCCCCTTAACACGCGCTTTTTGATGCGTTATTTCGCGGTTTTTCCGTCTGGAACGAAAATTTCGTCGGGTCGTTTTTCCATGAAAATCTTAAAAATGGAACATTTTTCTCCGGCGGAAAAGCGACGTCGGCCGTCCGGTGCCGGAAAGTTGTTCGTAAAAAAACGGCCCTCCGTTTGGGAGGGCCGTTGCGTGGTTGGCGATGGGTTTAGCGGAAATCTTTCAGCTCTTTTTGTAGCTTTTGCCTTGTAAAGAATATCCGGCTTTTTACCGTTCCTAACGGGAGGTCTAGCTTTTCGGCTATTTCGCGGTACTTGAACCCGGAGACGTGCATGGCGAACGGTATCCTGTATTCTTTGGGGAGCGAGTTCACCACTTTGCGCATTTCCTTCAGGTCGTAGGCGCTTTCCGTGCTTTCAAAGCCGGAGTCTTGCGACAGGTTCAGGTGGTACAGGTTTTCCGTATAGTCTACGAAAGTCTGCTCGCGGACTACCTTGCGGTAGTTGTTTATGAAGATATTTCTCATAATCGTGTATATCCATCCTTTAAAGTTCGTTTCCGGGGTATATTTTTCCTCGTTATCCAGAGCCTTTAGCGATGTCTCTTGCAGTAAGTCGTTGGCGTCTTCGTGGTCGGTCGTTAGTTTGTATGCGAATCGAAGTAAGTCATCCTGTACCTCGATTAATTCTCTTCTGAAACTTAATGTATTCATATCGGTTGCTTTTTTAAGTGAGTATTCTATTGATTTCGATGTTGCAAGTTTACGGATATTGGGCGAGACGGACGGGGGCATTTCAGACTTTTCTAGGGGGTGATTTCTATCAATTGGCAGTTTTTAGGCTGTCTTCGCTGGCTTTTGGATGGTATTTCCTCCGCTTCTGCCATTGAAACCCGTATTTTCCTCTAATTTATTGCGATTAATAAAAAAGAACCGTTAATTTTGCGCCATCGTATTTGGCTATAAAATGACTGATGACTCTTTGTTTTTAATAGATGTCGATAAGATTCTCCGGGCGAAGATTCCGGGGCGATATAAGTACATTCCGAAATTTGTCATCTCTTATTTGAAGAAAATAGTTCATCAAGACGAGATTAACGTATTCTTGAATGAGTCGAGAGATAAGGTTGGGGTGGATTTCTTGGAAGCCTCCCTTAACTTCTTGGACGCGAAAGTCGAAGTGAAGGGGAAGGAGAATCTGCCGGCCGGAGGCTTGTATACGTTTGTCTCCAACCATCCGCTTGGTGGGCAGGACGGCGTGGCGCTTGGCTATGTGTTGGGCCGTCACTATAATGGCAAAGTGAAGTATCTGGTCAACGACTTGCTGATGAATCTGCACGGGCTCGCCCCGCTTTGCATCCCGATTAATAAGACGGGAAAGCAGTCGAAGGATTTCCCTCGGATGGTAGAAGAGGGATTCCGTTCGGACGACCAACTCATCATGTTTCCCGCGGGGCTTTGCTCTCGCCGCCAGAACGGGGTCATCCGCGATTTGGAGTGGAAGAAGACGTTTATTGTAAAGAGCGTGCAGACGAGACGCGACGTGGTTCCCGTGCATTTCGGGGGGCGGAATTCGGATTTCTTTTACAATTTGGCCAATGTCTGCAAGGCGTTGGGGGTGAAGTTTAATGTCGCCATGTTATTCTTGGCCGACGAGATGTTCAAGAACAGGCATAAGACGTTCACCGTGACGTTTGGGAAACCGATTCCGTGGCAAACGTTCGATAAGTCGAGAACCCCTGCCCAATGGGCCGAATACGTAAAGGATATCGTGTATAAATTATGAATGACAGAACAACTATAGAATATATGGAAGAAATTATACAGCCGGTGAGTAAAGAGCTGCTTAAGGCGGAACTGACTGAGGACAAGCGGTTGCGCATGACCAATAAGAGTAACAATCAGATTTACATCGTTACTTGTCGGAACGCGCCGAACGTGATGAGAGAGATTGGCCGCTTGCGGGAAATCGCTTTCCGCGCCGCGGGCGGAGGAACCGGACTGTCAATGGATATCGACGAATACGACACGATGGAGAATCCCTATAAGCAGTTAATCGTTTGGAATCCCGAGGCGGAGGAAATCTTGGGAGGCTATCGCTACCTGAAGGGGACGGACGTTTGCTTCGATGAGAAGGGGGCTCCCATATTGGCGACTTCGCACATGTTCCATTTCTCGGATACTTTCATTAAGGATTATCTGCCCCGGACGATAGAACTGGGACGCTCGTTCGTCACGTTGGAATATCAGTCGACGAGGATGGACCGTAAGGGACTGTTCGCTCTAGATAACCTTTGGGACGGGCTTGGGGCCCTGACGGTGTTGATGCCGAACGTGAAGTATTTTTTCGGCAAGGTGACCATGTATCCGAACTACCACCGCCGCGGACGCGACATGATTCTCTATTTCCTGAAGAAGCATTTTGAGGACAAGGAACGCTTGGTGTATCCCTTCGATCCCCTGAAGCTGGAGACTCCGGAGGAGGAACTGGAGGCGCTCTTCTGCAAAGACTCATTCAAGGAGAACTATAAGATATTGAACGGCGAGATACGGAAGCTGGGATACAACATCCCTCCGCTAGTGAACGCCTACATGAGCCTGAGCCCCACGATGCGCATGTTCGGAACGGCCATCAACTATGAGTTCGGCGACGTGGAGGAGACCGGGATTCTCATCGCGGTAGACGAGATTCTGGAGGAGAAACGGATGAGGCACATACAAACGTTCATCGAGAACCATCCGGAAGCGATGAACATTCCCAATTCTTCGGAGAACGTGTTTGCTCCGAGGGTCGTCACACCGCAGGAAGACTGTTGCCGTTAATCTTACGGTAGAGGTCGAGAGCGAAGACGTCGGTCATTCCCGATACATAATCGAGCACCGCCTGTATTCTTTCATAGAGTACGGGCGATTTTATGTTGTACTGGCTGGATACCCGGTTGATGAGCAGGGCGGAGTAGGCCTTCTCCGGCGAGGTGACGGCGTTTATCATCAGTTCGAGCAGGGTGCTGATGATGCGGAAGCCCGCCAGTTCGATGTCTAAGACGTCGCGGGAGCGGTATACCCTTTCCGTCGCCGTCTCGGAGCAGTGGCGGTAGGCCGCCGCGGGGCGTTCGGAGATGTGCTTGATGAGGCTGCCTTCAAACCTCCCTTCCATGATTTCCTCCTCGTGGTTCAGGAATACTTGCACGCATTCCCGTTCCAACAGGCCAATGACGCACGAGCGGAGGTAGGCTATCTGCTCGTTGCCGTCGCTGACGATGTCGAAGGTCTTCCGCATGTGCTCCCTGCGCTCCTTGTCGAAGTAGGACATCAGCAGCTCTTTCGTCTCTTCCGCGGTGAGTATCTTCAGCTTGTAGGCGTCTTCTATGTCCATCAGCTGATAGCAGATGTCGTCCGCCGCCTCTACGAGGTAGACCAGCGGATGACGGGCGTACTTCATCGGCCGTTCGCTGACGCGGATGAGGCCCAACTCTTCCGCTATTTTCCGGAAACTGTCTTCTTCGCTGACGAAGAAGCCGAACTTCGACTTCTTGCCCGCGAGACTCGACGAGAAGGGGTACTTCACGATGGAGGCGAGGGTGGGGTAGGTCATGGCGAATCCGCCTTTGCGCCTTCCTTCAAACTGGTGGGTCAGCAGCCGGAAGGCGTTGGCGTTCCCCTCAAAGTGGGTCAGGTCTTCCCATTCCTCGGGCGACAGTTGTTCGCCGTTGGGTTGCCGCTCTCGCAGGAACTGCCCTTTGCCTTCGGAGAAGAAGGTAGAGATGGCCCGCTCGCCGGAGTGTCCGAAGGGCGGGTTACCGAGGTCGTGGGCGAGGCAGGCGGCCGAGACGATGGCTCCTATCTCGGGGAGGAACGTCTGGCTCAGCTCCGGCCGGCGTTCGAGCAGGGCTTTGGCCACGTCGTTGCCCAACGAGCGTCCTACGCAGGAGACCTCTAAGCTGTGTGTCAGTCGGTTATGTACGAAAACGCTACCCGGCAGGGGGAACACTTGAGTCTTGTTCTGCAGGCGGCGGAAGGGGGCGGAGAATATGAGCCGGTCATAGTCCCGCTGAAATTCCGTGCGGTTCTCTTTCCGTTGAGAGTGGAATTCCTCCATGCCGAAACGCTTGGCCGATATCAGTTGGTTCCAGTTCATCATAGGATACTTTCTTCTCGTTTCTTGTATTATTGATAAATGGTTATGTACCAGATGTATACGGGCTCGCTTCTTTGGCGGGGAGAGGGCCTCTGAGAAATGGGGCTACGGCTCCTGAGAAATAGGGCCACGGCTCGCGAGAGATAGGGCTGCGGCTCGCGAGCGGTAGGGCTACGGCTCAACCCCCATGCGGACAGGCTTTTTTTCTTCCCGCCGTGCTTGTCTTATTTACGTGTTGGTACATTATTTAACTGCAAACATAATTCTTTTTCACTATAAAACCGCTATTTTTGCCCATTAAATGAATAAGTACGGCTATTTATGGACATTCAAGTAATCAATAAGTCAAAACATCCGCTTCCGGCTTACGCCACGCCCTTGTCGGCAGGCATGGACGTGCGCGCCAACCTTTCGGAGCCGATAACCGTTCTCCCCATGCAGCGCTGTCTGGTTCCTACGGGGCTTTATGTCGCCCTTCCCGAAGGGTATGAGGCGCAGATACGCCCCCGCAGCGGATTGGCCTTGAAGAAGGGCGTTACAGTCCTCAATTCTCCGGGGACGATAGACGCGGATTATAGAGGCGAGGTGTGCGTTATTCTGATAAATCTCTCCGCCGAGCCTTTTGTCATAGAGGACGGGGAGCGTATCGCCCAGATGGTGATTGCCCGGCACGAACGGGCCGTATGGCAGGAGGTGGAAGTGTTGAATGAAACGGAACGGGGAGCGGGAGGTTTCGGACATACGGGACGGGAATGATGAATACGGGAAAAACGAAAATATGGCTCGTGGCGTTGGCCGTGATGGCCTTCGCCTTTGAAGGAGCGGCCTATGGGACGGAGAGGCGCGCGAAGCCGGTTCAGAAGCGGGTCGAACTCTCTGCGGAGCAGCAGCGTAAGTACGATTATTACTTCTTGGAGGCGATGAGGCTGAAGGAGAAGGGGGAATACGCGTCCGCTTTCGACCTGCTCCGTCATTGTCTGGACTTGAAGCCGGACGCCGCTTCCGCGCTGTACGAGGCGGCGCAGTACTACACGTTCATGCGCATGATGCCGCAGGCGCGGTCGGCTCTGGAAAAGGCCGTGGTCAACGCGCCGGACAACTACTGGTACGCTCAAGGACTGGTGGCTTTCTATCAGAGCGGCAAGGAGCAGGACAAGGCCGTGGAATTGTTGGAGAAGATGACCGAACGTTTCCCCACGAAACTGGAGCCGCTGTTCAACCTGTTGGAAATCTACGGTCAGCAGGAGAAGTATGACCGGATGATAGCCACGCTGGACAGACTGGAAAAGCGCATGGGGAAGAACGAGCAGCTCTCGATGGAGAAATTCCGCGTCTACCTCCAGATGAAGGACGACAAGAAAGCCTTTCAGGAGATAGAGAGCTTGGTGAAGGAGTATCCGATGGATATGCGCTATCAGGTGATACTGGGCGACGTGTATCTGCAGAACGGAAAACAGGAGGAGGCGTACGACGCTTATCAGAAGGTGCTGTCCGTAGAGCCGGACAACCCGATGGCGCTTTATTCTATGGCCTCCTATTATGAGCAGACCGGCCAGAAGAAACTCTACCAACAGCAGCTGGACACGTTGCTGCTGAACAGGAAGGTGTCATCGGACATAAAGCTGAACGTGATGCGGCAGATCATCATCGAGAACGAGCAGGCGGGCGGAGATAGCGCCCGGGTCATCAGCTTGTTCGAGAAGGTGATGCGCGAGGACGTGGACGACCCGCAGCTTCCGATGCTTTTCGCCCAGTATCTGCTGTCGAAGAATATGGAGGAGGCCTCCATCCCGGTGCTGGAGCAGGTAGTGGACATAGACCCCACGAACAATGCCGCCCGCCTGATGTTGGTCAGCTCGGCGGCGAAGAAGGAAGACTACAAGCAGATTATCAAGGTGTGTGAGCCGGGCATAGAGGCCACGCCGGACGCGTTGGAGCTTTATTATTACTTGGCCATCGCCTACAATCAGGCGGAGCGTCCGGACAGCGTGCTGAGCGTCTGCGAGAAGGCGATAACGCACGTCACGCCCCAAAGCCCGAAAGAAATAGTGTCCGACTTCTACGCTATTATGGGCGATATGTATCACTCGAAGGAACAGCAAGAGAAGGCCTACGCCGCTTACGACTCGGCTTTGGTCTACAATCCGTCGAACATCACCGCACTCAACAACTACGCCTACTTCCTGTCGTTGGAGCGCCGTGACTTGGACAAGGCGGAGGAGATGAGCTATAAGGCGGTGAAGGCGGAGCCGAACAACGCCACCTTCTTGGACACGTACGCGTGGATTCTGTTCGAGAAGGGAGAGTACGCCGAGGCGCGTATCTATATAGACAGCGCGATAAAGAACGATACGGAGAAGAGCGCCGAGGTGTTGGAGCATTGCGGCGACATTTACTATATGACGGGTGACGTGGAGGGAGCCGTGAATTATTGGAAACAGGCGTTGGAGAAAGGAAGCGAGTCGAAGACGCTGAAGGAGAAGATAGAGAAGAGGAAGTACGTCGCCCGATGAAAAGACTGGCTTACTGGTTGCTGATAGTCGTGCTGTTGGCGGGCTGTAAGGCCGGCCGGCGCATTGCGACGGAAAAGGGAGAGCCCGTGCGCCCCGCTGCGGGCTGTCTGGCCTCTAAGGTGAGGTTGACCCTCTTGACGGAGAAGGGGGAGATGTCGGTAAGCGGACTGATGAAGATGAAGAGCGGCGAGCGAATACGCCTCTCGCTGCTGATGCCCGTCCTGAGGACGGAAATGGTCCGGGTGGACGTCGCCGCCGACGGCATGTTGGTTGTAGACCGTACGAACCGGCGCTATGTGCGCGCCACGGCCGAAGACCTGAAGCGGCTTTCGCCCGGAAAGGTGGAGCTTCCCGTCTTGGAACGGAAATTGGTGCAGGCCGCCGCTTTGGGTGAAGAGGCGGAGCTGACGGGCAAGGAACTGGGCATTCCCTCGTTGGAGGGGGCGAGTCTTTGCTTTTACGGCTTTTCGTCCGACGAATTCACGCTCTCGCCCACCAAGCTCTCGGCGAAGTACGTGCAAGTCCCGTGGGATAACGTGATAGAAATGATAGCGACGCAGTTATGATGAAACGCCTTTTGCTTGCGATGGTAGGTTGCCTTTGGTTGGCAATCCCCCTTTCCGCCCAGTCGAACAAGTTGATTCGGGAGTTGGAAGGCAAGCGCGGCGTGCTGCAAAAGCAGATTGCCGAGACGGAATCGTTGCTGAAAAGCGCGAAGAAGGACGTGGGCAGCCAACTGAATAGCCTAGCGGCGCTGACCGGACAGATAGAGGAGCGGCGGCGCTACATACAGACCATTAGCGATGACATGAAGGCTGTGGAGCGTGAGTTGGTTTCATTGGAGCGCCAACTAAGTGAGCTTCAGCAAGAGTTGGGCGAGAAGAAGGAAAGGTACGAGGCTTCGGTGAAGTATCTGCATAAGAATAAGTCGATAGAGGAAAAACTGATGTTCATTTTTTCCGCCAAGACCTTGAGCCAGACTTATCGGCGTATGCGATACGTCCGTGAGTATGCCGCTTATCAGCGCATGCAGGGCGAGGAGATACTGAAGAAACAGGAACAGATACGGGCGAAGAAAGCCGAGCGGATACAGGTGAGGAAGGCCAAAGAGGGATTGCTGAAAGAGTGCGAGGCGGAGAAGGCCAAGTTGGAGGCGCAGGAGAAAGAACAGCGGACGTTGGTGGCCAGTCTGCAAAAGAAACAGAAAAGTTTGCAGAGCGAGATAAATAAGAAGAGGAGGGAAGCGGCCCGGTTGAACGCCCGCATTGACCAGTTGATAGCCGAAGAGATAGAGAACGCCCGTAAACGGGCGGAAGCGGAGGCCCGCAAGAACGCCTCCCGGAGCAAGGGTGCAAAGTCGCCCGCCAAGACGAAGCCGGTGGATGCGTATACCTTGAACAAGGACGATAGGGAGCTTTCCGGTAGCTTCGCCTCTAACCGGGGAAGGCTGCCTGTTCCCGTGACCGGGCCGTATATCATTACCAGTCATTACGGAGAGTACACCGTGAAAGGCCTCCGCAACGTGAAGTTGGACAATAAGGGCATCGATATTCAAGGAAAGCCGGGAGCGAGGGCGAGGGCCGTATTCGACGGTAAGGTGGCCGCGGTGTTCCAACTGGACGGCTTGTTTAATGTGCTGATTCGTCACGGAAGCTATATCTCTGTCTATTGTAACCTTTCGTCGACGATGGTGAAGGCGGGCGATACGGTGAAGGTAAGGCAGGAGATTGGGACGATATTCTCTGATGGAACGGACGACGGACGGACTGTGCTCCACTTTCAGTTGCGTAGGGAAAAGGAAAAGTTGAACCCGGAACCGTGGCTGAATCGGTAATGTAATACGTGAGGAATAAACGATGAAGTTAGTAAGAATCATATTTTTCCTGTTGGCTGTCGGGCTGAGCGCTCAGGCGGCTTCTATCCGTTTTTCTTTTAAGAAGTATCAGGTAGAGGACGGTCTTTCCCATAATACCGTATGGTGTGGTCTGCAAGACCGTTACGGGTTTATATGGTTTGGTACGAGTGACGGCTTGAATCGCTATGACGGCCGTGGCGATAAGGTGTATCGTTCTGTGCTGAACGAGGAGTTCTCACTGGAGAACAACTTTATCGAGACTTTGCTTGAGGACGGCGAGAATATTTGGGTAGGAACGAACTCGGGTATCTATGTATATGACCGGAAGGCGAACCGATTTTCCCGGTTCGACAAGACGACCAAGTACGGGGTGCTCATCAGCAGCGAGGTGAAGAAGATTGTAAAGGCGAAGGACGGAAAACTGTGGATAGCTACGTTAGGACAGGGATTTTTTATCTACGACCCCAAGAAGGACGCCTTGACGCAGAACAGCGCCGGGACGCCTTTCTTTTGGGACATCTGCGTTGGAAGCGACAACAGAATTTACGCCGCTCCCTTGCAGGAAGGGTTGCTTTGCTTCAATGAGGGAGGGAACTTGCTATGGGACTACAAGGTAGACTCTCCCGAGGGACGGATGGAGGACAACTGCAAGATTAACTGCATAAGAAATGTGGATGGAGACATCTGGATGGGGGCGGACGTTGGTTTATTGTACCGGCTGAACAAGCGGAGCGGCAAGTTAGAGCGCTTTGCTTCTTCCCTGAACTTCGGAGCGGTTCATTGCCTGCTGAAGTATTCCGAAAGCGAGCTGCTTTTGGGGACGGATAATGGACTGTACATATTCGACCACGTGAGGCAGACCTTTCAAAGGGGAGATGACCCGTTCAGTTCGCATGGACTGAGCGACCAGACGGTCAACGCGATGATGTGGGACGCGGAAGGAACACTTTGGGTGATGACGAACTTAGGGGGAGTGAGCTATATGCCGAAGGAAACGAAGCGCTTCTTTTCTTACTCGCCGGCGAAGCTGCCGGGCGTGTCGAGCGCCGGGAAGGTGATAGGACCTTTCTGCGAGAACGCGAGAGGAGACATCTGGGTAGGCACGCGCGACGGGTTGTGCTTCTTTGACGCCTCGACCGAGACGCTTTCCGAGTTTCTTATCGGGGGTAACAAGAGATTGAAACTGGATATACGCTCTTTGCTGCTGGAAGGAAGCAAACTTTGGGTCGGAACCTCGGGAAGCGGACTGTATGTGATAGACCTGAATACAAAGGCGGTGAGGAATTATACTCACTCGCGTGGAGTGCCGAACTCTATCTGTAGCGACGACGTGCTTTGCATTTATAAGGATAGAAGGGGAAATATCTTTGTGGGAACCAGCGGAGGGCTGTGCCGTTACGCTCCGGACAGCGACGATTTCCTGACCATCACCACGATAGGCTCAATGATTTCCGTTACCGACATCGCGGAGGATATGTACGACAACCTTTGGATAGCCACTTCTAACGGTGGAGTGTTCCGCTGCAACATGAACACTCAGCGGTGGAAACATTTCTTCTACAGGCGGGACGACCCCTCGTCCATTACGAGCAACTCCGTCATCTGCCTTTACGAAGACATGCGGGGAACGATGTGGTTCGGCACGAACGGAGGAGGACTGTGCTCCTTCGATACGAAGAATGACAATTTCGTCAATTTCGACCCTACGAACTCGATACTGCCCAACAACGTGATTTACGCCATAGAGCAGGACCAGTCGGGCAATTTCTGGCTCTCTTCCAGTGTAGGTCTGATTCGGATTAATCCGCTTACGAAGAACAGTTATCGCCGCTTTACGGCGGAGGACGGGCTGCAGGGCAATCAGTTTACGGTGCAGTCGTCGCTGAAGGCTTCGGACGGGAAACTCTATTTCGGCGGGATTAACGGTTTCAACGTGTTCGCTCCGGAACGGTTGAAGGACAATCTTTATCAGCCTCCGGTTTATGTGACCGACATCGGCTTCCCGTCGCAGCTGAAAGAGGGGGAGATGAAGACTCTTGGACTGGAAACCCCTATTTATCTGGAGGATGAGATACGCCTGCCCTATCGATACAATAGCTTCTCGCTGCGCTTCGTGGCCTTGAGCTACGAAGACCCCTTGAAGAACCGCTACTCGTATATGCTGAAGGGGGTGGACAAGGATTGGGTGATGGCTCCGGAGGGGAGTAACATCGCTTCTTATACGAACTTGCTTCCCGGAGAATATGTGTTTAAGGTAAAGGGAACCAATAACGACGACAAGTGGAGCGATAAGGTCGCCACGCTGCGGGTAACGATTACTCCCCCGTGGTGGGCGAGTCCGCTCGCGTATATTCTTTACGCCGTTCTGCTGCTTTCGATAGCCTTTTTGACGGGATGGTGTTGGAACCGCTACGTGAAGCGTAAGTATAAGCGCCGCATGCACGAGTTCCAGATGAACAGGGAAAAGGAACTCTATAAGTCGAAAGTAAACTTTTTCGTCAATCTTGTGCATGAGATTCGTACGCCGCTCAGTCTGATTCTTCTGCCGTTGGAAAAGATGAAGGAGGTGAAGAGGGATGAAAGGGACAAGGAATTTCTTTCCATGATGGACAGGAACGCCAGTTATCTGCTGGGAGTGACAAATCAGTTGCTTGACCTTCAGAAGATGGAGAGCGGAGCCTTGAAACTGAATATGCGGGAGTGTGACATGAACGAGGTGGTGAACGGTGTTTACCAGCAGTTCGTAGGGCCTGTGCTGCTGAAAGAGTTTGAGTTGAACTTGTCGTTGCCCGAGAAAAGGCTGATAGCCGTAGCGGACCGGGAGAAGATTAGCGAGGTGCTTGTCAACCTAATGGGGAATGCGCTGAAGCACGCTTGGACCAGAATCAGGCTGAGCATGCGGGCGGAAGGAGAGTGGATAAGGATTTCCGTCACGGATGACGGGGCGGGCGTGCCGGACGACCAGAAGGAGAAGATTTTCGAGGCTTTCTACCAGTTGCCGGGTGACGAGACGGCGGTCAAGGGCACGGGCATCGGGCTCGCCTTCGCCAAGTCGCTGACCGAGGCCCATCGGGGAAGTCTGTCCGTAGAAGACGCGGAAGGGGGAGGGGCGTCGTTTGTCCTTTCCTTGCCGCTGAAGAGAATAGAAGAGGCTGTAGAGCCGGAAGAGGTTACTGTCGCGGGAGAGAACGTTCAGCCTGTCGAGGAGCAGGATGAGGAAGGCGGGACCGTAAGGAAGAAGTACACCGTGCTGTTGGTGGAGGATAACGAGGAGCTGCTCAAGGTGACCCGCGACGCGCTGTCCGCATGGTATAGGGTGCTGACCGCCGAAAACGGGAGCAAGGCGCTGAAGATATTGGCGCGCAAAAGCGTGGACATTATCGTGAGCGACGTGATGATGCCGGAAATGGACGGGATAGAGCTTTGCGCGAAGGTGAAGGAGGACATCAACTACTCTCATATTCCCGTCGTGCTGCTGACGGCCAAGACGACGCTCGCCGCCAAGACAGAAGGCATGGAGAGCGGAGCCGACGTGTATATCGAGAAGCCCTTCTCCCTGAGCCAGTTGCACATGCAGATAGAGAATATCTTCAAGTTGAGGCAGGCCTTCCACCGCATGATGAGCGGGCTCGCCTCCAGAAAGACGAAGAAGGTGGCGGAAGCGATGTCGGGACAGGACTACGACCTTATAGCGAGAGTGCGGGACCTGATTCTGGAGCATCTTTCCAGTGACGACCTGACCGTAGACACGCTCGCTCTTTATATGAATATGAGCCGCTCCAGCCTTTACCGTAAGATGAAAGCGTTGGTGGGCATGTCGCCCAACGACTATATCAGGACGCTCCGCCTGAAACGGGCGGCGGAGTTGCTGATGGAAGGCAAGCAGACGGGCGATATTATCGTGGAGACGGGCTTCGTCTCTTCTTCCTACTTTTTTAAATGCTTTAAGACCTATTACGGCGTGTCGCCCAAAGACTATACGGGGCAGCCTCCCGTGGGGGCGTTCGGCTCTGAGGAGGATTTTGGCGATTCGCCGGAAAAGTAGGGTGGCCGTTCCTCGCCTTGTCCGCGGGGCTTGCGCCTTTATCCGCGGGCTCTTAGAGGGATGTCGGTTGTCCCCTTACTGTTGCGCGGTTGGTTTCACCGCCTTGAAACTTTGGTTTCATCGGCTTGAAACTATAGTTTCATCAGCTTGGAACTACAGTTTCAAGGGCTTGAAACTTTCACCGCCTTCCCTTGCCCGGTATAGAGTCTCCGAAACAGGTTTTTTTTCGACGCGCTTTCCCGCTTTCTGTTTTGGCGCGGGGCGCGAAGAAAGGCGGAGCGCGGGGGAGCGGTCTCGCTCCTTTCCGCGCCCCGCCTTCGTCCGTTAAGCGGCGGCTCGCGCCTTATAGCCTAAGGCGGGCTTTATTGCGGGTTCCTTACTTCTGCTGTTGGCTGTTCAGCAGCGCGTACGCGCACCACAGCATCGGCGCCTGTCCGTGATAGTCTCCCGCTATGCGCGGACGGTCCATATAGTACTGCTTGCTGTTCTTCTTTCCCGTTCCGATGCAGACTTCGGTTAGCTTGTCATCGTCGTTGATGTAGTTGCACAGTCCGAGCCATGCCCTGCGCGCTACGGGAGCGTACTCCTCCTTGTCGAGCCATCCGTTCTGCACGCCCAGAATCATGGCGTAAGCGAACATGGCCGAGCCCGAGGTCTCCGTCCAGAAGTCGGGTTGGTCTATCAGCTGATTCCATAGTCCGTCTCGGTTGACGTACTTCTTCAGGTTCTTCATCATTAGCAGATAGCCGTCCATGATGCGTTGGCGGTTCGCGTCGTCCTCCGGCAGGTTGGCCAGCAGCTCCGTCATGCCCACGGCCATCCATCCGTCGCCTCTCGCCCAATAGTAGGGCACGTCCGGGGCGTGATAGAAGAGCCCGTTGTCGTGCTGTAGCTCGTCAAGGTACATCACCATTTCCTTAGCCGCCCGGTTGATGTACTTCTTGTCGCCCGTCACGTGATAGGCCTCGGCCTGCACGATGGTAATCATGTACATGTCGTCAATCCACAGGCGGGTTTGCCACGAGTATCCCTTCTTGTCCCAGTCCTTCTCCTCGTCGTTGGCGTTCGCCGGGAGCGTGTACTGCGTGTCGGCGTACGGCAATCCCAACTCCTTGTAGCGTTCGTCCTTTGTTAGGCGGTAGAGCTTGAGCGGCAGGCATCCGAACATGTTCTGGTCTACATGGATGGGCGGCGGAAGTAGGTTCTTCTCGATGTGGAACAGCAGTTCGAAGCGGTTGCGCAGCTTCTTAATCAACTCCTTGTCGCCCGTTTGCTCGGCGAACCGGAGCGCTCCGTACCACGTGCATACCTCGGCGTAGTGAATGCCGCGGTCGCCGTACAGTTGGTGTCCGCTCTTTAGGAAACGTTCTGCGATTTTCTTTCCTACCGTCTTGGGGTTCGCCCTGACGGGGAAGTCGCTGAAATAGTCTTGCGCCGAGGCGCTCGCCGCGAAGAACGCCGCGGCGAATAGCGTGCAAATCAGTCGGAATTTTTTCTTCATGATGTCTACTGTTTTGAATTTAATATTGGTTTATAATAAATGGTTGATTGTTCGTCACGTTCATTCCCCTTCGAGTCCTCCGACGGGAATCCACCGGCTCGTGTCGGTAGACGAGCCTTTCTGTATGGCGTCTTGCTCTCCGTAGTTTTTCGTGATGGAGAAGTTGACGAGCAGCTCTCCGCCGCTGATGTTCAGCTCGGCGCGCGGCACGGCAATCTCTGCGATGTATCCTCGCTCGTCTTCCGGCACGTCGCTGCCGTTATGCTGCGTGGCGTCTACGGTGACGTCTCTCTCCGTTTCCTTCCATGCGCCGTTGGCGTACGTCTCTACGCTTCTCAGTCCGGTGGGTGCCACGTTGACGCGGAACGCCTCTCCGGTCAGCTCGTCGTTCGCCGTCACCGGACTGACGTATACCGTCACGTAGTCGCTCGTCGAGTTCGACATGCTGTTGTCGAGGACTTCGGCGAGGAAGTACACGTTTTCCTCGTCATAGGCCACCCGCAGCGTGGCCTGCGCCTGCGTCTTGTCGCCCACGAACAGCGCGTGGTCCGTGTTCTCCCATTCCTTGTTGTCTCCGTCTACGAGCACGGCCCGGGGTGTCGCATTGATTCGGTGGTTCAGGATGAGCTGCGCTACGATAACGCTTTGGTCTGAGGCGTGCGGTATGGTTCCTACGGCCCGGTGCGCGTCAACGAGGCAGAGTGAGCCCCAGAATCCTCCCTTGAAGGGGTCGTACGGCGTCTCTTCAAAGTTACGGGCATTAGCGTCTCCCATCTTCAGGTGGAATCCTCCCCGATTGTAGGAGAGCAAGGTCTCCCCCGACGGGAACTGAATCAGGTAGGGTGCGCTTCCTAAAAACTGCATGTTTTGGCTGTCTTCCGGCCCCTCTTGGTCGAAGGCCAGATAGTCCCATTGTCCGTCCTCTCCGGAGTAAGCCAATGAGATGTGGTAGTCCTCCTCACCCGGATGGCTCTCCATCGCGGCCGCCAGTTCTCCGCTTTCATTCAGCTGAATGACGCACGGCATCTGATGGTTGAACATTCTTTCTCCATTTTGCTCCCACGCCATGCGCAGTACATAGTAGGGTTGGTATGGCGTGTCGGCGGGAGCGGGGTTCCATGTCTCCCCTCCGTCGTTCGATGTGACCATAGCGACGCCCGTGTCTTGTCCGTGTCCGTCTATTCCCGTCCGGTTGCTGTCGGTGAAGTAGCACTGTATCTCTCCCGAGGCGAGCTCAATAATGTATGGCTCCCACGTCACTCCTCCCTTAAAGATTTCCTTATAGTCTCCCCATGTCTGGCCGTTGTCGGTACTGCGGCGCATTTCCACTCCGTCATATTGGGTATTTACCCGATAGTTGTCTCCTCGATAAGAGGCCACGGCCAGAATGTCTCCGTTCTTCAGCACCACCGCGTCGCAGTTGGCGTAGTAGCGTTTTATTTCGTTTCCTTCGCTGTCAGTCAGTGTCCGTGAGGTAAATACGTCTCCTTTGTGTTGCCAGTTGACGAGGTCTCCGCTTACAGCCCAATGGCATCGCTGTCCGATACCGCTGCTTTTGGAAGAGCCTTTCTGGTAGAACATGATATAGTTTCCGTTGGCCATCTTTTTGATGCGGGGATAATGTTGATTCGGCTCGTATAGGCTCGACGTTTGCACTTCCGTATAGGTGCGGTAGTTCATCTTGACCTGAGAGCGTGCGGTGATGTCGGCGTGTGAGTTAACCGTTTCCTCGCTTTGGTTCAGTTGTTCAATGGGGGTGATGTGTATGACGGGTTCCGGAACTGTTTCTTCCTCGTCTTGGTCGTCTTCGTCATCGACGTTGCTTTCCGTGTTCTCTTGATTTCCGCCATTGTCCTTCTCGGTAATCTGGTCGTCTCCGCATGCGGTGGCGCAGCAAAGAGTCATGAATATGACTACGGTCTTGAATACTTTTCTCATAAGCTCTTCTTCTTGTCGTTAATTAGTATGGTATTTGTCATATAGCCTTTTCGCCGTTCCTACGGGGTCGGCGTCGGCAGGCAGGGCGTATTTGTTGTGCGCGTTTACCCATGTTCGTTCCGCGGCGAACGAGTCCGGGGCTTCAAGCTCTTTCCCCTCTAGTGTATCTTTCAGATAGGCAATGTAGTCGCTCCAACGGGGCAAATAATAGTCTTTCAGCATACCTCCCCATTCTTTGTGGGCGTAGTCCCGGACGGGAGTCCGTTCTTCCGTCCATGTGCCTATTAGCATACGGGCGTTGTGCTCGTATAAGTCTTGTATGTCTTTCCGCTTCGACTTTGCCCGGGCCATGTCTATCCATCGGGCCACGAAGAACCGCTCGTGTGTGGATAAAAGCTCGTCTTGGTCGCTGAGCAACTGTAAGAAGCGTTCCGCCCAATAGTCAAACTGTTCGATATCTTTCTTTTGATAGGCCTCCACTAGTTTATAGTAGGCTTCTCGTCCTAAATCGGCAAGGTATTGGCGTGTAAAGTCAACGGCGTCATATTGGTAAGTAGGTGTTTGCCTCAGCTTGTCTGCGCTTTTAAGAAATAGTCCGACTCCTTCCGCGAACTTCTCCGGATTGTAGAAGATGCGGCATTGGCTCCATGCCGAAGCGGTAATTTTCTTTCCTTTTAGACTGGGAGGAGCGCAGAAAACCGACTCAGAGGGGCGGCGGTGTCCTTTATAAGTGCCGTAGGCGGTATGGTAGAAGATGCTCCACGCCTCTTTCAGATTCTCGTCCTTTGTTCCGTAACGGCGTTCGGCGTATTGCCGTATCCATTTATCTACGTCAAAACGGGTCGAGCGCCAACGCATTTCATTGGCCATATCGAATACAACCGGATTCAGTTCTATACCTTCGGGGGTGGACCCTGTACCTTTCATGCTGGACGAAGCGTAGGGGTCGAGCTGTCCCTCTATCGGGCCGGAAGCGATGGCGTCTAATCGTCCGTGTAGCCCGACGTTTCCTCCATAGTTCGTAATGTTTGACCATAGCCACGGGAAGCCTCCGAATCCTTTCCGTTTTCTCCAGTTGTCCCAAAATTCGGCTGCTAGGTCTACGATAAGCGTGCGTTTTTTTTCCAGTCCGGTGAGCAGTTCGTCTTTAGGGTTTCCTCCCCACGATTGAATAACCCATACTGCGTTGGGATTATAGTCCGTCATGCTTTTTTGTACTTGACGGGCGGCTTCTGCTATATTGATGCCTTCGTGTTTTCCTCCTTCGTGGAAGAGGTCTCCTCCGAAGTAGTCCGCTTTGCCGAACAGCTTTTCGTATTCAGTGTACCACACTTTAGCCATTTGTTTGAACAGCGGGTCGGACGGATCCAACACGGGCGGTCGGTGCAGGCCGTTCCACCGTCCTTGCTCTATGATGTGCGCTTTCGGAAACTTTTCTTTTAGTGAGTTGGGAACCATTCCGAAAAACCCTTGAAAGACGGGCTTCATGCCATACTCGCGCATGCGAGATAATATTTTTTTTTGTAGAGTGATTTGCTTGGAGAACCATTCGTCTGGCAGTGGACCGCCTAACTGTTCTAGGTTTCCCATGAGCAGCCATCCAAAGTAGGCGGGACCGCATAGAAAGCTTTTAATCTCTTCTTCGCTATATCCAAATCGCCGTAACGTGTTCCTCCAGACGGCTTCTGTTCCGACCATAGCCATAGGCATGGTGACGCCGTTAAGCGCCATGAGGTCTATTTCGCGCTCCCAACGTTTCCAGTCCCAAAAGGTGGCCGTATAGCTGAAAGTGCAGTAATTCATGTATAGGTTATCGCTTAGGCGGGTTGAATGGCGCTCTTTTACTTGAGGCAGAGAGGCGGGTAATTTTTTCGGCAATTGGTCTTCGCAGAAGGAAATGTTGCAATGACAGTAGTACTTTAGATACCAGTTTACTCCAAAGGCCGCGCTTACGTAGTTGTTGGCGTGCACGGTTATGCGTTCTCCTTCTCCTTGCAGTTCAAAATAATCTTCTTGAGTATTGGAGGGTTGAATTTCTATCCGGAACCTGTGGGAGAGTCCTTTTTGAATGCGTTCCAAAGTCTCGCTGACAGGGTTTCCCGCCGCAAGTTGGCTTAAGTTGAAAGAGAGAAGTAAGAAAGCGATATATTTTTTCATGTATACGTTGTAATACGTTTGAGGATAACTGTTGATTCTCCCGTAAGATAGAAATATTCATTTGCGCTTAGAAGCGGGTGAGATAGTTGGGCGGTAGACTATGTAAATTGAGAAAAGATATAAGTCCCCATTTGAACTTTTCTAATGTTCGGAGCGGTTTTTGGGGACTTATATCATAGAGCTTTTTATTATTTCAATTCCTTAATCTTGATGTTCTTATACCATACTTCGTCGCCGTGGTCCTGAATCAGGATATTTCCTTCCTCACGGTTACCAAAGTTAGGCCAGTTCTTGTATTTGCTGTATGCCACCAAAGCGTTCCACATTTGGTTGTTGCGCTCATATTCTATCAGCTTCACGCCGTTCAGCCAGTGCTCTACGTGGTTACCCTTTACGATAATCATTGCCGTGTTGAATTCCTTCTTGTTGAACGGTTTCTTTGCCGGAGCGGGGATAAGGTCGTACAGAGAGCCCAGTTTACGGTTACCCTTTACGCCAAGCTTTGCGTCGGGGTGCTTATCGTCATCCAATATCTGGAACTCGCATCCGATGGCCGAGCCTTCACCCTTGTTCATGTCCGGGTCAACGAAGTATTTCAGTCCGCTGTTGGCTCCTTCCGTAATCTTGAAGTCTACCTTCAGGATAAAGTTCTTGTATGTGCGGGTCGTCACGATATCGCCTCCGTTGGTCGATTCGCCTCCGTTGCCCTTCTTCACCTTCAGGATACCGTCTTCCATCGCCCATCCTTTAGTCGGGAAGGTCGACATCTTGGCTCCTCTCCATCCGGTGTTGGTCTTTCCGTCCCACAGCAACGCCCATCCTTCTCTCTCTTCCGTCGGAGAGAGCGTGTTGGCTATCAGGTTCACTTCCGGTGCGGTTTGGCTTTCCGGTGTCAGGTAGTTTTCCACGTTTGTCGTGCAGATGCGTATGTCTTTCCAACTAACGGTTTTTCCTTCCAGTTTCGTATTGTTGCCGATGGCGTGTACTTGCAGGGCGATGAATCCTTCCTTCGTAGCGTCGTCCCAGATATTGGCGCAAGGTACGCCGTTCACCCATGTGCGGATAGAGTTGCCGTAAGCCTCCACGCGGGCCTTGTTCCACGCGTTGTTCTTGAAGGCGGTTTGCGCTTTCGGGTTCATGGTCAGCGGATATAGCCATCCTCTGCGGGCCTCGTCGTAGATTCCTCCCGTCCATGCTCGCTTCGAGGGGTCAATTTCAAACTGATAGCCGTGTACCCGTCCTTTCTGATAGTCTTTCGTGCTTTCGCTGCGCAGCTGTACGCCCGAGTTCAGTCCGTCGTCTACCTTAAACTCGAATTCAAGGATGAAGTCCTTGTAGTTTTCCTTTGTGGTCAGAAAGGTGTTGTTGGTATTCACTTTAGATATACCGACGATAGCGCCGTCCTCTACCTTGTATTCCGCCTTACCGTTCTGCTTCTTCCATCCTTTCAGGTTCTTTCCGTTGAACAGTGGCTCCCACTCCTGTGCCGATAAAGAAGCGGCGCAGAGCAGTGTCAGTCCGAATAAAATCTGTTTCCTCATACTGTTAATTTATATATAAGTTAGTTGTTTAATAGACCCGTTTAGTTACCTATCCGATGGTGGCAAAGGTAGAAAATATCTCTACTTATGCTAATGCAGGCGTGTGGATAGCTCACATTTTTAAATCAAATTAAGCAAAAACCCGATGTTTTAATGTAAATAAAATATTCTTTTACTTTATCTTTTAGAGAAAAGGGGAATCTTTTCTCTTTTATCAACGTGTGCGGAAACGAATTTATGTAAAGCCATTTTGAAAACAGGGGGAATCTGTCTTGTAAAACGCTTCCCTTATCTTCTTTGTATACTATTTTTAAAGGTGACCCGTGTGGGCCACCTTTAAAATATACAATAGGTGTTACTTTCCCTCTTCCGAGGCCGCTTCCAATCGGGCTACGCCTTCCATGAGGGACGCTCCACTGGTTTGCGCTCCCATAGAGGCTGTGCCGCCGGAGAATGTAGTGCCCCAATAGTAGTCGCAGTACATTTCGGGCCACGCCCTGCGGTTCAGGTGCGTCCGCAGGGTTTCGGCGTTCTTTTCGAGGAAAGCCTTCAGGGAAGTGCGGACGCTGTATGACGCTTTCTCGTCCAATACCAGATTGACGGCGTAGGGGATATAGACCGCCTTGAATATGCTTTGGTCCATGCTCGTGCCCTCACTGCGCAGGATGCCATCTGTCAGGCATCGGCCGCTTGTGGCCGCGTAGTTGATGACCCTCTCCGCCATCTGCATGTACTTTATCTCTCCGGTGATGTGGTACAACCGTCGGCACGCTTCGCCGAACGTACCCTGCGTGTAGGTCAACGGCGGTTCCTCCACCCTTCCGTCTTTAAGCTCCGCGATGTTGCCGTTGGCCATGAAGTCGTATAGCATCTTCGCGTCGGACAGGTACTTCTCGTCGCCGTACCGTTGGTAGAGCTTAGCGGCTATCAGGCATCCCGGCGAGTTGGTGCAGGCGTTCCGTCCCTTGTCGCTCGCCTTCCACGGCAGGCCCGTGCCCTTCTCGTCCGTCCACGCCCGGGTGATGATGTACTCGTCGTACACGGTCTTGGCCGTCTCCGCGTACGTATTGTCTCCGGTCGCTTCAGTCTGGTGGAGCAGGGTGAGGCATATCCAGCACATGTCATCGGTAAAGTCGTTCAGGAAGCCGGTCGCGTCTGACGGGTCGTTGTTGTAGTTGTTCGCGTCGTTTGCGAACCAGAGGCGGAAGTAGTTCTCGTACGTGGCGGCCAGTTCAGGGTCGCTCTCCTTGACACGCTCGTAGGAGTAAACCACTACGTCCATCGCGTGCGCCTGCTGCCAATAGATGTTCCACGAGCTTCCGTCGATGTCGTGAGGCGTACTGTAAAAGGTGCCCTTCTGCTTGTTCATGAACTGCTCTATCAGGACATACGTGCAGCTGTCCGCCATCGCCGCCCAAGTGAAGGGGGTATCCTTCTCCGCGGGGGTGGCCGTGATTTCCGTCTTTTCCGAGCGATGTCCGTAGTTGTCTATCGCTACGGCGGCGATGTGGTACATCCCGTATTCCGCTACTCTTATCAGTGTGGCGTTTTCGTTGCGGACCGTCTGCTTCTGGGCTTTGGACTCGTCCGTGCCGTCTTTCCAATAGCTGATTTCCACGAGAACGGCTTCGCCGGGAGCTGTCCAACTGACACGTAGCTCATTGGCCATCAGCGTGGTGCCCGCCTTTAGGTTAGTGACGGTCGGCACGACGACCGGCGTAGGTTCTTCTGTCTGCTCGTTTCCGTTTCCGTTCTCGTTCAGGTCTTTGCTCTCTTCCTCGCCGCATGCGCAGAACGCGAGAGGAAACATAAACGCGAACGCGCACGCGAGTAATAGTCTTGTTCTTTTCATTGGTTTCGTATTTTTTTGTGATGTATATAGTCGTATCGTTTATTCAAGCAGGCTCCAGTCGCCCGAATAGTAGGCCCGGTTCAGCTCACGAAGTCTCGCCTCGTCTTTCTGGTAGACGAACAGCTCTTCCAAGTCCTTGTAGAGGTAGAACTGCAGCCAGTATCCGTGGTTATATTTCTCGCGGACGGTCGAGGCTTGCGCCCACTTGGCGTACCACGAATCGTTCACGCCGTACCTCCGGGCCACCTTTACCGCCTCTTGCGCCCGTTCCCAGATGCCTTTCGCCATGCGCTTGGCCAACGCTTCGTAGTCTTTATAGGTAAACTCCGAAAGGTCTATCAGCTCGCACCGGTCGTCTATGCCCAGTTCCGTGAGGTCGATGACGCTTTCCGTCTGTTGGTCCCCGTCCAAGTCGTACGCTATGCGGTCGATGAATCCGTTGTTGTTCTCGTCGCTGTAAAGTACGGTGGCGAAGCGTTGCGGATTGCGGTTCAGCCAACTCCTGTCCCATCCGTGGAAGTAGCGGGAATTCTGGTCGATGCGCCACACGCCGCTCTCCGCACCGTAGAGGTGCAGCCGTCCGTCGAACTTGCTGAGGTAGAGCCGCGCCTTGCCCGAGTTGTCCATATCCCACTCCCCGCGGTCGCCTGACGCGTCGGACTGGTTATGGTTGTCCACGCCTCCCTTCCTCGTGCCCACCTTGAACGGGTCCCGAGGTTCGTAAAATTCCACCCGCTCCCATCGCGAGCAGTCGTCGTCCTCGTCGTACACGAAGTTGATTCGCTCCCATTCGCCTCGCTTGAATACCAGTGGTTGGGCGTTGTCGTGGTCGGGGTAAATCAGCTCCGTCAGCTGACGGTAGCGTGGGTCTAAGAAGAACTTGTCCGCCTCGGGCATTCCTCTCAGGTTCTTGACGGGATGTCTCTGGTCCGTATAGTCGAACCCTTTCCCCTGAAAGCCCAATGTGAAGTCGAAGTCGAACTCGTTGCCGGTGGCGTTGTCGTTGTCGAGGTCCACGGCCAGCGACACCCAGTCTACCTTGCCGCACAGCTGTTGGCCCATGCGGTCCGGGTCCTTCTCCTTAGGCGTGTCCAGTATGCGTATGGCCATTTCAGACTTCCCGTCCTTGTCCGGGTCGTAGAAGAGGAACGGGTTTTCCCAGTTCAGCCTCAAGTCCCTCATGTTGTACGTGGCGTTGTGAATCTTGAGGAAGGCGGTCTGCCCGCTGTAATCCTCGTAGAAGTCCGACAGCCCGCTGTGGTCCCAACACTGGAGGCTGAAGTTGTTCCAGTTCAGGTAGTTGAACACGTTGTCCCGGTCGGTGTCCAGTACAATCATGAAGTGTCCGCCCACCTTCGGCTCTTTGGGGTAGTCGATGACGATTTGCATATCGGCCTTCCCGTCGTTGTCCTCGTCCACCCAGTCGATTATCAGGTCGCCGTGGCTACCGTATTCTCCGTCCTTGTTCCGGTCTATCAGCAGGCAGTCGCTGCATGTGTCCCCTTCGCGGTCTCCCTCCTTCATGTTTCCGTTGTCGTCCAGCCATAGCACCGGAACGCCATTGTGAGTGATGGACTGAATCGCGTCCGGCTTGCCGTCGTTGTTCAGGTCGATGTATTGCGGCTCGTATCCGGGCGGCGGTGGCGGCAGGCGCATTGAGGTCAGCTGAGTGTGCGAGTTCCAGTACGTTTTTGTCTCCTGCGCTTGTCCGTTTGCGATAACGCACGAGAGGAGGGCAAGGACGCCCAAATGTCTTTTTGTGGTGTGAGTAAGTTTCATAATCGTTATGCTTTGTGAAATGTCAGGCATTATCTATGGTCGCAAAGATAAGCCTAAAATTTATTTATCCGGTATGAACGGCTCATTTTATTTAGAAGCTATTTTGAATTTCTCCAAAAAAGTTTTTCTTAGCTTGATGCATCCGTTTTCGTGCGCGCTTTGGGCGATTTTTTGGTTCTTTTCGCTTCTGTTCTTCGTCAGATAGCCCCCGCTATCTTCCTCATCACGGAAGCGGAAACACCTCAAAGACTCATCCCAAATCATCGCGCGATAAACTCAAAACAGCTTCTTAGCCGTCGCTCCTCTTTCGATGGCGGGTCTTCCGGTGGGAGAGTCCTTCTCCTCCGTCACCTTAAAAACAGACCATACTGAAAAACGGAACATCCTGATGCCGCTGAATCGCGATAATTCCGGCCGGGGTAGGGCCCGGACGAAAAGAACGCGGGAAATCGGCGTTAGCGAAATTCAGGATGATAGCGGATGTGGTTTACGAATTCCTTTTTGTTCATGTTTCGTTGTAATCAGTCTCTTTATGATTCTAAACTTTCGCCTTTTCTGTGAATTTGCCGTTTTCCGTCCTTTCGGAAAATCTCTTCAATTAGGAGCTGAAAACCGTAAAATGGCCTCCGGAAATGCGGAAAAGGGCGACGCCTCGCGAGCCTCCGCCCTACGCCTCCTGAGCCGTAGCCCTTCCGCTCCCGAGCCGTCGCCCTTTCCCACGCGGGAAATTGCCCTTTTTCGTTCGCTCCGGAAGGTCCCCGGACCGCATAAATATGCAAATTCGGGTCGGAAAAACTGCCATAATATGCGTTTTTTTGCATACGCCGAAAGCTATAAGAAGCGTTTTATTCGAGTTCTCTTAAGGCCAAATCTTAAAAATGGAACATTTTTTCCTTTTTCCTTACAGGCGGCGGAGCGGCGGAACGCGGATAAAAAAAGCCATTCCGGAATAGGGGAGTGCGCCCCGCATCCGGAATGACCGCTTATCTGTCCGAGGATGGGCTACGCCGTCAACGGCTTTTCTGCCGCGACGGGATGGCCGTTCGCCCCGGACTCGTTACCACTGTATCTGTTGGTCTTCGTCCGGTATCAGCGTGTTCAGCTCGCGTTGCAACGCCAGAAGTCCGTCTACTTTATACCTCTGCTCTACGCCCGGTATGGTCGTGTAGTCCGTAAACTCGTATCCGAAGTAAAGCGTGATGTAGATGTACTTGATGTACGGGCGCTTGCCGTCGGTATCTTCCTCCACGATGTAGTAGGGGTTCTCGCTTATCAGCTTGAAGTCTGCCTTCGGATTGTTGCACCATATATTCAGCTTCTTGCGCTTGGCGTCTTCCGTTCCTTCAGCTCCTTCGTCGGTAAACTGCACATACACCTTGTAGTTCTTCCGGTTCAGGTCTTCGCTGTTGATGCGTCCGGCGTAGAAGAAAATCGTGTTGTCGTCTACCACGTATCCCCTATGCTCGTTCTCGGTCAGCTGCACTAGCTCGTCCTTGTCGTTGATTACTCCGTCTCCGTTGGTGTCGCTCATCATCGTGATGAAGAACTGCGTACCGCCGTACACTCCCGAGTAGTCATTGAACGGCGTGATGTTCATCAGCGCCTTGCGGTAATGCTTACGCGGGTTGGCCGTGTAGTCGTACGATTCGTCGTCTTGAATGGTTAACGGCAAAATCCACTTGTCCGACATGTCTAGCGGGTTCTGGTTGTTCGTCCCGCCTAACGTGAACTGGATGGGCAGTACCGTCTGACATTCGCCCGCCGGAATCTCTACGGTCTCCGGGAAGCTGTAATACTGCTCGTCGAGCTGACGGTACTTGATTCCGTCGTTGCGCTCCTCCGTTCCGTAACGCTCGATGTTCAGTCGTTCCAATGTATCCGGGTCTACCGCCACGTGGACGGTACGGTTGTGCGAGCTCATCGTGGAGCCGCTGAGCAGGACGGGCAGCTCGTACTCCTTTACGCCCTCGGCGTTGAAGCGCACGTACAGAGGCGTAACGCCCGAATCGTCCGGCACGGCTTTGAACGATACAAACTGGTTGAATTGCTCGTCCTCCCATTCATTGTTGCACGACGCGCAGCCTATGGCCGCTGTCGCCGCTAAGAATAAGTAGTGTATTTTTTTCATCTTTACTGTCTTATTATCATTAATTCATGTCGTTCGCTTGTTTTGTCTCAAGCCTGTTATTCCGCGTCTGTCCATCCCGGATTCTGGCTCAACTCCTTGTTCCTCTTTAACAAGTCGTAGTGGAGGGGCCAGAACCACATCTTGGTGGTGAAGATAGACGGCATGTCGGGCACTTCGACCGGCGTGTGGAACAGCTCGGCCTGATACTGCGTACAGTACACGTTGTAGCCGTAGATAGGAGCCGACTCCTCGTCGTCAGCGTCGCACCACCGGCGCAGGTCGAAGTAGCGGTGTCCCTCGGCGAACAGCTCAATCTGGCGTTCCCGTTTCAGCTTGATGCGGAACTTGTCTGGGTCGTCGTAGATTTCACCCGGATAGTCGGGGATACCCGCGCGGATGCGGATGGGCTGTATGCCCTTCTTCAGCTCGTTGATGTCGCGCCGCAGCGTGTAAGTCGTGCTGCCGTCCCAAGAGGGAATGTCGTAGCTGCCGTTGGTTAGCTCGTTGATGGCTTCCGCGTAGATGAGCAAGATTTCCGCATAGCGAATGGCGGGGTCTACCTTCTTCTGCATACGGCTTACGTCGTTCGAAGTTTGCTGCGTGTTACTGATATCGTTCGGGTGGATGTACTTCTTGATACCGATACCCGTGCGCAGCCAGTAGGTAGAGTTCTGATACCCGTTGGGCAGACCGCTGTAATAGAATACCTGAACATCCCGTACTTCGTCTTTGGCGTCTTCTCCGTTCTGAAGGTTCCAAGTACAGCCGTTATAGGCTACTGAGGCGTAGAACCGCGGCTCGCGTCCGGCGAACTGCTTGCACACACCCGCCGCGTTAGGTCCGAGTTCGGGATAGTTCGCCGCTTCATCCTCCGTTATGATTTCCGTCAGGTGCTTTGGTTGCGCGGTGTTGACGCGTAGCGGGTCGGAGTAGCCGCTCCATCCTACGTACATCTCGTTCATGCCCGGGCAGTCGCTGCCGTCGGCCATGTAGTAAGCGTCGCTTTGCTTCAGCGTCATGCCGTGACAGTTGTAGCCCTTTCCTTCCCGGCGGGGCAGTTGGTGAACGGCCATGATGTTGATGCCGTATCCGCCCTGATTCTGCCCGCGGGTGAAAATTAGTTCTTTGTTATCAGTCTCGGCGGTAAGGTCACCGTTGAAAATGGAGCGGTAAGACTCGAAGGGGTCGATGTTCCGGTATCCGTCCGGCCAGTCTTTCTCGTCGAACTGACTGATGGGGTCGTCCTGCGGAGGAAGTGTGGCCGGATAAGAAATGCTCCCGCTCGTTCTGATTCCTGCGTGATAGAGTTCATATACGCCAAGATTCATTACGTCCTTAGCGGCTGCCGCGGCCAATGCCCACTTGCGCTCATCGTAAGTGGACGAGAGCAGCGGTTCTCCTTCCCGGGTTGTCATTTGCGCCTGTACCTCTGCCGGCGCGCCTCCGTTGAACATCGGGCTGGCGGCGAACAGCAGGACTTTGGCCCGGAGAGCCAACGCCGCTCCCCGCGTGGGGCGCGCGGCGTGTCTCGGGTCTCGGGTCAGCGGCAGAAGAGCGGCTGCCTCTCGCGCTTCTTCGGCGATATAGTTGGCGCACTCGTCATACGTGTTGCGGGGCTGCGCTATCTTGTCGTAATCATCTGTATAGTCTATTCCCTCGTCTGGAACGATGGGTATCGGCCCGTAGGTGCGGAGCAGAATCCAGTAGAAATAGGCCCGCAGGAAGCGGACTTGACCTTTCATGTCCGAAATCTCTTCCGCCGTCAGCTCTTGGTTCATGTCAATGTTGTTCAGGAAAATGGCTACCTGACGGATTCCCTTATAGGCGTTCTGCCAGATTTCCCTGCTGTTGTCGCCAATACCGCTTTCGGAGTATTCTCCGTTCTTCCAATCGGCGTACTGGAAGATGTTGGTGTCGCCGTAGTACATGTCGTCGGCGAAGTTGAAGGGAACTTCCGTCTTGCTGCACACGTCCTGAAGTTGGTCGGTGCTAAGCCAGTAGTAGCAGCGGGCCAACCAACGGTTCGTATAGTCGCTGTTGGTAAATACGTCTTCTATGGTCATTCGCTCGTCGAAGAGGTAGTCGGAGTCCAGATAGTCCGAGCATCCGGTCAGTCCGGCTCCCGCAGCGGCGGCTATGGATAAGCTTAAAATTATTCTTTTCATGTCGTTAATGCGGTTTTATAGATTAATAGATACACCCAACGAGAAGGTCTTGCTAAGCGGATACTTCTTTCCGTCGGAGCTTCCCATTTCCGGATCCCAAAGGTCGAACTTGGAGAAGGTCAGCAGGTTGGTTCCTATGAAGAAGAAACGAACCTTGTTCAGGTGCAGTTTGTTGACAAACATAGTCGGTAGCGTGTAGCCGATATCCAACGTCTTTAAGCGGAGGTACGAACCGTCGCGTAGCCAGAAGGTAGACGACTGTTGGTTGTTAGAGTTACCTCCGTAGCTGAGGCGCGGGTATTCGGCGTTCGGGTCTTCGTTCACGCCCAGAATCCAACGGTTACTCTCGGCAATGTCTTTAAAAATGTTACCGAAGTCCTCTCTCATGAACATGTATACGGAAGAGCCGTTGATGAAGTAAGTAGACTTGCCTACCCCTTGGAAGTGAGCATTCACGTCCAGTCCCTTCCATTTGGCGGATACACCAAAACCATAAGTCAGATTGGGCTTTGTCGTTGCGCCGATAGCTACCTTGTCGTTATCGTTAATTATTCCGTCGCCGTTGATATCCTTGTACTTGATGTCACCCGGCATCACTTCACTCCAACTTTGCGTGGGGCTGTTGCGGATGTCATCGTAGTCCTTGAATAAGCCTAACGCCACGAATCCCTTCGCTTGGTTGATGCGGTGTCCTGCGTTCAGCTTGTAGCCGTATATGGTGTTTTCTTCATCGTATTCCAGAATCTCGCTCTTGCTGTATGTCATGTTACCGCGTACGGTCAGGTTGACGTTGCCTATCTTCTGTTTGAAGGCGAAGTTCCCGTCGAATCCTTCCGCTTTTACTTTGCCGACATTCGCTTTCGGGTTGCTCTCTACGCCGACAATATACGGCAGATAATCACGGGTCATATAGATGTTCTTACGCTCCTCGCGGAAGTAGTCGATGGTTCCCGTCAACTTGTCGTCGAAGAAGGAGAAGTCGATACCTAAGTCGTGCTTGGTGGCGATTTCCCACGTTACATCCTCTGCGGCGAGTGCCGTGTAGTGCATACCTCCCCAGTAAAGGGCGGTAGCCGTGTAATCGGCAAACTGGTATCCACCGGTTTCATTGCCGTCATCGTCCCTTATGTAGTCTATGGTGTATAGATAGGGGAAACGTACATCGTTTCCGAAGTTGTCGTTACCTACCTTACCGTAGGAGTAACGGATTTTAAACATATTAATCCATTCGCCTAAGTTGTTCTTGATGAACGGTTCCTCGGCCACGTTCCACGCTCCGGATACGGCGGGGAAGAAGCCCCAACGGTGGTTCTTGTGGAAGTTTTCAGAACCGGTATAACCGAAGTTGAAGTCCACGAAGTAGCGGTATTTCCAGTTGTAGTTGGCGCGTCCGGCCAGACCTTGATTGCGTCTGGCAATACCGTTTTTCAGGTCGCTTCCTATGTCCTGTGTGAATACTTTAGAGTTTTGCGTGTACTTCAGCGTTCCGCCCACGTGATGGTCCTTGAAACCACGGTCGTAGTGTAGCTCCCACTCGAAGAACTCGCGGCGGTCTCCGTCGCCGCCTGAGTTTTGCGTCAGTTTTTGCTCCTCAGCGATGCGGTTGAATAGCAGGTTACCGTCGTTGTCTCTGTATTCGGCTTGCCACAGCTCCGGGCGTTTCTTGCGGGTAATCCAGTTCGAGTTGTTCGTGTCGTATCCGAAGCGGCCAATGAAACGTAAGCCTTTCGTTACGAAGTCCAGATTCTGTTCCAATGTCACGTTGGTCTGGATATTGTTCTTCCAACTCTCGTTGTATCCGGTCTGCGTGGCCAACGTCCACGGGTTGTAGCGTCCCCAGTTATTGTCCGGATTATAATCCGCCGGGATTCTTCCGTCAGAATAGGTAATCGGTGTGGTTGTCGGATTGAATCCTAACATGGCTGTCCATAAGTCTCCTTGTCCGGCTCCCGTATCGTTCTGCTTGCGCAGTGAGCCGGATATACCCACTTTCAGCAAGGTAGACTTCGTGATGTCGATGTCAACGTTCATACGATAGGTCCATTTGCGATAGTTGGCATTCGTGTTGTATTTCTTAATCGCTTCGTCCGTCTTGTACATACCTCCCTGATCGTGATAGCTTCCGGATACGAAGTAGCGGGCCGTCTTACCACCACCGCTCATGTTCAGCGTGGCGCGGGAACTCCAAGCTCCGTCGCGCATTACGACGTCTTTCCAATTTACACTCGGATACAAGTCCGGGTCCAATCCCAAACGGAGAATCTCCAATTCTTCGTTGGTGTATAAAGGCTGTTCGTTACGGGCAATCTTGGCTTCGTTGGCGAGACTGGCGTATGTCGCTCCGTCCACAAAATCCGGGAATTTGGTAAAGGTGCTGTAAAAGCCTTCCGCCTTGAAGTCCACGTTAATCTTACCGTCCTTACCTCGTTTCGTGTTAATCAATACTACACCGTTGGCTCCCTTGCTACCGTAAATGGCCGTGGCGGAAGCGTCCTTCAATACGGTGAAGGATGCGATATCCTCCACGTTAATCTCGTTGATGTCACGCTCGAATCCGTCTACCAATACCAACGCGGCGCTACTCGCTCCGAAGGTAGAGATACTGCGTACCCAGAACTCGGATACCGTACCCGGACGACCGTCCGTCTGCATCGCCATGATACCCGGAACCACTCCGGCCAAACCGTCGGCGATAGAGGTCGTAGGCACGCTCTTCAAGTCTTCCACGTCCACGTTAGTCACCGCGCCGGTTACGGCGATTTTCTTCTGCGCTCCCGTACCGGTAATCACCACCTCGTCGATTACACTGGCGTCGGACTCCTGCATCTTCACGTTGACTACCCGCTGCTCCTTGACCAATACCGTTACCTTATCGTATCCTAAAAAAGAAAACACTAATTTGTTGTAAGGCGGCATTTTGATGGAGTACTTGCCGTCTACGTCGGTAATGGCTCCCAAGCCGGGCATGTTCTCGATAGTGACGTTGACACCAATCATCGGCTCGTTGTTCGTGTCCGTCACGGTTCCCGTTACTGTCACGCTTTCCTGTGCCAATGCGCTAATGGAAAGCCCGAGTAACAGCATACATGTGAATAGAAAATTCTTCATCATAGAATGTGCGTTATCATTGGTTATTCTTCAGTTTGTTCACTCTCTTCTCCTTGCTCCGTGGTATCACCGGTTTCGGAACTCTCCTCTTCTGCCGCTTGAACCTCATCGTCCGTTACTTCCTGAGCGATTTTTCGGATTACCTTGTTCAGTCCGTCACCTACGTAGAAGCAGTTTCTCTTCTCGTCGTAGGCGAGCGCGCGAGGCTCGCTGAACAACGCTTGCGAACGCAGGTCTCCGTCGTTATAACCGCTTGTCGAGTTGTTTCCTCGTCCGGCGAAGGTCGTGATGCGGCCGCTTGGGGTCAGGATACGGACACAGTGATTGTTCTTGTCGCAGAAGTAGAAGTCGTATTCGTCCTCCTGACCCGCATAGTCCGGGTTCTTCACGAATACACCCTGAATCGGTCGGTTGAGCTTAGCCCTTGTACCCACTCCGTCTACATAGCCCCAGTCTCTGGGTTGGCCGCAGATGGTGTAAGGCGTAGTGAAGCATTGCTTTGCCCAGTCGTAGTCCGTACGGGCGATGTAATACGTCTCTTGCTGTAAAAGGTAAGCGTAGTTTCCGGTGGGATGCGGAACCATATAGGTGGCTACTCCCGAATATGGAAGCGTGAAGGCCAACTCTTGCGTATTCGTTTCAAAGTCGTACCTCCATACGTCTCCCGCACGGTATCTGGAATAGTAGAACTCCCCATTTACCGGATGCACCATATTTCCGTTGACTCCTCTGGCTGCGCGGCCTAAAAGCACCTCGTCTTTAAAGTCGGATGAGCGGGTGTATAGGTAGTTCGCTTCCAGATTGTCGTTCGCGTGATTGTACGAGTAAATCATGTCCTGATCATGCGCGGCATCGGTAGGTGCCGTCCACGTCATGGCCGTAACCCTGCTGAAACGTGTCGTCATTGTGCTGACGTAACCTTTTGTTCCGTCTGCGTTTTCGTGCGCAAAGTCAATCACGCGGATATTCTTGCCGTCCATCGTGAAGTATAGCTTGTCGAAGTTAGACTTCGGGTCCCACGAGAACCAGAATATATTATTGAATCCTCCGCAGTCATTGAAAGGTCCATCCTTTTCCACAAAGTCGGAACTTACCTCGTAGTGTGTACCGATGAAGGTACTTACCAACCATTTCTTGACATAGGTGAATTCGCTTTCTGCCGTTGCGCTGGCGATGGACTCCCCGTTATCCCCGAGGATGTCGACTTGCACTGTCTTCTTCGTTGCGCTTTGCGGAACTACACAATAGAGGCTCTTTCCTTTTACTCCGATGACCCTAGCGTTTTTTCCGCCAATAGTCACCTTCACTTTAGAAGGGTCATTCCCAAAGTTGTCTCCATACAACACCAAGTCATTGCCATAACTGGCCTCCTTTGGTGTAAAGTCCGTAATCACTACCGGCCTGTTTGGGTCAAAGGCCGCTCCACCCACATCCTCGTCATCCTTGCAGCCCGAAAGGCAGAAGGCGACCAGCGACAACGCGGCGCCCAGCAGGGAGCCGCACGCGCTCTTCCAATAGGTTCTTCTTCTCATAAATAAAACTTTTGTTGGTTAATTGTTAATGACGGGCGACACGGACCGGAAAGGCGAAGAAGCGGGGCGGAGAGTACTGCCCAGACTCTCAAATATAAATTGATAAATACGCTTCAACTTTCTCGGTCGTATCACATTAAAAAAGACAATAATTTTCGCAGATGTTAACTTAATAGATAAACATTTATCCCCGCCTTGTTTCTGTGTGCGGGCACGGTGTCGGGCAATACAAATAATTGTTGAAGGTAACAACAATTTATTAAATTTCCCGTTTTGCTGACTTGGAGATAATGGACAAAGTATGTTACTTAAATCCTCACACTTCTTTTTTAAGAGTAAATGTAAATACCTAAATAAGCATGAGAACATTAAGTAGAACCTGACAAGCATAACTCTCAGTTTCTTACTTACACCATCTATGAGATGAATATTGTATAATAGCAGTTTTTCCATAAAGTTTTTCAACTAGTTTTTCAATTTAAAGTTACCCTTTCCTACAATCCTATTTACCTGTTCACTTTTTAACTCACTAATATTATTCTGTTTTCCCCTTTCTTAATCATTCCTTTTTCGAGAATATTTCTATTTTTGCGTGTTTTCCAAGCTTTGGAAGATATTCTCATTATTTATATAAGGCAAGCATTAAACTAATTTTAAAATTCTGGCCTAATAACAACTGTTCTATAGACATTTTTTAATAATCGCCCCAAAGTAAGATGTTTTATATGAAAAAAGCAATTTCGAAGCAGTTAAAAAAAGTAAATGGGCCATTGCCTTCCATTTTTGGCTTTCTCGCGTGTTGTCTCAACAAGATACTCTTATTAAGAAATAAGGAAAGAAAAGAAATCAAATTTAATTCCCAAACCAGTATCCCGATATGATAGATGATAAATGCTGTCGTTTTATTTGCTATCTTTCTGCATACTGTAGGGAACATGTTGGAATTCAAGTTGTAAGATTATTGAAACTTGGGTGTTGTTACATTCGCAATCCTACTTTCAGCTTGTAAATTCGTGTATTGACAATTTGAAGCCTGTTCAAGTCTTATTTTAAAGTATTTCATCAGATTGCTTTGGTGCATTCCCGTCTGTTCTCTCAATTTCGTTTATCCTTCTTTTGGGAAACGAAAGGAAACTTTAGACAAACCTGAGCGGGAATTAATCGATTAAGAAACTTGGACTCATAAATCTGACGGTGAAAACTATTTTGTCATGCAGGAATTTGGATTTATCACATATAGTGGTTAACGGAAAAATTACACAATTCATGCAAAAAATATTTTTAACTTAAAATCCTCCTATGGATGAAAGAGCTATCTTATAACGGCGCTTGCAACACAATTGCAAGACAAACAGCGATAACTCAATATTTTCCATATATTAAACCGGGTTATCTTACAAAAGAAGGAGTTACGGTCCTTTATATACGCTACAATTATAATAGGACTAAACGGACGCTCATTCCCACAGGGTATAGTATAAAACCTATACATTGGGATGCCAAAAGGAAGTGGATTAAGCGCTCTTGCCCACTTTATGAGGAAATAGACGCTTGTTTAATCAGAATAATGTCAAAATTAGGAATGATTCTTACTTATGCAAAGGACAATAATATAGATCCTACGGTCGATTTTATTCATTCGGAGCTTGAGAAAGATAAAAAATACATTCTGCGTTTCTGTTCAATAGATTTATTTGAAGCATTGGAGCAATATACCGTAGATAAATCTTCGGCGGTATCAAAAGATCAGATTAAAGATTACAGGACATTGCGTAAGCATTTGATGGAATTCAAGCGCTTTTCTTCTCAGCCTATTGCTTTTAGTAGCTTAAATCTGACTTTCTACAATGAATTTATGGACTATTTATTTCACAAGGCAAGGAAGCCAAATGGTTCAGTCGGGCTACTGACAAATTCTGCGGGTAAAATCATCCGTCTGTTGAAAACATTTGTCAATTATCAAATGGCAGAGAAAAGAATTCCTCCTGTCGACTTACGGTGCTTTAAAGTGGTGGAAGAGGAAACGGACGCTATCTACCTTACCGAAAAAGAACTGGCGCTAATATTTTCTTTGGATTTGTCTAAGGAAGCACAATTGGAGGAAGTACGAGACTTGTTCATTGTTGGCTGCTATACAGGACTAAGATACAGTGACCTTTCTACCTTAGGACCAGAACATTTTGATTTAGAAAATGAGAACATTGTACTAAAACAAAGAAAAGTACATAAGGCAGTGGTGATTCCCATGATTGATTATGTACCTGTAATTCTAAAAAAGTACAATTATCAATTACCCAAATATTCAAGATATATTTTTAATGAAAAGGTGAAGGAAATAGGGAAAAGGGCAGGATTAAAACAGAAAATAGAGATAGTGCGCAAGAGAGGGACGGAAAGGGAAAGGAAGATATACGAAAAATGGGAGTTGATATACTCACATACTTGCCGCAGGTCGTTTTGCACAAATATGTATTTGGCCGGATTTCCGGCAGAAGAGTTAATGCATATTTCCGGCCATAAGAGCATGTCTGCTTTTATGAGGTATATAAAAATTGACAACATAGAAGCCGCAAGGCGATTAAAAGCATTAAGAGCGACACTGTCTCTGAAGAAATAGTTCAATTTTTTATAGATACCGCATTTTATAAGAATCTCTTCATTTCATCTTTCCTTAGGCGTTTAGTTTTAAGGATTAAGTTGATGAAGAGATTTTTATGCTTCTATACCGCGCAATATTGTTCTAGTTTCGCTACATATAAATAGGAATCTTTACTCCATACGGCTTGCGTGTTCAAATTTTTCCCAGAGCTATCCTGAAGGGCCTTTCCGGGCATGTTTTTCCGTTTCCGTGATGAGGAATATTTACATTAGTCCTTCTCCGTTTGTCAGACCGCCCTACGGCTCGCGAGAAGTAGCCCTACGGCTCGCGAGAAACAGGGCAGCGGCTCGTGAGAAACAGGGCTATTTCTCAGTTGGAAAGTAAGGCGCTGATAATAAGCGGTTTCGCACGTAGGGTATTATGGGTGGCCATCCGCTTTTCAACTAAGAGTCCGTTTTCATTTTTCCCGGGTTTATTTTGAGAACCTTTTCAATTTAGCGTGATACTGACAATTTCTTAACAAAGAAGCGACCTATAAGAAAGTTGCGAATCAACAACGTTATCCTCTTTCGATAGGAAAGGAAAAACTTTTTATTTCATCGTGCCAATACATAGATTAAATATAAGATAAGAACCGTTTTACAACACAATAGCGACTATTTTACTTTCTATGCTATTGATTACCAAATATTTGCTCTAATATTTTGGGGTCTGGGCAGTACTCTCCGCCCCGCTCCTTCGCCTTTCCGGTCCGTGTCGCCCGTCATTAACAATTAACCAACAAAAGTTTTATTTATGAGAAGAAGAACCTATTGGAAGAGCGCGTGGGGCTCCCTGCTGGGCGTCGCGTTGTCGCTGGTCGCCTGCGGGACGGACGAATCCTCCCCCTCCGACGGGGTCGGCGCTTCCGGCGTCCAGTTCCTCCAGCTGAATCCTTACGGGCTTACCCCGGTCGAGGCGGAGAGCTCCCTCGGGGAGTATACCCTCTCGTTCCGCGTGGAGCGTCAGGGAAAGGACGCGGAGGCTTGCGCCACCGCGAGGCTTACGGCTTGGGGCGAGGCCGAGCTGAGGCGCTACAACTCGGACGAGGAGGCCGACTACGAGCTTCTTCCCCCGTCGCTCTACTCCGTCTCCCCGACCGATGTCGTCCTTGAGCCGGGGACGTCCTCCGCCGGGGTGACGGTGAGCTTCGACCCGTCCGCGGTGTTCGAGGAGCGAAGAAAGACCGGAGCCGACTATATCGTGGGGCTGAGGCTTGAGAGCGACGACTCGAAGGTGTCGAGCGTCCAACGTGACTATATTCTCGGCATTACCCTGAACTATCCCGAAGTCGGCTTCGAGATTCCCCCTGCGGTTCCCCTCGTGAGCCTGCAGAAGGGGACCACCCAAGTGGAGATACCGACCTCCTTCACGTACAGGAAGGGAGGCGTGAACGCGGGGAGCCCCGGCGCCTTCTCCTGCGAGCTTCGGGTTCCGGCCAACGCCGCCGAGCTGGTGGCCGGGTACAACGCCTCCAACCGCTCCTCCTACGAGCTTCTCCCCGAGGAAAACTATGACTTGGGCGGTGAGATACGTTACGGCGAGGGCGACACGCGGGCCTCGGGCGCGCTCTCCGTGCTCAGGGAGGGCCTCGGCCCCGATGTGTACCTTCTTCCCCTGACGCTCGGCGGCTTCTCGGACGAGTCCGTGGCGTACGGCGGCGAGACGTATTACGCGGCCTTCAGCCAGACCTACTCGAACCCGGTGCTTGACGGCAACCATCCCGACCCTAGCGTCCTGCGCACGGCGGACGGCGACTTCTACCTGTACTGCACGGAGAGCGGCGGCGACGACGGCGGCATGGGCATTTATCGCTCGGCCGACCTGATGGAGTGGGAACACGTCGGGAGGGTAATTACCGGGAATTACCTGAGCTGGGCCGACCTGAGCGGCGGCAACGGCGACCTCTGGGCACCGGAGGCCCGCCTCATCGACGGCCGCTACACCGTCTACTTCTCCGTCTCCTCTTGGGGCGGTCTGGAGGGGAGCAAGATCGGCGTGGCCACCTCCCACTCCCCTTCGGGTCCCTTCACGGACAGCGGGAAGGCCCTGATCACCTACGAGGACTTGGGCGTGCTCAACTCCATCGACCCGTTCTACTGGGAGGAGGACGGGAGGAAGTACCTCTTCTGGGGGAGCTTCCACGGGCTTTACGCGACGGAGCTGACGGACGACGGGCTGTCGGTGCGGCGGAACGGCGACGGCTCCCCGACGCTGCTCCGGAAGGTGGCGGGCTCGGCCTTCGAGGCGACCTGCATATATAAGAGGAACGGTTACTACTACCTGTTCGCCTCGGTGGGCAGCTGCTGCGAGGGCGTGAACAGCACGTACCGCGTGGTGGTCGGCCGGTCTGAGAGCCTGCTCGGGCCTTACGTCGACCACGCCGGGGGCCGGATGCTTGACAACAAGTACCGCGAGGTGGTGAAGGGCAACTCCCGCTGGGTGGGCCCCGGCCATAATTCCCGGATAATCGTGGACGACGCGGGGACGGAGTGGATGATCTACCACGGCCGCCCGATGCCCGACGCCGACGTGCGTTCCGTGCTGCTTGACCGGCTGCTCTGGACGGACGACGGCTGGCCCTACGTGCTGAACGGCGAGCCTTCGGAGGGCGGCCTGATCCCCTTCTTCGAGTGAACGCCCGGAGTGGTGGGAAGCCTGTAAGGAAAGAAAGACAGGAACAACATGGTTTATCCATTAACAATCAATTAATCAACTAACAAACAAAAGTTTTATTTATGAGAAGAAGAACCTATTGGAAGAGCGCGTGCGGCTCCCTGCTGGGAGTCGCGCTGGCGATGGTCGCCTTCTGCCTGTCAGGGTGCAAGGACGACGAGGACGTGGGCGGGGCGGCTTTCGACCCGAACAAGCCGATCGTGATTACGGACTTCATGCCTAAGTCGGGAGGCTACGGGAGCAACCTGATTCTGTATGGAGAGAACTTTGGAAACGACGTTTCCCGAATCAGGGTTACTGTAGGCGGAAAGAACGCTAACATCATTACTACTAAAGGGACAAGTCTGTATTGTGTTATCCCCTCTAAAGCTTATGACGGGGATATCCAGATTAGCGCCCTTGACGAGAACGGAGAGGTGATTGCGTCAGCGGAAGCTGAAGAACGCTTTACCTATGAGAAGAAATGGTTGGTCAGCACCTTCCTCGGTACACGCTACGAAAATTCGAGCGACTTCGAGGAGAAGGACGGACCGTTTGACGATTGTGGTGGGTTTGAGAGTACCTATTGGTTCTCTTTTGACCCCAAGTCGAATTTCGACCAACTCTATTTTGTAAAGCACACGAAGACCATACGTAAGATTGACTTTGCGACGGAGACCGTGAGCAGCTTTAGTGTGGGGGCTAATAATTATGAGCGTGGATTCGCCATCAATTGGACGGAAGATGAGAATCGAAATATGATAGTGGCGGATGATACGGGTAAGGGTTCTTCTAAGCCGGGAGGATATATTCTTTCTCGTACGGGCGATGCGACCAATGGCGGTTGGAGCCTTTATATGAGTCTGCCCAATGCGGAGAGTGTCAACGGCTGTATGGTTCGTCCGGGAAGCGGTGAGTATTATTACTCCTGCTATTATGGAAGTGATGTATATCGTCTTGTTTTTGGAGAAACGGCCGCTACGGTAGGTTTTACGAATCCTCGCGCTAAGGCGGTGTTGCGTATGATTCCTCATCCCAGTGGGAAATACGCTTACCTGATGCAGTATAATCAGTATTACATCGCCCGTGTGACGTATGACGAGTCGAAGGGTACGTTCGTGAATCCCCTTCCGATGGCGGGACAGGACGGTTCTTCCGGTTGGCAGGACGGCGTAGGAACCAAAGCCAAGATGGGTAAGCCGGGACAAGGCGTGTTCGTGAAGAATCCGGATTACGCTGGACAAGAGGACGAGTACGACTTCTATTTCTGTGACGAGACCAACCATTGCATCCGTGTCCTGACTCCGCAAGGTAGGGTAACTACTTTCGCCGGTCGTGGAAATAACAGTACGACGGGAGGTTATGCGGACGGAGAGTTGCGCACGGAGGCCCGTTTCAGTTCTCCTTTGGCGATTACTTACGACGAGAAGCGCAAATGTTTCTATGTGGGAGACAATGGGAACAAGCTGATTCGTAAGATAGCTTTGGAAGGCTCCGAGGACGTGGCTAATGAGTAACGAACAGACTGAAGAGTAACAACAGATAAACACGCATGATAATGATGAGAAAACTTTTATTTATATGTACGCTGTTGATGGTCGCCTCTTTCAGCGCGTTGGCGCAGGAGAGCGTTACCGTGACAGGAACCGTGACGGACACGAACAACGAGCCGATGATTGGCGTCAACGTGTCCATAGAGAACATGCCCGGCCTGGGAGCCATTACCGATATCGATGGTAAATACTCCATCAAGATGCCGCCCTACAATCGATTGGTATTCTCCTATTTAGGATACGATAAGGTGACGGTATTGGTTAAGGAACAGCGGGTGGTAAATGTCGTGATGAAGGAATCCGACGCCAGTGTGATTGACGAGGTGGTGATTACCGGATTGGGAGCGCAGAAAAAGATTGCCGTGACCGGAGCGGTTACCAACGTGGACGTGGAGGACTTGAAGACCGTGCCCTCTACCTCTATCGCCGACGGTCTGGCCGGAGTGGTTCCGGGTATCATGGCCGTGCAGGCGGACGGCCGTCCGGGAACGGTATCCGAGTTCTGGGTGCGCAGTATCTCCACCTTCGGAGCGAGCAGCGCCGCTTTGGTGCTAGTGGACGGATTCGAGCGCGACATCAACGAGGTGAACGTGGAGGATATCGAGTCCTTTACCGTGCTGAAGGACGCTTCGGCCACGGCCATTTACGGTAGCAAGGGAGCCAACGGCGTAGTCTTGATTACCACTAAGCGCGGTAAGGAAGGGAAAATCAATGTGAATGTAAAGTTAGAGGGCTTTTACAATACCTTTACTAAGGTTCCCGATTTCGTAGACGGATATACCTACGCTTCTATGGCAAACGAGGCGAAGATTACCCGTAACGAGGAGCCTTTGTATTCCGCTGACGAGTTGGAACTGTTCCGTTTAGGACTGGACCCGGATTTGTTTCCCGACGTGGACTGGATGGATGTGGTGTTGAAGGACGGCGCTTGGAGTGAGCGCGCCACGCTGAACATGAGTGGTGGCGGTAAGACGGCCCGCTATTTCGTATCCGGAAGTTATCAAGATCAGGGAGGAATGTATAAGACGGATGAGGCGATGAAGAAGTACAATACGAATACGAATTATCGCAAGTGGACTTACCGTATGAACTTGGATATCGACATAACGAAGACTACCTTACTGAAAGTGGGCGTGTCCGGTTCGTTGCGCAAGCAGAACGACCCCGGTGTGGGAACTAATGCGATTTGGACTACCTTGATGGGATATAACGCCATTATGATGCCGATTACTTATTCTGATGGTAAAGTGCCGACGTGGACCGCTCAGGACGATAATGTGAATCCGTGGACTCAAGCTACTCAAACCGGATTTAATGAGAGTTGGAAGAATAATATCCAGACCAACGTGACGTTAGAGCAGAAACTGGATTTTATAACTAAGGGATTACGTTTTGTTGGACGATTCGGATACGACACGAACAATTCCAACTGGATTAAGCGTAATAAGATGCCGGAACTGTGGAAGGCTGAACGTTATCGTACGCCGGAAGGAGAAATACAGTTTACCCGTTTGGCAGAGGAGAAGAAAATGAGTCAATCCTCCGGTTCCGAAGGTGACCGCCGTGAGTTCTTTGAGTGGGAGTTGCATTACGACCGCGGTTTTAAGAATCATCATGTAGGCGGAACATTGAAATATACGCAGAGTTCTAAGGTGTTTACGCAGAATATCGGTACGGACCTGAAGAATGGTATGGCTCGCCGTAATCAGGGTTTGGCCGGACGGGTCAACTACAATTGGAACTATCGCTACTTCGTGGACTTCAACTTCGGTTATACCGGTTCGGAGAACTTCCACAAGGACCACCGTTGGGGCTTCTTCCCCGCCGTGTCCGGAGCGTGGAATGTGGCCGAGGAGCCGTTCATCAAGAACAATTTAGGCGAATGGATTAATATGTTCAAGATTCGTTATTCTTGGGGTAAGACGGGTAATGATAACCTCCGTTGGAACAACTCAGAGGTTCGTTTCCCTTATTTGCATACGATTAGCGATAATGGTAGCGGCTATCAGTTTGCGGACTATGATAGTGATAGGCAGTGGAGCGGTATGTACTATTCCACGGTCGCTTCGCCTGACGTATCGTGGGAAATCGCAACTAAGCAGGATTTGGGTATTGACTTCTCCTTCTTTAACGATAAGCTGACAGGTTCTGTCGATTACTTCTACGAACGTCGTGAAGGTATCTATATGCCGCGTGAATATTTGCCCTATATTGTAGGTTTAGAGAGTAATCCTAAAGCGAACGTAGGCGAGACGAAAGCTCAGGGATTCGACGGAAACTTCGCCTTCAAGCAAAAGATAGGAAACGTGGACTTTACCTTGCGAGGTAACATGACCTACAGCAAGAACGAGATTCTGGCCTACGATGAGGAGAATACGATTTATACGTATAAATTGAGTAAGGGACACCGCATCAATCAGGCGATGGGCTATGTGGCGTTAGGACTGTTCAAGGACTACGACGACATCCGCAACAGTGCGAAGCAAGAGTTCACATACACCAAAGGAACGCTGAACGGTCAGGTATTCGACGTGATGCCCGGTGACATCAAGTATAAGGATATCAACGGTGACGGCGTGATTAACAGTGGCGATAGGGTAGCCATCGGCGCGACGACAAGGCCGAACCTGACTTACGGCTTCGGCGTATCCGCCAAATGGAAGGGACTGGACATCAACGCTCACTTTCAAGGTGTAGGCAAGTCTACCTACTTTATCAATGGTAGTACCGTCTACATGTTCAGCGGCGGCGACGGTTGGGGTAACGTGCTTCAGGAGATGGCAGACAGCAACCGCTGGATACTGGGCGAGAACGAGGACCCGAACGCCGAGTATCCCCGCCTGACTTACGGACAGAACCCGAACAACGAGCAGGCCTCTACCTATTGGCTGCGCGACGGTTCGTATATTCGTCTGAAGACGCTAGACATCGGCTATACGCTGCCGACGGCCTTAGTGAACAAGGCGCACCTGAACAAGGTACGTTTCTTCTTCGTGGGAACCAACCTGCTGACCTTCTCCAAGTTCGACCTTTGGGATCCGGAGATGGGAAGTTCCGACGGAAAGAAGTATCCGCTTAGCAAGACCTTCTCGTTGGGCGTATCTATTAATCTATAAACAACAGCAAACAGTATGAAAAAAGCAATATTAGCATTGTCCCTCGCTGCGGGGTTGGGCGTTACGTTGGGTAGCTGTTCCGACTATTTGGACTCAGACTATATCTTTGACGAGCGCATGAGCCTTGAGGACGTCTTTTCAAACAGTGACTATACGAACCGTTGGTTGGCGCACGGCTACGCTTTCTTGGCGAGCAATTATCTGCAAGATATTTGCAGCAAGAAGAACGTGCCGTTCAACTTCGCCGACGATATGTATTACGGCGACGGCGGGTATGCCGACTGGAAATACGGACGGTACAGTGAAAATGGACTGAACAACAGTAGCCAGTATATTCTTCAGGACGCCTATAAGGGCATCCGTCAGGTATCCATTCTCTTGCAGAATATTGACGGGAATGAGGACCTTACCGCCGAGGAGCGCGCGGACATGAAAGGTCAGGCGCATTTCCTTCGGGCCTTCTTCTATTGGGAACTGATAAAGGTGTACGGGCCGATGCCTATCGTTACCGAGGGTGACGGAGTGATTGACTATACGCAAGATTACGACGCGATAGCCCGGCCGAGGGACACGTACGACGAGTGCGTGGAATATATCGTCAACGAGTTGGAGCAGGCGGCTCCCTTGCTTCCGCTTACCCGAAGCGCGCAGGAGATAGCCCGTCCTACCCGTGGAGCGGCTTTGGCGCTTCGTGCCCGTGTGCTGCTGTATGCGGCCAGTCCGCTGTATAACGGTGGAGCGCCGGCGGAGGTGCAATCGGCGATGGTAGACCGTGAGGGTAACCAACTGCTGTCATCTACCTATGACGAGCGCAAATGGGCCCGGGCCGCGGCCGCCGCGAGGGACGTAATGGACATGGGGCAGTATCAGCTGAACGTGTCCATCGTATCGCCGGAGAACCGCGAGGTGGTTCCGCCCGATGACCCTGACGGGACGTTCGCCGAGAATCCGTGGCCTGATGGTTGGCAGAATATTGACCCCTGTTCGTCTTATCGTGGCATATTTAATGGTTCCGTGTCTGCTATGAATAATACGGAATTGATTTTTACCCGTGGCCGTAATCAAGGTAGCGAGGGGGTCAATATCATGGTGATTCATCAGCTTCCCCGTTCGGAGGGCGGCGGATACAACTGCCACGGCATCACGCAGAAGCAGTGCGACGCTTACTATATGAACGACGGCTCGGACTGTCCGGGCATGAACAGCATGTACGCCGGACAAGAGGGATACACGGACGCCATGCGATATAATACGGACCCGCGGCCGACCGAGATAACTACCGAAGCGGAAAGCGCCGACTATCCCGAGCTCGGGGTGAACCGGGCAGGCGTAAGCAAGCAATATGTACAGCGCGAGCCCCGCTTCTACGCTTCCGTCGCCTTCAACGGCTGCACTTGGGAACTGCTCAACGCCAATACGGGAGATTATAAAGGAGAAAACTCAAATATTCAGGTGTATTACTACCGTGATAAACCGGACGGGTACAAGACCTCAACCTACTGGCTGCAAACCGGTATCGGTATCAAGAAGTACGTTCACCCGAACGACATATCCGATACGGAGAACAAGGCGTACGACACGAGCCGCTGCATGGAGAAGATGCCGCCCGATATCCGCTATGCGGAAATCCTGCTGATTTATGCCGAGGCGCTGAACGAGTTGCAGGGAACGTATGAAATCCCTTCATGGGACGGGAGCAAGACGCATACTGTAGGCCGTGACGTGAACGAACTGAAGAAGGGCATACAGCCCATCCGCATCCGCGCGGGATTACCGGACTACTCCGCCGATATTTACGGCGACCCCGAGAAGTTCCGCGTCAAGCTGAAGAGGGAACGTCAAATCGAGCTGTTTGCTGAGGGACACCGCTACTTCGACCTTCGCCGTTGGTGCGACGCGCCTACCGAGGAGCCGCTGCCAGTGTACGGATGCAATGTCTACTGTACCTCTACGATGCCGGCGGAATTCCATACGCCGATAGAGATTACCGCTTTGCCCTCTATCTTCACGACCAAGATGTGGTTCTGGCCCATCAGTCACAACGAGATGAAGCGGAATAAAGAACTGACGCAGAACCCCGGATGGACAGACCCGGAATAACGTTCCCTACGGAAAGGCGGGGAGGGGCTCGGGCCGCTTCTCCGTTCCGGAAGGCCGCGGTCGGACAGTTTCAAGGGCGTGAAACTAAAGTTTCATCAGCGTGGAACTAAAGTTTCAAGGGCATGGAACTAAAGTTTCAAGCGCTTGAAACCAACCGGCTCCGGGCCGCGGGAAATAATGAATAAACGAAATGATACATAAGACAAAGACAATGAAGAAGATACATTATATTCTTTTAGCGATGACGGCGGCCATAGGCTGCGCGTCATGCAACAACGAATGGGAAGACGAGCAGTTTGATCAGATGGTATCGTTCAAGGCGACATTGAATGACGACGGGGTAAGCCCTCTCTACGTGCGCTACGATACCGACGGACTGAGAACCTACGAGCTTCCCGTATTTTTGAGCGGCTCTACGATGAGTACCCAAAGCCGCACGGTACACGTGGCCGTGGACACCGATACGCTGGACGCCCTGAATCAGGAACGGTACGGACGGCGGGAAGGTCTATACTATCAATTGTTGGACGAACAGTATTACAGCTTCCCCGAGACGGTGGAAATACCGAAAGGCAGTTGGCAGACGGTGCTTCCCATCGACTTTACGTTGGGCGGTACGAACAACCAGAATCCGTTGGATCTGTCGGATAAGTGGATTCTGCCCTTGACCATTGCCGACGACGAGTCGTACGACTATATCTCTAACCCGCGTAAGCATTACCGCAAGGCGTTGCTGAACATTACGCCGTTCAACGACTACTCGGGCTCCTACTCCGCTACTTCTTGCCTTGTTTATCTGGCGGGAAACTCGGAGGCCTTCACGCGGTCGGAGACGAGAGCCTACGTGGTGGACGACAAGACGATATTCATCTATGCCGGGCTGAGGGACATGGAGTACCTCGACCGTGCACAGTATAAGGTGTTCATCCGCTTCACGGACGAACTGGCGGGCATAGACACGCAGAAATATAAACTGGAAGTGTGGAGCGACGGCGGGGAGGACAATCCTACCACGCCCGAGGTGGACGAGGGCAGCAACTTCGAGGTATTGGGTAACTGCTATTACGAGACGAGCGAGGACTACGACGTGACCCGTCCCTACCTGAAGCACGAGTACATCACGATATACCTGAACTACTCGTTCGAGGACTACACCACCAGTCCCGGTCAGCGGTTGGCTTACACGGTGGACGGAACGCTGTCGATGCAGCGCGACCTGAACACCTTGATTCCGGACGAGGACCAGCAGATTCAGTGGTAACGGCGTAGCGGCGAATTATGACTTCAAGAAGAGACTTTCTGAAGAGGGCGGGGCTTTTGGCCGCCGCCTTCGCCGCTCCCTCCGTGGGAGCGATGGCCGCTGAGCCTGACAGGTTGAAGCTACGGAACGCGAGAATTCCGGTGCCCGCCGGATGCACTGCGGCCATATCGGCCGCGAGGGAGGGAGGCAAGGTCCTCCTCATCGAGGCGACGGGGCAGTTGGGCGGCATGGGCACGGCGGGGATGGTTCCGGCGTGGTGCCCCTTCTCCGACGGCAAGCAGATCATCTACCGCGGACTGGCGGAAAAGATATTCAAGGCGTCGAAGGCCGCGGTGCCTCACGAGCGGTCGGGCAAGCTGGACTGGGTGAGTATCGAGCCTGAGCACCTGATGCGGGTGTACGACCGCATGGTGGGCGAGTCCGGCGCGCGGACGCTGTTCTTCTCCCGCGTGGTGGGGGTGGAGATGGCTTCCGACGACCGTGTGGACGCTATCGTGGTGGCCAACAAGTCGGGACTCGTGGCGTTCAAGGCCAAGATGTTCATCGACGCGACGGGCGACGGCGACCTCGCGGCTTGGGCGGGCGCTCCCTACAAGCGGGGTGACGACTCGGGCACGGTGCAGAGCTCGTCGCTCTGCTTCGCTATTGCCAACGTGGACACATATTATTATACGAACGGCCCCTCGCTGCATACGAGCAACCCCAACAGCCCGGTGTATAAGGCCATCTCGTCTGGCCGCTACCCGCTCGTGGACAAGCACCTTTGCAGCAACCTAGTGGGTCCGGGCGTGGTGCAGTTCAACGCCGGGCATCTGGTCAACGTGGACTCTACCGACCCGTGGGCCGTCGCCGAGGCGATGGTGACCGGCCGTAAGATAGCCGAGCAGTATCTGGAGGCCATGAAGGAATTCCACCCGAAGGCCTTCGGCGGCTCGTTCCTCGTCAAGACGGCCTCGCTTCTCGGGGTGAGGGACAGCCGGCGAATCGAGGGCGACTACGTCTTCACCGTGGACGACTGGATGGCCCGGCGCACGTTCGACGACGAGATAGGGCGCAACTGCTACTACATCGACGTGCACAAGGAGGGCCACAAGGCCACGCGTTACAAGAAGGGAGAGTCGCACGGGATACCCTACCGCTGCCTCACGCCTAAGGGCCTTTCGAACCTGCTCACCGCCGGACGGTGCATCTCCACGGACGAGGAGGCCTTCGGCAG
>CASDXF010000010.1 GCA_949285075.1 uncultured Bacteroides sp. | reverse complement strand
CGTTACGATGCCGACGGCGAATTCCGTTTGAAGAAATAAGCTCGCCTTTAGCGATTTCCATATCAAATTTCTTGCTGAATTCATCTACCATACAGAAAATATCCGTAATTTTGTCTTGGGTAATCATAGAATCTTATTTTTTTTGTAAGTTATTGTTTATCAGACTCAAATTTACAAAATATTTCTGTGGTTACCTATTTCCCTTTCCATTATTAACTTATTAGCTTATCCCGAACTCACGTAAGAACTCTTTGATGAGCGTAGCGGACAAGATCCTGTTGAGAAAACGGGCTTTGATAGAAACGGCCAATGACGAGTTGAAGAACATCGCGCAGATCGAACACTTCAGGCACCGCTCCTTCAATAACTTCATCGCCAACTCACTTTCTGCCATAGCCGCATACTGCTTCTTTGAAAAGAAGCCCGCCATTGACCTGTGTTTTGTCAAAGATGGGCAACTGACTATGTTTTGAATTTATATCGAATTCACGTTAATTAAAGCTAAAGACAAATGGTTCATTTGGGGTTAATGACTGTAACGGTTACTGGGGCTCTATGTTAAATCTTTCCATTTGTTTATTTAACTTGAGAAGTTCAGTTTTCCTTTTTTTCAATTGGATGACATACTGACTAGTAAGATAATAATTACGATAATTATAAATTTGCGTATCGTTTTCTTTTTTCTCTTCGAGATTTATTTTATCTATCAGTTGTGCTATCTCTTGGGCTTTTTGAGCCCATATTTCCGCTTGAGTTATATCGTCTTTCATTTCGTAGTATAGGGCGATATTGAATGCGGCCTGCATACGTCTTTTTTGTTTTTTTGTGTTTTCAAATACGTACTTCCATAATTGATAGGCCTCGTCCCACGAATGATTCCTTACATACTCAGCTGCATCACGCATAGGCACGGTGTTTCCTGTAAAAAAATAACGTTCGGTCGTATTCCATGTAGGTGTGATATATTTGATTAGTATATTTCCTGCAAAATCATTCCCTTCCTTCAATAGTTCCTCATCGGGAATCATAAGTTGGCTCGTTTCATTTATTGAGATGCTAAGGTTATCCCAATAAATACTATCGTTCAGTAACAATCTTTTTATGGGAGATTTTTTTTCTGGTGCATAAATGCAGAAAGTCGGGTAGGCTTTAAGGGTGGTGATTCCTTGAAAACCATCAATATCGGGGATATAATAGATACTTCGGGTTGTTTTAAATATTATGTCTTCTACGGCAATAATTAAATCTACATTTAAGTTGGATGCTAATTTTTTTACTTCTTGAGAGGTGAGTGTGTTTTGTCGATAGTATTTATCGTTTTCCCGCAAGGCGGAATCACAAATAACAACTACGTCAAAATAATTTTGATCGGCGATTGCTTGTGCCAATGATTCAGCTAGAACTTTCGCATTTCCATGAGCGTATCCAATTACTCGACTGGCTTCTAAATGCTGTTCATCCGGTTCTTTTTCTTCTGATATAAATTTCTTATCCGCAGAGTCAAGAGTGTTATTTACGATAGCTACCTTTCGGTATTGTGGAGGAAAGGTAATACTTGCGGGGCGCATGTAATCAATTGAGATTTGTTCCAGACTTTGACAGCTAGTTAAAAACAAGGTTGAAAGTAGAACGGTAATTCCTATTGATAAATGAATCTTCATTAGAGTATTGTTATTTGGCCAGAACAAAGGTATTTAATTATATTAAAAAAAGAAAGCCTCAAACTGTTTTTAACAGCTTGAGGCCTTGTTACTGCTAAGCATTGGAAATATTAATGCGAATATGGATTGTTTAAGAAACGCAAACGTTCCATGTATTCATTATTTAGATGCGACATAAATATTATGCGTTTCTTCCATGACAATTCTTATATTTCTTTCCGCTTCCACACGGGCAGGGGTCATTACGGCCTATCGTCTTTTCCGAACGGATTGGTTCTCGTTTCTGTGCTTCTCGTGTATCGTGCTTTGCCGCAGCTTGTTGATTCGGGTCGTTTAGATCTTGCTTTTGTTCACGATATTTACTCATATCTTGACGGCGTTCTGGACTCGCTTGGCGTACTTCTACCTGATGCACTCCCTGACCTTCAGCGGGAGCTTCCTGTACAGGAATCTGTCCACGCATTAAAATAGATACCGTTTGATTATTAATCTTATTCACCATCGCATCAAACAAAGTTACTGATTCTAATTTATAAATCAATAACGGGTCCTTTTGCTCGTAGCTAGCGTTTTGTACTGAGTGTTTTAATTCGTCCAACTCGCGCAAGTTTTCTTTCCACGCTTCGTCAATGACATGTAAAAGAATTGATTTTTCAAACGCCTTAACTACTTCCTTGCAGTCAGACTCATAGGCGGCTTTCAGATTGCATGAGATGTTATACATCCGTTTCCCGTCTGTAATCGGGATCAGGATATTTTCGTATACATGTCCTTGATTTTCGTATACTTGTTTAATGACGGGATTAGCAATTTGAGCTAATCGCTCTGTTTTACGTTTGAAATTCTCCATTGCCAATGAGAAAGCCTTTTCCGCTAGATTTTCTTTCTTTTCATTACGGAATTCTTCTTCGGTAAATGGGCATTCCATTGCCAACGTTTGCAGCATTTCCATTTTACATCCTTCATAGTCATTGCTTTCAATAGCGTTGGAGCAACGATCCCAAATCATGTTTACGATATCCATTCCGATACGTTCTCCCATAAGGGCGTGACGCCGCTTCGTATAGACTACAGTACGTTGTTTATTCATTACATCATCATATTCTAGCAAGCGCTTACGAATACCGAAGTTGTTTTCTTCTACCTTCTTTTGTGCCCGTTCAATGGATTTGGAAATCATCTTGTGCTCAATCATTTCTCCTTCTTTGAATCCTAACCTGTCCATGACACTTGCGATTCGTTCAGATGAGAATAAGCGCATTAGGTCATCTTCCAACGATACAAAGAAAACAGATGAACCCGGGTCTCCTTGACGGCCGGCGCGGCCGCGTAATTGACGGTCTACACGTCGTGATTCATGTCGTTCCGTACCGATAATCGCTAAACCTCCAGCCGCTTTTACTTCCGGACTCAGTTTAATATCCGTACCACGACCGGCCATATTCGTCGCGATGGTCACAATGCTGCTTTGTCCTGCTTGAGCTACAATCTCCGCTTCCTTTTGATGAAGTTTTGCATTTAACACATTGTGAGGTATCTTACGCATAGTCAGCATTTTGCTCAGCATCTCCGAGATTTCAACAGAAGTTGTACCCACTAGTACAGGACGTCCTTCATGTATCATCTTCTCTATTTCTTCGATAACGGCCTTGTATTTCTCTCGCTTGGTCTTATACACGCGATCATTCATGTCTTTACGCGCGATGGGACGGTTGGTGGGAATTACTACTACATCTAGCTTATAAATATCCCAAAACTCTCCCGCCTCCGTTTCTGCCGTACCGGTCATACCGGCAAGCTTATGATACATACGGAAATAATTCTGTAGCGTAATAGTGGCGAATGTCTGGGTTGCCGCTTCTACCTTCACCCGTTCTTTAGCTTCGATGGCTTGGTGCAGGCCATCAGAATAGCGGCGGCCTTCCATGATACGTCCGGTTTGCTCGTCTACTATTTTTACTTGTCCGTCGATTACTACATATTCGTCGTCTTTCTCGAACATTGTATATGCTTTCAGTAGCTGATTAATCGTATGTACTCGCTCTGATTTAATTGCATAATTCGTCAAAAGCTCGTCTTTCTTTTGTAACTTTTCTTCTTCTGATAATTCTGGAACATTTTCCAGTTCAGAGAGTTGCGCCGCAATATCAGGAAGTACGAACAATGTGGAGTCTTCAGAATTTCCTGTAATCAGGTCAATGCCTTTGTCTGTTAGATCTACACTATTGAGCTTTTCATCGATAACGAAATACAGGGGGTCCGTGACTTCGTGCATCCGTTTATTGTTCTGCTCCATATAGATTTCCTCAGTCTTTAACATACCAGCTTTAATGCCTTGCTCGCTGAGGAACTTAATCAGTGCCTTGTTTTTGGGCAAAGCTTTATGACTGCGGTAAAGAGCTAGGAATCCTTCTTCTACATCTTTTTTATTATCTGATGCGATTAGCTTTTTGGCTTCCGACAAATATTTGGTTGCCAATATCTTTTGAGCTTCAACTAATCGTTCAACCAACGGGCGTAATTGTTCAAATAATTGGTTCTCACCTTTAGGAACCGGACCAGAGATGATTAAAGGGGTACGGGCGTCATCAATCAAGACGGAGTCAACTTCATCGACAATTGCGAAATTGTGTTGACGTTGAACAAGGTCTTTCGGGCTGATAGCCATATTGTCACGTAGGTAGTCGAAGCCAAATTCATTGTTCGTTCCAAAAGTGATGTCCGCCATATAAGCTCGGCGTCTGGCGTCAGAGTTGGGCTGATGCTTGTCGATGCAGTCTACGCTTAATCCGTGGAACATATAGAGCGGGCCCATCCATTCGGAGTCGCGTTTCGCCAAGTAGTCGTTTACTGTCACTACGTGTACACCGTTTCCGGTCAGCGCATTTAAGAATACGGGAAGCGTGGCGACAAGGGTTTTTCCTTCACCGGTTGCCATTTCCGCTATTTTCCCTTTGTGCAGAACCACGCCGCCGAATAATTGCACGTCATAGTGGACCATGTTCCATACCGTGTCATTACCTCCCGCTATCCAATGATTCTGATAGATTGCCTTATCGTTTTCAATGCGAACAAAATCCTTCGTCGCTGCGAGTTGACGGTCGAAATCGTTGGCGGTTACGATGATTTCTTCATTCTCGGCAAAGCGTTTCGCCGTAGCCTTTACGATTGAAAAAGCTACAGGCAGGACCTCGTCTAACGCTTTTTCATATTTTTCTAAGATCTCTTTTTCTATTTTGTCTATCTTATTGAAGACTTCTTCCCGATCTTCGAGTTCTAAGCTTTCGATACTGGCTTTTAGCTCTTCGACTTTTGCCTGTTCCGCACTTGCGGATTCATGTATATACTTCTTTAATTCTTCTGTCTTTGCGCGAAGGGCATCATTGTCTAAAGCCTCAATCGCCGGGTAAGCCGCTTTGATTTTATCTACCCACGGCTTAATCTCTTTCATGTCACGAGTTGATTTATTTCCAAAAATCGAGCTTAAAATTTCATTAAATCCCATTTGTATAGTTATGTTTATTATTATCCAATTAAATTAAAGTCACGTCAATGTAATAATCTCAATTTACTTAATGTCCGTAATAGGGGCCATTTCACATGCGTTGGGAGCCCGTATTCGCATGAAGTACGCCAATGTGGGCGCTATGAAGTCAATGGTGACAGGTGTTTGTATGATGGCTGGTTTAACCGAATATCCCATAAATATTAAGGGAATGGGAATATAAGAATAGCGAATGACCTTGCTAGTATTTGTATCCTCGTTAATTATACTCCATCCCGGAAGCACATCAATCAGTAAATCTCCAGAACGTTGTCGATGAAATCCGTTCCTTATTTTGTGAATTTGGGGAGTCCATGCGCCTAATAGAAGGCGACGGGCGGAATAAGCTTCATTTACTCCACTGAACTGTACGAGAAACTCGGCGGCTTTTTCCTGTACATCCGATAAGTTCAACCCTTTATTCTCTAACAGTTTATGGTTAAGGTATATTTCTTGATTGTGATAAGCCTCTACGTATTTCCCTTCACCATACGTTGCCATGAGGTACATATTTAGAAGAGCGGCGCATCTGTTTAGATGAAATTCTCCATTTGGAATCTTATAAAGCCCAGAATCAACAGATTCACTATCCGTATATCCTGTAGAGGTAACTAATATAAGTACGTTTTGTAATCCAATCTCTTTGTCGAGGAGATTGAGTAGAGCGGCGATGCAGCGGTCGATACGCACATAGGTGTCCTGCATCTCCATGGCGCATTCTTGCACTGTCTTGTGGTCATAATTACCTGCGTAATAAGTTAGCGACAGCAAGTCGGGAATCTCATCCTTTCCTAGAAGGCCTTTTTCTAATGCCTCTTTTGCCAAAGCGTTAACTTCTTCGTTTACGAGCGGTGTTGTGATGAATTTTTTAAACCTGTTAATGTCATTACTGTCGAATTTATATTTAAATTCTTGTTCTTTCCATTCTGGAAGAAACTTATACATCGTTTTGGGAAATACCGGTTCCCAAGTTGTGTCAGAAATGCGAAAATCAATCGATAAGCTATCGTTATATAGGCTCGCCCATGATGGAAACTCTCCGTAATATGTTGTTCCGCTCCACTTTCCCGTAGCGGGATTAAGCCATAACGCGGCGTTGGCCGCATGGCCGGCTGAGAAAATAGCCGCATCGCGGAACGGGGCGATGGCGTATACTATTCCCTTACCTTGTGTGGCGATTTTTAATTCGTCAGCGATGGTCGATGTCAATAACTTGGTTGGTGACGATGCTTTATCGCCGTAATATGCCATGTATTCGGCATCGTCTACACTGCCAGTCAGTTGAAATGTGGATATGTCCATCCACTCGTTTGCGACGATGCCGTTGATGGAAGGCGTTGTGCCCGTATAAATAGCCGCTATAGCCGAAGAACGGTCTACATCGGCAAAAGTATATTGAGCGTTTCGGAAAACTCTTCCTTCTTTCCAGAGCCGCTTAAATCCCCAGTCGCCATAAAGCGACGAGAAAGCCTCCAAATAGTCGGTCCGTAGTTGGTCGATAGTGAGTCCCACTACCAATTTAGGAGCTACGGGTACGGTCTGTGCTTGCAGTCCTGTAAAAGTCAGTGCGGTAATGAGGGATGTCAGTAATCCTTTCATGCTTTCTTCTTATGGTTTATAATCAAATGGCTTACGGAAAGCGTGAGCAAACCGAGCGCCAAAGGTACGACAGCCCCATCAAATTCTTGCGGTATGAGCGGGAAAAACGCGATAAATAATGTTAAAACAAGGCTATTCGCCGTTAAATACCAGCATTTCTTTCCTTTTCGTGTGCAATAAATAATGTAAGGGAGGAACAATAAATGTCCCGGATGGAGTAAAAATAGCACATAATTGCGGTCGACCGCCGGATGGGATGAAAAGAGTGCTAGAAAGGCGAAAATGCAGCCCGCTAAGCCCGCAGAGGCAAACAGTATAAGATGGAGAATCCAACAGTCTTTCTTTCTGCGTATGCTTCTTATTGCAATCAGGACGATAATGAGCAGTAGAAGCACTGAGCAAATAAAAGGTGAAAACAAATTCCAGATGGAAACGTTCGTTGAGGGAACGGATTCTATTATCGTTTCCGTTTTCAGTACGAGCGGACGCTTTTGACCGTTTTCATCAATTTCCGCTCCGTTGAATGCCTCCATCAAATAGAACGGGGCAAACATGCTTTGCTCTATGGAGATGGGTTGATCGGCGCGTGCGCCGAGACAGAGGTCAAAACCAAAACTAGCCCACGGATGACCTTGCGTGAATTGATGAACGACATCTCGGTATGTTACTGTCCTTCCGTTCAGTAAATCGGGGAATATTATTTCTCCATTGATGCTTTCCCTGATTTTATCAAGCGGACGGGTGGCGCAGTTGTCATAGAAAAAGTTATAGCGATACGTCCTGTTTTGGGGCAAATAGTTTTCTTGCAGTAATTGTATAAGCCGTTCTTTTTCTTCTACCGTCAGGTTTAATATTTGTTGCTTTACACTTCGGTTGTAGAAGCTGTATTCGGCCGCGAAATGTCTATAGTCTTCCACGCCCAAGATGTAATCTGTCTCACCGAGGGCGAAGCGTAAGGCGAAGTTAGGAGCGTTGAAACTGAACATTCCGTAGTTGAATACAATGTCGACTCCTTTTAGCGGCTCCTCATATCGGATGGCCGTATGCCCGAAGAGAGAGTATAGCTCTTCACCGGGTGAACAGGTAAGCAAGCTGATTCTAATAGAGTCTTCGTCTTTTGTTGTTTGGCCCAAAATAGAAATTGGTAAAAATAGAAAGAAAAACGAATAAATAATAATAGCCTTCATATTAGCATATAATATAGAGATTATATGAATAAAATTTTAGGGTGCATTGTTCTAATATTTATATAATGTGTGTATGTCCTTTGGGAGAACACTTTCTTTTAGTGATACAAAGGTACTAAAACTTGTAGAATAATTGAAGGAAAATGTGTAATTGTACAAAACATGAGGTTCGTTTGGATTTTGCGTTTAAACGAATTTGTCCGGTTTCTTTTTTCGGATTCAGCCTGTCAGATAGCTCGCCTTCCTCCTCGCAAAATCTGAGAAGCATAATTGAAAAGGCTTTTCCAAATAAAACCGGACAAAAAACGAACGAGTTCTTGATTAAAAGATGAAAATATGTTTATAATATCTGATATGTGAATTTGTTGATTGACAGAGCTTTATTCCTCGATTGAGAAATAGCCCTGTTTCACATGAGCCGCTGCCCTGTTTCTCGCGAGCCGTAGGGCTGTTTCTTGCGAGCCGCAGGGCTATCTGACAAAAGGAGGAGGGTTAATGTGAATTTGCAACCAGAATAGGATGGTTTTTCTGTCCGACTGCGCTGCCTTGAATCTATGCAAAAGTTTTTCACTCCTTGACGTATTCGTTTTCGTGTGTGTTTGGGGCGATTTTACTCATTCCCGCTTTCATTCTTCGCCAGATAGCCTGCGGCCTTTTTTTCAAAATCTGAAAGACATGTTCGAAAAGGTTTTTCTGAATAAATCCGAGCGAAATATGAACAGACTAATAAACGACATATATTCTAGAATTTTCTTATGTACTTGAAATTTGTCCATAAATCCTCTATCTCTTTTCTCCTAATTCAATTATAATTCGCTATTTTTGCTGCGAATTTATAAAACCTATATTTATACGACATGGCAAATGTAATAAAGTTACGTAAAGGCCTTGATATAAACTTGAAAGGGAAAGCGCATGAAAAGTATCTGACGGTGAGTGAACCGAGAATTTATGCCATAGTTCCTGATGATTTCCCCGGTATAACTCCTAAGGTTGTTGTGAAAGAGCAAGAATATGTCATGGCAGGGGGACCTTTGTTTATAGACAAGAATCATCCTGAAGTAAAGTTTGTTTCACCCGTAAGCGGCGTTGTAACGAGTGTAGAGCGCGGGGCTCGCCGCAAAGTGCTGAATATTGTAGTAGAGGCTGCGGAGGAACAAGATTATGAGGAGTTTGGAAAGAAAAATGTGAACGAGATGAATGCCGATTCAATAAAGTCTGTTTTACTGGAATCGGGAATCTTTGCGTTTATCAGACAACGCCCATACGACATTGTGGCTGACCCAACATCAACTCCTAAAGGTATTTTTATTTCCGCATTCGATACAAATCCGCTAGCTCCCGATTTTGAGTTTATTCTAAAAGAAGAGAGTGCGAATTTTCAAACGGGGCTCAATGCGTTAGCGAAATTGGCGAAAACGTATTTAAATATTAGTGTGAAGCAAACTTCCGCCGCATTGACGAATGCCGAGAATGTAGAGATTACCGTTTTTGATGGACCTAATCCTGCGGGGAATGTCGGCGTACAGATTAACCGGATTTCACCCATATCTAAAAGTGAGACGGTATGGACCATAGACCCTCAGGCCGTTATCTTTATCGGTCGTCTGTTGAATACGGGACGTGTCGATTTTACCCGCACGGTAGCGGTTACGGGGTCCGAGGTGAAGAATCCCGGTTATTGCCGATTGAAAGTAGGCGCACTTTTGACGAATGTGTTCTCTGGGAATGTAACGAAGGATAAGCACCTGCGTTATATTAGCGGTAATGTGTTGACCGGCAAGCGAATTTCCCCGAATGGCTTTCTCGGAGCTTTTCATAGTCAGTTGACCGTAATTCCGGAAGGTGATGAGATACATGAAATGTTAGGATGGATTATGCCGCGTCTTAATCAGTTTAGCGTTAGCCATTCATATTTTAGTTGGCTTTTCAAAAAGCGGGAGTATTCTTTAGACGCGCGCGTTAAAGGTGGAGAACGTCACATGATTATGTCAGGTGAGTATGATAAGGTATTTCCTATGGATATTCTGCCGGAGTATCTGATTAAGGCTATTATAGCTAAAGATATTGACCGTATGGAAGCTTTAGGGATTTACGAAGTGGCTCCAGAGGATTTTGCTTTGTGTGAATTTGTATGCTCTTCAAAGATGGAGTTGCAGCGCATCGTTCGTGAGGGCCTTGATATGTTGCGGGCTGAAATGAGCTAATTAATTGTGGATTTAACCGAATCAAAGGATAGAACATAAGATTGAATAAGTAAATGAAGGCATTAAGAAATTATCTCGATAAGATAAAACCGAATTTTGAGGAAGGAGGGAAATATCAGATGTTTCGGTCCGTGTTTGAGGGCTTTGAAACGTTTTTATTTGTACCTAATGCGACTTCTAAGTCAGGGACGCATATACATGATTCGATTGACAGTAAGCGCATAATGTCAATAGTAGTCATTTCATTGATTCCGGCTTTACTGTTTGGTATGTATAATGTGGGATATCAACATTATACTCATGCGGAAATTGGAGGCGGCTTTTGGGAAATGTTCATTTATGGTTTTTTGGCGGTATTGCCTAAAGTCATCGTATCCTACATTGTGGGATTGGGCATAGAGTTTATCGTGGCTCAATGGAAAAAGGAAGAAATTCAAGAAGGCTTCCTCGTTTCGGGTATCTTGATTCCTATGATTGTGCCGGTTGATTGTCCGTTGTGGATACTTGCGATTGCTACAGCCTTTTCTGTTATTTTTGCGAAAGAGGTTTTCGGTGGCACGGGTATGAATGTTTTCAACGTGGCGTTGATTACTCGTGCGTTCTTGTTTTTCGCTTATCCAAGCAAGATGTCTGGCGACGCTGTTTGGGTGTCGAGTGAGAGTATATGTGGATTAGGCAAGATGGTAGACGGATTGACTGTTGCCACTCCTTTGGGAATGACCTCAACCGGAACCGCTGCTCCGGAGTTTAGTATGGATATGATTACCGGATTCATTCCCGGGTCTATCGGAGAAACGAGTGTAATTGCGATTCTGATAGGTGCGGCTATTTTGTTGTGGACGGGTGTCGCCAGTTGGAAGACAATGGTTTCCGTGTTTGTTGGCGGAGCGTTTGTAGCGTGGATTTTTAATACGGTTGGTCCGGATACCGCGATGGCTCATATGCCGTGGTACGAACATCTTGTATTAGGCGGTTTTTGCTTTGGTGCGGTTTTCATGGCTACAGACCCGGTAACATCGGCGCGTACAGAAAAGGGTAAATATGTTTATGGCTTCTTGATAGGAGCAATGGCTATTATCATTCGCGTCTTGAACCCGGGTTATCCCGAAGGAATGATGCTATCCATTTTGTTGATGAATATTTTTGCTCCGTTGATTGATTATTGCGTGGTACAAGCCAATATCGCTCAGCGCGAGAAGCGAATGGCAAAGTTAAATTAATAATTAGAATAAAAAAGATGAATACTAATAGTAATAGCTATACTATTATATATGCTTCGGTGATAGTCATTATCGTGGCATTTGCTTTAGCGTTTACTTCTTCAGTTTTGAAGCCAATACAAACAAAGAATGTTGAATTGGATAAAATGAAGCAGATTCTTGCCGCATTGAATGTAGATACAAACGGAAAAGATGCGGAAGCTCTCTATAATAAGTATGTAAAGGCTGATCAAATATTAAATCCAGACGGGAGTCTGAAAGCGGAAAAGGGAGGCTTTGACATTGATATGGCGGCTGAATTATCCAAACCGGAAAATGAGCGTCAATTGCCATTATACGTTTGTGAGGTAGAAGGGCAAACAAAATATGTGATTCCGACATCCGGTGCGGGGCTTTGGGGACCTATTTGGGGGTATATTGGCATGAATGACGATAAGAATACTGTTTTTGGCGCATATTTTTCTCATGCGGGTGAGACTCCGGGATTAGGCGCCGAGATTGCTACCTTGACTTTTCAGCGTCAATTTAATGGAAAAACGGTAATGAAAGACGGCCAAGTGGTACTTGCGGTAGAGAAGTTCGGAAAAGTAAGTGAGCCCGCTTATCAAGTGGATGGAATATCGGGGGGGACAATTACTTCTAAAGGTGTAGACGAGATGCTTAAGAAATGTTTAGGACTATATGATAAATTCTTAATGGATAAATAAGGGAGGTTATAGATATATGAGCCAGTTGTTTTCAAAGAAAAATAAAGAGGTTTTTTCTGTTCCACTTAGTGCGAATAATCCCGTAACCGTACAAGTGCTTGGTATTTGTTCGGCTTTAGCTGTAACCTCTAAGTTAGAGCCGGCTATTGTAATGGGACTTTCCGTAACGGTGATAACGGCTTTTTCTAATGTCGTTATTTCCTTATTGCGTAAAACGATACCTAACCGTATTCGTATTATTGTTCAGTTGGTGGTAGTGGCGGCTTTGGTGACGATAGTCAGTGAATGTCTGAAAGCTTTCGCTTATGATGTAAGCGTACAACTTTCTGTTTATGTCGGCTTGATTATTACGAACTGTATCCTGATGGGACGCCTTGAGGCTTTTGCCATGGCCAATGGCCCATGGGAATCTTTTCTTGACGGTATGGGAAACGGATTAGGATATGCTAAGATATTGGTTATTGTGGCTTTCTTCCGCGAATTATTAGGCTCTGGCACTTTGCTTAATTTCCAGATTATTCCGCAATCCTTTTATGAGGCGGGCTATCTGAATAATGGCCTAATGTTGATGCCTCCTATGGCTTTGATTATTGTGGCCTGCATTATCTGGTATCAACGGGCTAAGCATAAAGAACTGCAAGAGAATTAGTGTGCTAATTAAGAGAAAAAGAGATTGATATGGAACAATTATTAAGTTTATTCGTTCGCTCCATATTTGTGGACAACATGATATTCGCGTTTTTCCTTGGTATGTGTTCGTATTTGGCCGTATCGAAGAACGTGAAGACTGCATTAGGATTGGGCATTGCTGTAACTTTTGTATTGGTGGTTACTTTACCCATTAATTATTTGCTTCAGACTAAAGTTTTAGGTGTTGACTTAAGTTTCTTAAGTTTTATTCTGTTTATCGCTGTTATCGCTGCGATTGTTCAATTGGTAGAGATGATTGTAGAGCGTTTCGCTCCTTCTTTGTACGCTTCGTTAGGTATCTTTTTGCCGCTGATTGCCGTAAACTGCGCCATCATGGGTGCTTCCTTGTTTATGCAACAGAGAATAACATTGGATGAGTCCAATTCACAGGCGATAACGAGTGTGTGGGGAGCCGTTGTATATGCGTTGGGGTCTGGGATAGGGTGGCTGTTGGCTATCATAGGATTGGCTGCGGTTCGCGAGAAGATGGCCTATTCCAACGTTCCGGCTCCTTTGCGGGGACTTGGCATTACCTTTATTACGGTAGGGCTTATGGCTATGGCGTTCATGTGTTTCTCAGGATTAAAAATATAAAAGAGGTAGAGCGATATGGATATGAATCTGATATTAGTGAGCGTAGGCGTGTTCCTTGCCGTTATTTTATTGCTTGTCATTGTCTTGTTGGTTGCTAAACGGTTTTTAGTCCCTTCGGGAAATGTAAAGCTGACGATTAATGGAGAGAAAGTTTTAGATGTCGCTTCGGGTGCCACTCTGCTGAATACGCTTTCCGTAAATGGCGTGTTTTTGTCTTCGGCTTGCGGTGGAAAGGGCTCCTGTGGCCAATGTAAGTGTCAAGTGCTAGACGGTGGTGGGGAAATTCTCCCTTCTGAGGTTTCCCACTTTAGCAGAAAGCAACAGCAGAATCATTGGCGCTTGGGCTGTCAGGTGAAGGTAAAGGGCGATATGTCCATAAAGGTGCCTGAAAGTGTTTTGGGTGTGAAAGAGTGGGAGTGTGAAGTAATCTCCAACAAGAACGTGGCAACGTTCATTAAGGAGTTTATTGTCGCGTTGCCTCAAGGCGAGCACATGGATTTCATTCCGGGATCTTATGCGCAGATAAAGATTCCGAAATTTGAGATGGATTACAATAAGGACATCGATAAGGAATTGATTACTGATGAATATCTGCCTGCATGGGAGAAGTTTGGGCTGTTCGGCTTGAAGTGCAAGAATGAGGAGGAAACGATTCGCGCGTACTCTATGGCGAACTATCCGGCGGAAGGCGATCGCATTATGCTGACGGTACGTATCGCTACTCCACCTTTTAAGCCCAAAGAGCAAGGTTCTGGATTCATGGATGTAATGCCCGGCATCGCATCCTCTTACATCTTTACGTTGAAACCCGGGGATAAGGTGATTATGAGTGGTCCTTACGGAGATTTCCACCCGATATTCGACTCTAAAAAGGAAATGATGTGGATTGGAGGAGGCGCGGGTATGGCTCCGCTTCGGGCCCAGATTATGCACATGACGAAAACGTTGCATACCACGGACCGTGTGATGAATTATTTCTATGGTGCGCGAGCCTTGAATGAGGTTTTCTATTTGCAGGACTTCTTGCAACTGGAGAAGGATTTTCCGAATTTCAAGTTCCACTTGGCGCTTGACCGGCCAGACCCGGCTGCTGATGCGGCGGGAGTGAAGTATACTCCGGGATTCGTTCACCAAGTAATTTATAATACTTATTTGAAGAATCATGAATCTCCCGAGGACATTGAATATTATATGTGCGGACCCGGTCCAATGTCGAAAGCGGTAGAAAAGATGTTGGACGACCTCGGCGTTCCTTCTCAAAATTTGATGTACGATAACTTTGGTGGATAATTTATTAGATATTGTTCTAAATATTTTATGATTAGGAAAATGAGGCTGCTTCAAAATAGAGTTTTGGGCGGCCTCATTTTTTTATAAGAGCCAGTTTGACCTAAATTGGTCATTAGAGAATTTTATGTCTAGCGTGTAAGGGCGTTTAGATTCACCCGTGCCCCTTTTGAAGAAACTTTTCGGATACGTTTTTCGCTTTCGCAATGAGGGAGGTTCATATTAAGCTTCCTTCACTTGTCAGCTCGCCCTGCGGCTCGTGAGGGATAGCCCTATGGCTCGTGACAGATAGGGCAGCGGCTCGCGAGAAACAGGGCTGTTTCTCGAACAGGTAATAAGATGTTGATAATAAGCTATTTCTCCTCGGACAAAATGATGGCGTTTTTTCTAATGACCAATTGATGTCAAATGCAAAATCTAAGTGACAGGTTCTGAGTTAAACTGTAACATTTCTTTGCAAAAGTGGCCGCTCGCCATAATACGCAGGATGATAACATGTTTTTTTCAACTGGATAATGAATTATGTCATCTACATCTTTTGTAGCGAGAAGTTTAGGTTATACTCTCGCTTTTTTGAGAAGAAGCGTATGTGCCGCTGAGATTGGGATTGCTATTCGTTGCTTAGGAGAAAAGTCATTTGCCTGACAATGTGCTCTTTCCATTGAGAAAGTATTTGTGGAAAATCCTGCTCTTTGTCTGTTAATAGTACGGATGCTAAGTTCTTTATGCTGAAAGGTACAGTGAGCAGTCCATAGAAAGTGAATAGAACGCAGTGTATGGGGACGTTCTTCATGTGTCCGGCCTTCATCTCTTCTAGCAGGAATACTCTGATCCTCATAGCGTATTGATCTAACTGTAGCGTTTTAATCATTTCTATCAGGTGATGAGCGTCACGGTTAATTTCTCTCATTACAAACATGGGAAGGCAGGGGTTTTGGGCAAACACCTCGTTATAATATATGTCCACCACGTTTGCTATCCGTTCGGCTATCGGACGGTCTCTCTGGCATAGTATATCGTATATGCGGGGTATAAGCATTCGGACGATATCTCCAAATACGGCATGGAACATTTTCTCCTTCGTACGGAAGTAATAGTGCAATGCGGGTCGGTTGATTCCCGCTCTGACGGCGATGTCGCTCATGCTTGCTTCATCGTATCCTTTTTCTATAAAAACTTGTTTGGCCGCCTCAAGTATTCTTTCTTCCATGCGGTCTCCGTTAGTGGTTTCTGTCATTGTGTGTCTCGTTTTTTAAGTGGTCAATAAACAGTAGGGCTCGATTCGTAATGTTTACGTCACTTACTCCGCCGTCGAAGTCAAGTGAAAGTAGATTAAGGTGTGGGTAAATTGTCTTGACCCGTTTCTCTATGCCTTTCGCTACGATATGATTGGCTATGCAGCCGAAAGGTTGCAGGCTGATTACGTTGTTCACTCCTTGCGTCGCATAGGTTACGATTTCGGCGGGTAGCAGCCACCCTTCACCAAACTGTGCATTCAGGGTAATAACCTTTCTCGCTTCCTCAGCTTCTTCGAAAATGTCTTTGAACGGAATAAAGTAGCGGAAGTTTCCGGCAAGCTTGTTTACCTTATCTATTTGTGACCTGACGATGTGATAGAGTATCCGGTAGACAAAATCAGGCCATTGCTTTGTCCTCATGTGTGTATTTACGTTTACTTTTCGGTTGACAAAGGTCTGCATGAAGAAATCAGTGAGTACTGGAGGTACTATCTCGACTCCTTGTTCCATTAGCCACTCGATGATGTTTTTATGAGCGTACGTGTTGAACTTTAGAAAGATTTCACCAACTACGCCTACCTTTGGGCGGGACACATCCATGCAAATCTGGTTAAATTCCTTTGCGGCCAGTAGGAGATAGTCGAAGAGGTCTCTCGAACGGTTGGTTAGTATAAGCTCCTCACCCGTGTGGAGGTACATGTCTCGCAGCTGCCGCGCCTGTCCTTTTTGCTTTTCTCTAGCTTGCGCCGCATAGTAGAATTTAGAGATACAGTCGCTATAGAGTATTGCTCTAAGTGCTATGGGCAATAGCTTCACCCAGTTGATTTTGAATCCGGGTTGGGTATTCTCTATCGCGTCGTTCATCGAGAACGACACTACCGGGACATCGGTATACCCGGCGTCTGACAGAGCCTTCTTTATCAGCGGCAAGTAGTTACTTGCCCTGCATTGCCCTCCGGTCTGTGTGATGGCTATGGCTGTCTGCGAAGGGTCATGTTTTCCGCTCTTGAAGGCCTTTATAACATCTCCTACAATTAGCGTAGCCGGATAACACACCTCATTATTGGCGTACTTCAGCCCCCACTCGCATGACTCTCCGTCGCTTAGCGGCAAGTTCTCCACGTTGTATCCCGCCACTCGCATGATGGCCGGGATGAGCGGAGAGAGGAACGGGGTAAAGTAGGGAACCAGTATTTTGCGTTCGCGGCAAGTCTCGTCAAACACAGGGTCAGTGAAAGTTTGTCTTTCCGGTTTTTGTAAGCCTTTTCCATCCTCGGACAGTTTCAGGCTTTCTATCAGAGAGCGCACCCTTAGCTTCATTGATCCGGTGTTGTTGATGTCGTCCAATTTCAGCAGAGTGAGCGACTTGTGATGTCTTAATAGGAGGTCGCGCACTTCGTCAGTGAGAAATGCGTCAGGGCCGCATCCGAAGGAAGTCATTTGTACGAACTGTATGCGCTTGTCTTGTTTGGCACACCATTGGGCGGCTTTCAGTATGCGGTTGGGGTAGGCCCATTGGGCGAGAAAGTGCGTGCCTTTGGCGGAAATCTCCTTGTCACGCACGATATCTTCGGTGATGATATATATGCCCATGTCAGCTAGCATGTCTGATACCTTATGTTGAATTAGCGGGTCTACATGGTAAGGTCTTCCCACTAGCATGATAGTCAGTGCGTTCGCTTTTTCAGCTTCTTGCAATACTAGTTCGTCGTGCTCCACCAACTCCCAGGCGTATGTGGTCTGCGTTTTCTCCGCTAGCTCGAAGGCTCTTTCTACCGTTTGTCCGTCTATTCCCAAACCGCTTAGGTACTCCGTGCATTGTTTGAGCAAGAGCTTGGAGTCCTTAAAGTTAATGGCCGGTGAATCGATGGGTATTCCTGTCGACTGTACTCCTTTTACCACTTCAGCGTATCCGGTCACTACAGGGCAGTTGTAACTGTTCTGTCCCTCCTTCTGCCTCTCGTAAATGACAAAAGGCATAAAAATCCGGTCTACTTTCTTCTCTATCAGGTCTTCCACATGGCTATGAGCCAGTTTGGCCGGAAAGCAGATGTTATCCGACATGACCATACAGGCGCTGCGCTCGTACTTGGGAAAGGTTGACGCGTCGGATAAGCGGACCTGTATATCGCATTGGGTGAACAGCGTGTGCCAGAAAGGATAATTCTCGTATGTATTGAGGCATCTAGGGATGCCGATGGTAAGTCTCGGGTTTTTGATGTCCGCCTTTCGCTCGAACAGTTTCGCGTATTTCCATGTATATGCGTTAGTTCCTTTGCGTTTCTCCACTTCTCCGTTCGTAAAAACCTTCTCGCATCGGTTTCCCGAGTAATAGCTCTTTCCGTTAGCGAACCGATAACGCGTCACGGCGCATTGATTGTCGCATCCCTTACAGTGTAGTAGGGTAGAGGAATATTTCGCCTTATTGATGATGTCTTCTAGCGGCGCGGCCTCTCCCGCATGAGCCTCGGCGTACAGTGCGCATCCGAAAGCGCCCATTAGCTCCGGTATGTCGCACCGGGTGACCGTTGTTCCTGCCAGTATTTCGAGTGCGCGTACTACCGCGTCGTTCCGCATAGTTCCGCCCTGTACGACGATGTTTGCTCCCAATGCGGACACGTCCTTTAGTTTAAGTACCTTGTAAAGGCAGTTTTTCACAACAGAGTAGGCTAGTCCCGCTGCGATGTCCTCCACCGTGGCCCCGTCTCTCAGTACCTGCTTTACTTTTGAGTTCATGAATACAGTGCACCTCGTTCCTAAATCACAGGGGGCGGCGGAATGGCATGCGGCCGTAGCGAACTCTTGCGTTGTATACCCCAACGTTTTGGCGAATGTTTCGATGAACGAGCCGCACCCGGACGAGCACGCCTCGTTAATTTCCACCCGGTCCATAATTCCGTCATTTATGAACATGGCCTTCATGTCCTGTCCGCCGATGTCGAGTATGAAAGAGACGTCTTGGTTCAGGTATCTTGCCGCCATGTAGTGGGCTATGGTCTCTACGATGCCCGTATGGAGTTGGAATGCGGCCTTTATCAGGTCCTCGCCGTATCCGGTGGAGCAACTTCCCTTGATTTCGAGCCTCGTTCCTCTCTTTCTGCATTCAGCGGCGAGCTGTTCCAATCCTTCCTCCACGGCTTGTATCGGGTTTCCGTTATTGGCTTTATAGTAGGTATATAGTAGCTTCCGCTCGCTGTCCGTCACAACGATTTTGGTCGTTGTCGAGCCAGAGTCGATGCCTAAGAACGCCTCTTGCTTTCCGGCGGAAAGTTCGCCCCTTTCCGTTCGTTTTTCCGCTATGCGTTTCCTCCATTCCCTGTACTCTTCTTCGCTGTTGAAGATGGGCCTCAGGTCGTTTCGTGTCTCCTTCGTCGTTGTCGGTTGCTTCTCCAACGTCTCGATAAGAGCGCTTAGGAAGTAGGTCTTATCTTCCATTCCACAGGATAGCGCCGTACCTTTGGCCGGGAGTAGCGTACCGCTTTCGGGTAAAATGATATTCTTTTCTGTCAGCGTGAGGTAATCCATGAACGCCTTTCGCAATGCGGAGAGAAAAGTCAACGGTCCTCCGCAAAAAAGGACGGGAGACTGGATGTCGCAACCGTGGGCTAGCGTGATAACTGTCTGTACGGCCACCGCATGGAATATGGAGGCGGCGATGTCCTCTTTAGGTACGTTCTTGGCAATCAGATTTTGAATATCCGTTTTGCAGAATACCCCGCAACGGGAAGCTATCGGATAGACATGAGTGGCGTTCTGCGCCAGTTTATCCAGTTCGTCAGGGGTTACTCCCAATATGACAGCCATTTGGTCTATGAAGGCTCCTGTTCCTCCGGCGCAGTTCCCGTTCATGCGCAGGTCTTGCGCTTCCCCGTCTTTAAAGAATACGATTTTGGCGTCTTCCCCGCCTATGTCAATCATTGACGAGGCCTGAGGGTAGTCGTGACGTATGGCTTTGGCCGCGGCTACCACTTCCTGCACGAAAGATAAACCGTGCTTTTCCGAGATGCCCATGCCGACAGAGCCGGTTATTTTTACCTTGACTTCAGTTTCTCCAACAATGGTGGCCAATTCTTTCAGGGATGAAAGAACCGATTCTTTTGCTTTTGCGTGATGCCTTTCGTAACGTGAAAATACGGAAGATTCGCTTTCGTTTAAAGCGATTAGCTTTGTCGTTGTCGAGCCTACGTCAATTCCTATCTTGAGCATATACTTCAGTTATCTTTTCTGTTTGACACTATTGTCAGTCGCGAATGTAAGAAACTTGCGTTTGATGTAATGAAATGGAGTGCTGTCAATTATGTTGTTTTAACATATAGGCTTATCTTTTCGGCCCTTTCTGTTGTCTGAGTTGCATCTTGTACAAGTGAGGGGTAATTGTTGTACAACATTTATCCAATTCTTGTACAACAATCTTTGGTTTCATGTACAAGATTCAGTCTTGTGTTCCGCTTCCATAATCAATCGCTTAGCGTCGCTACGCCTATAAGCTCCAGAACTAATTAAACGGAAAATTTGAAACAAGGTCTTACTATCTCATAAAAAAATGCGATATTTGCGGCATGATTCAGATAGAGACGATAATCGATATATTGATAAAAGGATTTATTATCGGCGTGGTCGTGTCGGCGCCTTTGGGACCCGTTGGAGTCCTTTGCATACAAAGGACTTTAAACAAAGGACGTTGGTACGGGTTCGTGACGGGACTGGGAGCCTCGTTGAGTGACATCGCCTACGCTTTGTTGACCGGTTACGGCATGAGTTTCGTATTTGATTATATCAATAAGAATATTTTCTATCTGCAATTGTTGGGTAGCGTCATGCTGTTTTTTTTTGGCATTTATACCTTCCGTAGTAATCCTGTAAGGTCTATCCGTCCGGCTTCCACTAATAAAGGCTCTTACTTCCATAATTTTATCACGGCTTTCTTTGTCACTATATCCAATCCGCTTATTATTTTCTTGTTTATCGGATTGTTTGCCCGTTTCGCTTTTGTGCGTCCCGGTGTGTTGGTGTTCGAGGAGATAACCGGATATTGCGCTATCTTATTGGGAGCGTTGTCGTGGTGGTTTAGCATTACCTATTTTGTCAATAAGGTGAGGACTCGCTTTAACTTGAGAGGAATTTGGATGTTGAATCGGATTATAGGAAGCATCGTGGTATTGGTGTCCGTGGCGGGATTGATTTATACACTATTGGGCGAATCTATTTATTAATGTAAGCAATGAATCAGATAGCGCAACGGCTGAAAGAAAAGAATATAGCCGAATATCTTATATACATGTGGCAGGAGGAAGACCTCATTCGGGCCAATCATTGTGAATTGGACGAGATGGAAAAGAACGTCATTGCTCGCTATCCGGAAGAGAGCCGCCCCGCCTTGCGCGAGTGGTATGGAAACCTGATTACAATGATGAGGGAAGAAGGGGTAAGGGACTTTGGACACTTACAAATAAACAAGAATGTGATAATTAATTTGACTGAACTTCACAATGCCTTGCTTGCTGCTCCGAAATTTCCTTTTTACAGTTCAGCCTACTTTAAGGCGTTACCTTTTATTGTGGAATTGAGAAACAAGAATGGAAAGAAGGAAGAGCCGGAGTTGGAGACTTGTTTTGAGGCATTGTACGGGGTACTGTTGTTGCGTTTGCAGGGGAAAACGCTTAGTGAAGGGACAGCAAAAGCGGTGGATGCCATTAGCGCTTTTCTTTCCATGCTAGCCAATTATTATGATAAAGAACGTAAAGGTGAATTAAAATTAGACGAATAGAAAATGAGAATTTTAGTAACTGGAGCCAACGGACAGCTTGGCAATGAGATGCAGGTGCTTGCGAAGGAGAATCCGCAGCATACTTATTTCTTTACGGATGTGAACGAACTTGACATTTGCGACAAGAAGGCTGTGTGGGCGTATATAGCCGAGAACAAAATTGAAATGATAGTAAATTGTGCGGCGTATACGGCGGTAGACCGGGCGGAAGACGATAAGGAGTTCGCCTATCGATTGAACTGTGAGGCTCCGAAGGGGATGGCGGAAGCTGCACAAGCGCATGGAGCGGCGATGATTCAGGTTTCTACCGACTATGTATTCGACGGGACGGCGCATATACCTTATACGGAAGACTGTGAGCCTTGTCCCAATTCTGTATATGGCTCTACTAAACTTGATGGTGAGCGTGTTGTGATGGAGGCCTGCCAACAGGCGGTTGTAATCCGTACGGCGTGGTTGTATTCCACTTTCGGGAATAATTTTGTAAAGACGATGATGCGCTTAGGTAAGGAGCGGAACAGTTTGGGTGTCGTTTTCGACCAAATAGGCACACCTACTTATGCGCGTGATTTGGCGAGGGCCATTTATGTTATAATAAATAAAGGTATTGTTAGGGGCATTTATCATTTTAGTGATGAAGGTGTGTGTTCTTGGTACGATTTTACGCTGGCTATTCATCGCATGGCCGGCATTACAACATGTAGCGTGAAGCCTCTGCATACTTCGGAATATCCCGCAAAAGCGAATAGACCTCATTATTCTGTGCTCGACAAGACCAAAATAAAGGAGACTTTTGGAATAAGCATTCCTCATTGGGAGGTAAGTCTTGAACAATGCGTGAACGAACTGAAGAAATCGTTATAATATATGGCAGACAATACGGAAATAGCGAGAAGACGCACTTTCGCCATTATTGCTCATCCTGATGCGGGTAAGACTTCGTTGACAGAGAAATTGTTACTTTTTGGAGGGCAGATACAAGTAGCGGGGGCGGTAAAGAGCAACAAGATAAAGAAGACCGCTACCTCTGATTGGATGGAGATAGAAAAGCAGCGAGGCATATCGGTTACGACTTCAGTGATGGAATTTGACTATCAGGGGTATAAGATTAATATTCTCGATACACCGGGACATCAAGATTTTGCGGAGGATACTTATCGCACGCTGACCGCCGTAGATAGCGTAATCATTGTCGTGGACGGAGCGAAGGGTGTGGAGACGCAAACTCGCAAGTTGATGGAGGTGTGCCGTATGCGAAATACTCCGGTTATTATCTTTGTCAACAAGATGGACCGCGAGGGAAAGGATCCTTTCGATTTGTTGGATGAACTGGAAGAGGAACTGATGATTCAGGTGCGTCCCCTTTCATGGCCCATAGAACAGGGGCCTCGTTTTAAGGGGGTATATAATATTTATGAGCAAAAGCTTGACCTTTATCAGCCATCTAAGCAAGTGGTGACGGAAAAGATGGAGGTAGACATCCATACGGAGCAATTGGATAACCATATAGGCAAGTCTTTAGCGGATAAGTTGAGAGATGACTTGGAGCTGATAGAGGGTGTTTATCCGGCTTTTGACGTGAACGCCTATTTAGCGGCCGACTGCGCTCCCGTCTTTTTCGGTTCAGCATTGAATAATTTCGGCGTGCAGGAATTGCTGAACTGTTTTGTACGGATAGCGCCTAGCCCTCGTCCCGTGAAAGCGGAAGAACGCGTGGTGAATCCTGAAGAACCGAAGTTTACGGGGTTCATTTTTAAAATTACCGCCAATATTGACCCGAATCACCGTTCGTGTGTGGCTTTCTGCAAGATATGTTCGGGGCGGTTCGTGCGCAATGCGCCTTACTTGCATGTACGTCATGGAAAGACAATGCGTTTTTCTTCGCCTACGCAATTTATGGCACAACGGAAAACGACAATTGACGAGGCGTATGCGGGTGATATTATCGGATTGCCGGATAATGGCACGTTTAAGATTGGCGATACTCTGACTGAAGGCGAACAGCTTCACTTCCGTGGCTTGCCTAGCTTCTCTCCGGAGATGTTCAAGTATATTGAGAACGCTGACCCGATGAAGCAGAAACAGTTGGCTAAAGGCATTGACCAACTCATGGACGAGGGAGTAGCCCAACTTTTTATCAACCAATTTAACGGGCGCAAGATTATTGGTACGGTAGGGCAATTACAATTCGAGGTTATTCAATATCGTTTGCAGAATGAATATAACGCTTCTTGCCGATGGGAACCGTTAAGCCTTTATAAAGCTTGTTGGATAGAGAGTGATGACCTTGAAGAGTTGGAGGCTTTTAAGAAACGTAAGTATCAGTATATGGCTAAAGACCGTGAAGGGAGAGATGTTTTTCTTGCCGATTCAGGCTATGTGTTGCAGATGGCTCAGGCCGACTTTAAGCACATTAAGTTCCATTTCACTTCTGAATTCTAAAACAGGAAATAATTCAAGAAAATTGTCGCTTAATAGCGTTGCAGTTTGGCTTAATGTGTATTAATTATGGCCAATATACAATAAAATAATTAAATAACTTGTTTTGTCTCTGTTTTTTTTCTAAGTTTATGGCATAATAATAAGTATATTATTAACCATTAAATTTAGAAGGCATGAGGACGATAACATTTAACGAGCTTCGTAAGATTAAGGATTCGCTACCGAGTGGTAGTATGCATAGAATTGCCGATGAACTTGGTTTGCATGTAGATACAGTGCGGAACTTTTTTGGAGGGCATAATTTTAAAGAAGGGAAGAGCGTAGGCATACATCTTGAACCGGGGCCAGATGGTGGCCTTGTAATGTTGGATGATACTACTGTTCTTGATCGGGCCTTAAAGATTTTAGATGAGTTAAATCTTAACATTCAAAAAGAGCAGTCTAATGAAGTAAGTGTCTAATGAATGTATACTAAGCATATACGGCCATACCAACTATAGGTATGGCCGTATATGTGTTGTGGTATGTCTCTTTTTGAGAGTAAAGGACGGATGTATTATGTGTAAAACTTTTGGATAGTGCGTCATTATGTGGCGTAATGTTTGAAATCGGAATATTTACTCTTATAGGTTAATTGGGGGTAGTTGTTTTACCTTTTGATTGTTTTTTGCGACGATTAGCGTTTGCTTTTTCCGAAGTCCTTTTAAAGCGTTTTTTATTCCTTGTTTCTTCACTGTCAGTTGTATATTCAGGAGCGTCTCCTAATTCAATTGGTATGGGAATCTTGTAGATACTCTTTTCTAAGAATTTTTCAATGCGCTTGAATTTGATTTGTTCTTTTTCATTGATAAAAGTTATTGCTACTCCATCGTTATTGGCACGGGCGGTACGTCCGATACGGTGTACGTAATCTTCACTGTCATGGGGTACATCAAAGTTTATGACTAATCGAATGTCATCAATATCGATTCCCCGGGCAACAATATCTGTCGCAACCAAGATATTGATTTTCCCGGATTTAAAATCGTACATGACCGCTTCTCGCTGACTTTGTTCCAAATCGGAGTGCATTTCTCCAACATTCAATTTCATGGCTTTAAGAGCTTTGGTGATTTCTTTCACTTTAATTTTTGAAGAGACAAAAATAATAGTACGTTCGGGGACCTCCTCGTGAAAAAGACTGCGGATAATTCCTAGCTTCTGGTTTTCATAACATACGTAAGCCGCTTGGATGATTTTATCCGCCGGTTTGGATACAGCTAACTTTATTTCCGTTGGATTATGTAAAATCGTGTTGGCTAATTGTTGAATCTTGGCGGGCATGGTTGCTGAGAACATTATTGTTTGCCGTTTGTCAGGCAAATGCTTTACTATTTGCATGATATCATCATAAAATCCCATATCGAGCATGCGGTCCGCCTCGTCTAAGATGAAGTAAGAAACTTTAGATAAATCAACGTATCCTAAATTCAGGTGTGCGATTAATCGTCCGGGGGTAGCGATAACGACATCAGCTCCTAACTTTAATCCCTTTTTTTGCTGTTCGAAGAGCGTTCCGTCGTTTCCGCCATATACGGGAACGCTTGAGATGGGAAGAAAATAAGAAAAGCCTTCCATTTGTTGGTCTATTTGCTGAGCGAGTTCACGGGTGGGGGACATTATCACGCAATTGATGGCATCCTCCGGATGTTTTTCTTCAGAAAGTTTATTGAGAATGGGTAATAAGAATGCGGCGGTTTTACCGGTTCCTGTCTGCGCGACGGCTATTAAATCTTTGCCTTCAAGAATGATAGGAATGGCTTCTTCTTGTATAGGTGTACATTCGTTAAATCGCATCGCGTCGAGCGCTTCGAGTACATTCGCATTTAATTGTAGTTCAGAAAACTTCATTATTTATGTTTCATTAATTGTGAGCAAAGGTAATACAAAAAAGTGATATACCGAGCAAAGCGTAAAGAATAGTGATTTTACTCCCTTGATTTTTTATATGATTATATCTTAACTTATAGATAGAAAGCCTTCACTCTTTCGGCCGTCGCTTGGGTTGTGCGCCGCTTCTTGGGAGTTTCTTCGCCAACTCGCCTTCCTTTTTGGGGCGGAGTAGGAACGTGCGTTCTTGCGCAAACGTGGTTTCCTTCATTACTACAATCTTGTTTTTTATTAAATGTCGGTATGTTTCTAACTATTTGTGAATTTGCGTGTACGTAGAAGCTTCTTTTTCATCTAAGTAGAAGCGAACTTGCACGTACGTATGAACATATTTGTACGTATGTAGACATGTGATTTCGTATAAGTAACTACGAGCTTACTTCTAGTTACTGCGAGGTGGCTAGAGTGTTCTTTTAAGAGATAATTTTGTATGATATGATTAAGTTCTGCTCAAGGGATAGGGCGATATCTCATTTTTTGTTATAATTTTGTCGCATTAGCGTGCGCTAATGAATAACTCTGTAAAAACAAACAGTCTAAATCGTTTCTGCCGTTTGCTATGCCGAATCATTATTTTAAGTTTAAGCAGTTCACCGTATGGCATGATAAGTGTGCCATGAAAGTTAATACGGATGGAGCATTATTGGGCGCATGGGTCTCTGTCAGAGAAGCGAACCGAATATTGGACGTTGGTACAGGAACGGGATTGGTCGCTTTAATGTTGGCGCAGCGCGCTCCTGCGGATTCATCCGTTACGGCGTTGGAGATAGACGCGGACGCGGTTGAGCAGGCGCGAGAAAACGTGTATCGTTCTCCGTGGAGGGAAAGAGTTAACGTGTTGCGGATGGATTTTAGAGAATATGTTGATACTGAGAAGTTTGATGTTATAGTCTCCAATCCTCCGTATTTTGAGGGCTCGCTTATTTGCCCGAATCAGCAACGGACTGTAGCTCGCCATAATACTTCGTTAACTCATGAGGAATTGTTAGCCGGAGTGTCAAGTCTGCTGACCGAGAAGGGGGAGTTTACGGTCATCATACCAACGGATATTGTGAAAGCGTTCGTAATTACCGCCCAGAAATACCATTTGTATCCACTGAAGCAATTAAGCGTTATAACAAACAAGACTTCCTTAAAGCCTAAAAGGACACTGATTTGTTTCTCTTTTGACAAGAAAGAATGCTTTAAGGAAGAACTGCTGATTGAGGTCGCTCCAAAGCGATATAGCGAGGAATACGTCAGGTTAATGAGAGATTATTATCTATATATGGAATAAAGAAGCTTTATGTGAGGGGGATACAAAGAAGGGAGAATGTGTCAGGAAAACGATATCTTATCGCATTCCCCTTTCTTTGTATTGCGCTACGCTAATTTTTATTCTTTGTATACAGGCTGTCGATAATGCCGTCTGACAGTCCAATAGTTGGAACTATTATTCCTTTAGCGTTCATTATGGTAGATATTTCTATAAAAATCGCCGCCGCGGGTACGATTACGTCAGCCCGGTCTGGCTTTAGCTTAAATTGCTTGATTCGCTCTTCGGAGCTTATGGACTTTAGAGTCTCGTAAATTTCAAGTAAAGATTCTATCGGAAGAAAGCCGTTTTTCTTGTCTTTCTTTTCCGCGAGGCGGAACAGCTTATTTATATTGCCTCCTGAGCCAATGATATTAATGGGAGAATAATCTTGGGCCAACTTCGTTAAGTCTGCTCGCAAGATTTCCTTTTCTTCTTCTTTCACCATGCCGCTCAGTATGCGTACAGTGCCTATATTATAAGAGCGCGAGTTTTTTAGTTCTCCATTACTAATCAAATTAATTTCGGTACTTCCGCCGCCAACATCTACATACAAGTAGTTTTGTCCGGAAGTAAACAGTTGCTCAATGTGATTGTCGTATACAATGCGCGCTTCTTCCTGTCCATCAATAATCTCAACATTAATGCCCGTGCGTTTATAGATTCGATTTACAATCTTTTGGCCATTTCTCGCGTCACGCATGGCCGAAGTGGCGCATGCGCGGTAGTCTACGACATCGTATATTTTCATCAGCTGTTTATAGGATTTCATCAGCCGTATCAGCTTTTTCTCCTTCTCTTCCGAAATGGCTCCTGTAGTAAAGGCATCTTCCCCAAGCCGTAAAGGGATACGGATAAGTTGTACTTTACTCATTAACTCATTCGCGTCCTCTTCGTTGACGCATTTTATTAAAAGCCGTACCGCATTAGAGCCGATGTCGATAGCGGCATAGTTTACCTTTTTCATTCGTTGTCCGCTTTATAATCCATATATAATTTTTCCTGAGAACGGAACAAGGGGATGTTTGCGTCTTCCTCTATTAAGGGACGGTTTTCCCCGCTTCCGTCAACTATCCTTCCTTTGGCTGTATCCTGCAATCCATATTCCACTACCCGTTTTAAGTCTGCTTGTATTTCTTTGTCGTATACGGGTGTAAGTACCTCAATGCGGTTATCTAGATTGCGTGGCATTAAATCAGAAGAGCCTATATAATACTTCTCCTCTCCGGCATTAGCGAAAATGAAGATGCGCGAGTGTTCTAAATAACGGTCTATAATGCCATTGATATGTATGTTTTCGCTAACTCCCGGAATCCCGGTTACTAATGAGCAATTGCCGCGTACGACCAAATCGATTCGTACGCCGGCGGTAGATGCTTCGTAGAGTTTCTCTACCAATGTCCTGTCTGTAATATGATTTACTTTAGCTAAGATATAGGCTTCTTTTCCTTGCTCTTTATTCTTTATTTCTTTTGTGATGAGAGCTATTAAACGTTTCCGCATATCATTGGGAGAAACCAATAGCTCACGGAAGTTTACCGGCGTATACGGTTTTTCGATAAAGTCAAATACCGCGTTAACCTCTCGCACAATAGGACGATGCGCTGTCATGATGGCATAGTCTGTATAAGTACGGGCGTTGCCTTCATGGAAGTTTCCGGTACTGATGCAAGCGATGTCGCCATGATTAGTAGAAATATGTACGAGTTTCGAATGTATTTTCAATCCTTCGACTCCAAAAATAACATGAATGCCCGCGTCTTGCATCTTTTTACTCCAATTGATATTTGACGCCTCGTCGAAGCGAGCTAGTAATTCAATGACTACTGTAACCTTTTTCCCGTTCTTAGCCGCGCAGATTAAGGCTTTTATCACTTTAGAGTCTTTAGCTAAACGATAAAGAGTCATCTTTATACTTTTCACTTCTTTATTGATAGCCGCTTCGCGTAATACTCGAATAAAGGTGTCGAATGAATGGTAGGGATAATGTAAGAAGCGATCTTTTTGTCTGATTAAAGCTAATATACTTTCGCTGCCATTTAATTCTTTCTTAAAGATAGGAGGCCATTGGGGATATTTAAGTTCCTTGTGTCCACAATCGGGAAATTTCATCAGATCCTTAAAGTTATGATAGCGTCCCCCTGCTACACGGGTATCATTTTTATCTACGTTCAGACTCTTTATGAGACGCTTTAGCAAGTCTTTAGGCATCTGCTCGTCATAGACGAAACGGATAGGCTCCCCTTTCTTACGGCTCTTTACTCCTTTTGAAATCTTTTGAAGTACGCCTGTGCGCAAGTCACTGTCGATTTCCATTTCCGCGTCTTTTGTGAACTTGAACGTATAGGCCTCATAATTTGTATATTCCATCCCTATGAAAATGAGAGGAAGACAATAACGGATGACATCGTCCAAGAACATTAAATAGGTTCTTCCCTCACTCTCTGGCAATTGGATGAAACGTCCGAATTCACTGACGGGTAATTCTATTACAGCGTAATCTTTTTCTTTTTCCTTACCGTTTTCGTCTATTCTAAGAAGACGTATGGCAAGATAAATGTTTTCGTCTGTTTGGTCGTTTAGTAAACTGGAATTATTTAGGAAAAGAGGGTTGGTCGAACCATTCAGTTTATTCCGATAGAAAGAGATAATGTACTCTTTCTGTTCCGGTGTCATTTCAGTTTCTTTAATGACAAAGATGTTTTCTTTCTTTAATTGTTCAAGAAGGTCAGCGAATGTTTTTTCAAACTGTTCATAATATTGGTTATGCAGTTTGCCGATGTGCTTTAATGTTTGCTTTACAATCTCTTGCTCTTTCTTGAAATTATTATCGCCATATTCTATGATGCGGTTTAAGGTGGCTATGCGAACTCGGAAGAACTCATCTAGGTTATTGGAGTAGATGCCAAGAAATGACATACGTTCTAATAAGGGTACTTCTGGACGAGCCGCCTCAAGAAGGATACGTTGATTGAAATACATCCAGCTGATGTCACGTTCTACATAAGGTAGTTTTTTGTTTGTATTCTTCGATTTCATAAGGAAAGAATCTCTATTATTCGTTGCAAAGATACACGATGAGCCTGTAATTCATATGTTTTTTCTGCTACAAATTCGTTACAAAATATTCGTTCGCTGAAAAAATGCATGAATGAGCAACTGAAGACGGCTGAGAGCTATTGTTCAACCTCAAATTTCAGCCCGCCCTATGGCTCGCGAGAAATGGGGCAGCGGCTCGCGAGAAACGGGGCGACGGCTCGCGAGAAATAGGGCTGTTTCTTGAGGGAATGATAATTGGCTTATAATTAATAATTTGCGTGCTTAGCGTTATGCGTTTGTTACTGCCAAATAAGATGATAATGTTTTTCTCATGATTGAGTGGGTATTGTAGAGGCGCTTCGGTCATTCTTTTTCCGCTTGCAGGACTCTCAGCAGTTGTTTCTCGTGCTTCAGTTCCTTGACGCCCTTGTCTGGCGAGATGAGCATGATGCTGCGTATGATATCCTCTTGACGGCACGTGTAGTCATAATAGTCGAGCAACTCCCCCGTAAGTTCCTCTTTGGGTATGACCTGCGTCTTCAGCTCGGCGAACTCGTCTAAGGGTATTTCGTCGCCTTGACGGACGAACAGGATGCGCCGGGCGATGGGGTTGCGGTTGTAGTCGTGCGTCAAGTAGATTCCCTTGATGATTTCCGGATACTCGATGATGGGCAGTTGCAGATAGACAACCTTCAGGGCGAGTTGGAGCCGCTTCTGCTCGTTGAACATCAGGTAGCCTATCTGGAACGGAGAGAATAGTCCCACTCCGGTATAGTAGTCGCCCGCCATGTTCTGACAGTAGACTTTGGGCATGGTGTCGCCGTCCGTGATGGAGGAAATCATGTAAGGCTCCACTTTCAGCCCCTCGGTATAGGACGACGCGCTGTACGACTGGTAGAGGCCGGTGTAGATGCCGGCGTTGGGCAGATACTTGATAGCCTCCTTCTCGATGTCGTCCAGAAAAGGTCGTCCGCTGTTGTTCGACATGAAACGAGGCTCGATGTGGCATACGCTGTCGTAAAGCTCGTCCAAACAGCCCAACAGCTTCCGTTTGGAGACGTTGTTCACTTGCTGCAAGCCCTGATTCAGCACCTCGTCGGTCTCCTGACCGGAGGAAATCAGGTTGATGTAGGTAGGCAGTACCGACGAGTATAGCGAAGACAGTACGCTGGACGCGATGCCGGTCTTTTCCGAGATGTCCTTCATTCGCACCCCGCTTTCGCGCAGCTTCTTCATCTGTTCGTATAGAGAAACTAATTTGTACATATTTGTGAATTTGCGGCAAAGATACTTCCGGCGTGTTACAATGGCGTTGCTTTCCTATTTCATTGCCGTTATATAAACATGACATTATAAAAACACGGCGGGAGGAGGCTATGATATATGATAAATTAATTCCTTCATCGGACGGATGGCGGTAATTTCGCCGCCGGAAATCAAATGAATGAAACAAATGGAGTATGATATTATTATCGTAGGCGGAGGGTTGCTCGGATGCGCCACGGCCTATCAACTGGCGAAGCGGAAGGCGGGCCGGATACTGTTGTTGGACGGTAACGAAATCGCTTCGCAGGCATCGTCGAGGGCCGCTTGCTTATTGACGAGGGCACGCACGAAGCCCGCCTTGATGGAACTTGTGCAGGAGACCTACGACTGTATAGAAGAGATAGAAGGAATGTTGGGCGAGTCGCTCGAACTGCAACAGTGCGGCAGCCTGACCATCGCCTCGTCCGAGGCCTCGCTGAAGGGACTGGAGGCGTTGGAGGAGGCGGCTACCCGCTTCGGCATCCCCAACGAGCGCGTCAGCCGGGAACGGGTGAAGGAGCTGCTACCGTGGATAGAGGCCGAAGCCGTGGACGAGGCCAGTTATATGCCTACCGACGCTTTCATCGACTGCGCCCTACTTTGCTCCGGATACGCCCGGGCTGCGAGGATGTTGGGAGCGGAGCTGCGTCCGAACTGCAAGGTGAGGTGCGTCTTGGCCAGTGGCGATAGGGTAGAGGGCGTGGGGCTTCCCTTTACGCCGGTGCGCAGCCACTTCTGGATTACGGGCATTGACAAGGAGCGTTTCCCGGTGAACCATCCCTTCACGGTGATTCCCGACGCGAGGGCGTTTACGAGGTCGGACGTGGGGGCGTTGATTATCGGCCTGCGCGAGAGCGAGTGTCAGGCCTTCTCTCCGGATACGCTGACGGATAAGCTAGAGGACTTCGACTTCAACAAGGCGGCGGAATGGAAGGTACTGGACGAGTGCGCCCCGCTGCTGAAACGCTATCTGCCGGACATCGACGATTTGGGCATCGCCCACTATATGGCCGGGCCGTCCTGCTACGTGCCGGACGCGATGTTCATCGTCGGCCCCGTGCGTAAGTACAAGGGACTGTACGCTGTGGCCGGATGCTGCGGAGGCGGCGTGGCGGCCGGAGGCGGCATGGGACGGTTGGCCGCCGAGCTTATCACGGGCGAGGAGCCGTTCGTCAATCCGGCCTTGTTCGCTCCGGAGCGGTTCGGCGAGATAGACCCCTTCGACGCGGCTTTCCAGAAGCGGTGCGCCGACGCCCGTTCAAACAAGAAGGGGGGATAACGTAAAAACAGAGTCAGTAACGATAAAATAAACGGATAAGGAATGAAACGATATATAGTTTTCTTGAAGCAAGTGCCTTCGTCTACGAAGGTGGAGATAGACCCCGTGACAAAGACCCTGAAACGCTCGTCGGCCATGACGCAGACCAATCCTGACGACCTGCGGGCGTTGCAGGCCGCCGTCGATCTGAAGCGTAAGACCGGAGCGGAGGTAGTGGCCGTCAGCATGGGGCCGGTGTCGGCCGAGGAGGTGCTGCGCGAGGCTTTGCAGCGGGGTACGGACAGGGCCGTGCTGCTCTCGTCGAGGGCGTTCGCCGGAAGCGACACGTGGTGTACGAGCGTTGCGTTGGCCGCCGCCGCGCGCAAGATAGGCGGGTACGACCTGCTGTTCTTCGGCAAGATGGCCATAGACGGCGACACCGCTCAGGTGGGGCCCGAGGTGGCCGCTCAGCTCGGCGTGCCGCAGGTGACGCAGTTGGTCGAGATTGCCGGAGTGGGCGAGGAGACCGTCACGGTGGTGAAGAAGGCGGGCGCGCTGCTTCAGCGGTTGGAGGTGAAGAAACCCTGCGCACTGATGGTGGGCCGGGAGAACTGCGAACTGGACTTCCCCACGCTGTCCGGATGGCGTTGGGCACAGCGTCAGGAGCTGACCCGGTGGGACGAGCGTGACTTGGGGCTCGACCCCTCCGAGGTGGGACTGCTCGCCTCGCCCACGCAGGTGGTGTCTACCGAGGCTCCCCAGAGAGCGAAGAGCCTCGAATGGCTGAACGGCGCGGGAAAAGTGATGGACACGATATCCGCTCTCATTAATTCTCAGAACAAATAGAACGACAGACAATGAATAAAGATAGTTTTTTCGCGCTTCAGTTAGTGAAAGATAAGTGTATCGGTTGCGGAGCGTGCGCCGAGAATTGCCCTTACGACGCGATACGCATGGATGACTACCCCGAGATAAACGAGGATAACTGCCGGCTGTGCGGCGGATGCGTGCAGGCTTGTCCGGCGGAGGCCTTAGTGATGGAGCGTCCCCGCGCGGCGGAAGCTACGGCGAGCGAGGACGGCGGCATCTGGGTATGGGCGGAGGTGGAAGACGGAGCCTTAGCCCCGGTGAGCTTGGAGCTGTTGGGCAAGGCGACGGAGCTGTCGGCCGCCACGGGACAGCCGGTAGAGGCCGTATTGATGGGCGACGGCGTGGACGGACTGACCGCCGAGCTGATAGCCCGCGGAGCGGACAAGGTGCGCCTGATGGAGTCGCCCCGCTTGGCCGACTTCATCGAGGAGAACTACACGAACGCGTTGGCGGCGATGGTGAGCGAGTGCCGCCCATCCATCCTGCTGATAGGAGCTACGACGAGAGGGCGTGGCCTGTCCGCTCGTCTGGCCGCTACAGTGCGCACGGGCCTGACCGCCGACTGTACGGAGTTGGAGATAGACCCGCGGACCGGACTGCTGCGGCAGATTCGTCCCGCTTTCGGCGGAAACCTGATGGCGACCATCGTCAATCCCGACCATCGGCCGCAGATGGCTTCCGTGCGTCCGGGCGTGATGAAAAGCCTGCTCAGGGACGAGCGTCGCGAGGGCGAAGTCATCCGTCACGAGTTTAAGGAGGATATGCGTGACGAGCGGGTGCGCCTGATAGAGGCGGTGAAGGAAGAGGCGCTCGGCTCGTCGCTGAACGACAGCCGCATTATAGTAGGCATAGGCCGAGGCGTGAAGACCAAGAAGCGGGCCGACGAGATTCGCGACTGGGCAAGGCGGATAGGCGCGGTGGTGGCCGGCTCAAGGGCGGCGGTAGAGGCCGGACTGGTGGACGCCTCGCTTCAGGTGGGGCAGACGGGACACACCATCGCCCCCGACCTATACGTGGCCATCGGCATCAGCGGGCAGATACAGCACACGGCGGCCATCACCGGAGCCCGTAAGGTGCTCGCCATCAATCCCGACCGCACGGCCCCCATCTTCAGCGTGGCCGACTACGGGTGGGCCGTTCCCGTCGAGGAAGCCCTTCCCCGACTGATGGAGGCGTTGCCGGAGAGAGGGTGACGTGCCATCGGGCAGATACGGACGCTTAGGCTCCTTCCCATCAGGATGAGTATCGAAGCCTGTATGTTGAGAGCATCTACTCTGTATGATATGAGCATCGAAAGTTGCATATTTCGAGAATGCAGCTTCGATGCTCACGTCATGCAGTCTTGTATTATCTGAATATACAAAACTATGATTGTCTCATCATGCAGGCTTTGATGCTCTGTCTGATGAGGGGGAGCCTTACTCGCTGGAACGCCGCACAAAGAGGGTACGCATACACGTTTTGGGCACCTTGAGCAGCCGTTTCGTATTGGTGGTGTAGCGTGTGGTCAGCTTCAGAAGATATTCGCCCTCTTCCAACTTCGGGGGGATGGAAATCATCACTTGCGAGGGCAAGTTCGTCGCGATTAGCCCGGGAGTGAAGCGCGTCACCTTGCCGTCTGCGGAGGTCAGCGTGATGCCTACCTCGGGGTCGTCGCCCGCCAGTTTGATATTCTTTCCCCGTATGAGGAAGTTCCCGCCCGCCGTCGCCGTAAATCCGTCCTTTCCCGTAGCGATGTCTCTTCCGTCGGTGATGTTCATTGCGTAGCGGGTGTTGGCGACAATCGTCACCGTGGTGCGTTCCTGAATCTCCTTGCGCAGCTGTTCGCTCTGCGTAAAGCCTGCGTAGAGCGAGTTGCGTTCGGGGTCCCAATCGGCTCCCGCCGCTCCCCGGCATTTCAGCCTGACGCTGAACAGCCCGAGGTTCACTACCTCTCCTCTCAGTATCTTATCCTTCATGACGCGCAGCATGAGATGTACCGACATTTGCAGGTTCTCTTTCTCGAGGCCCGGGTTCACCTCCATCATTTCGGAGATGAACCGCTCGATGTCGTTTTTCTGGGTGTGCATTACGGCGTAGACTTCTTGTTCCTCGCCCTCTCGCGCTACGGAGTTGCGCACCTTGATCACGTTGATTTGATGTTTGATGTCTGACATGACGATGTTCGTTTTTTAGGTAATTTGTATTAGTCGTTTATTTCTCGCTGAGGAATCGCAGCACACTGGCCATGACCGCCGCCCGGTCGGCCTCGGACTGTATGCTCTCGAAGGGGAAGCCCATGACGAACGTGCGGTAGTCGTCACCCTTGTAGGCGACGCCTGCCGGGTAGCCTCCGGCCTCGTAGACGAGCGCTGAGAAGGCCGAACCCGCCGGACGGAGGCAGTCGGGCGAACTGACGGCGTAGCTCCGCTCGTTGGGCAGGCGGGGGATGGAGAAGGTTCGCCCTAATCCCTTGACCCCTCCGGATGACTTGTCCGTCAGGCTGCCCCCGTAGGTGTATTTCAGCACCTCTTCCGTAAACTCGCGGTTGCCCTGCGTGGCGTTCATGTCGCTGCCCACGTAGGCCCCGCTGACCAGCAGGCTCCCTCCCGAGCGGCAGTAGGAGGTGAGGGCGCGCTGCATGGGCGAGGAGAAGGTCTTGTAGTACGCCTTGTCCGAGGGTGATTCCTTTTCAAGCCCCAGAATGAGGTCGACCACGGGGTAATCCTCCAAGCTGACCGTTCCGTCCTCTACCGCCTCGTCGCTGCACGACACGTAGCTGTATCGCCCTGCCGCTTGAATGGCCTTGCCGTGGACAAAGGGATAGTCGAAGGTGTTTCCCGCCATCTTCAGGGTCTCCAGTTCGTCGGTGCTGTGGCCCAAGCTGCCCGGACCCTCCTTGCCTCCCCGCGAGCGGTCGAAGGTCTGTTGCGCCCCGCAGAGGGATATGCCGTAGAGGTAGGGCACTCCCGGGTCGGCGTTCAGGTCGAATCCCGCCTCGTCGGGGGTGTTCACCTCGGCCGGTCCGCTCAGCCTGTCGAACCCGTTGACGATGAGCACCCGTCCCCGCTCTCGCTTGGCCTTGTAAGCGCATAGCGTCTCGGAGGGGAAGCTCTCGCCGCCCCGGTTGACCGCCGTCACCTTGAACGAGTAGGTCACGCCCGGCTCTATCTTTACCGTGTGCGACGTGCCGCTCACCAGTGTTCCGTTGTCGAAGCCTCCCCGTCCTACCCGGGTGTAGACGATGTACTCTTTCGGGTCGGCCGTCGGTTCAAGCGGGTCTTTCCGCCCTTTCCACGAAAGCTCCACGGTATTCTTTTTCTTGCCGAACCGGATGGCGAACCCGTCGACGGGCAGCGGCTGCACGGCGCAGTCCTTGTCGTGCTGTCCGCACAAGAACCGCAGTATACCTTTATATATGGCCCTGCCCACGGTGAACTTGAAGTTGGGGTCGTGCCCCATCCGCAGGTCGGCGAAGTTCTGGTGCGACAGCATCTCGATGATGGTGGAGGGTACGGCGGGCAGGCGGGTCTCGCTGTAATTCCGGTTCCACATACTCCGCCTCGTCCACGTGAGGTTATAGCCCGACTGGATGTCGCGCTGCACCTCGGACAGCAGGATGTCCGTCAAGTCGCGCGAGGCGTAGCGGTCTGTTCCGTTGCCCAACTTCCCGTCGTTGAATCCGGTCGTGTAGATGCCGAGCGAGCCGATGATTTCGTCGCTTGCGCTATACCCCGCGTCGCTGTGCAGTCCCATCGACATCTCCAACGGAACGCCCAGTCCCTGCTGATGCGGATTGTAGACGGAGCCTCCGGAGAGGTAGTTGAGGGCGTTGGAGCGCGTGTTGATGTCGTCGGCGTAGTCGTTCTCCCCTTTCCGTCCGGCGTAGACCTCATAGGGCATCCCGCTCCACTGAGCCATATAGCGCGCCCCCTCCAAGTATCGGGGCATCCCGCTGACCGTTCCTCCCCGGGCGATGTTTCCCATGCCGCCCCCGAAGCGTACCGCGTCGGCGCATACCACGCCCTGCTCGTCGCTCTCGTTGCTGAGCACCACCATGCAGTAGTCGTTGTTCCCCTCGTCGAACTCGAACGTGCCGAGGTAGACCCACGTTCCTCCGCCAATCTTCTGGTTCACCTTAAACTCGGTGACCCCGCCGTTGTGGAAGACTAGGTATCGGGCATCGCTCACGCTGTTGGGCAAGGTCTGATAGGAGACATACACTGCGTACCTTCCCGCTTGGGGCAGGGTGGGGGCCCACTCGACGAAGGCTTGGTCTTTCGCCTTCCTCTTCCGTCTCTCCGTACGTATCAGTCGGCAACTCCCCGTCTCAAAGGGGTTCTCCCCCTCGTTGTAGACGGCTTTCCTTTGGGCGAACCCCTTCGCCGGAGCCGTTTCCCAACGGGCCTTCTTGCTCTCCACTTCCAGATAGAGCGAGGCGTTGGGCGTGTCGTTGTCCACGATGATTTCGTTCCTTTGCGTGTCTCTCTCCCTCGGCGTGTAGACAATCGCCCCGGCGTTCTCAAGCATGGGAATCACGTAAGGCAGCACGAACGACTGGGTGAAGAGGTCCTCGGCGGTGCAGAACAGCCGGGGGCGTTGCCATCCCCATTCTCCCTTGTCGTTCTTGTAGTACCTTCCGTGACTTTGCCACAGTGCGATGTGCCTGTTACGCAATCCACGTGAGATTTCGTTGGGTCGCGACAAGTTCTCCACCCACGGAGCGCCCTTGTAGTCCACGTCCAGCGACATCCGTTTCTTGTCCTTTCCCTTGTTCCGGTAGATGTTGGGAACCAGTTCCTCGATTTTCTTCCCCTCCGTGACGAGGCTAATCTTGAAGTAGTGCACGGGGCCGGGAAGCAGCGATTTCACTTGGCCGTATATCCGCTCCACCGTCTCCGGCCGGAAAGACTGGTAGGCGAAGTTGCCCGATGCGTAGATGTCAATCGTTCTGCGCTCGAAGTCGATGTCGAGGCTGTCCAACTTTGGCGTGCCTATCTTGCTTGAGGCGACGTAGCCGTTAAAGTAGTTCGTGAGCCTTTCCCTCACGTTCCTTTCGATGTCGTCCTGCGCCCGCAGCGAGCCGTATCCGGTCAGCGTCAGGCACAGAAGGAGTAAGAATCTTTTTTTCATTGTTCCGTAGTCTGTGAATAGCCGCAAAAGTAGTGAAAGACGGGCGTAAAACCATAGAGTCAGTCCGAAATTAACCGCTTGCCTATACGCAAGAAGAGCGGGAGGCTCAAGTCCTCTCGCTCTTCTTGTAACAGTATAATCCTTGATAATTTTATAGCGGAATGTATTCTACGAACGCTTCCATCGCCTCATACGAAGCCAGTCCCAAACGATCGTACAGAGAAGCGGTACCCCGGTTGCGGTCTTCGCTCCGTTGCCAGAACAGCCGCTCGTCGTTGCCTAAGAACGGCGCGCTTTCCATCTGTGACTGATGTTTCAGTATCGAGTTGCGCTTAGCCCGTAGCTCCTCCGGGCTGATGGGTACGGCCATTTCGATGTTCTCGATTTCCCACTCGGCCCATGCTCCCCGATACATCCAGATGCGGCAATCCTTCAGCCACTCGGCGTTCTCTTCCTTTTCGAGGTCGATAGCGGCGAATACAGCGTCTGTACATACCCGGTGCGTGCCGTGCGGGTCTGCCAAGTCACCCGCAACGAATATCTGATGAGGTTTAATTTCGCGCAGCAAGTCACGGACAATCTCCACGTCCACCTCACTAATCGGGTTCTTTTGAATCTTTCCCGTCTCGTAGAACGGAAGGTCGAGGAAGTGGCAGCGGCTTAGCGGAATGTTATTGTAGGCGCAGGCCGTCCGCGCTTCTCCACGGCGGATAAGTCCCTTGATGGTAAGGATGTCACGCGTGTCCATATCCCCATCTTTTTTTTCTCTGAGGTATTTGCGGATTTCAGCGTATTTTTCGTTGATGACTTGGTCTTCGCTGTTATTAAAGATTTGGTTGAATCCGTTAATGAAGTGGAGGAAGCGAACAACCTCCTCGTCGCCTACGGCGATGTTTCCCGATGTTTCGTACGCGATGTGTACCTCATGCTTTTGTTCCACGAGTCGGCGGATGGTTCCCCCCATCGAGATAACGTCATCGTCCGGATGTGGTGAGAATACGATGACACGCTTCGGGTACGGTTTCGCCCGTTCCGGCCGATATGTGTCGTCGGCGTTGGGCTTTCCGCCCGGCCATCCCGTAATGGTATGTTGTAAGTCATTGAATATTTTGATATTCACGTTGTAGGCCGAACCATAAAGTGCCAGAAGCTCACTCAGTCCATTTTCATTATAATCCTTATTCGTTAATTTTAAGATAGGTTTTCCGGTCAGTTGGCAAAGCCATACAATGGCGCTTCGTATCAGTTTGTCATTCCATTCACATGAGGTAACGAGCCACGGGCGCTGAATGCGGGTAAGATTCATTGCGGCGGAAAGGTCGATAACGACATGCGCATTGTTATGAGTCTGAAGGTAAGATGCCGGGATGGTGTCTGTGATGGGGCCTTCGACGCATTCCTTAATCATCGCCGCCTTATCCTCCCCCCATGCTAATAAGAAGATTTTTTTCGCTCCTAAGATAGTGGAAACTCCCATCGTGATGGAACTGATAGGCGTGTTTTCTAACGTTCCGAATATTTTGGACGCTTCGTTACGTGAGGTATTGTCTAAAAGAATCAGACGGGTAGTGGAGTTTAGCCGAGATCCCGGTTCGTTGAACGCAATGTTACCTACGCGGCCTATTCCTAACAGGGCGATATCAATGCCTCCGTAGCTTTCAATACGCTGTTCGTACAAATGGCAATATTCGAAAATAGTGTCTTTCGCAATTGTTCCATCCGGCGAGAAGATATTTTGCTTGTCGATATCCACATGGTCTAGCAACATGTTCTTTAATGCGTTAAGATTGCTGTTGATAGCATCGGCCGTCAGGGGATAATATTCATATAGGTTGAATACGATGACGTTGCGGAAACTGAGCCCCTCTTCCCTGTGCATACGGATAAGCTCATTGTAGACATGTCTGGGAGAATTGCCTCCGGGAAGCGCCAGTACGCAAAAGCGACCAGCTTTTTGCTTCTCACGAATGGTTTGCGCTATTTCACATGCAATATAATTCGCACCTTCATCTACGGATTCGTAAATGTCTGTCGGAATTTTCTCAAGTCTTGTCAAGACTGACTTTTCAAACGCATTCTCAGGTCTGTAATATTTGGGGGAGACCCTGTTGAGAGTGATTTGAGAACTAAGATTTGTTTTCATAAAAAGTTAATTAAGTTATTTTAGATTAGAGTCCTAAGACTGTCCTTTTAGATATGGCAAAGATACGAAAGATGTCGGTACAATTGTTTCTTGGTTCTTAAGTATTGTTGTTATAAGGGGATGTTTTAACATTTGTTTTACAGGATTATAGCAGTTGGAAAGTGTCGGCGTCTTTCCACACGGGGAATTTTTCTCTGAACTTCCTCAATGACGTTAAGTTGAGAGAGACGGTGGAAATTCCTTCTTGCCCGTCATCGATAGAGGCTATTATTTCTCCTTTTGCTGAATAAATGACGCTTCCGCCATTGTATTTGATATGATATCCATCGATTCCTACTCGATTGACACCGCATACGTAGCATTGATTCTCGATGGCTCGGGCACGTAGCAGGGTATCCCATACAGGGCGCCTTGAGGTTGGCCAGTTGGCTACATATATTAATAAGTCATATTCGTTGTTTAAGTTTCGACTCCAGACAGGGAAGCGTAGGTCATAGCATATTAGAGGGCATATTTTCCATCCGTGATAAGTAACGATTGTCCTTTTATTTCCAGATGAAAAGCATTCGTTTTCTTGTCCCATGCGGAATAGATGATGTTTGTCGTAATAATATGCCTCTCCTTCAGGTGTGAGGAAAAAAGCCCTGTTATAAAAAGCGTCATCATGCTCTTTCGCTATATAACTGCCACAGATAGCGGTTTGATATATGGAAGCCCATTGTCTTAATGTTACAATTGTCCTATCCATATTCGTTTCGGCTAAAGCTTGACTGTTCATACTGAATCCTGTAGAAAACATTTCCGGTAAGACGATAATATCCGTAGTTTCATTCAGGTCTTTTATTTTCTTATGAAATAGGCGCAAATTTTCTTCCTTGTTTTCCCATTCGATTGCGGTTTGTACGATGGAAACCCGTATGTCGCCTGTTTCCTGCAATTTTTGTTGACGCATGATTTTCAGCTATTCTATGACAAAATTCTCGGGATGCTTTCCTTTAAAACATTTAAAATACGCTTTTATTTCTTGTATGTCTTTGTCAAAATTTCCGGAAGGTGTGATCGCTTTTGTCGCGGTTATAAGTTTTTTCTCATAATCAATGCCAATTAACACAATTGGTACTTTAGCTTTTAGCGCAATGTAATAAAACCCTTTTTTCCAGTCAGGGTTTGGTTTCCGTGTTCCTTCTGGAGTAATGGCTAGATGAAATTTTTTGCGGACAGAAAAACGCTGTGCCATTTGATCTACTAATGAGTTTTTTCTATTACGGTTTACTGGAATTCCTCCGATGGCTTTGAAAAAACACCCTAAAGGGAAAAAGAACCATTCTTTCTTCATCATGAAACTAGTCCTTCGACCTAAAGCTCCATAAAACAATTTCCCGATTAGAAGATCAAAGTTTGTGGTATGAGGGGCGGCACAAATGACACATTTGTCATAATCGGGTATTGTGACATTTGTGTGCCACCCCAATAATTTATAATAAATAAAGCTATAGACAGCTTGTTTCATTTTTTTAATTACTTCAGGTTCTCGATTGCGTCTGTAAGCTCTTTTATTTTTGCGTTGAAATCAGTTTGGAATTTTTTATAGAATAATTTTACACTACCGGGTTCCGTATGGGAAATACGGCAAATAAAATCATTTCGAACCTTCAGGATTTCGTTCATAAGTTCATTTGCCTTATTTTTATCAACATTGGGAATGAGCATATTGTTTATTAAACATTCTGCGAATAATTCTTCCGTAATGTAATTTACATTCTTCTTGAGTATTCTTCTACTTGCCATAATTTTATATTTAAATAAGTGAATAATAAGAAATTTGGGTAAAGATATAAACTTTATCTGATATTTATGAATAAAGAAAGGAAAGTTAATCTCTATTACATGCTTTTCATGATTGACATAATGGATTGCGCATAATACGTTGTATACTTTTCTATCCAAGAAAAGAAAACGTTCAACGGGGAAAAAAAGTTATTGGTCTATTACTTTTGTGGCTGTTATAAGGATAAGTATACCTTTGTCAGTAGAAAATCAATAACAATGAAATATGATAAATGTAAAAAGATTGACGGTTATAACGGTGATGAATGCGGGGATACTGGCAGGGGTATCCGCTCAAGGAACTGTTATGCATAATGATACTTTGGATAATGAAGTAACTCTTCCGGCTCAATGGAATTTGCAATCATGCATTGATTATGCTTTACAGCGAAATATTACAATTCGTCAGAATCGCATAAATGCAAAAAGTTTAGAGATTGACGTTAAAACGGCGAAAGCGGCATTGTTTCCAAGTTTGTCTTTTTCCACAAGTCAGAATATGGTAAATAGGCCGTATCAGGAAAACAGCAATACGGTGAGTGGAACGGAAATTCTCAGCAGTTCGAGCAAAACTAGCTATAATGGAAGTTACGGCTTGAATGCTTCTTGGACCATTTATAATGGTAGCAAGAGGCTGAAAACTATTGAGCAGGAAAAGTTGAATAAGCAGGTTGCCGATTTAGACGTGGCTACTTCAGAACAAAGTATTCAGGAGTCTATTGCTCAGATCTATATCCAGATTCTTTATGCGTCTGAATCGGTTAAGGTAAACGAGAATACTTTACGATTGTCTGTAGCTCAGCGTGATAGAGGTGTGGAATTGAAAAAAGCGGGGAGCATTGCGGAAAGCGATTTAGCTCAGTTGGAAGCTCAAGTAAGTACTGATCGTTATCAACTTGTTACGGCGCAGGCAACGTTACAAGACTATAAATTGCAGTTGAAGCAATTGTTGGAATTGGATGGAGAAAATGAAATGAATCTTTATCTTCCTGTATTATCTGATGAGAGTGTGCTTTCACCATTGCCAACCAAAAAAGATGTATATTTGAATGCGCTCGCCACTCGTCCGGAAATAGAAGCGAGTAGGTTGAATATAGAAGCGTCCGAGTTGGGGATAGACATCGCTAAAGCGGATTATTATCCGAGCATTAGTTTAAGTGCGGGAATAGGGACAAACCATACCAGTGGAAATGATTTTACGTTTGCGGAACAAGTAAAGAACGGTTGGAACAACTCCATCGGTTTATCTGTCAGCGTGCCGATATTTAATAATCGTCAAACTAAAAGCGCTGTCCAGAAAGCGAAACTTCAGCGGGAAACGAACGTATTGTCTTTGCTTGAGGAACAAAAGAACCTGTATAGGACTATAGAAAGCCTTTGGTTAGATGCTAATAGCGCACAGCAGCAATACGTAGCGGCTCAGGAGAAATTAAAGAGTTCTCAGATAAGCTACGATCTTGTTAGTGCGCAATTTAATGAAGGCATGAAAAATACGGTAGAACTGTTGACTGAAAAGAATAATTTATTGCAAGCGCAGCAAGAACAGCTTCAGGCTAAGTATATGGCAATATTGAATATGCAATTATTGAAGTTCTATCAAGGCGATAAGCTGAATTTGTAGACTTGAAACACGAATCTATTTTATATTAATTGAAAATTTATAATAAGGCTGCCTTTTCCCTAGAAATTGTCAGGAAAAGTTCTCTAAAAATATATAGTGAAGAATGAAAATGAAAAAGATTGTCTTAATTGCGGCGGTAGTCGTGGTAGTAGGCGGAGGAATCTGGTTCTTTAGTGGTTCGTCGGCTAAGCATAAGGTTAATTATGTCACCACTGTTGTAAAAAAGGGTGATATATCAAATTCGGTGACAGCTACCGGAACAATAGAACCGGTGACTGAAGTAGAGGTTGGTACGCAGGTATCAGGTATCATCGATAAGATTTATGTGGACTATAACACGGTGGTGACCAAAGGGCAGTTAATCGCAGAAATGGACCGTGTCACCTTGCAGAGCGAATTAGAGTCTCAACAGGCGACCTATGACGGCGCAAAGGCTGAGTATGAATATCAGAAGAAGAACTATGAGCGGAACAAAGTATTACATGATAAGAATCTGATAAGTGATACGGAGTATGAGGAGTCTCTTTATAATTACCAAAGAGCTAAGAGCTCGTATGACACCTCTAAAGCGTCGTTGGATATAGCGAAACGTAATCTTTCTTATGCGACTATTACTTCTCCGATAGATGGAATTGTTATTAGCCGTGATGTAGAAGCGGGCCAAACGGTAGCCGCAGGATTCGAGACCCCGACTCTTTTCACGATTGCGGCGGACTTAACTCAGATGCAAGTTGTGGCTGACGTAGATGAAGCGGATATAGGTGGTGTTCAAGAAGGGCAAAGAGCTACCTTTACTGTGGACGCATATCCGAACGATACATTTGAAGGTGTAGTAAAACAAGTTCGTTTAGGTGAATCTAGCAGCTCAAGCAGTAGTTCTAGTACGACAACTAGTACGGTCGTTACTTATGAGGTTGTGATTTCCGCTCCTAATCCGGATTTGAAGTTAAAGCCTCGGTTGACTGCAAACATCACTATTTTTACGCAAGATAAAAGAGACATATTGTGCGTGCCCAATAAAGCTTTGCGTTTTACTCCGGAAGAACCCCTTATTAGCAAAGACGATATTATAAAAGATTGTGAAGCTGAGCATAAGGTTTGGACTCGTGATGGAAAAACTTTTACGGCTCATCCTGTAGAAATTGGCATTACTAACAGTATTTCGACAGAAATTGTTAGTGGCGTTGCCGAAGGTACGTCCATTGTTACGGAAGCTATTATAGGAATAACTTCTGGAGGCGCTCCCGAAGTTGAAGAGAATCAGGGAAGTAGTGAACGAAGTCCTTTCATGCCCGGTCCTCCGGATGAGAATAAGAACAAGAACAAGAAGAAATAATATTTGCCTTTTTATTTTTGCGTATAGGTGGAAGAAAGTAAGTGGTTATATGAAAAAAGTTATCGAACTTCAAGATATCAAACGTAATTTTCAAGTGGGAGAAGAGATCGTTCATGCCTTGCGGGGTGTCTCTTTTACCATTTACGAAGGCGAGTTCGTCACAATTATGGGGACATCCGGTTCTGGGAAGTCAACTTTGCTTAATACGTTGGGGTGTTTGGATACACCGAGTAGCGGTGAATATTTGTTGGACGGAATATCCGTGCGCACAATGAGTAAACCCCAACGTGCCATATTGAGGAATAGAAAGATTGGTTTTGTGTTTCAGAGTTATAATTTGCTTCCTAAAACGACGGCTGTAGAGAATGTCGAGTTGCCGTTGATGTATAATTCTTCCGTTAGTGCGGCAGAGCGTCGCAGACGCGCGATTGAGGCTTTACAGGCTGTGGGGTTGGGAGATCGTTTAGAACATAAGTCAAATCAAATGTCTGGTGGACAAATGCAGCGAGTGGCTATAGCCCGGGCGTTGGTTAATAATCCGGCCGTGATTCTCGCTGATGAGGCGACCGGAAATCTTGATACGCGTACATCTTTTGAGATATTAGTCTTGTTTCAGAAACTTCATGCGGAAGGGAGAACCATTATCTTTGTAACACATAATCCGGAACTGTCTCAATACAGTAGCAGGAATATACGTTTGAGGGATGGACATATTATTGAAGATAAATCCAATATGAACATCTTATCGGCGGAAGAGGCTTTAGCCGCTTTGCCAAAGAATGATGATGATGATTAAATATTTGTAGACTATGAATGGAACTAACTTATTTAAGATAGCTCTCAGGGCTTTGGCCAACAATAAGCTTCGCGCTTTTCTTACGATGCTAGGTATTATAATTGGAGTCGCTTCCGTAATAACTATGCTCGCTATCGGGCAAGGTTCTAAAAAAAGCATCCAGCAGCAGATTTCCGAAATGGGTTCTAATATGATAATGATTCATCCGGGAGCTGACCGAAGAGGTGGGGTACGGCAAGATCCTTCTTCAATGCAGACATTGAAGCTTGCCGATTACGAGGCTTTGCGTGATGAAACTAATTTCTTGTCGGCTATTAGTCCTAATGTCTCTTCTTCGGGGCAACTTATTGCCGGAAATAACAATTATCCTTCATCGGTTAATGGGGTCGGGTTGGATTACCTTGATATTCGTCAGCTGACTGTTGAAAATGGGGATATGTTTACGGAAGCTGATATTCAGACTTCCGCTAAAGTTTGCGTTATTGGTAAAACCATAGTTGACAATCTGTTTCCCGACGGTGGAGACCCTATCGGACGGATTATACGTTTCAATCAGATTCCGTTTCGCGTGGTAGGAGTGCTCAAGTCAAAAGGGTATAATTCTATGGGACAAGACCAAGACGATATCGTGTTGGCTCCCTATACGACCGTCATGAAACGGCTTCTGGCGGTTACTTACTTGCAGGGCATATTTGCTTCCGCCCTTAGCGAGGATATGACCGATTATGCTATAGATGAAGTAACGGAGATTCTTCGCCGCAATCACAAGCTGCAAGAGGCGGATGAGGATAATTTCACGATTCGTTCGCAACAGGAATTGAGCACGATGCTTAATTCTACGACGGACTTAATGACTACCTTACTAGCCTGTATCGCCGGAATATCTTTAGTGGTGGGAGGTATCGGCATCATGAATATCATGTATGTATCTGTTACGGAACGTACCCGGGAGATAGGCCTGCGGATGTCCGTAGGAGCGAGAGGAATCGATATATTGAGCCAGTTCCTGATAGAGGCTATCCTGATAAGCATTACGGGAGGTATCATTGGAGTAATCATTGGTTGCGGAGCCAGTTGGATGGTGAAGAATGTAGCCCATTGGCCCATCTTCATTCAGCCGTGGAGCGTGTTCCTGTCCTTCGCCGTCTGCACGGTTACGGGAGTGTTCTTCGGGTGGTATCCCGCGAAGAAAGCGGCGGACTTGGACCCGATAGAGGCTATTAGATACGAATAATAAGGTATGAAACAAACCCTTAACTCCGCGCGTCGTCCCTTAGAGATACTGATACACATTATCAGTTGGGGGATTATGTTCGGCTTTCCGTTCTTCTTCGTCGAACGAGAAAACGGAAACATCAATTGGATAGCGTATGTACGGCACTTAGCCGTACCGCTATCCTTCATGATTGTATTCTACGTGAACTATTTCTTTCTGGTTCCGGCGTATCTTCTTCAGCATCAGACGAAGAGGTACATATCGTACAACATCGTCCTGCTTGTGCTCATCGGGGTGTTCCTGCATCTATGGCAGACGCAGACCATCGGCCCTCTGATATCTTCAGCGCCCAAGCATCCGGGCGGCCCTCCGGGATGGCTCTTCTTCGCCAGAGATATGCTGAGCTTGGTCTTCACTATCGGACTGAGCGCGGCGATTCGCATCAATATGCGTTGGGGCGAGGCGGAAGCCGCGAGAAGGGAGGCCGAGCGGAGCCGTACGGAGGCGGAGCTGAAGAACCTGCGGAATCAGCTGAACCCGCATTTCCTGCTGAACACGCTGAACAACATTTACGCGCTAATCGCCTTCAACGCGGAGCAGGCGCAGCAGGCGGTGCAGGAACTCGGCAAGCTGTTGCGATATGTGCTGTATGATAATCAGCAGGACTATGTGCCTCTGTACAAGGAGGTGGACTTTATCCGCAATTACATCGAGCTGATGAGAATCCGCCTGTCTTCCAACGTGCGGATGGTTACCCGGTTCGACGTCGAGCCGAACAGCCATACCCTGATAGCTCCCCTTATCTTCATATCGCTTATCGAGAACGCCTTCAAGCACGGCACGTCGCCCGTCGAGCCGAGTTTCATTTATATTCACTTGGGAGAGACGAGGCATGGGGTGAGCTGCGAGATACGCAACAGCAACTTCCCCAAGAAACGGACGGACAAGAGCGGCTCCGGAATCGGACTGGAGCAAGTGAGCCGGAGGCTGGAGCTTCTTTATCCGGGAGCCTATACGTGGACGAAAGGGGTCACCGAGGACGGGAAGGTATACGAGTCGCGGCTGAGCATCCGGTGCTGAAGCCCGTTTTTCTGGAGGAAACGGTAGGAACTGTCGCGGATAAGCCGTAACTTTGAAGCGGGTTCGCCCTCTTATTTTAAAATAGTTAATAAACTAATCTGCGGTCAGGATGGCGTGAGCCGTTCTGACTGCGCTTTTTTTCTTTCCGCGCGGACATCTTGGATTTTCGCTTTTTTATCGTAACTTTGTCAAGTGAGAAAATTAACCTTTTATTTTTTAATAATCTAAAACCTGTAGAATTATGGCAATTCTTGTAAAGCCTGTACAAAGGTTTAATCCGAAGGAGCCTGACGCGCCTAAGAAATGGTACGTCACTCAAGTGACCACCGCTCTGGTGGACGAAACTCAAGTAGCGATGGACCTCGCCGACGAGACCACCCTGAACCCTAGCGAGGCGATGATGGCCATCCGGCAACTGCGCAAGATTCTCCTGCGCCGATTGCTCGGAGGAGAAAGCGTGAAGCTTGGCAACTGGGGCAGTTTCAGCGTTACCATCTCCAGTACGGGAGTGGACGCGAAGAAAGATGTGAACGCCCGAAACATCAAGAGTGTAAACCTGAACTTCCAAGCGGACGAGGCGTTCAAGGCGGAGCTTCAAAAAGCCACCTTCGCGTGGGTAGACAAGTTGGCGGGCGATGACACCAAAGCGGAAACGCCGGAGGAGGAGAATCCGGACGATGAAGGGGAAAGCCCGGACCCGATTGTGTGATATGTAACTACACGGGCGCAAATTTCCGCCCGGATGTCTACGGAATGATACCCGTACGGATGCCGATACGCATCCATACGGGTATTTTCTTTATATCCATACGGCTAGCGACTTATACCCGTACGGCTAATAACTTATATCCGTACGGCTAGCAACTTGTACCCGTACGGTTAGTGACTTGTACCCGTACGGCTAGCGACTTGTACCCGTACGGCTAGCGACTTGTACCCGTACGGATAGCGACTTGTACCCGTACGGCTAGCAACTTGTACCCGTACGGCTAGCGACTTGTATCCGTACGGCTAGCGACTTGTATCCGTACAGCTAGCAACTTGTATCCGTACGGCTAGCGACTTGTATCTGTACGGCTAGCAACTTGTATCCGTACGGCTAGCAACTTGTATCCGTACGGTTAGCGACTTGTATCCGTACGGTTAGCGACTTGTATCCGTACGGCTATGTACTTATACTCTTGTATATGCCGGACTGCTGTTACACGTCCCGTCACTTTTTTCCCCTTATTTCAATTTTATTTCAAAAATATCCCTTTCCTTTGTATCCGCATATAAACTTACAGCTCATGAAGATATTGATTGTAGAGGACGAACCTGACCTGAGGGAACTCATCCAACGCTCACTGGAGAAGGAACGGTATGTGGTGGAGACGGCGGACAGCTTCAACGCGGCCCTGTATAAGATAGAGGATTACGACTACGACTGTATTCTGCTGGACATCATGCTGCCTGACGGAAGCGGACTCGACCTGCTCGAACGGCTGAAGTCCATGCGCAAGAGGGAGAACGTGATTATTATCTCGGCGAAGGACTCGTTGGAGGACAAGGTGAAGGGGCTCGACTTGGGAGCCGACGATTACCTGCCCAAGCCTTTTCACCTCGCGGAGCTGAACGCCCGCGTCAAGAGCGTCATACGCCGGCATCAGCATGGGGGCGGTCTGGACATCACGCAGGGAAACGTGAGGGTGGAGCCAAGCGAATTCAAGGTGCGTGTCGACGGCAAGGAACTGGAGCTTAACCGCAAGGAATATGACATACTGCTCTACTTCATGAACCGCCCGGGCAGGCTGATTAACAAGGCGACGCTGGCGGAAGCGGTATGGGGAGACCATATAGACCAAGTGGACAACTTCGACTTCATCTACGCGCAGATGAAGAACCTGCGCAAGAAACTCAAGGAAGCGGGGGCGAGCGTCGAGCTGAAAGCCGTGTACGGATTCGGATACAAGATGATTGTCGAATAGCGCGGTATGAAGCTGATACTCCACATCGCACTCAGGCTATCGTTGGCTTTGGTCCTTATCCTGACGGTTTGGGCCGTTTTCTTCTATGTCACGATGGTAGACGAGGTAAACGACGAGGTAGACGACTCGCTTGAGGATTATTCGGAAGCGATTATCACGCGGGCTCTGGCCGGGGAAGAGTTGCCCTCGAAAGACAACGGCTCTAATAATCAGTATTACTTGACTCGGGTCAGCGACGAATACGCCGAGAGCCACGAGCGGATTCGATACAAGGACTCGATGATATACCTCATAGAGAAGGAGGAGACGGAACCGGCCCGGATATTGACCACCATTTTTCAGGATGACGACGGAGACTATTATCAACTCGAAGTCTCCACGCCAAGCATCGAGAAGGATGACCTGAAGGATATGATTCTCGTATGGATTATTATCCTCTACGGCGCGTTGCTGCTGGTTATTCTTATCGTATCCGCGTGGGTGATTCACCGCAACATGCGTCCTCTTTATACGTTGCTCCATTGGTTAGACAGTTATCAGGCGGGGAAGAAAAACGAGCCGTTGCGTAACGAGACCCGGATTACGGAGTTCCGTAAGCTGAACGAAGCCGCGATGAGATACGCCAAGCGCACGGAAGAAATGTTCGAGCAGCAGAAACAGTTCATCGGAAACGCCTCGCACGAGATACAGACACCGTTAGCCATTTGCCGGAATCGCTTGGAGATGCTGATGGAGGACGAGTCGCTGTCGGAACGCCAACTGGAGGAGTTGGTGAAGACGCACCACACGTTAGAGTACATTACAAGACTGAATAAATCACTGCTCTTCCTTACCAAGATAGACAACAGACAGTTCCCCGAAGTGAAGGAACTCAACTTGAATGAGCTCTTGAAACGATATGTAGAGGACTATAGCGAGGCCTACGGTTATCGCCAGATAACCGTAGGCGTTGAAGAAAGAGGATGCTTCCGCGTAACGATGAACGAGTCACTCGCGGTGGCGTTGCTTACTAATCTGCTGAAAAACGCCTTTGTACATAACGTGGACGGTGGGCGGATACGGATTGAGCTTACCGCTGACAGCGTTGAGTTTCGGAATACCGGACTGGAACATCCGTTGGACAGAGAGAAAATCTTTGAGCGGTTCTATCAAGGAAGCAAGCGTGAAGGCTCTACAGGATTAGGGCTCGCTATCGCCGACTCAATATGCAAGATGCAAGGGCTCAGGCTCCGATACGCGTTCGACGGCGGAGAGCATTGCTTTGAAGTTTCGAGATTTTAAGAAAACCGTCGTGAAAAAACGGGCGAGGGGAGAATACCTCAATCGACTAATGACTATATTCGCGACAATAATACATATATTATAGTAAGGAATAGATAGATATGGAACAGAAAAATTTCAAGATTAGCGTACTTGACGGCTATGCGGCTAATCCCGGTGACTTGTCTTGGGAAGGGTTGCAGGCGATGGGCGAATGCGTCGTCTACGAGCGTACGGCCCCCGAGCAAGTACTGGAACGAGCCGCGGGAGCGGATGCGATTCTAACGAACAAGGTTGTCATTACGGCCGAGCACATGGAAGCGTTGCCCGAATTGCGTTATATCGGCGTATTGGCTACGGGATACAACGTGGTAGATATCGAGGCGGCCAAAGCGAAAGGCATTACCGTGACCAATATCCCCGCGTACAGTACGGCTTCCGTGGCGCAGATGGTATTCGCGCATATACTCAATATCGCTACGCAGGCACAGTATCACTCGGAGGAGGTTAGGAAAGGCCGGTGGAGCCAGAGCAAAGATTTCTGCTTCTGGGATACGCCTTTGATGGAGCTGCGTGACAAGAAGATAGGCCTTGTGGGCTTAGGACACATTGGATACACGGTGGCTCGCGTCGCCATAGGTTTCGGAATGAAGGTATATGCTTTTACATCCAAGTCACACTTCCAATTGCCTCCGGAAATCAAGCGAATGGAGATGGACGAACTGTTCAGCGAGTGCGACATCGTAAGCTTGCACTGCCCGCTGACTTCTGATACTCGTGGATTGGTAGACGCTCGCCGGTTGGCGATGATGAAGCCTACCGCCATCTTGATTAATACCGGACGCGGACCGCTCGTGAACGAGGATGACCTCGCAAACGCGCTCAATTCGGGAAAGATTTATGCCGCAGGACTTGACGTGCTGTCCGAGGAGCCGCCTTGCGCCGACAATCCGCTGCTGACCGCGAGAAACTGTTACATCACTCCGCACATCGCATGGGCGACCTTCGAGGCTCGTCAGCGATTGATGCAGATAGCTACCGATAACCTTCGGGCTTTCCTCGACGGGAAACCGGAGAACGTGATAAAGTGAGGTAAGCGCGTGACCCAGTGAAGGGCTGACAAACAAGGCCCTCACCGATGACCATACAAAAATGGCTTATGAATGTAAGGCGAAAGCTAAATTCATAAGCCATTTTTCTGTCTGTGGGGGGATTAGTAGGAGTGCTCCTCCTCCAATTCCTTCCCCGTTATCTTCTTCTTGTTCAGGCTGCGCCACGCGTAGAAGATATAAGCGATGACGAAGGGGATTAGGATGGATACGTACGCCATCGTTCGCAAGGTGAACTCGCTCGAACAGCTGTTGGACAGGGTGAGTGAGCTTTGCAAGTCGGCGGTGGACGGATAGTAGGCCGTACCGTTGTATCCCGCAATCAGCAGTAGGGAAAAGACCGTCAGAACGGTGCCGCTTCCGGCGAACCATATCCCCTTGTCGAATGAGGGGCGCAAAACCGTCTTTCCTATCCCGAAGAGTACCAAAAGCACGCCGACAAGAAACGCGGACGCTACGGCGGGCATCTCAATGAGATTAGTCAAGTATTTATAAGGCTCCATGTATATCGCCTGCGTATCGGGGTTTACGGCGAATCCCTCGGCAATCAGCGTGCGGACCAAGAAGGCGAGGAAGAACACCAAGAAGAGCGCGGCGTTGTTCAGTACGGCTTTCCTGCATCTCCCCACTAACTCGCCGTCGTCGATGCTATTGATGAAATAGAGCGCCCCTAAGACGCGGGACAGAAAGAATACCGCCAGTCCCAGAACAATGTTCCATACGTTGGCCAAAGCGTCCAGACCGTGCCAACCGTTGCCCCAATGACTGATGACGGGCATCGCCATATCGGTCATATTCGCCTTGTCGATGTAGAAGTCGGAACCGGTGAAGAACGTGGCTACCGCGGCTCCCAACAGGAATGGGCCCGCAACGCCGTTCAGCACCAATAGGGACTGATAGGTTTTCTTGCCGAGCAGGTTGCCGGCCTTGCCTTGAAACTCGTAGCTGACGGCTTGCAGTACGAAGCTGAACAGGATAATCATCCATAGCCAATAGGCGCCGCCGAAACTGGTGCTGTAAAATAGCGGAAAGGAGGCGAAGAACGCGCCGCCGAAGGTGACCAGTGTGGTGAAGGTGAACTCCCATTTGCGACCCGTAGAGTTAACCATCAGTTTCCGATGCTCATCCGTCTTGCCCAGACAGAACAGTAACGAGTTTCCCCCCTGAACGAAAAGGAGAAATACGAGGATACCTCCGAGCAGGGAGATAATCGCCCACCAATATTGTTGAAGAAATGTGTACATAGCCGATATTTAAAAATGATGTTTCTTAATAGTGCTTATCATGATTCTGATGCCCGCGGCCAACATGACCGTGAACAAGAACAGGAAAATGAAGAAAGTCGTCCGCACGGAGCCCGCGTCCAGTCTGGACACGGCTACCGCGGTGGGCAGCATCTCCTGTATGGCCCACGGCTGCCGTCCGCACTCGGCCACGACCCATCCCGCTTGCCCGGCGAGGTAGCCTAAGGGAATGGTCAGTAGGGCGAGGACGTGCATCCAACGGGCACGGGACAAGTCTCTGCGGTATGCGAGGAAAAGCGCCACGGCGAAGAAGAGGATGAAGTATCCGCCCAGTATCACCATCACGCGGAACGCGTAGAAGTTCAGCGGAACGTTGGGGACAAGCTCGCCCGCGTCCTTAACGTATCCGTAGCCGAAGTAGGGCATATTGGCCTCCAGCGTGTCGCGGGCCGCGCTCGCCCCTTGCCCGTCGCCCTTCTCCTTGCACGACTGGTAGTCGGCGAGGGCGGCGATGGCCTTTCTGCCCCGCTCCATCTTCTCCTCGGCCGATAGCGCCGCCGTACCGTCCTTCTGCGGGTATCCTCCCTCGATGAGGTCGGCGATGCCCGGCACATAGGCGTCCGCATCACGCTCAGCGAGCAGCGAGAGGAATCCCGGTATCTCCACGCGGAAGAGGAACGGTTCCACGCCGTCGTCGTACCGCTTCTTCTCCGGATTCAGCGCGCCCACGGCTACAAGTCCCACGCCTTCGCCGCCCTCGTACAAGCCCTCCACGGCCGCGAGCTTCATGGGCTGCGTCTGGGCGACGTGATAGCCCGAGCCGTCGCCGGTCCATGCGGAGAGCAGCGAGGCCGCTAAGCCGAAGACGGCGGCCACCTTCACACTGGCCACGGCGAACCTCCGGTTGCGCCCTTTCAGCAGATACCAACAGCTTACGCCTATGACGAAAATGGCCCCCAGTACCCATCCCGAGAGTACCGTGTGCAGGAACTTGTTGACCGCCACGGGCGAGGTGGCCACCTGCCAAAAGTCGACCATCTCGTTGCGCATCGTGTCCGGATTGAACGCCATGCCCACGGGGTGCTGCATCCAAGCATTGGCCACCAGAATCCACCAAGCGGAGATGGTAGCCCCAAGCCCCGTGAGCCAAGTGGACAGTAGGTGAAACCGCTTGCTCACCTTTTCCCATCCGAAGAACATAACGGCCACGAACGTAGCCTCCATGAAGAAGGCCAAGATGCCCTCTATGGCGAGCGGGGCACCGAATATGTCGCCCACGAACCACGAATAGTTGCTCCAGTTCGTGCCGAACTCAAACTCAAGAATCAGTCCCGTGGCCACGCCGACGGCGAAGTTAACGCCGAACAGCTTCATCCAGAACTGCGCCGTACGCTTCCAGAACTCATTTCCCGTACGGTAGTACAAAGTCTCCATTATGCCCATTATCACGGCCAAGCCTAACGTAAGGGGCACGAAAAGCCAATGGTAGATGGCGGTCATGGCGAACTGGGCCCGTGACCAGTCAATTAGCGATGTGTCGATGCTGTCAATCATAGCGGTGCGATATTAATAATGTGTACTTTCAATTGTGTCCCGTGCCGCCGCGCGCCGAATCAGCTCGCCGCGCACGTAGTCTCCCTTCTCCTTCGCCGTGGGATAGGAGCCTAAGAAGTCGGGGAAGAAGAAGATTTTCAGTATGAGGAACATGACGAGAAGTTTCACGATGACGAGCGCCCACAGCGTGCGCCCCAGCGTCATGCCGCGAAAGCCTTCAAGATAGAAATTCCATATACCGAGCAGCAGTTTCCTCATAGACGGCGATACCTTTAACGTGCGTTACCGCCTACAAATATACGCTAATTTTTGAGAAAGCCAACGGGACGCGCCGTTTTTAATGCCGGGAGAGGGCGGACGCTCACCGCTTCGGGCCGCTTCTCATTGCGTGCGGAAGTCGGAAAGGGTAGGATGGATTGTAAATATTATTCGCACTATATAAAAATTCTCTTATAAGAGAGTTGAAATTCCCTGCGCAGAGAATTTAAATTGTCTGCGCAGGGAATTTGAAAAGTCTGCGCAGGGAATTTTTGTCTTCTTAATGCCTATTGATAATCAGATAGTTACAAATCGACGGAAAATAGGGTGAAATAGGCTTCAGTTGTAAGATATTTTGAACGTCGAACGGACTCTTCGCGACAGCCGTGCGCTACTCCTCGAAACGGTCTCCCCACAGTTGCCGCATCCGCTCGGCGTGCTTCTTCTCCGCCGCGTTATCCTGCGGTTTCCAGATGCGCGCGTCCTTCAGCTCGTCAGGCAGGAACTGCTGCTTCACAAAGTGCCCCTCGAAATCGTGAGCGTACTTGTACTCCTTTCCGTACCCCAGTTGGCGCATCAGCTGCGTAGGCGCGTTGCGCAGATGCAGGGGGACGGGCAGATTCCCCGTAGCCCTGACCATCTCCAGCGCCTCGCCAATCGCCATGTAAGCCGAGTTGCTCTTCGGGCTCGTGGCCAAATATATCGTGGCCTCGGCCAAAGGGATTCTTCCTTCGGGCCAACCTATCTTGTTCACTGCGTCGAAGCAGGCGTTGGCCATGAGCAAGGCGTTCGGGTTGGCTAAGCCAATGTCCTCGGCGGCCGATATGACGAGGCGACGGGCTATGAACTTTGGGTCTTCTCCGCCCTCCACCATCCTCGCGAGCCAGTAGATGGCTCCGTCGGGGTCGCTTCCGCGTATGGACTTGATGAAGGCCGATATGATGTCGTAGTGCATCTCGCCGTCCTTGTCATAGGCCAGAGGGTTCTCTTGCAGGCGTTCGCTGACCAGTGCGTCCGTGACGATTACGTCGTCGCCCGCTTCCGCTTCCACCACAAGCTCAAGGATGTTGAGCAGCTTGCGAGCGTCTCCGCCCGAGAAGCGCAGCATGGCCGTCGTCTCCCTAAGCTCTATCCGGCGTTCCCTGAGCAGCGTGTCCGTGGTCACCGCCCGATGCAGAAGCTCCAATAGGTCGTCCTTCTCCAACGGCTTGAGCGTGTAGAGCTGACAACGGGACAGCAGCGGCCTGATGACCTCGAACGAGGGATTTTCCGTCGTGGCCCCGATGAGCGTCACCGTGCCCTGCTCCACCGCGCCTAGCAGCGAGTCCTGCTGCGACTTGCTGAAGCGGTGAATCTCGTCGATAAACAGTATGGGACTGGCCTGCGTGAAGAAGCGGTTTCCCTTAGCCTTGTCGATGACCTCACGTACCTCCTTCACGCCCGAAGTAACGGCGCTCAGCGTGTAAAAGGGCGTCTCCAGTTTGTTCGCTATGATTTGCGCCAAAGTCGTCTTTCCCACTCCGGGAGGTCCCCAGAGGATAAAGGAGGAGATGCGGCCCGAGTCAATCATCTTGCGCAGCACCGCGCCCGGGCCTACGAGGTGTTTCTGGCCGATGTACTCGTCGAGCGTCTTCGGCCTTAAGCGTTCAGCTAAGGGTTTCATAGGTCTTTTTCAGAATACCATTAATACCATGAAGCGTATGCCGTTCTTGTTTATGCCGGGATTATCGCGGTAGGTGAAACGGTGTACGTACTCAATGTGAAGCAGCTTGAATATGTTGTAGATTCCCACGCTTCCCTCGATATAGGGGACTTTGGGGTCCATGACGAAGCTCGTGTACTTTCCGTCGCGCGTCGGGAAGCGGAACAAATCCGGATTGCTGCTCTTGAACGGATTGTTCTTGTCCGTCAGGGTTCCCCATAAGGCCCTTACGCGGAACATCTCCCTCCACTTCAGATTCTTCAGCAGCGGAATCCTGTTGAACAGCTTCCCGTTCATGTCGTATGATAGCGAAAGCGAAGCGAAGCGGTCATTCAGGAACTCCATGTTATTAATCAAACAGAACGTTTCCCGTTGCGTAATGTACGAAAGGTTGGCTTCCGGCAGAATCAGCAGCGGGAAGGGTACGGTGTTCCATACGGCCCCCGCCTTCAGGCTACAGTCCACCTTTCCCCACGACGAGGGCAGCCAAAAACGCTTCCAGAAGCTCGCTTCCGTCCGGTGGAAGTTGTAGTCGCTGCCCAATACGCCCTTTATGCCCGTTGTGTGCGTCAGGGTCAGAATCGGAGCGTCCAGCGTCACGGGGATTCGGCGCTGCTTTGAGTTTACGAACGACTCTCCCGGAGCGTAGCGCAGGGTCAGACTGGCCTCGGCCGTGGTGATGTCGTGCACCTTCGTTTGCTGTGCGTCGTTTTTCAGATACTCTAGCTTTCCGCACGGCTCGTCGTTCCGGTGGCGAAGCATCGCCTTCACGCCGAATCCGTTCTGTCCCTCCAGTTCGTAGTTGATAATCGCGTCGCGCATATAAGACATTTGGTCTACCGTCGTTGTCTTTAGCGACAGGAATACGTTGTCCTTGTCCGTGAATAGGAACTTGTCCATCGGCGACATCACGTCGTAGCTGTATGTAGCGGAGATATAGTGCTTGGGGAACTCCCACACGACATAATCCCTCGGGTTGAATGAATAGGTCAACGTACCGCTGTACTTCCACTTATGGTCCTTCAGTCCGTAGGCCCCGTACCCGTTCAGGAACCAGTGCTTATTTAGGTTGGCCGTCGTCATGGCGCTCAGCCTGAAGCGTGTACCGTCAATATAGTTGCTCGATATCATCGTGTTCACCGGCCCTATGTCTACCTTACTGGGGTTATCGGTCTCCACGAAGTTCTCTATTAAGGCTTTGGCTCCGAACAGCACATATTTGAATCCCGGTATCTGCTCCAACCGGTTGACGAATATGTCCATTGTGCTCTCGGTCTTGGTCAGTGGAACCTGCCTTACTTCCGCCCAATACTCGTCGCTCTTCGAGAGCATGTCCGCTTCCTTGATGACGTCTCCTTTCAGGCGGAACAGCCGTTGTTCGATAGGGTCGAAGCTGTACTCGGTATATTTCGTTGTACGCTCCACTTGCAGGCTGAACGCCGGGTTATCCTTCTTGTTCCACGAAAGCTCCACGGTCATGTTGTCGTCGGCCAGTACCCAGTTGCCGTTAGGCAGCTGCTCGTACTGCTGCACTATGTCCATGCTATTGACGAAGTTCACCCCACTTTTCTTCGGGAGGTTCATCGTACATCTTTGCACGGCATAGGTTGAGTCCTTCAACACGTACAAGTGTCCCGAGAATCCGAAGTCCTGCGAGTTTTGGGGCACGAAGCTCAGATGAACGCACTCACGGTTGTTCACCATGATGGTATCCATCAGGTAGTATTTATAGAAGGCGATGGCGTTGTCCCCTATGGGGCTGACGAACCGCTGCTGTAACAGCCTGATTTCGTTGTCGTAGATGTTGATGTCGGCGAATACGTCCTTCAGCACCGTTCCTAACATATCTCCGGTAGAGAAGAATTCGTCTATACCGTTCGAGTTTTTTCCTTTGATGATGGTCTTTTTGCTTTCAGGGTCTTTCCTGAAGATGGTCTGCGAGGCCGTTTCCTGTATCGAGATGGGCAGTATCAGCTTCTTTGTCGTTTCCGACACTTCCACTTGGTCCTTTAGGAAAGCGTACTTCTTGTATATGCCTTTTTCCAATTTCTCCGGAGTCAGGTCATTGATGGACATTTTCATTTTCTCGTACTTGTTGTACTGATAAAAATCGTTTTCTTCCAAGACTTGAGCCTTCTTATGCGCAATGACCTTCTTCATAAACTCAACCGCAGGATTGTTCTTTCGTGAATACTTTTCCTTTTTGGGCTTTATTACAACCTGCTCTAGCAATACGTTATCAGGCGATAACTGTACGTTGATGGTTTGCGCTCCGGGATTGACTTTTACGCTTTTCGTAACGTATCCAATAGAAGAAAAGATTAAAATTCCTTCCTTGTTTCTGGCTCCCAGTTTATATTCTCCGTCAATGTTTGTTACGGCGCCTGTACCTTTGTTGTCCTGAAATTGCACCGAGACATACATCAAGGGCTCATTTGTTACGGAGTCTGTTACTACTCCCTTGATTTGTTGGGCGAAAAAGTCCGGAGCAATCAATACGAGTAAGAACAATATTATGATTCTGTAATACCGTTGTTTCATAAATTATGCAGATACCGGTCGCGAAGTTAGTGATTTGCTATAAGTATAAGAGATGATATAACTTTTTTTACTCATAGTTTTTTGTTCTTTACATGTGCCATGCGCGGGCAAAGTGAGTGTTTCATAATGATTTCTTTCTTCCTATATCCTTATATATGGGTTGGGAAGACGAGAAAAATCGGGGTGAATTCCTTGATTTTTTTCGTTTCTCCCGTATCATGCAATAAAGAATTGGAACGCACTCATACACGTCTATCGTATATGACTCTCCACGCTTTTTGGGGCTTCTTCATTTAACGGTCTTTTCTGGAGGACTTTTGAAGGGCTCTTGATCTCTTTTATAGCCTGTTGTTCAGGCTTCACGTTGGTTCAATGCGGCGCTCTCTGTCGATGTACAAGAAGCGGGCGGATGTTGTACAAGAATTGAATGATTGATGTATAAGAGTCAGCGGGTTCTTGTACAAGAAAAGGCGTACTCGAAAAAGAGACTCCCCAAACTAAGAACTTGTTTAATTTTTGCGTTTAAGTGATTTAGCTCTTAAGAAACTGTACAAACTAATAAATTTATTCGTTTCTTTGCATAGAAAAATCTCAGGCCTATGTTTGTGCAGATTCTTGATTTTATAGGTACATTCGCATTTGCCATAAGTGGCATTCGATTGGCTTCTGCGAAGCGTTTCGATTGGTTCGGAGCGTATGTGGTAGGTTTTGTTACGGCTATCGGTGGAGGGACTATACGTGATATTTTATTTGGTATAACTCCTGCGTGGATGCTGAATCCTATTTATGTAATATGTACCGCATTGGCTTTATTGTGGGTCATTCTTTTCGGTAAATCGCTGATACGGCTAAACAATACGTTCTTTATATTCGATGCGATTGGTTTGTCATTGTTTACGGTAGTCGGGGTGGGCAAAAGCCTTTCATTAGGATATCCTTTTTGGGTAGCTATTATTATGGGGAGCATAACGGGAGCTGCGGGAGGAGTAATTAGAGACGTACTTATTAATGAAATTCCGTTAATTTTCCGCAAGGAAATATACGCTATGGCTTGTGTGGCGGGCGGGGTAATGTATTGGCTGTGCGCTATTGTTGGCGTACAGCCTTATGTGTGTCAATTGTTAGGAGGAACGGCTGTCTTTATGACTCGTATCCTAGCGGTAAGGTTTCATATTTGTCTGCCTACATTGAAGAATGATGATCGTTAGATTAGTATTAGAATAGTCAAGGAAGCGATCCTTTTACGTCCTATTTTTTCTGTTTGTCCAATTCCATATCTCCAATAAAACTTATGCCTTGTCGATTTTGCATCGATACGTCAATGTTTGAAGAACCATTATCATAAATTTTGATTCTATATTCAAAAAGGTCTTCTATCGTTCTGGTGGAAAATTTAATTTGAATATTCCCCTTCTTGTCTGTGTCGACAGTATAATCTTTTAGTTGGGCCTTGAAATCCAGTCCGTCTCCTCCATCATACGGAATGCGATATGCCCTTCCAAAATAAGGCAAATGAGAGATGACAGTATCATTTTTTATTTCTAAAAAATAAGGCGAAGTTAATGGGATGTTTCGTCCTTGCATAGGGAGGGCGGTGCTTATGTTAATCTTGTAGCTTTGAGAGGCGATCTCTTGTTTTACCATCTCTATTGTTGATGTGGTATTCTTTTTTTTCTCTTGTGCAAATGATTCAGAGGCAATAGTGAATCCTGCTAATAGTGCTATTAATATTTGTATTCTTGCTTTCATACTTTCATATAGGCGGTTTATAATATTGGATTTTCTATTAAAAGAAGCCGCATCATGGATTGATTGCAATATTTATAAAAAAGCTGATGCGGCTTCTTAATGTTATAGCGATTATTTATTGAATACTTAGTTTGAAGATGCTGCTTGTGCATCTTGAATCATTTGTTCGCTAGCATAAATGTAGACTTCTACACGGCGATTTTGTTTGCGGCCTTCGGCTGTGTCGTTGCTAGCTACAGGGTCGCTTTCTCCTTTTCCTTCCACGGCTTTTATCTGGCTAGATGCAACGCCGCAACCTAATAAGTAACTGGATACACTTTGAGCTCGCTCTTGAGAAAGATTAAGGTTCTTTTGTTGGCTTTGCTCTGCAGTGCTGTTTTTCCATCCTTGGTTATCTGTATAACCATAAATAGTGACATCCATATCAGGATTCTGATTTAGTACATTATTGGCAAATTTGCTCAATGAAGCTTTTGCGGCGGATCCAAGAGACGAATTTCCGGTGTCAAAAAGAATCCCTGAGTCGAATGTTACTTTTACAGCTTGAAGTCCATTATTGTCAGTTATTTGTTCTACTTGTGCGCCTTCTATTTGTTCCGCTTCAGCGGCTGCTTTATCCATTTTTTTGCCGATGAGTGCTCCTGCTCCAGCGCCAACCGCAGTACCTACTGCAGCTCCAATAGCAGCCCCTTTGCCTTTACCTATTACTCCTCCTAAAATAGCGCCTAATGCGGCGCCGGATCCTCCTCCAATGGCTGCTCCTTTGCCGGTTTTACTCATGCTAGCACATCCACTGAATACAAGGAGGAGACTCATAAAGATAACGGAGATTTTCAATCTATTCATCTTCTTCATAATGACTAATATTTAAAATGTTTATAAATTAGGTTTTTGTTTATCCATTAAGATAAACAACATTGCAAATATATTGTATTATTCGGCTATCTGTCCAACTTTTATATAAAAATAACAGGAAAAAAGGAACTGTATAAGCTGAAAAATGCTATCTTCGACACGTTTTAATTTTTTATTAATTTAGATATGCAATGAAGCGGTTTATATTATTATCGTTATTGTTTTCATGTATGATGATTGCTGTAGTTAACGCTCAAGAAAAACGGAAGTCTTTTAATATTGAGAAACCTTCGATTCGAGCTTTTCTTCCTGATTCGAATTTAGCAACTGGACGTGCAATAGTAGTGTGTCCGGGTGGGGGATATGAACATTTAGCTTTGGAACATGAAGGCTATGATTGGGCTCCTTATTTTAATAAGCAAGGAATAGCTCTATTTGTTTTAAAATATCGTATGCCCCATGGCGATCCTTCCATTCCTGTCTCCGATGTGGAGACGGCAATACGGCTTGTTCGCGATAGCGCATCGGTGTGGAATATTAATCCTGATGATATAGGTATTATGGGTTTTTCTGCGGGAGGACATTTAGCGTCGACTGTAGCGACTCATTGTGCGGAGTCTTCACCTCTTAGTTTTCAGATATTGTTTTATCCAGTTATCACTATGGATAGGACCTTTACGCATATGGGGTCACATGATAATTTTGTAGGGAAGGAAGCGACGGAAGAATTTGAAAAAAAATATTCTAATGAAAAGTCGGTGACCAAAAGAACTCCTCGTGCTTTCATAGTCTTTAGCAATGATGATACAGTTGTGTCTCCTGAAAATGGAATTCGTTACTATTCAGCTTTGCATGCGAATGGTATACCTGCTGTTATTCATATTTATGCTACCGGTGGACACGGATGGGGAATACGGGAAGACTTTCGTTATAAAAAAGAAATGTTGGATGAGTTGTCCGCATGGCTTCGTGATTTTTAGTTCCTTCAACTTCATGAAGTCGTAGACTAATGGTGTGATAATTTATCATGTATTTGTACGGTAAAATGTGATTTTGATTGATAGTTCGGGACTATTGGTCTATATTGATTTAATGATTGTTATTGATGGACAATTTTTGAGAAATGAAAAACAATAAATGAGTTTTATTTCTACATTTGCAACGCTTTCAAAGAGGCGTCAATCGTATCCGGATGGGAGATGTAGTTGATTGAAACATGCAGAAAAAATACTAAACGCTCTCCTTGTAAATTGAACACTAATAATTTAAAATAAGATTGCTTATGCCACAAATTGTTGGACATATTTCTCAGGTTATAGGGCCGGTAGTTGATGTGTATTTTGATAAAGTGGAAATGGAGATGACATTGCCCGCTATTCATGAAGCTTTGGAGATAAAACGGTCGAATGGTAGAGTGTTGATAGTTGAAGTGCAACAACATATTGGTGAGAATACTGTGCGTACCGTTGCTATGGATAGTACAGATGGCCTTCAAAGAGGAATGAAAGTGCGTCCTACGGGAGCGCCGATTACAATGCCGGTTGGTGACCAAATAAAAGGACGTCTGATGAATGTAGTGGGTGAATCCATAGATGGGATGAAAGAGTTGAGCCGGGAAGGCGCTTATTCTATTCACCGTGAGCCTCCTAAATTCGAGGATTTGACCACTACGCAAGAAGTCCTTTTTACTGGAATTAAGGTAATTGATTTGTTAGAACCTTACGCCAAAGGAGGAAAAATTGGATTGTTTGGTGGAGCAGGAGTAGGAAAAACGGTCCTAATTCAGGAACTTATCAATAATATAGCTAAGAAGCATAATGGATTTTCTGTATTTGCGGGAGTTGGGGAACGTACTCGTGAAGGAAATGACCTTTTACGTGAGATGATAGAGTCTGGCGTTATTCGTTATGGTGAGGCTTTTAAAGAAAGTATGGAACAAGGAAATTGGGACTTGTCTAAGGTCGACTATAATGAATTGGCCAAGTCTCAAGTGTCACTTATATTTGGACAAATGAACGAACCACCGGGAGCGCGTGCGTCTGTGGCTTTGTCAGGCTTGACAGTTGCAGAATCTTTTCGCGATGCCGGGAATGAAAATGAAAGGCGTGATATATTGTTTTTTATTGATAACATATTTCGTTTTACGCAAGCAGGGTCTGAGGTTTCCGCATTGTTGGGACGCATGCCTTCTGCGGTAGGATATCAGCCTACGTTAGCTACGGAAATGGGAGCGATGCAGGAACGAATTACTTCTACGCGTAAAGGCTCTATTACTTCAGTGCAGGCGGTTTATGTACCTGCTGATGATTTAACAGATCCGGCGCCGGCCACGACATTTACCCATTTGGATGCAACAACGGTACTTGACCGTAAAATAACGGAATTAGGGATATATCCTGCGGTAGACCCGTTAGCTTCAACATCGCGTATTCTTGATCCACATATTGTAGGAGAGGAACATTATAATGTTGCTCAGCAAATAAAACAAATTTTGCAGCGTAATAAAGAATTACAAGATATTATTTCCATTTTGGGCATGGAAGAACTATCTGAAGAGGATAAGACAATTGTAAATCGTGCTCGCCGTGTGCAGCGTTTCTTGTCTCAACCATTTGCTGTGGCTGAACAGTTTACGGGCGTGCCGGGCGTGATGGTATCAATTGAAGATACGATTAGAGGATTCCAAATGATTTTAAGCGGAGAGGTAGATTACTTACCGGAGCAAGCATTCCTGAATGTCGGTACTATCGAAGATGCGATAGAAAAAGGAAAGAAGATTCTTGAACAAACGAAGAAGTAATACTGACTACAATGAGCAAGCTGCATTTGACAATAGTATCACCTGAAAAGGTCGTATTTGATGGGGATGTGAAGATTATCACTTTACCGGGAACATTGGGCTCATTTTCTATATTGCCGGGGCACGCTCCAATCATTTCATCTTTGAAAAAAGGAGTTTTAACCTATACTACGGAAGATGGAAAAGACTGTACGTTGGAAATGCAAACTGGCTTTGTGGAGATGAGCAACGGTGTGGTTTCGGTGTGTATGTCCTAGTAGGTCGAGTGATTGTTTACTTTGATATGGTGAACATTGACAAGATAAAGCGAAGTTTCGTTGGAGGAATTACCTTATTTACTCTATTTATTGGAATAATAGGAAAAGTAATTCTTCATAAGATAGTACCGGACTATTCATTTGATGGGTATCTGTTCACGTTGCTCTATTTTTATGTATTGGGATGCGTTACTATCTTTATGATTGATGCTTGCCGCCGTCGTGCTCCGCAAAGAATGGTACTGCTTTTTCTAGCGATCAAGACAATGAAAATACTGCTTTCAGTATTGCTATTGATAATTTATTGTGTAGTGATAGGAGGAGAGATTAAAGTCTTTTTGATGACCTTTATTTCGTTTTATTTGCTATACATGATATATGAAACATGTTTCTTTTTCACTTTTGAAAGGAAATTGAAACTGCAAAAAAATAAAAGTAGAAATGAAACAGTTGCGTAGTGTACTAGGTCCTTTGTGGCTATTTTGTTTGCTAATGATAGGAATGCCACTTTATGCGGAGCAAGCGTCCTCTTCTTCGGTTGCGGAGGAGAATGTTTCAAAAGAACAAGGCGAAAATACAGTCGATGTAAAAGGCATTGTATTCGGGCATATAGGGGATTCCTATGAATGGCATATAACCAGTTGGGGAGAAAAGGAGTTTATAATTCCTTTGCCTGTGATTGTTTATAGCGAGAATACCGGTTGGCACGTATTTCTATCTTCTCGGCTTAAAGAAAACAACGGAAGCTACGAAGGTTTCTCTATAGCTCCTTCCGGAAGTAAATATGAAGGAAAATTAGTTGAGTATACCGCAGGGGAAGAAATAAGGCCATTGGACATTTCTATAACAAAAGTGACATTTGCTTTGTTATTCAATAGTTTACTATTGATAATAATAGTATTAGGAGTGGCTCGTTGGTATAAGAAACGTCAGCCAAGCGCATCTGCACCGGGTGGTTTTGTTGGATTCATGGAAATGTTTATCATGATGGTAAACGATGATATCATCAAGAGTTGCGTAGGACCGAATTATCGTAAGTTTGCTCCTTATCTGTTAACTGCCTTCTTTTTCATTTTTCTCAATAATTTGATGGGGTTGATACCTTTCTTCCCCGGAGGGGCTAATGTTACGGGTAACATTGCGATCACAATGGTGCTAGCTATCTGTACATTTTTGGCGGTTAATCTGTTTGGAACTAAACATTATTGGAAGGATATTTTCTGGCCGGACGTTCCGTGGTGGTTAAAGGTACCGGTACCGATGATGCCCTTCATAGAGTTCTTTGGAATATTCACGAAGCCTTTTGCGCTGATGATTCGTCTTTTCGCAAATATGTTGGCGGGACATATGGCTATGTTGGTGCTTACATGCTTAATATTTATTTCCGTAAATATGGGCCCTGCTCTCAACGGCACATTAACGGTGGCTTCCGTGTTATTCAATATATTTATGAATCTACTTGAGTTATTGGTTGCCTTTATTCAAGCTTATGTTTTTACAATGCTTTCCGCTGTATTTATTGGCTTAGCTCAAGAAAAGAAAGCAGAAAAAGAAATATCATAAATTAAAAATAAACCATTTAAAAATTAGGAATTATGTTACTATCAGTATTGTTACAAGCAACTGCGGCAGCAGTAGGAGTAAGTAAGTTAGGTGCAGCTATCGGTGCAGGTCTCGCAGTGATTGGCGCAGGTTTAGGTATCGGTAGAATCGGTGGATCGGCTATGGAAGCTATCGGCCGTCAACCGGAAGCTTCCGGAGATATCCGTATGAATATGATTATTGCGGCGGCTTTGGTCGAAGGTGTGGCTCTTTTGGCTGTAGTAGTATGCCTTTTGGTGTTTTTCTTATAATGGTAAGACAAATAAAGATAATAAATGTTTTAACTAAAACTTGAACAGATGCAATTATTACTACCTGATAGTGGCTTGTTGTTCTGGATGGTTGTCGCATTTGGGATTGTGTTTGTAATATTGGCTATATACGGTTTTCCTGTTATTACTAAAATGGTGGAAGACCGTAAAGCTTATATCAATCAATCTTTAGAGGTGGCTAAAGAAGCGAATGAAAAATTGTCTAAGTTAAAGGAAGAAAGCGATGCTCTTGTTGCCGCCGCCAATAAAGAGCAAGGGCGCATTTTGAAACAAGCCATGGAAGAGCGTGATAAGATCATTCGTGATGCGCATATACAAGCGGAACAAAGTGCGCAAAAAGAGTTGGATGCGGTAAAACAGCGGATTCAAATTGAAAAGGAGGAGGCTATTCGTGATATTCGCAAACAAGTAGCTCTTTTGTCTGTTGATATTGCTGAAAAAGTTCTTCGTAAGTCACTTGAGGATAAAGATGCCCAGATGGGTATGATTAATCGGATGCTAGACGATGTGCTAATTAATAAAAATTAAAAGATGGAAGTCGGAATACTCTCAATGCGATATGCCAAAGCAATGATTGAATATGCTAAAGCGAGAGGCGTAGAGGATAGAATTTATCAAGAATTTGCTGCCTTGTCCCGTAGTTTTCATGAACGGGTAGAGTTGCGTGGTGTGCTTGATAATCCTATTGTTACAGGTAAAGAAAAACTTGCATTGGTTTGCGCTGCCTCTGACGGTGAAAACCAATCGAGCGAGGAATTTATCAGTTTTATTACCTTAGTATTGAGAAATAGGCGTGAGTCTTATTTACAATTTATAGCTTTGATGTATTTAGACCTCTATAGGAAATTGAAGCATATTGGAGTTGGTAAGTTGATAACGGCTGTTCCGATAAATAAAGAAATTGAGACTCGCATTTGTTCCGCTGCGGCGAGTGTTTTACATGCCAAAATGGAATTGGAGACTATAGTGGATCCGTCTATTGAAGGAGGTTTCATTTTTGACATTAATGATTATCGGCTAGATGCTAGTGTCGCTACTCAGTTGAAAAGGATGAAACAACAATTTATTGATAAAAATAGGAGAATTGTATAATGTCTGAGAATATAAAAGTAAGCGAAGTATCTGACATATTGCGTAAGCAGCTTGAGGGTATTGAGGCGAATGTACAGCTTGAGGAAATAGGTACGGTGCTTCAAGTTAGTGATGGAGTCGTTCGCATTTATGGACTTAGGAATGCTGAAGCAAATGAATTGCTAGAGTTTGAGAATGGCATTAAGGCGATTGTAATGAACCTCGAAGAAGATAATGTAGGAGCGGTTTTGTTGGGCCCTACTGATCAAATTAAGGAGGGGGACATTGTTAAGCGTACAAAACATATTGCTTCCATTAATGTAGGCGAGGGTATGTTAGGTCGTGTAATTAATCCTTTGGGTGAACCGCTTGACGGCAAAGGCCTAATTGGAGGCGATAAGTGTGAGATGCCTCTGGAGCGTAAAGCGCCGGGAGTTATTTATCGGCAACCTGTTAATCAGCCATTGCAAACAGGTATCAAAGCTGTAGATGCAATGATTCCTATTGGTCGGGGACAGCGTGAGTTGATTATTGGTGACCGACAAACTGGAAAAACTGCGATTGCTATAGATACGATTATTAATCAAAGAAGTAATTACCTAGAAGGTAATCCTGTTTATTGTATTTATGTCGCTATTGGTCAGAAAGGCTCTACAGTGGCTTCCATTGTAAATACGCTTAGAGAATATGGAGCTATGGATTATACAGTTGTTGTATCTGCCACAGCGGGAGAACCTGCAGCGTTACAATATTATGCTCCATTCGCAGGCGCTGCTATTGGCGAATATTTTCGTGATACGGGCCGACATGCGTTAGTGGTTTATGATGACTTATCTAAGCAGGCGGTAGCTTATCGAGAAGTCTCGTTAATATTACGTAGGCCTTCTGGACGTGAAGCGTATCCGGGTGATATATTCTATTTGCATTCTCGTCTTCTTGAACGTGCCGCTAAGATTATTAATCAAGAAGAGGTCGCAAGCGAGATGAACGATCTTCCTGATAGTTTAAAGGGTAAAGTAAAAGGAGGAGGTTCATTGACCGCTCTGCCTATTATTGAAACTCAAGCGGGAGATGTGTCCGCCTATATTCCGACTAATGTGATTTCTATTACTGATGGTCAGATCTTTCTTGAGACAGATTTGTTTAATCAAGGCATACGTCCTGCGATTAATGTTGGTATATCTGTGTCTCGTGTCGGTGGAAATGCTCAAATTAAGGCGATGAAGAAAGTTGCGGGGACTTTAAAGATAGATCAGGCGCAATATCGTGAATTGGAAGCCTTTTCTAAATTTAGTAGTGATATGGACCTTGTTACCGCTTTAACAATTGATAAAGGCCGGAAAAATTCTCGTTTATTGGTGCAGGCTCAATATAGTCCGATGCCAGTGGAACAGCAGATTGCTATACTTTACTGTGGTACACATGGTTTATTGCATGATATTCCTTTGAATATGGTGCAAGACTTCGAAAGCCGTTTCATAGAGTCATTAAAATTGAATCATCAGAAAGACGTTCTTGACGTATTAAAGACAGGAATGATTGATGATAATGTAATCAAGATGATTGAAGAAACGGCGACGATGGTAGCTAAGCAATATTCGTAAGACATTAAAGTTTTAAGCTATAGTTCTATAGCTTAAAACTTATTTATTGCGTCTTCTAACTTGTTGTTTTACTTTTAAATTTAAAAGAAATCATGGCTTCACTGAAAGAAGTAAAGAATAGAATAAATTCGGTAAAAAGCACTCAGAAAATCACTTCAGCAATGAAGATGGTTGCCTCGGCAAAGTTACATAAAGCTCAAGGAGCTATAGAGGGCATGTTACCTTATCAAAGAAAATTGAGTAAAATCCTAACAAGTTTTTTGAATACAGACATTTCTATTGAATCTCCTTATATGCAACTGCGTGAAGTTAAACGGGTTGCGATAGTCGCTTTCTCTTCCAATACATCGCTTTGTGGAGCCTTTAATGCCAATGTGATTAAATTGTTAGGGCAACGAGTTGAGGAACTTCAATCGTTGGGAAAAGATAATATCTTGCTATTTCCTGTAGGGAGAAAGGTTGAGGAAGCTGTCCGAAGAATGGGGTTTCAGCCACAAGAGACTTTACAAACGTTTGCGGATAAGCCTTCGTATCAAGAGGCCGTTAAATTGGCGCATCGCTTAATGGAAATGTATGCGTCAGAAGAGATTGATAGAGTAGAATTTATTTATCATCATTTTAAATCAATGGGGGTACAGGTTTTGTTAAATGAAACTTATCTTCCAATTGATTTTACCAATACGTTAGAAAACGGGAAACAAGAGAAGCATAAGTCTATTGATTATATCATCGAACCTTCGGTTGAACTGTTATTTGCAAATTTGATTCCGGCGGCGTTAAATCAGAAACTGTTTACGGCTGCGGTAGATTCCAACGCATCAGAGCATGCGGCTCGTACATTAGCTATGCAAGTTGCTACTGATAATGCTAACGAATTGGTTCAGGACTTGACGAAGCAATACAATAAGGGACGTCAACAAGCTATAACGAATGAATTGCTTGACATTGCGGGAGGAGCGACTAACTAGCCCTCTTCATTAGAAGCTGTTTTGAAGTTTCTTCAAGACGGCTTCGTTGGTTCTGTACATGGAACCTTCATCTATGTTTATGCCAATTCAAATGGATTGTCGCAGAAACAGAGCGAAATTCTTTACATGTTTTCAAGATTTTTTGAAGCGTTTTTATTTCCTACAATTCTTATTTGTGCGTTCGTGTAACATTTGATGAGTAATCTCGTTGAATTCTAAGGGTTTCCTGTTCAATCCTTTTAAGGTTGGTATGAGAATGTTCTCTTTTAAGATTTTGACGGGAAGCGTTGTCTTTTCACTTGTAAGCCGTAGCCCTATGGCTTATGAGCCGTAGCGCTTTCGCTTATGAGCGGAAGGGCTTTGTGGCGAATGAAATAGCCCATTCTTTAGAGTGGCATGTTATTGTATTACGGCATTATTTAAAAGTATATTAGATATTGGTTTACTATGAACGGTGAAATACTGCCAAATTAAAATGCCCGATACTTTTTCTCCTTATAAATAAAGTAGCTATATTTGTGAAATAATAGTGAAGAGTTATGAAGGTAGATGCTTCTATTATCTTTCAATTCTTAAAGAATATTTCTGCGAATAACAATCGGGAATGGTTTAAAGCGCATTATGCGGACTATGAAAAGGCCCGTCTTCAATTTGAGGTTTTATTATCCACCATAATCGCGCATATCTCACAGTTTGATGAGACGATTAAAGGAATTCGAGCGGAAGATTGTACATACCGCATATACAGAGATCTTCGCTTTTCTTCGGACAAAACGCCCTATAAAACACATTTCGGTGGATACATTAACGCGAAGGGGAAGAAATCCAATTGGTGTGGGTATTATGTACATATTCAACCGGGGAACTGCATGCTTGGTGGAGGGAGCTTGTGTTGGCCCGCCAATATTTTGAAGGCGGTCAGACAGTCTATCTTTGATAATATAGAGGAGTATGTCTCTATTGTGGAAGATCCGGAGTTTAAAAGGTATTTCCCGATAGTAGGAGAAGACTTTATTAAGTCGGCTCCAAAGGGATTTCCTAAAGATTTTTCATATCTTTCGTATTTGCGTTGTAGACAATATACCTGTACTTACAATGTTCTTGACGATTTTTTCTTTCGGGCGGATGCGGTGGAAGAGATTGTGAAAGTCTTTCGCCAGTTTAAGCGTTTCGCCGATTTCATTAATTATACTGTCGCTGATTTTGAATAATTTAAAAGATATTTTATGATAGTAGATGCTATAGAGAATTTTGAGAAGTATACGTCCTTGCATCCATTGTTTGTTCATGTTCTGGAGTTTTTAGAGTCTTGCGATTTGCATGTACTTGAAACAGGAACGATGAGAGAACTAAGGGGGAGGGATTTGTTTGTAAAGATAGCCCAAACGAAACCTAAGAAGAAAGAAGACGCCAAGTTAGAGGGACATGAGCGGTATATAGACATACAAATACCTTTATCGGATACGGAGATTATGGGATATGCTTCAGTTAAGCATTGCGTGCCTTTAGATTCCTATGACGCGGAAAAAGACGTAACGTTCTTTGAAGGATTGGCCGATAGCTATATTGCTGTAACTCCCGGAATGTTTGCGATTTTCTTTCCGCAGGATGGGCATGCTCCGGAGATTTCGACGAAGGGGGTGAAGAAAGCGGTTATAAAAGTAAAGATATAAATTCAATCTGTATTGATATGGAAGCGACATTAAATCTCATCAAGAATGACCCGTGGCTGGAACCGTATACAGGCGCTATCGTAGGCCGGCATCAGCACGCGTTGGACAAGGAGGCGGAACTGACCAATAACGGGAAGTGTACACTTTCGGATTTTGCCTCCGGTTATTTATATTTCGGCCTGCATCGTACTGGTAAGGGATGGACTTTTCGTGAATGGGCTCCCAACGCGACCCACATTTATTTGATAGGCACATTCAATAATTGGGAAGAGAAAGCGAGCTATAAGCTGAAGAAACTGAAGAATGGAAACTGGGAGATTAATCTTCCGGCGGACGCCATTCATCATGGCGATTTGTATAAGCTGAACGTTTATTGGGAAGGCGGACAGGGAGAACGCATTCCCGCGTGGGCTACTCGTGTAGTTCAAGATGAGCAGACTAAAATATTCAGCGCGCAGGTGTGGGACCCGGAGAAACCGTATAAATTCAAGAAAAGGGCCTTTAAGCCAAACACGAGCCCCCTGCTGATTTATGAATGCCACATCGGTATGGCTCAGCAGGAAGAAAAGGTAGGTACATATAATGAGTTCCGTGAAAAGGTTCTCCCCCGAATTGTGCGCGACGGTTACAACTGCATTCAGATAATGGCCATTCAAGAGCATCCCTATTACGGGAGTTTCGGCTATCACGTATCCAGTTTCTTCGCGGCTTCTTCCCGCTTCGGCACTCCGGACGACTTGAAGGCGCTGATAGACGAGGCCCATCGGCAGGGCATCGCCGTGATAATGGATATCGTTCACTCTCACGCGGTGAAGAACGAGGTCGAGGGGTTGGGCAATTTCGCCGGCGACCCGAATCAGTATTTCTACCCCGGCGACCGTCACGAGCATCCGGCGTGGGACTCGCTGTGCTTCGACTATGGAAAGAACGAGGTGATTCATTTTCTGCTGTCCAACTGCAAGTACTGGTTGGAGGAATATAAGTTTGACGGCTTCCGTTTCGACGGGGTGACCTCGATGCTGTATTATAGTCACGGTCTGGGGGAGGCTTTCTGCAATTACGACGACTACTTCAACGGCCATCAGGACGATAACGCGATTTGCTATCTGACGCTGGCCAACAGGCTGATTCATCAAGTCAATCCCAGAGCCATTACGATAGCGGAGGAGGTGTCGGGCATGCCCGGGCTCGCGGCGAAGTTCGAGGACGGGGGATACGGGTTCGACTACCGTATGGCCATGAACATCCCGGACTATTGGATTAAGACGATTAAGGAAAAGGTGGACGAGGACTGGAAGCCTTCGAGCCTGCTGTGGGAAGTCACCAACCGGCGGAAGGACGAGAAGACCATATCCTACGCCGAAAGCCACGACCAAGCCTTAGTGGGGGACAAGACCATCATCTTCCGCCTGATTGACGCCGACATGTATTGGCACATGCAGAAGGGAGACGAG
>CASDXF010000009.1 GCA_949285075.1 uncultured Bacteroides sp. | reverse complement strand
TCTTTAGAGCGAATCTCAGGGGAGTTGTTGACAAGAAGTTTTTCTTATTCCGCATTGCGAACTTATATGCATATCCCCACTAAAAAGCTACTGACCCCGTTTCCCTTGAACGGAAAGCCCAAATCGGATTCGAGGTGTGGATAAGGTCGTAGCATACACTTCTTGGCGTGTGAATTAACTTTATTTAGGGCAGGTGTTTCCCTGCTCCAAAGGCGTATCGCCTATCTTCGTGCCCGATTCATTGCTTTAACGACAAATACTTTCAGCCTATGAGTAACGATAATGAGACGATTCATGAGCCTGACGAACGACTGATTTATGACTTTTTCCTTGCTGCGGAACGACAGGGGCCCGGTAGTCCCGAAGCGACACTCAGGGCCTTGAGCTTTGTAAACGGTTTGGGCGAACGGCCCTTTGTCGCCGACATCGGCTGCGGAACGGGTGGGCAGACGATGGTGTTGGCCCGACACGTGCCGGGAAGCGTCACGGGGATTGACCTTGTTCCGGAGTTTATCGACCGCTTCAACCGCAACGCAAGGGAACTGGGCCTTCAGGACAGAGTGAAGGGGGTGGTCGGCTCGATGGATAATCTCCCTTTTGAGCCGGAATCCTTAGACCTGATATGGTCGGAGGGGGCGGTGTACAATATCGGCTTCGAGCGGGGGATAACCGAATGGCGCAAGTTCCTGAAGCCGGGAGGCTACATCGCCGTGTCCGAGTGCGTATGGTTAACGGAGAGTCGTCCGGCGGAAATTCACGATTACTGGATGAGCGGCTATCCGGAGATAGACTCTGTGGCTCGTAAGACGGAACAGATGCGTAAGGCGGGCTATGGTGATGTCTCCACCTTTATTCTTCCGGAGGAGTGTTGGACGGAGCATTACTATACGCCGCTATCCAAGCTCCAGCGGTCGTTTCTCGACCGGCACAAGGGCGACCGTGGGGCGGAAAACCTCGTCGAGTCTTTGCGTCAGGAGGAGGATATGTACCGTAAGTACAAGGAGTTCTACGGGTACGCCTTCTTCGTAGCGAGGCGGGCGGACTGACGGCCGTCTTCAAGTGGGCGGATTGACTTACATGGGGTCTACGTCATAATAGACGGTAAGCGACTTGTAGCGTTCGTCCTCCGTCATCTCCCGTTGGATGCGTTTGAGTAGCTCCTTCGCCTTGCTCATGGAGGCGTTGTGTTCTATCTTGAGCATGATTTTCTTGATAAACAGGGCTTGTACCCGGGCCACGGGAGGCTTGTCCGGTCCTAACACCCGGTCGCCGAAGACGGTGCGCAGTCGTGCGCCCATCTCTGTGGCCATACGTTCCAACTGTGCCTCGTCGCGGTGCTTCAAGTACACGTATATCAGTCGTCGATAGGGTGGATATCGGAACATCTGCCGCTCGGCCAGTTGCCCGCCTACCATGCCCTCATAGTCGTTGGCCATCACTTGCCGGATGATGGGGTGGTCTACGCTATTGGTTTGCAGTATCACTTTTCCCTGTCCGTTCTTTCGTCCGGCCCGTCCGGCCACCTGAGCCATGAGTTGGAAGGCCCGTTCGTAGGCTCTGAAGTCGGGATAGTTCAGCATGGTGTCGGCGTTCAGTATGCCCACTACGCTCACCCGCTCGAAGTCCAGTCCCTTCGATACCATCTGCGTGCCGATAAGGATGTCGGTCTCTCCCCGCTCGAAGTCGGCTATAATCTTCTCGTAAGCCGTGCGGGTACGGGTGGTGTCGAGGTCCATGCGGGCTACGGACGCTTCGGGAAAGAGCAGTTTGATGTCGTCCTCTATCTTCTCTGTCCCGAATCCCCGGTTGACCAACTCGGTGCTTTCGCAGGCCGGACAGCGTTTGGGGGGCGGACAGGTGTATCCGCAGTAGTGGCACGTCAGCTGATTGATTCCTTTATGATAGGTGAGGCTCACGTCGCAGTTCTTGCACTTGGGCACCCACCCGCAGACGCGGCACTCCACCATCGGGGCGAATCCCCGGCGGTTCTGGAAGAGGATAATCTGCTCCTTGCGCTCCAGCGCCTCGCGGATATGGCTTATCAGCAGGGGAGAGAACTGTCCCGTCATCCGCTTCTTCCGCCGCAGCTCTTTGATGTCTACGGGGATAATCTCCGGCAGGCGGGCTTCGCGGAAACGCTCCTTCAACTGGACTAACCCGTACTTCCCGGTAGAGGCGTTGTACCACGTTTCCACCGAGGGGGTGGCCGTGCCCAACAGCGTCTTGGCTCCGTAGAGCGAGGCCAGTACGATGGCGGCGTCCCGGGCGTGATAGCGCGGGGCGGGGTCTTGCTGCTTGTAGGTGTTCTCGTGTTCCTCGTCCACGATGACGAGCCCCAACCGGCGGAAGGGCAAGAAGACGGAGGAACGTACGCCGAGGATGATGTCGTAGTCGCCCTCGGTCAGTTGGCGTTGCCATATCTCCACCCGCTCGGCGTCGGGGAACTTGGAGTGGTAGACGGCCATCCGCGAGCCGAATATCCGGCGCAGCCGCTCGGTGAGTTGGGCGGTCAGGGCGATTTCGGGGAGTAGGTAAAGCACCTGCTTGCCTTGCCGCAGGGCCTCGGCTATCAGGTGGATGTATATCTCGGTCTTGCCGCTCGCGGTCACGCCGTGCAGCAGGCAGACGTTTTTCTCGCTGAAGTTCCGGACTATGCCGTCGAAGGCCCGTTGCTGAGGCTCGCTCAGCGGACTGGGAGGAACGAGAGCCCGGGTTGCGGCGTTGTCCAACCGGCCTATCTCTTGGCGGTAGGTCTCGAATATCTTCTTCTCCACCAGTCCGTCCAGTGCGGCGGGAGAGACTCCGGCCATCCGCAGAAGCTCTTTCTTCGATACCTCCTTTATCGGTTCCGTGCCCAAGAGTCCGGAGCATTCGACGTACTTCATCAGTAGGGCCAGTTGCTTCGGGGCGCGCGAGAGGAGGTCGAAGAGGATGTGCAGGCGACGCTCGTCGGCTTCTCCTGCGAGGCGTACCCTCGTCTCCGTCTTGGGCTTGTACGAGCGGCGCAGCTCCTCCTTCACGAAGATGGCCTCCTTGTCGAGCAGCGACTTGACCACGCCGAGCGGGTTCTTCAGTCCGCTCTCTTTCTCCAGTTTGGTCACGCTCATGGACGATTGGGCCGTAAGCAGGGCCATCGCCTTCCGCTCCCGTTCGGTCAGGGGGGCCTGCGGGCTCTCCTCATAGTCGGGGTTGACGGTCACGACGGTCTCGCTTTCCAGTTTCAGCCCCGAAGGAAGGGCGGCTTTGTAGACATCGCCCCGGGTGCAGAGGTAGTAGTCGGCTATCCAGTCCCAGAACCGGAACTGGAGAGGGAGGAGCAGGGGCGAGCGGTCGAGCAGCGCGCTGATGTCTTTCACCTCGTAGCCTGACGGGGCCTCGCCGTGCACGTTACGGACGATGGCCGTGTAGTATTTCTTCTTCCCGAAAGAGACCACCACCCGACATCCGGGCGTTACCTCGTCGGCGTACTCGTCGGGCACGCCGTAGGTGAAGTACCCCGGCAGCGGAAGCGGCAATATGACATCTGCGTATCGTTTCATTCTTTCTCGAAAAGCCATCGTCAGGAAGGTGTGCAAAAGTACGGCTTATCGTTGAAAACGCAATGAAGGAGGAGAGGAAAATCCCCCTTTATTTCTTACCTTAGCGGCGGAATAATCATTAATTCAAATAAGAACGTGTTATGACTATGGAAAACGAGAACTTTGAAGTGCCTTACGGGTTCGCGCGCTGCCAGAACGAACGCTGTCCGCAGGCGGCGGAGTGCTTACGCCGCGTGGCCGCCCTGAACGGGAAAGACCGCTATCCGGTAATCTCTATCGTCAATCCCCTTTGCTATCCGGCCGAGGGGGAGAGTTGTCCCCAGTTCCTGAAAGTCCGGAAGGCTCGGGTGGCGTGGGGTGTCAAGAAGCTGTTCGAGAGCCTGCCCTATAACGAGGCCGTCAGCCTCCGACGGCAGCTTGTCGCCCATTTCGGCAAGAGCAAGTATTACCGCTTCTACCGGGAAGAACGGGGATTGTCGCTTCAGGACCAAGCCTTTATTCGGCAACTGCTTCAGCGTAAGGGCATCAAGGCGGAACCTGTGTTCGACCGCTATACGGACGAATACGCTTGGTAGTCTTCCCCCTTGCCGGAGGGGAGTTGGTTTCAAGGGCATGAAACTAAAGTTCCAAGCGCTTGAAACTGTAGTTCCACGCTGATGAAACTAAAGTTTCACGCCCTTGGAACTATCCGGAGCGGTGCGAGGCGAATTCTACTCTTTCCTTTAGCGCTTTGCCCCGCGTGCGGAGAGGATAAGAAAAAGCCGCCGTTTCCCGCGGGAAACGGCGGCTTTCTTGTATCTTACTCGGCGGCCGCGATTAAAAAATGTAGGCTACCGATACTTGCCATGTCTTGGTCTTGTACGAGCCCAGTTCGCCCTCCTCGTCTCTCAGCTTGGCCGTGTCGCCTAGCGGAATGTTGTAGTTGGCTCCCACCTGAAGGTGACTGAAGAGCTTGAGGCCCGCTCCCACGTTGATGCCTACCTCTTTCTTTTTCTTGTCTACCTCGGCTCCGTATATGCGCTTGTCCTTGCCCAAGTCGAAGTAGAAGTCTGGTCCGGCGGCGATGTATATGCCTAGCATCTTACCCAGTCCGATGTTGTATTTCAGGTTGACGGGGATGTCTATACCGTTCTGCTTGACGGTGGCGTCTTCTCCCTCGTCCGATACCGTAACTCCCCTTTGGGCGAAGAGCAGCGAGGCGTCCACTCCCAGTCCCAGTATGGGCAGGGTGAACTCCGCCATCGGTCCGATGAAGAAGCCCGTAAAGTTGTCTTTCTTGAAATTGCCCCTGATGTCGGAGAGGCTCGCTTTCGATAGGTTCACTCCGCCCTTCAGTCCGAAGTCCAGTTGCGCTTGGGCGGGGAGCGCCATAGCCGCGCATACGGCTATCAGCACGAGGATAAGATTCTTTCTCATAACTCAAAGTGTTTAATAATTCAGGGCAAAGATAGGCATCTTGTCTTTAAAAGCGGAGAAACGGGCCACTTTTTTGCCTATTTCGCCCTTTTTGGCGGGAACGGAGGACGGAAAACGACGGAGGCCGTTTCCGCGCGTTCAAGCGGAAACGGCCTCCTGTATGTCTTGTCTCTGGTGGAGAGCCGGGATTATTCGCCCAACATTCTGTCCATCAGAACCTTCATCCAGTGTCCACCGATAACCGAGCGGGCGCGGAATCCTACCCACCTTCCGCTGTCGGTATGATACCAGTCGCTGATGGGTACGCGGGTCTCGGTCTCGTCAACGTACTTGTAGAGCGGGTCGAGGAACTTCTCGAACGTCTCGCGGTCGTTGGCCATAGCCGCCGTCCACATAATCCAGTCAGACTTGGTGTACTCCTTGCGCGAGTCGAGCGGCAAGCCGAACTCGTTCTGCTTGGTCAGGTAGTAAGGGATTTCCTTCTCGATAACGTCGGTGAAGAGTCCCAGTCCCCACATCTTGTCCCATACCATGTTGTACTTCTGGCTCCACGTGTTGGAACGGTCGAACGCCAACCGGTAGTGGTCTCCCTCGGCGGCCATCTCCTTCCACTTGTCGGCCATCTTCTTGGCCGTAGCCGCGTACTTATCGGCTACCTCGTCCATGCCCATCATGCGGGCCATCTCAGCGTATCCCGCCACGCCCATGATGGCTTTCACGGCGAGGTTGGCGTTGTGTGCCCAGTGTCCGGCGAAGTCGTCCGTACAGAGCTGGTTGGCCGGGTCTTGTCCGTTCTCTACCAAATAGTCGGTCCACGTCGTGAGGATGTCCCAGTACTTCTTGGCGTAGTCGGCGTTGCCCTCAATCTTGGCGATAGCCGCGGCCAGAATTACCATGTTGCCCGCTTCCTCTATCGGCATGTCGCCTCCATACACTTGTCCGTTGGCTATGGGATATGTGCCCAAGTCGTGAGCGGCGAAAGGCTTGTTCCAGCGTCCGCTAGCGCTGTACTCGAAGATACTCGTCATCATACCCTTCTGCAACTCGGGGTTGTAGAGCAGGAACAGCGGAGCCGACGGGTAAGTAAGGTCTACCGTGTTGACGCATCCGTTACTGTTGTTTTCCTTAGAGAACCACATCAGGTTTCCGTCCTTGTCGGTGAACAGCTTGTGAGCCGACATTACCTGACGGTAAGAAGCCGAGCATACCTCAGCGTATTTCTTTCCTCCCGCCTTCTCTGCGTCGTCGTAGATGATGGCGTCAAGCGCGCGGCAGCGGTCCATGATGGAGGCGTAGTTGTCTCTCAGCTTCTCGAAAGCGTCGAAGATGCTGACCTTTCCGTCATGTTTCCAGTAGCCCATGCGCTTCTCGTACATGTACTCAATGGAGTAGATATCGTCGTACCCCATCATCAGGAATCCTTCAGCTCCGTCCTTTGTTACCTTTCCGAGGTTGTGCGTGTACGACATGGCGGGCATGTCCTGCTCCTTGCGTGTAGTCCACTTGTTGATGGTAGAGTTGATGGTTCCGTTCTTGATGAACGACTCCTTCATCTTGTAGTAGTCGCCCAGTCCGACAGCCTTGCCCGCCCCATTTACGCTGGCGAGGTAAGCGTATCCCCAGTCGGCGCAAATCAGGTCGCCCTTACGGTCGCAGATGGGTTGGTCGATGGAGCCTGCCTCCACGTAGCTGATGCCGTTCTTGGCCAGTGTGCGAGCCACTGTGGGCTGAGTCGTTTCGTTGATGCTCAGTTCAGGAGTGGTTTCTATATATAGTTGAACGTCGTGTTCTTTCTTGTCGGTCGGACGTACGCGGTAGGAGATGTAGTTAATTGGCGTAGACAGCAGGTCTAGGTCGTCAATCAACTGGGGAGCCGTAAATACGACATCCAGTTCCACCGGTCCGCAAGTGAATGTGTAATAGGAGGAGGTAGCCAGTACGCTTACTGATTTCTGTATGGCTTCCTTAGCGAACTTCACGGCGTCTTTCTTCTCGCGGAACAGCCCGAAGTCTACGTAAGACCCTCCCGTTGTGTTGTGACAGTGAGCCGCAATGACATTCTTGCCACTGCGCAGTTTCTTTTTCGCCTCGTCGGAAAGTTTCAGATAAACGTTGTCGCGCCATACTTCGCCGGTGGAAACCAACTTTTCACCGTTCAGGTACAGTTCGAACACGTCGTCGTGCGAATAAATCAGGTACACGTCCTCGGACAAGTCGGCGTTGTCCAACTCAAAGCTACGGCGTACGTAGATGTCCGTGTCGTTGCCTTTCCATTCCGTTTCAATGCGCTTCATGTCGCGGCTACCGAAAGCGGCTTTCCCCTTTTTCCATGCGCTGTCGTCGAATTGGAATTCCTGCCATCCGTTTCCGGGATTCTGATTGGTATAGCTCGCTTCCCAACGTTCTACGTCGGTCATGGGAGCGATGGGGATTAGGTTTACCTTGTCTTTTCCTAAGAAGCGGTAAACTTCTCCGTCCACGCGGATTGCGCCGAGCAAAGGTTTCGTGGCGTTGGTCCAGTGTTCAGTGCTCCCTTCGTTCAACTTATCGTAGGGAGACCAGATAGAGAAATAAGGGTCGGAAACGACGAGGGGCACTGAAGGCGCGCGCAGAGACGTTTCCCGTACAGGTACGAACTTATCGTCGGCTTGAGCGGTTGACAGCAAGCCGGCGCAAAGACTCATAGTAAGTAGTAGTTTCTTCATACGTTTTTATTAAATTAATCAAATATTAAAGTTGTTCCTGATACAATCTGTTTACCTGTATAGAGGCAAAACAATTTACCTATTGAAGACTCTCCTTTTATTATTAACCTACAAATTATTCATTTTATCTCAGCTCTCTTCGTCAAGAGTGTTTTTTCTACCGCGAAATAAATGCTTATACTCGTAGTAAAAGGGAAAATAATGTTCAAAAAAGAGCATTTTTAGTTCATTCTTCAGTAAAAAGCCTGTTTTGGGACGCATTTTTGGGGCCTTTGCCGTTGTGTCTCGCCGTTTCATTATTTTTTTTATCGGTAGTTTTTGAGGGATAAAATAAAGAAATGGTATACATTTGTCCCGCATTTTAAGATAAGATTCATGATATTACAGCTGCTTTTTGTTCTAACCGCCATCATTATCGGCGCTCGTTTGGGTGGTATCGGACTAGGTGTGATGGGCGGTGTCGGTTTAGGAGTTTTAACGTTTGGGTTTGGACTTCAACCTACCGCTCCTCCGATAGATGTCATGCTGATGATTGCCGCCGTTATCTCGGCTGCGGCGTGTATGCAGGCTGCGGGCGGGCTTGACTATATGGTGAAACTCGCCGAGCGATTGCTGAGGAAGCACCCTTCCCGTGTCACCCTGCTCAGTCCTTTAGTGACGTACTTGTTTACCTTTGTCGCAGGGACGGGGCATGTGGCTTATTCCATACTGCCCGTTATCGCTGAGGTGGCTACGGATACTAAGATACGTCCGGAGCGTCCACTAGGCATCGCCGTCATCGCCTCTCAGCAGGCTATCACGGCGAGCCCCATATCGGCGGCTACCGTCGCCTTGTTGGGACTGTTGGCCGGATTCGACATTACGCTGTTCGACATCCTGAAGATAACCATACCGGCTACCCTTATCGGGGTGTTGGTCGGGGCTTTCTTGTCGCTAAGGGTAGGGAAGGAGCTGACTGACGACCCGGAGTACCAGAAGCGGCTGAAGGAAGGAATGCTCGGCGAGAAGAGAGTAGAGATAAAGGACGTGAAGGACCGGCTGTCGGCTGTCGTTTCGGTCTGCGTCTTTGTGGCGGCTACGCTTCTTATCGTCTTGTTCGGCTCCGTGGAGGGGCTGCGGCCCACCTTCTCGGCGAGCGGGGAAACGGTGACGTTGGGCATGTCTGCCATAATCGAGATTATCATGCTGTCCGCTGCGGCCGTCATTCTGCTGCTTACCCGCACGGACGGGATTAAGGCGGCGCAAGGCTCTGTGTTCTCGGCGGGGATGCAGGCGGTCATCGCCATTTTCGGCATCGCGTGGATGGGCGACACCTTTTTGCAGGGGAATATGACTCAGCTCACCGCTTCTATCGAGGGGATAGTCCAACAGATGCCGTGGCTGTTCGGGCTTGCCCTGTTCGTCATGTCTATCCTGCTGTATAGTCAGGCGGCTACCGTGCGTGCGCTGATGCCGTTGGGCGTGGCGTTGGGCATCTCTCCCTATATGCTGATTGCCTTGTTTCCGGCGGTGAACGGCTACTTCTTCATTCCGAACTACCCGACCGTGGTGGCGGCGATTAACTTCGACCGGACGGGGACGACGAGGATTGGCAAATACGTGCTGAACCATTCGTTCATGATGCCCGGACTGGTCTCTACCGCGGTAGCCATCGCGTTAGGGCTTCTTTTCATTCAGTTTTAAGTTTAGCGTCTCGTTGCGGGCTGTTGATGCCCGACGCGGATGACTCCGGTGTCGTTTCAAAGCGTGAAATGACACGGGAACGTCACGTCCGCGTCGTATGTGTTACAGTAAGGTTTCATAACTGTAAGATGAATATTACATTATGAAAGGCCCTCCATTATACATTATAAATTTATTTTTTCAGATAGCCTAACCTTTTACCTTCGCCGCCGGAAATCGAAAAAACAATAAAATCGTTATGGAACAAACAGATAAAAACAAAAGAATCTCCGACGCGCTGCTTATTCTTTGGGCCGGCGGAGCCGCGCTGCTCTCTTACTCGTTAGTGTACGCTTTACGTAAGCCTTATACGGCGGCCTCGTTCGACGGCCTGACCTTTTTCGGTACGGACTATAAGATAGCGGTAACCACTATCCAAATCTTAGGCTACTTAATCTCCAAGTTTTTCGGCATTAAGATTATCTCCGAGCTGAAAAGAGAGAACCGCTTCAAGTTCTTCGTTTGTTCCGCTATCGTGGCCGAGGCCGCGCTCATCGCTTTCGGTATGCTGAGCGCTCCTTATAATGTTATCGCGATGTTTGTCAACGGGCTTTCGTTGGGATGTATGTGGGGAGTAATCTTCAGCTTCATCGAGGGGCGCAAGGTGACGGATATGCTGGCGGCCTGTTGGGAGTCAGCATCGTGTTCAGCTCGGGAATGGCGAAGAGCTTCGGACTGTTCACGATGAACGAGCTGCACATCGACCAGTTCTGGATGCCGGCCGTTATCGGAGGCGTTACGCTTCCGCTCCTTCTGCTGATGGGCTATCTGCTCGAAAGGCTGCCGCATCCCACGGCCGAGGACATCGAGCTGCGCAATCAGCGCGTCACCCTCGACCGCAACGGCCGCAAGGCGCTCTTTCTGAAGTACGCACCCATCTTGTCTATCTTGTTCATCGCCAACTTCATGCTGTTGGTGCTGAGGGACATTAAGGAGGACTTCCTCGTGGATATCTTGGACATGAGCAACCAGTCCTCGTGGCTGTTCGCCCGCATCGACACTATCGTCACGCTGATTATTCTGGGCATATTCTCCCTCTTCGTCTTCTTCCGCAGCAACATCAAGGCGATATTGAGCCTCCTCACCTTAGTCGTGGCGGGTTGCCTCACGCTCGCGGTGGTCTCTTACAATTACGGGGCCTTCCGTCCGAGCCCGATACTCTGGCTGTTCATTCAGAGCTTGTCGCTGTACATCGCTTACCTGACCTTCCAGACCATTTTCTTCGACCGCTTCATCGCCTGCTTCCACATCAAGGGGAACGTGGGATTCTTCATCGCCATCATCGACTTTATCGGTTATCTGGGAACCGTCACCCTGCTCGGTACGAAGGAGTTCCTCAACATCAACCTCGAATGGTTCGCGCTTTACAATCACATGGCCTGTACCGTGGGAATCATCTGTACTGTCCTCTTTACGGCGGCGGGCGTGCTGATTTACCAACGCTACTTCGCGAGCAAGGCTTCCAAGCGGCAGGCTCCTGAGGACTTTATCAATCCACAATACAACGTCGTATAAGCGGATATGAGACGATTCCTTCTTTGCGCCGTCGCGTCGATGGCGCTGTGCGGACCGTCCGCCACGGCTCAGGAACAGCTGAAGATTAAGTTCCGCTCGCGCGCCCTGCTCGACGCGATGGTGTCCGGATACGGCACGGAGAGCGCGCAGGGCTACTATCGGGTAGAGGATTTCCGGGTGGGCTTCAAGGCCACTTACGGCCGGTATGAACTGAAGGCCGACATCGGTTTGGGCGGAGGTAAGGTCGCCATAAAGGACTTGCTGCTGAACTATCACTTCAAGAACAGCGTGCTCGCGGTGGGCAACGCCTACGAGCCTTTCTCGATGGATATGCTGATAAGCACCGCCGATATGCGCTTCCACCAGTCGGCCACCTCCGTACTGGCTTTCGCCGACAGCCGCAAGCTGGGCGCCACCTACCATTACTACACGCCCCACTGGTATCTGGCTACCGGAATTTACACCCATAACGACATCAATAAGATAGGCGACGGGCAGCGCAACGCCTTCGTCTCTACCAGTCGGGCCGTATGGCGGGCGAGGGACGAGCGGCGGGAGACCCTGCTCCACTTGGGAGGAGCTTTCTCCTACCGGACGAAGGAGGCGAACACCTCCGAGCCGCCAACCAAGACGCTCAGCGTGGCGGGCGTGACCTCCATGTTCCCCACCTCCATGATGGAGGCCTCCATTTCACGCATGGGCAGCGAGGTGAAGGGAGTGATAGAGGCCCTCTACACCGCTCCCCGCTTCCTGATACAGTCGGAATATTTCCTTAATCGCATGAACCGTACCGGAGGGCTTCAGGCGTACCGGGCGCACGGGGGATACGTGCAGGGCAGCTTCCTCATCAAGGGACGGGGCTTTGAGTACGACTCGATGTACGGGATTCCCGGACGGCCGAGCACGGACAAGGCCATCGAGCTGACCGCCCGCATGAACTATACCGACATGGACGACGACAAGGCGGAGGTGTTCGGAGGCAAGGAGGCCGACTTCTCCTTAGGGGTGAACTTCTACCTGAACAAGTATTTGGGCCTGAAGCTGAACGGAAGCTACGTGTGGACGGGAAGCAACTGCAACGAGGGGTACGACGACAACCTGTTCGTGGCGCAGGTCCGCCTGCAATATATCTTCTGAGTTTAAAAATAGACCATGCTGAAAAATGGAACATTCTGACGCTTCAGGGACGCGATGGTTCGGGCCGGGGTACGGGCCGGACGAAAAGAACGCGGCGTAGAGGCGTTAGCGAAATTCACGTTGACAGCGAATGAGACGATAAACCGCCGTCCGGTCCGCTTGGGGCCGGCGGCGGTTTCCTTTTGACGTTAAGTCTGCCTATAATCTGTGAAATTGCTACTTTCCGTTTGTTCGGGAAAAGCGGGCAAGGAGAAGTTAAAATCCGTAAAATCCCCGCCCGATTCGCTCCGGCGGGCCGTTCTTGTCGAGCGGAAGCCCTGCGGCTCGTGAGCGGCAGGGCGGCGGCTCCCGAGAAATAGGGCTACGGCTCGCGGCGGATTGCGCCGTCTTGCGGCCGCCGAAGCCCTTCCCGAGCACGTGAATGCCCCGTTTTGAAGGCCGAAAACGAGCATTTTCCCGTTTTTTTCGCCTCTTCGGGACGCTAAAAGGAACTTTTTCGCCGATTCGTTTCGGGGCGAAATCTTAAAAATAGACCATTGACTCAGTTTTTCGCCTTCAGCAGGCTGAACGTCTTTCCGTAGGTGAGCATCCTCCAAATCCACTCCAACGGGCCGAACTGAAGGCCGGACAGCCACAGACGGCTGAACGCGGCTTGGAAGAGGTACACGGCGAGGACGATGACTTCCGTCTGTGCGAGTCCGACGCGGGAGCCCCATCCCAAGCCTATGCCGTAGAAGAGGAACATACCGATGACGGACTGGCCGATGTAGTTGGTCAGCGCCATCCGGCCGGGAGCGGCCAGACATCTCCACGCGAACCATTGCTTCCTTTTCAGGTAGAGCAGGCACAGTCCCGCCGCGTAAGCGAATCCGAGCGGATAGACGCTGACGAGGTAAAGCGCACTGTGGGCCGTCAGTCCGAAGGGATGGTGTTGCATGGAGCTCCACGCGTAGAGTAGCGAGAGGGGCAGCCCGAAGAGCATCCCTTTCCGGAACACGGAGGTGAGCCACCGCTCGCGGCTCTCCAGATTGGCGAACACGCAGTTGCGCCCGAGGTAGAACCCGATGAGGAACAGTCCCATGACCTTGAAGTAGCGGTTGCCGTCGATGAACTCCTGTACTCGTACCAAAGCCCCTTGTATCAGGAACTGGAACACTTCCCCGTAGTCTCGGGCATCGTGCAGCCAGTAGGCGAAGTTGTCATCGGTAATGCCGTACTTGGCGCAGTAGAACGCTTGCAGTCGCACGACGGGAGCCGACAAGGACACCTGAGCCACCTCGCAGGCGCAGTCTATCGCGACGGGCAGCAGCAGTAGGGCGAAGGCCCATGCGAGGAGCCGCTTGTCGGACGCGTTCCTGAACAGCGGGAGCAGCATCCCGAGCAGGGCGTACAGCATCAGGATGTCGCCGCTCCAGATGAACATCAGGTGTCCGAAGCCTATCAGGAGCAGAATCAGCATCCGTCGGTAGAAGACACGGAAGCCGTTCTTCCCCTTCCTCGCGGCGTTGGCTATGATGATGGAGAAGCCCATGCCGAACAGTAGGGAGAAGAGCGTGTAGAACTTGCCGTCGATGAGGAAGTAGAGCAGGAAGCGGGTCACGCGGTCTATCGTCGCCGTAGGCATGGCCGCCGCGGCTTCCGGCTTGAGAAACGTGTAGAGCGAAAACTCCGGAAAGTTGGCCATGCAGATGCCCAGTAGGGCGAAGCCCCGCAAGGCGTCGAGTATGATGTAACGTTCCGAAGACTTGACAGGAGAAAGGTCGTTAGAACTCATTCTATTTCTTGTTTACTAACATTACGCTTATAAGTATGATGGCGAGTCCCGCCAACTGTATCAGGGAAACGTCCTCGCCACCGAATCCGGCCCCCAGTATCACCGCCACTACGGGATTGACGTAGGCGTGCGTCGCGACCTCCGTGGCGGGGCGCACCTTCAGTAGCCAGACGTAGGCCGAGTAGGCCAGTAGCGAGCCGAAGGTGATGAGGTAGGCCAGTGACAGCCACGCCGACAGCGGAACCGCGCCGAAGTCCACCTGAGAGGGTTCCTCGAAGAGTCCCGTGCACAGCCAGAACATCAGGCTCGCGAACAGCATCTGCCACGCGGAGCCGGCGAAGCCGTTGACCTCTTCCTCTTGCGACGAGCGGTACTTGGCGTAGAGTGTGCCGAGGGCCCACGAGATGCAGCCGCCTATCAGTATCAGCACGCCGTACTCGCTGTGCGGGTGGACGGGATTCTCGGTCATGAGCTGCTCCGCGTAGAGCATACCCACGCCCACGAATCCCAACAGCACGCCGCCGAGGGTCGTCAGGTTACGGAAGTTGGCTTTCCACATCGGCGCGTCGAAGAGCATAATCCATATCGCGGTGGAAGAGGCGACAATCGCCACCAGACTGCTGCTGACGTACCGTTGGGCGAGCATCACGGCTCCCATGTCGACGAACAGCAGGATGATTCCGCTGACGGCGGAACGCCGGATAAGTGACGGGCGCAGGACGCGTTCCTTGCGAAGGAGGCACAAGGTCAGCAATAGGAGTCCCGCCGCACTGAATCGCAACGCCCCGAGCAGGAATGTGGGGAGTCCCAGCAAAGCCACTCCGATGAAGTAGTAGGTAGACCCCCACACCACATAGATGAGGAAGTAAGCGATGACGACGGAAATCTTGCTGACCGGCGTTCCCATGCGGCTTTACGCTTTTATCGCTTGGACGAAGTCGCGGAACCGCTTCAGGCCCTTTATCATTACCGCCCGGGGGCAGGCGATGTTCCAACGCATGAAGCCTTCGCCTTCCGCCCCGTACAGCGTTCCGGGATTAATCCAGAGCTTGGCCTCCTCGATGAGGCGTTTTTCCAACGTTCCGGACGGGATGTGGAGCCGTTCGCAGTTCATCCAGACGAGGTATGTGCCTTCCAACTTGACGATGGGGAAGTCCGGAAGATGCTTTTCGCAGAACTCCTTCATGCAGTCGTAGTTGCCCTTCAGGTAGTCGAGCAGTTGGAGCAGCCACTCCTCGCCCTCTTCGCTGTAAGCGGCCATTGCGGCCTCCACGCCGAACGGGTTTACCTCGCAGACCTCGTTGATGTTGATGGCCTTGTCAATCTTGCGGCGCGTCTCCTCGTCTTGGGCAATGATGTTGGCTATTTGCAGGCCGGCGATGTTGAACGCCTTACTGGGCGAGACGCAGGTGACGCAGCGGCGTTGGAACTCCTCGGAGAGGGAGGCGAACGGCGTGTAGGTATATCCCGGATAAACCAGTTCGCAGTGAATCTCGTCGGAGATGACGGTCACGTTGTGGCGGAGGCAGATTTCTCCGACTTTCGTCAGTTCCTCTTTCGTCCATACCCTGCCCGCCGGGTTGTGCGGATTGCAGAGCAGCATGACTTTGGTCCTTTCGTCCGCCGCCTTGCGCTCCAAGTCCTCGTAATCCATCCGGTACGTGTTGTTCTCGTAGATTAGCGGACTGTCGGCTATCTCGCACCCGTTGTTGCGTATGGAAGAGAAGAAGCAGTTGTAGACCGGTGTCTGGATAATCACCTTGTCCCCCGGAACGGTCAGCGCCTTGATAATCGCTGAGATGGCCGGAACGACACCCGTGGTGCAGATGAACCACTCCCTTTCCGGCTTCCATCCGTGCCTGCGGCTAAACCATCCGCTTACCGCCTTGTAGTATTCGTCCGGTACACGGGTGTAACCGAATATCCCGTGCGAGACCCTGCGCTGCAGGGCGTTGATGATGGCGGGGGCGGTGCGGAAATCCATATCCGCCACCCACATGGGCAACACGTCACCGTCCGCCACGCTGTCCCATTTCTCAGCGTTCGTGTCGCGGCGGACGATAATTTCGTCGAAGTCGTATTTCATAATCTGTCGGAAAAAGATAAGTTTATTTGTCCCATTGTTTCAGTTGGCAGTCGGCGGGAGCCTTTACGTTCTCGTCGATGATGATTTCTCCGTAGCTCTCTGCGGTAATGCTTCCAGTGCGTGGGTTCTTCACGCTGTGGATAGGGCCTTGTATGGTGGCCTGCACGCTGCTGTACTCGAAAGCCAAGTCGCAATCGTCTGCCATCGTGCAGTTTTCCATAATCAGGTCGTGCGCATAGCATAGAGGTTGCGTACCCGAAATCTTGCAGTTGACTAGTCGCAGGTTGCGCGAGTGCCATCCCAAGTATTCCCCGCTCAGTACAGAATCGTATACCGTTACGTTCTCCGTATTCCAGAACGCGTCTTTCGAGTCAATTACGGCGTTGCGTATCTCCACGTTCTTGCAATACTGGAAGGAGTAGTTGCCCTGCTGCTTGTAGTTCTCTATGCGAATATTCTCGCTGTGTATGAAGAGGTAATCGGCATGGGCCACTTCCACATTGTTCAGCTCGACGTTGCGGCAGAACCAGAGCGTCTCCTGCGCGTCGGGTATCTGCACGTTCTGGAGCCGGATGCCGTCCATCTCGCGGAACATCTTCGGGGCCTCCACCCGCGTGTCGGTCATGACAAGGTTCCGTGAATACCATAGCGCCGCCCGTGCGCCTTCGGTGAACAGACAGTTTTTCACCTTGAATCCGTCTACGTGCCAAAAGGGATATTTGCCCTCGAACCGGCAATTTGTAGCTTCGATATTGCTGCATTCTTTTAGCGCCGACTCGCCTGCGTGGATAGTAACATTCTCTAATTGCAAATCGTGGGAAGCGAATAAGGGGCGTTCACCTCCGAATTCTTTATTATTAATCTTCTGCATAATAAAATAATGTGTATATAAGTCAGTTTATCAGTGCTGCAAAGTTATACCACTTTTTATATCCCGTTCGTAGATGAATTACGGATGATGTTACCTGAATTACGGATTCTTTGCATAATGGTTTATAGCCAATGATGCAAAAGCTGAATGGTGATGTAGTTCTCATTCTTAAATGTCTTAAACTGTAATTAGGGTTTAGATTTCTGTAATCTGTGTATTGTACTTCGGGTTGTTCCGGTGTACTTTTGTGGCAAAAGTATTAATTTATCAGAGTACTATGACAATGGAAACTGTTAAACTGTCTAACGGAGTGGAAATGCCGGTGTTGGGTTACGGCGTATATCAGGTAAACCCTCAAGAGTGTGAGCGTTGCGTGTCGGACGCGATTAGTGTAGGCTACCGCATGATTGACACGGCTCAGGCCTACGCCAATGAGGAGGGCGTGGGCAATGCGGTGAAGAAGTGCGGCGTGGCCCGCGACGAGCTGTTCATCGTGACGAAGGTATGGATTTCAAACGCCGGATACGAGAAGGCCAAGACATCCATCGACGAGTCGCTGCGCAAGTTGCAGACGGACTACATCGACCTGCTGCTCATCCATCAGCCGTTCAGCGACTATTACGGAACGTACCGCGCGATGGAGGAGGCTTACAAGGCGGGCAAGCTGCGGGCCATCGGCGTGTCCAACTTCTATCCCGACCGTTTCATCGACTTGGCCGAGTTCTGCGAGATTAAGCCGATGGTCAATCAGGTGGAGACGCACGTGTTCAATCAGCAGCGCAAGCCGCAGGAAATCATGAGGCAGTACGGTACGCAGGTCATGTCGTGGGGCCCCTTCGCCGAGGGACGCAACGGCTTCTTCACCAATCCGGTGTTGAAGGAGATTGGCGACAAGTACGGCAAGACCGTGGCTCAGGTCGCTCTGCGCTTCCTGATACAGCGGGACGTGGTGGTGATTCCGAAGTCTACGCATAAGGAACGCATGGTGCAGAACCTTGACGTCTTCGACTTCGCGCTTTCGGCCGCCGACATGGAGACCATCGGAAAGCTGGACAAGGCGGAGAGTCTGTTCTTCTCGCACTATGACCCCGACACCGTGAAGTTTCTGACCAGTTTAGGAAGATAAGTGTAGTAGAGAGAAAGCTGTGTGGAGAAGGGAGGACGGCGCTTGCTGCAAGGGCGGTGCCGCTCCTCCCTTCGTTTGTCTTATTCCCGTCCCTCTTCCGTGTACCACCGCGAGTACATCAGGTAGTTGCGGGCGATTTTCTGGTTCAGCTCCTTCGCCTGCTCCGGTTCCACCTTCTTGATGAACTTGGCCGGCACGCCTCCCCAGATGCTGCCCGGCTCAATGACGGCGTGGCTCAGCACCAGTGAGCCTGCGGCCACGATAGCCCCTTCGCCCACCACGGCGTGGTCGAGGACCGTTGCTCCCATCCCTATCAGGGCGTAGTCCTTAATCGTCGCCCCGTGTATGGTCACGTTGTGCCCTATCGACACGTGGTCGCCTATCTCTATCGTCGATTTCTCGTACAGCGTATGGAGCACGCTCCCGTCCTGAATGTTCACGCCGTTGCCTATACGTATGGAGTTCACGTCGCCGCGTATCACGGTGTTGAACCACACGCTGCACTCGTCGCCCATCCGCACGTCTCCGATAATCGTGGCGTTGTCCGCCAGAAAGCACTCCTTTCCGATTTGCGGGGTAAAGCCCCTTACTGATTTGATTAAAGCCATTGTCTTTTCCGTTTTTAATGCAAGTTATACTCGTTGATTACGCACGGCCGTCGCCTAAAGGGGAGCGGTGGCCTGACGCAGCCACGCCCGCTCCTCCGCGTCGAGGCGGGGAGAGAGGCTCTCGTAGACCCGCTCGTGGTACGCGTTCAGCCATTCCGTCTCTTCCGCCGTCAGCAGCTCTTTCCGGATTCCCTTCTTGCAGATGGGACACAGGGTGAGGGTCTCGAACTCAAGGTACGCTCCGAACATACCCTCTCCGGCCTTGCGGACCAGCGTGAGGTTCTCAATCCGCACGCCGTGGCTGCCCGCCTTGTAGACACCCGGCTCGTTGGAAGTCACCATGCCCGGGCGCAGCGTGACGGGGTTCTCGTTCATGCGGATGCTCTGCGGCCCCTCGTGCACATTGAGGAAGTGGCCCACGCCGTGCCCCGTCCCGTGCAGGAAGTTCATGCCGCGCTTCCATATCGGCATACGGGCCAGTACGTCCAGTTGCGCCCCTCGGGTTCCGGCGGGGAACTTCGCCATCGCCAAGTCGATATGTCCCTTTAAGATTAACGTGTAGTCGGTCTTTTCCTCTTCGGTCAGCTCGCCTAAGGCGATGGTGCGGGTGATGTCGGTCGTGCCGTCCAGATACTGCGCTCCGGAGTCGATGAGCAGCAGTCCCTCGGGACGCAGGGCGGCGTCGCTCTCCGGCGTGGCCGTGTAGTGCACGATGGCCGCGTGCTCCTTGTATCCGGCGATGGTGTCGAAGCTCTCGCCCATGTACAGCGGTTGGGCCGACCGGAATTCGCGCAGCTTGCGGTCCACGCTCAGCTCCGTCTCCTTCCCCGAGGGTACGGCTTCCTCAAGCCACCTCAGGAACTTGACCAGAGCGACCCCGTCTTTACGCATCGCCTCGTGAACGCCGGCTATCTCCTGCTCGTTGCGCACGGCCTTCAGCAGGGCCACCGGCGACTCGCCCGGGACGACGGCGCAGGAGGGGTTGACCGCCGAGCGGATGGCGTAGCTTGTCTTCCGGGGGTCGAGCAGCAGGCTCCGTCCCCCGAACGCGCGCAGGTAGTCCTCCACCTCGGCGTAGTCACGCAGGCTGACCCCCTCTTCGGCCAGATAGCTCCTTACCTCTTCCGTCACCTTCTCCGGCGCGATGAAGCAGACCGTCTCGCCGGCGGTAATCATCAGGTAGCTGACCACCACCGGATTGCAGTGCACGTCGCTCCCCCTGAGGTTGAGCGTCCAAGCGATTTCGTCGAGCGAGGAGAGGAGCAGGGCCTCGGCGTTCGCTCCCTTCAGCTCGCTGCGAATCTCCTCCACCTTCTCCCGGCAGCTCTTTCCCGCGTATTGCAGTCCGTAGACGAAGGCCGGGTCTTGGGGCATGGGCGGACGGCCTTCCCATATCCGTTCCATCGGGTCGCCCGCCGTCCTTATCCGGATGCCGCGCGGGGCGAGCTCCCTTTCCATCTGTTCCACTTGGGCCACGGAGAACATCTTCCCGTCGATGCCCACCGCCTCGCCGGAGCGCAGGCGTTCGGAGAGAAACTCCGTGACGCTCGGCGTGCCGGGCAATCCCTCCTTGTACAGCGTGATGCCGCTGCCTTTCAGCTCCTCGGCGGCTTGCAGAAAGTAGCGTGAGTCGGTCCACAGTCCGGCCTCGCTCTCCGTCACCACCACCGTCCCCGCCGAGCCGGTGAATCCAGAAATCCATTCGCGCGCCTTCCAGTGCGGGGCCACGTATTCGCTGAGGTGCGGGTCGGTGCTCGGCACGATGAACGCCCCGATGCCTTTGGGGGCGAACGTCGCCCGCAGCGCCCGCAACCGCTCTTTGATATTCTTTTCCATTTTTACGTATTGAGTGTATGAACGCTTCAAAGGTAGCAACATTTTCTTAAAAATAGACCATGATGAAAAACGGAACATATTGAGGCCCGAGAAATGCGATGGTTCGGACCGGGGTACGGGTCGGACGGAAAAAACGCGTGGAATCGGCGTTAGCGAAATTCAGGATGTCGGCGGAAAGGCCATTGCCGTAACGTTTGTACGCCGTTTGTGGCGAATCGCTGTCTCGCCGCTTCCGAACCGGTCCGTTGAGCGTGATATGGACACATTCGTCCCGTTCGGAAAACGGGAGCAACGAGAGGTGAAAAAATGTAAAATCCCCGTCCGATTCGCCGAATCGGGCGCTTTTCGCTCTCCATCCTTCGTTTTTCGGTTGACAAGTGGCCTTACGGCTCGCGAGCCGTAGCCCTATTTCTCGGGAGCCGCGGCCTTGTTTCTCGCGAGCGTCAGCCCTTTCCCTCCCCTCGAAAAGGCCTTCCGGAGCGTGTAAACGGGCGGTTTCGGGTCGAAAATCGCTGATTTTTGTGCGCCCCGGACGCTAAAAGCGGCGATTTCGTTCCGTCCGTTTAGGAGGGAAATCTTAAAAATGGAACATTTTTCATGCGGAAGCGGAAGGGGTCGGAAGTGTACTCGCTTTTCTGTTTGCTGTCCTGTTTGGCTGCGGCGGGTCGCTCATGTCGGTTAAGCATCCGTCGTCGCTATTTTGATGCGTCAAGCATTTGTTACTGTAAAAAGCAAGAGCTATATTGTAAATTTCTTGTAAATGTGCTTGCTAATGCCGTCAGTTTTCCTTTACTTTGCGAATGAGGCGCTTACGTTATGCGGCCTCTAAGTTGGAACGTCCCTATTGGATTCATTTCCCGTAACGTCGCTCAAAGAAATAATATCATTTGAATGAAACCGCATAGATAAGGTCTTAGAAGAATATCGAAAAGATTTTAACTTAAATAAATAGGAATAGAATTATGAAGAGCACTGTTTATTATTTTATACTTTTACTGTTTCTGTTCGCTTCCTGCAGGCGAGTACGGGAGCCTCTGCCGGTTCCCGAGGAACAGACGAAGTTGGAGTGCCTCTACCGGATTCGTCCCGACTCGGTGATGAAATCGTATGACTTGTCTAACGACAGCCTTACGGAGTTCCCAGACTTGTCGATGTACGTGATATCCTCATTGGACTTGTCCCATAACCTATTGGACACGATAATATTAGAGCGGTTACCTTTAGGGATAGAGAGGTTAAATGTGTCGAATAATCGGTTAAAGGGAATCTTGGAGATATATAATAGGGATATTCCTACATTGAAGGAATTGGACGTGTCTCATAACCAGTTGAGTGTTCTCGTTGTTTTTGAGGGGCTTTACCGCCTTATTGCGTCGCATAATCATTTGGAGGCAATCAATTTTAACACTGAGAATGCAGGGTATTTGGACATTTCCTATAATCCCGAACTTTCATGGGAGGTAGACTTTAATCCCCGTGAGGTGGATACGATAAGGCGTGATGGCACGGCTAACGGCATCCCATTCTATTTTAAGATTTCATTTCAAAAGGATTTGTATCGTCTCATTAAGCAGGGAATTGAGGCGGGGTTATATAAGTGAATATTCAATGGAATCAATAGGCATAATATGATGAAAAGCGTAGTTTACTTTGCGTTCGTTCTGCTCCTGCTCTTCTCCTGCAAACGGGCGCAGGAGTCTCAGCCGGTTCCCGAGGAACTGACCAAGTTGGAGCGTCTCTACCGGATTCGTCCCGACTCGGTGATGAAGTCATACGATTTGTCTAACGACAGCCTTACGGAGTTCCCTGACTTGTCGAAGTACGTGATATCCTCATTGGACTTGTCCCATAACTTATTGGATACGATAATCCCTGAACGTTTGCCTTTAGGGATAGAGCGGTTGAACGTGTCGCACAATAGGCTAAAGGGAGGGTTGAGGTTAAGGAGGAAGACCTTGATTCCAACCTTGAAGGAATTAAATGTTTCCTATAACAATTTAGATGAGCTGTATGTTTATGAAGTATTGCGTATAATTGCTTCATATAATAATATAAAGGCTATGAATATTAGTTATACTACGCAGTATTTGGATATTTCTTATAATAAACTTTCGGGTGCTGTGAGTTTTGACCCCGAAATGATAGATACGATTATATATGAAGGGGCGATGGGACCTCCTTTGTATTTTGGATTTGTTATACATTGAAATATAGGTTAGTTATGTTAAGAGGTTTTATTAATATCACTTTAGCGCTGCTGCTCCTGCTCTTCTCCTGCAAGCGTGAGCGGGAGCCTCAGCTGGTTCCCGAGGAGCTGACCAAGTTGGAGCGTCTCTACCGGATTCGTCCCGACTCGGTGATGCGGTCATACGACTTGTCTAACGACAGTCTTACGGAGTTTCCCGACTTGTCCCGGTATGTGATATCCTCATTGGATCTGTCTCATAATCTGTTGGATACGATAATCCCTGAACGGTTGCCCTTAGGGATAGAGCGGCTAAACGTGTCGAATAATCGGCTAAAGGAGACCTTGAAGATATACGATATTCCTACACTGGAGGAGTTGGACGTATCTCATAATCAATTAAACGTTCTCGTTGTTGGGGAGAAGCTTCGCCGCCTTGTCGCGTCGCATAATCATTTGGAAATAGTCAGTCTTAATATCCATCATAATGTGGAGTATCTGGATATTTCCTATAACCCCGAACTCTATTGGCAGGTAGACTTTAATCCCCGTAAGGTGGATACGATAAGGCGTGATGGCACGGCCAACGGTATCCCGTTCTATTTTAAGATTTGCTTTGATAAGGATTTGTACCGCCTGATTAAACGGGGGATTGCAGCGGGGTTATATAAGTGAGTATTCAATGGGATCAATAGGCATAATATGATGAAAAGCGTGGTTTACTTTGCGTTCGTTTTGCTTCTGCTCGCTTCCTGCAAGCGTGAGCGGGAGCCTCAGCCGGTTCCCGAGGAACTGACCAAGTTGGAGCGTCTCTACCGGACTCCTCCCAGTAAGAGATATGTGAATGAGTTTAAAGACATAGATACTTTGTCGCATAAAGCGTCCATATCGTTGAGGGATAATTGTGATTCAGCCTCGGACTCTTCTTATGAGACGTTTTTCAAAGAGATAGATATGGTTCCTTATAATGGCTGTTTGGACAGAAACGACGCAGGCCTGATTGAAAGGGAGAATCTTAGTGGAGATACCGTTTATGAAGTAACGGATGTAGAAGCCCAGTTTCCCGGAGGGGATGAAGCCTTACGCCGATATTTGTCTGTCGAGACGGAAAAATACGCTTCTTGCTTTAATCATGAGCATGGGGTTGTACGTATAAAGGTTATCATTGAAAAGGATGGGACTGTCAGCCATCCTTATGTGATAAGTGACCGTAATTCAGTCAATCTATTTTCTTCAAATAAGAAGGCGGGATTCTTGGATTTTCAGAAAGCGGCGGTCAATATAGTAAAGCAGATGCCCAAATGGACTCCGGCAATGAAAGACGGGAAGAAGGTGCGGAGCTTCCGTTCTATTTGGGTGATATTTAGATTGAAGTGAATAAGAAGCTGTTCTTCGTCAGATAGCCCGCTATCCTCCTCACGGAATCGGAAAAACATCCTCGAAAAGGACGCTCAAAATAAACCCGAGCAAAATGTAAACAGGCTCTTAAAAATGGAACATTTTTCATGCGGAAATGGAAGGGGTCGGAGGTGTACTCGCTTTTCTGTTTGCTATCTTGTTTGGCTGTGGCGGGTCGCTCATGTCGGTTAAGCATACGCCGCCGCTTCGACGCGCCAATCGGTGAAGAAATTAAGAATGGTATTGTAGCCATAGGGAAGGAAATGTCGGTCGCCGTGTTATAATCCCTTGTCGCCGTGAGGCCTCCGTCGGCTAATCCGCTGTACGGCTTAATCTTTAATATGTATGTCCGCCTTTATCGTTCGTTGTTGTACAAGAACCGCACGGTTGATGTACATGAATGGACGGATTGTTGTACAAGAACCGTGTCGTTGATGTACAAGTATAAATAGGAACAGTCCGTATCGGGATGCGCCTCTTTATTCCCCTCGATGGGCGTTGATATCCGGGAGATATGAATTATCTTTGCAGTCCGAAAAAACGTTTAATTCAAGAATAAAGGTGATTTCAGTAGAAGGATTATCCGTAGAGTTTAACGCGACACCGCTGTTTGAGGATGTCAGCTATGTGATAAACAAGAAAGACCGCATCGCGTTGGTGGGAAAGAACGGAGCGGGCAAGTCGACCATGCTCAAGATTCTGGCCGGACTGCAAGCGCCTACGCGCGGAACGGTGAGTGTACCGAAAGAGGTGACCGTGGGCTACTTGCCGCAGGTGATGGCGCTTTCGGACAACCGGACGGTAAGGGAGGAGGCGGAATTGGCCTTCGAGGACATGTTCGAGCTGCAGGCGAAGATAGAGCGGATGAACAACGAGTTGGCGGAGCGGACGGACTACGAGTCAGAGGAGTACCACAAGCTGATAGACCGCTTCACGCGCGAGAACGACCGCTTCCTGATGATGGGAGGGACGAACTATCAGGCGGAACTGGAGCGCACGCTCTTTGGACTGGGGTTCGGACGGGGAGACTTCGACAGGCCGACCTCCGAGTTCTCCGGAGGGTGGCGGATGCGTATAGAGTTGGCGAAGCTGCTGTTGCGTCGTCCCGACGTGCTTCTGCTGGACGAGCCGACCAACCATCTGGATATAGAGAGTATACAGTGGTTGGAGAACTTCCTGATGACCCGGGCCAACGCCGTGGTACTGGTCAGCCACGACCGGGCTTTCTTGAATAACGTGACGACAAGGACCATCGAAATCTCTTGCGGCAGGATATACGACTATAAGGTGAAGTACGATGACTTCGTGACGCTGAGGAAGGAGCGGCGCGAGCAACAGCTGCGCGCCTATGAGAATCAGCAGAAACAGATAGAGGACACGGAGGCCTTTATAGAGCGGTTCCGCTACAAGGCCACGAAGGCGGTACAGGTGCAGAGCCGCATCAAGCAGTTGGCCAAGTTGGAGCGCATCGAGGTGGACGAGGAGGACAACTCGTCGCTGAGGCTGAAGTTCCCGCCCGCCGAGCGCAGCGGAAGCTATCCCGTGATTTGCGAGGAGGTGCGCAAGGCTTACGGCGACCACGTGGTGTTTCAGCACGTGAACCTGACGATAAACCGGGGAGAGAAGGTGGCCTTCGTGGGAAAGAACGGCGAGGGAAAGTCCACGCTAGTGAAGTGCATTATGGGCGAGATTGATTTCGACGGTAAACTGACCCTCGGACATAACGTGCGGATAGGATATTTTGCGCAGAATCAGGCGCAACTATTGGACGAGAACCTGACGGTGTTCGACACTATCGACCGTGTGGCGACGGGAGACATTCGCTTGAAGATACGGGACATACTGGGAGCCTTCATGTTCGGCGGGGAAGCCTCAGACAAGAAGGTCAAGGTGCTTTCGGGAGGCGAACGCACCCGCTTGGCGATGATTAGGCTACTGCTTGAGCCGGTGAACTTCCTGATTCTGGACGAGCCGACAAACCATCTGGACATGCGCTCGAAAGATGTCTTGAAGGAGGCTATCCGTGATTTCGACGGGACGGTTATCGTTGTCAGCCACGACCGTGACTTCTTGGACGGACTGGTGACTAAGGTTTACGAGTTCGGTGGCGGAGCCGTGCGCGAGCATTTGGGAGGCATATACGACTTCCTGCAAAAAAAGAAAATAGACAGCCTGAACGAGCTTCAGAAAGGGGAAGGCCTTTCCGTCTCGCCTACTGTAGTCCGAAAGGGGGAAGGAAAAGCGGAGAAGGCGTCGGATAGCAAGTTGTCGTACGAGGAGCAGAAGGAACAGAACAAGAGAAGGAAAAAGTTGGAACGGCAAGTGGCCGATTGCGAGAGAACGATAGAGGAGACGGAGGCTGCTATCGCTATGTTAGAGGATCGTATGGCCACTCCCGAGGGAGCTTCGGATACGAAACTGTACGAACGTTACCGAACGCTGAAACGGCAGTTGGACGAGACGGTGGAAGAGTGGGAGAGGCTCTCTACCGAGCTTGATGGGTTGAGTTGAGGCAGAAATAAGCGGAAAATAAAGATATGGTTTTAAATAATTAAATGTGATGAGAATTGTTAAGTATTTACCGATCCTTGCGGTTTGCCTGATGGCTAACGGCTGTGAGGGAAAGAAAGGCTCGACTCCGATTTCCGGTATCGACCTTGCGAATCTGGATACCACGACTTTACCGGGTATGAGTTTTTATCAATACGCCTGTGGGGGATGGATAAAGTCCCATCCCCTGACGGACGAGTATTCGAGTTTCGGCTCGTTTAACGTGCTGCACGAGAATAGTCAGGAGCAGTTGAAAGGACTGATTGCTGAACTTGCGGCGAAGGAGGACAATGCGCCGGGAAGCATTGCCCAGAAAGTGGGCGACCTTTATAACATCGCTATGGACAGCGTGAAATTGAACGCCGAAGGCTTCACTCCGATAAAGGAGGAGTTGGCCGCGATAGAGGCGTTGAAGGATAAGAAGGAAGTATACGCTTTTCTCGCCGAGATTCAGAAAAAGGGGGTTCGTCCTTACTTTACCCTTTATGTGGGGGCTGATGACATGAACAGCTCTATGAACATTGTTCAGACTTATCAGGGAGGATTGGGCATGGGGCAGCGTGACTATTATTTGGAGAATGACGAGCAAACCAAGAATATTCGCGACAAGTATCAGGAACATGTGGCTAAGATGTTCCGGTTGGTTGGTTTTGATGAGGCCGCGGCGCAAAAAGCGGTAAAGGCGGTGATGAACATAGAGACCCGCTTGGCTAAGTCGTCTCGCTCGCAAGTGGAATTGCGCGACCCGCAAGCCAACTATAACAAGAAAGAGGTGGAAGCTTTGAAGAAGGAGATACCTTCTTTTGATTGGGATACCTATTTCACACTGTCGGGGCTGCAAGGCTTGAAAGAAGTGAATGTCGGTCAGCCTGACGCGATGAAAGAGGTAGCGGAGCTGATAGATACTGTGCCTTTGGAAGAGCAGAAGCTCTATTTTCAATGGAATCTAATAAATAACGCGGCATCTTTCTTGAGTGATGAGTTTGTGGAGCAGGACTTTGATTTTTATAGCAGAACGATGTCGGGAAAGAAAGAAATGCGTCCTCGTTGGAAACGTGCGGTAAGCACGATAGACGGAACGTTAGGAGAGGCTGTTGGCCAGATGTATGTAGAGAAATACTTTTCCGCCGCGGCAAAAGAACGTATGGTTACGTTAGTCAAGAACTTGCAGGCTTCGTTGGGAGAGCGTATAAAGGGTTTGGAGTGGATGAGCGACCAGACGAAAGAAAAAGCGCTTGAAAAATTGGCTGCTTTCCGTGTGAAAATAGGATATCCTGACAAATGGAAAGATTATTCCGCATTGGAGATAAAGAATGATTCCTATTGGGCGAATATCGAGCGAGCCAATCAATGGGGATATGACGAGATGATAGCGAAGGCCGGGAAGCCGGTAGACCGTGACGAGTGGTTAATGACTCCGCAGACGGTTAATGCGTATTACAATCCGACTACTAACGAGATATGTTTCCCGGCGGCTATTTTGCAGCCTCCTTTCTTTAACATGGAAGCGGACGACGCGGCTAACTATGGCGCGATAGGAGTCGTTATCGGTCATGAAATGACTCACGGATTTGACGATCAAGGAAGGCAGTACGACAAGGACGGAAACCTGAAAGATTGGTGGACGGAGGAAGACGCCAAGAAGTTTGAGGAAAGAGCTCAGGTGATGGTGAACTTCTTTGACAGCATCGAGGTGGCTCCGGGCGTTCATGCGAACGGCCGATTGACTCTGGGAGAGAATATAGCCGATCATGGCGGACTGCAAGTGGCGTTCCAAGCCTTTAAGAAGGCGATGGAAACAAACCCGTTGGGAGAGGTGGACGGATTTACTCCGGAACAACGCTTTTTCCTTGCTTACGCCAATGTGTGGGCGGGGAATATTCGTCCGGAAGAGATTCAGCGCTTGACGAAAATCGATCCTCATTCATTGGGCAAGTGGCGTGTAGACGGTGCGCTTCCGCATATTGACAGTTGGTACGCCGCTTTCAATATTACGGAAAAGGACTCTTTGTTCGTTCCTCGGAATGAGCGGGTCGTTATCTGGTAAAGGACTGAACGTGCGTCCCGTATGCGTCTGAAAGGCGTTGACTTTCCTCGGGAAGGGGAAAGTCAACGCTTTTTTTTCTTAATTCGCTCTTTTATTTATCCGCTTGATAAACAATATTTCGTAACTTTGTCGTCGAATATTAATACGCAATTAAATGTCTGACTCTAAAAGAATAAAAACCGCATTGGTATCTGTGTACCATAAGGAAGGTTTGGACGAAATTATTACCAAACTTCATGAGGAAGGTGTGGAGTTCCTGTCCACGGGAGGAACTCGCCAGTTTATTGAATCATTGGGCTATCCTTGCAAGGCTGTAGAAGACTTGACCACATATCCCTCTATTTTAGGAGGGCGTGTAAAGACGCTGCATCCGAAGATTTTCGGGGGTATTCTCTGTCGTCGTGGCTTGGAACAAGATATTCAGCAGATAGAAAAGTATGAAATTCCCGAAATAGACTTGGTTATCGTCGATTTGTATCCGTTCGAGGCGACGGTGGCTTCCGGGGCTTCTGAAGCGGAAATCATAGAGAAAATAGACATCGGTGGCATCTCATTGATTAGGGCAGCGGCGAAAAACTACAATGACGTAGTGATTGTCGCTTCGCAAGCTCAGTATAAGCCTTTTTTGGATATGTTGATGGAGCATGGCGCTACATCCACCCTTGAAGAACGGCGTTGGATGGCTAAGGAGGCTTTCGGCGTATCTTCTCACTACGACTCAGCTATCTTTAATTACTTTGACGGGGGAGAAGGCTCCGCTTTCCGTTGCTCGGCGAATAATCAAAAGCAACTTCGTTATGGTGAGAACCCTCATCAGAAGGGATATTTTTATGGAAATCTGGATGCGATGTTCGACCAGATTCACGGTAAGGAAATCTCATATAATAATTTGCTCGACATCAATGCTGCCATTGAGCTGATTGACGAGTTTGACGATTTGACTTTCGCTATACTGAAACATAACAACGCTTGCGGTTTGGCTTCTCGCTCTACGCTTGTAGAGGCGTGGAAGGATGCGTTGGCCGGTGACCCGGTATCCGCATTCGGAGGTGTGCTGATTACTAATGGTGTGGTAGATAAGAAAACAGCCGAGGAAATCAATAAAATTTTCTTCGAGGTAATTATTGCGCCGGACTATGACGTGGATGCGCTTGAAATACTTGGCCAGAAAAAGAACCGGATTATTCTGGTGCGCAAGGAGGCGAAGTTGCCGAAGAAGCAATTCCGTTCTTTGCTGAATGGCGTATTAGTGCAGGATAAGGATATGAACATCGAGGCGGCGGCCGATTTGAAGACGGTGACGGAGAAGGCCCCGACTACGGAAGAGGTGGAAGATATGTTGTTTGCGAACAAGATTGTGAAGAACAGCAAGTCGAATGCGATAGTATTGGCAAAAGGGAAACAATTGTTGGCAAGTGGAGTCGGACAGACGTCTCGTGTAGACGCTTTGAAACAGGCGATTGAAAAGGCGAAGTCATTTGGCTTCGACTTGCACGGGGCAGTAATGGCCTCGGATGCGTTCTTCCCCTTCCCTGATTGTGTAGAGATTGCGGATAAAGAAGGCATTACCGCTGTTATTCAGCCGGGAGGCTCTGTAAAAGACGATTTAACTTTCGCTTACTGCAATGAGCATGGTATGGCGATGGTGACTACCGGCATACGTCACTTTAAACATTAATTTTAAACGTTGGACGGAAAGTTAAGAATGAGAAAGCTTATTTTGGCGGTGTTTTCTCATTCTTAGTTCTTTGTCCTTAATTCTAAAAATCAGTCATGGGATTGTTTTCTTTTACGCAGGAAATAGCGATGGATTTAGGAACTGCAAATACCATTATTATTACGAATGGTAAAATTGTGGTGGATGAGCCTTCGGTTGTTGCGTTAGACCGTCGTACGGATAAGATGATTGCCGTGGGAGAGAAGGCTAAGATGATGCATGAGAAAACCCACGAGAACATTCGTACGATCCGCCCCTTACGTAATGGGGTGATAGCGGATTTCTACGCTTGTGAACAGATGATGCGTGGATTAATCAAACAAGTCAATACGCGTAACCGTTTGTTTTCTCCTTCTCTCCGTATGGTTATTGGCGTTCCATCGGGAAGTACCGAGGTTGAGCTTCGTGCGGTTCGTGACTCTGCGGAACATGCGGGAGGACGCGATGTATACTTGATATTTGAGCCGATGGCCGCCGCGATAGGTATCGGTATAGATGTGGAAGCCCCTGAAGGCAATATGATTGTGGATATAGGTGGAGGCTCTACGGAGATAGCCGTGATATCATTAGGTGGCATTGTGTCGAACAACTCCATTCGTATAGCAGGGGATGACTTAACGGCCGATATTCAAGAATACATGAGCCGCCAGCATAATGTGAAGGTCAGCGAACGTATGGCCGAGCGTATTAAAATAAGTGTGGGAGCTGCATTGACAGAGTTGGGCGAGAACGCTCCGGAGGATTATGTTGTACATGGTCCGAACCGTATTACAGCATTACCTATGGAAGTGCCCGTATGCTATCAAGAAATAGCCCATTGCTTGGAGAAATCTATATCGAAGTTAGAGACGGCCATATTGAGTGCGTTAGAGAACACGCCTCCCGAATTATATGCGGATATTGTGCATAACGGAATCTATCTGGCGGGTGGTGGCGCATTGCTCCGTGGGTTGGACAAGCGTTTGACGGATAAGATAAACATTCCGTTTCATATTGCTGAAGATCCCTTGCATGCGGTGGCGAAAGGTACGGGTGTGGCATTGAAGAATGTAAACCGTTTCTCATTCTTAATGAGATGAGCCGAAAATGCGGAATCTGATAGATTTCTTTTTGAAATATAATTACTGGTTCCTCTTTGTCATATTAGAGGTAGCCAGTTTTGTTTTGTTATTTCGTTTCAACCGTTATCAGCAAAGTGCCTTCTTTACTTCTGCCAATGCGGTTGTAGGTGCGGTCTATGAGATTTCGGGAAGTGTCGCTTCGTATTTTTATTTGAAATCCGTTAATGAATCTTTATTAGAGCGCAATATGTTGCTTGAGCAACATATTGCTAATTTGGAGAAGGCCTTGGAAAAGAGTGGCCTCGATTCTCTTTCAGTTCATTCTATTAGATATATTCCGCAAACGGACTATAGGACATTTAAGGCTCGTGTGATTAAGAATAGCCTGAATTTGATGGATAACTACATTACTCTTGACGAGGGTTCTTCTTCTGGTATTCGTCCGGGAATGGGGGTAGTGGATGGAAATGGTATTGTAGGTATTGTGTATGAAACCTCTCCTTCTTACTCGCTTGTCATTTCTGCTTTGAATAGTAAGTCGAATATCAGTTGTAAGATTGTTGGCAGTGAATATTTTGGCTACTTAAAGTGGGAATATGGGGATTCTCAGTATGCCTATTTACGAGATTTGCCCCGGCACGCTGAATTCAATTTGGGAGATACGGTGGTGACTAGCGGTTTTTCGACTGTTTTTCCGGAAGACGTTATGGTGGGGACTGTAGATGACATGTCTGACTCAGATGATGGGCTGTCTTATCTGCTGAAGATTAAACTGGCTACTGATTTCGGTAAATTAAGGAATGTATTGGTTATCGCTCGAAATGGTCAGCATGAACAATTGGAACTTGAAAAAAAAGCTGTCATTGAATAATGTTGGTTGTTTATCTGCATAGGATTGGATGGATTCTTGGGTTGACGTTGCTCCAAGCGTTAATCTTGAACAATATTCATATATTCGGGTACGCTACTCCGTTCATATATATTTATTTTATTCTTAAGCTCGATTCCGGAGTCTCTCGCAATGAACTGATGCTTTGGGCTTTCTTCTTGGGATTGACGATTGATGTATTCTCCGATACTCCGGGAATGAATGCCGCAGCCAGTGTCTTTGTGGCTTTTTCTCGTCCCGGCATCCTCCGTCTGTTTATGCCTCGTGATGCGCTTGAGAGCGTCGTGCCTTCCTTTAAGACGATGGGCATTTCTTCTTTCTTGAAATATGTTGTTGCGGTTGTTCTTTTACATTGCCTGCTATTGCTTGCTATAGAGTTGTTCACGCTCTCTAACGTGTGGATGCTGTTATTGCGGGTGGTGTCATCCGCCTTTCTTACTTCTGTTTGTATTGTGGGTCTTGAGGGTATAAGGAAATAGTGATGCTAAAAGATTATAGACTAGAGAGGCGGAAGTTTGTGATAGGAGGAATTGCTTTAATCATTGTGTTGATTTATTTGGTTAGGCTTTTCATTCTACAAATTGTGACTGATGATTACAAGAAATATGCGGATAATAACGCCTTTCTGAACAAGATTCAATACCCTTCGAGAGGAGCAATTTATGATCGTGAAGGAAAACTGTTGGTATTTAATCAGCCGGCTTATGACATAACCGTTGTGCCTAAAGAAATAGAGAATCTGGATACTGTCGATTTGTGCCAGTCGTTGGGAATCACGGTTGAACAGTTTCAGACGATTATGACAGACATGAAGGACCGTCGTCGTAATCCGGGGTATTCAAGATATACGAACCAAGTGTTTATGTCGCAGCTTTCTGCGGAAGAGTGTGGAGTCTTTCAGGAGAAACTGTTTAAGTTCAGAGGCTTTAATGTGCAACGCCGTACAATCAGGCAATACACATACAATGGGGCGGCTCATGTCTTAGGGGATATTGGAGAGATTTCCGCGAAAGCGCTTGAGAGGGATGATGAGAACTACTATATTCGTGGAGATTACGTAGGGGTATCTGGGGTGGAGAAGTCGTACGAGAAGAGTTTACGGGGAGAGAAGGGGGTAGAGATATTGCTTCGTGACGCTCACGGCAGGATTCAAGGGCGTTATATGGACGGAAAGTATGACCGTCCTTCCGTTCCCGGAAAGAATCTTACTTTAGGACTGGATATGGATTTGCAGATGCTTGGAGAGCGTTTGCTGAAGAATAAGTTAGGCAGCATTGTTGCCATTGAACCGGAGACGGGGGAAATACTTTGCATGGTTTCTTCTCCGAACTTCGATCCGCATCTTATGATTGGCCGTCAACGCGGGAAGAATCATCTGGCGTTGCAGCGTGATAAGATGAAACCATTGCTGAATCGTGCCTTGACGGGTACGTATCCTCCGGGCTCTACCTTTAAGACGGCGCAGGGGCTTACGTTTCTACAAGAAGGCGTTGTCACGAAGGATAGTCCGGCTTTCCCTTGCTCGAAGGGATTTCATTATGGAGGACTGACAGTGGGGTGTCACGCTCACGGCTCTCCATTGCCGTTGGTTCCCTCCATAGCTACGTCATGTAACTCCTATTTTTGTTGGGGACTGTTCCGCATGCTAAGTGATCGTAAGTATGGCACTCCGCAGAAGGCGATTACGGTTTGGAAGGATCACATGGTAGCGCAGGGATTCGGTTATCGGCTCGGAGTGGACTTGCCGGGCGAAAGCCGGGGATTTATCCCGAACGCGCAGTATTACGACAAAGCTTATAACAAGCGATGGAACGGGTTAACCGTAATAAGCATAGCTATCGGTCAGGGTGAGATTACGGCCACTCCCTTGCAAATCGCGAACTTAGGAGCGACAATCGCCAATAGGGGATGGTTTATTACGCCGCATATAGTAAAGGAAATAGAGGGAAGCCAGTTGGATAGCGCTTATCGTTTCCCGAGATATACGGGAATCGAGCGTCGACATTATGAGGCCGTTGTGGAAGGCATGCGAGAGGCGGCCACGGGAGGCACATGCCGTATGCTTTCGTTAATGCTTCCCGGTTTGGAGGCTTGCGGAAAGACGGGAACGGCTCAGAATAGGGGGCACGACCATTCGGCGTTTCTGGGATTCGCCCCTATGGACAAACCGAAAATCGCCATTGTGGTCTATGTGGAAAATGGAGGTTGGGGGGCCACTTATGGAGTACCTATTGGAGCTTTGATGATGGAGCAATACTTGAAGGGAAAACTTTCGCCGGAGAATGAGGCGAGAGCGGAAGAAATCAGTAACAGGGTGATATATTATGGTGATGAGGAACGATAGCTTATGGAAGACGCTGGACTGGATAACGATTGGCGTTTATCTGCTGCTGATTGTGGCCGGTTGGTTCAGCGTGTGCGGAGCGAGTTACGACTATGTTGACCGTGACTTCTTGGATTTCTCAACCCGGGCGGGAAAGCAGTTCGTGTGGATAATCTGCTCGTTTGGGTTAGGGTTCGTGCTGTTGATGTTGGATGACCGGGTGTACGATATCTTCGCTTATCTCATTTATGCCGGGCTCGTCCTGCTTCTGATAGTTACCATTTTTATTGCTCCCGATACGAAGGGGTCTCGTTCTTGGCTAGTAATGGGGCCTGTCAGTTTACAGCCGGCGGAGTTTGCCAAATTCGCTACGGCGTTGGCGTTGGCTAAATACATGAACGCTTATTCGTTCTCTATGAAGAGAATGCGGTGCGCGCTCATGCTGGGATTAATTATTTTTCTGCCGATGCTATTGATTATCGGGCAGAAGGAAACGGGGTCTGCGCTTGTCTACTTCGCCTTTTTTCTGGTTCTTTACCGGGAAGGGATGCCGGGCGTAGTGCTGTTTTCAGGCGTATGCGCTGTAATCTACTTCGTTTTGAGCGTCCGTTTGGGCGGAGAGTATGTGGCGGGAACGCCAACTCCTGCGGGCGAATTTATTGTGTTGGCTCTGATTATACTGTTTGCCGGAGGGATGGTAGGGGTTTATCGGAAAAAATGGAGTAAGGCGCGCGTTATCATAGGGGGGAGCTTTATTGTCTTGCTCGCCGCTTTCTTCGTCTCCAGATATCTTCTCCCCTTCAATCTGGTATGGCTGCAGTGGGGATTGTGTGTGGTCATAGTGGGTTATTTGCTGTATCTGGGCTTGAGTGAGCGGCAACGTTCTTATCCGCTTATCGCGCTTTTCACGTTATGCTCTGTAGGCTTTCTTTATTCTAATAACTATGTCTTTTCTAATGTGCTTGGGCCTCATCAGCAGGTTCGCATTAAGGTGTTGTTAGGACTTGAAGAAGACTTAACGGGAGCTGGCTATAATGTGAATCAGTCGAAAATAGCCATAGGTTCAGGCGGCCTGATGGGGAAAGGCTTCTTAAATGGAACGCAAACGAAGCTCAAGTATGTTCCAGAACAGGATACCGATTTCATTTTCTGTACTATTGGAGAGGAGCAGGGTTTCGTGGGGTCTTCCGCTGTATTGCTCGCTTTTCTGATTTTTATCTGGAGACTGATTTATTTGTCTGAACGGCAAACGTCTACCTTTGGGCGGGTGTATGGATATTCCGTGGCCAGTATATTCCTTTTCCATTTATTTATTAATGTGGGAATGGTATTGGGCTTGACTCCGGTTATTGGCATTCCGCTTCCCTTCTTCAGCTATGGCGGTTCTTCTCTTTGGGGATTTACTATTTTACTGTTTATATTTTTACGGATAGATGCGGGGAGGAGTCGAAGGCTCTAAGTTCCTGTTTGAATTTTGCGCTTGGGTGATTTTCTCAGGTCTCTTTCGAGCCCCCTTTCCGTTGGCAAAATTTAAGCGCGCTTTTTGAGCGGCAGGCTCTTTAGTGGAAAATTGGAAACGCACCCGCATAATATCTCACATGTGAAACGGCTCATTTCCAACGCTCTATCTTTCGTTTGAGAAACAGCCCTATTTCTCATGAGCCGCTGCCCTGTCTATCGCGAGCCGTAGGGCTGTTTCACACGAGCCATAGGGCGGTCTGACAAATGGAGATGGATTGAGCGAGTCATCAGATACAAGTACATCAAACGTCAGATACAAGTACATCAAACGTCAAACACAAGTACATCCGTCAAACGGCTCTTGTACAAGGTTTGCCGCATTGTCCGCAAGGAATGACCGTTTTCCGACGAGTTGCCGTGAAATCAAAATAGCCTCGGGCGGCATGTAAACAGACTCTTGACTCTTTGAAAGAAAGGAAAACTGATTATATTCTTTATTGCCTTTCTATCCGTACTCCGATGTCGTTAATGCCCTGTAGCAGGCTGTCTTTCATGACGCTCGCTATTTTGACCGTGCATTCTCCCCCGTTTAAGGTGCGGACGGACTTGACGAACTTTTCTGATGAATAGAGAAATCCCCAGCCTTTTCCGGTCCAGTTGCCTGATGAGTCTGTTAAAACGAGTTGTATCGTGTCTGTTTGGAAATGAATAGAGTCTTGTAAGTTCTGGCTGACGGATAGGTAAAGTTCCTTGTAAGGGTAATCGTATCGGTTCCGCACTTCGACGAATAAATTGAGGATGGAAGGAGGTTGTTTCTCCGTTTGGAAAACAAGCGTATCTTTTTTCATCCATCCTTTATCGGGAAGGGGTGAAAAATCGTGATACACCGTCCGCTCCTCGACACAAGAGGTGGCCAGATATATAATTAACAGTCTGGCCATTCTCTGCGCGAGGCGGTTGTTCCATTTTTTATTCTTCATTATTCAGCTCTTTTTGCTGCTTCTTCTGTTTCGACTTTTCCTTTTTCCCGGTTTTCGGCGGTTGTACCGGTTGTTGTTCTGCTGCCTGTTGTTTTTCGGCTTTATTTTTTCCTTTCTTCTTATCTCCTTCTTTCGGACGATTTTCCTTGTTGCTTATTTTAGGGTTTGCCTTATTCTCTCCGCTTCCCGCCGTTTGCTGTTGAGGGCGGTTCTCCCCGGCCTTTTTCTTTTTCTTCTTCTTTTTCCCTCCTCCTTCCTTGTTGCGGTCAAAACGTGTAAGGCTCTCTTGCTCTAATAAATCTACGGTCTTTTGGGAAGATGTCTTGTGCTCTTCTTCCGTTAAGCTATCAGGCTTTATTCCTTTCTTATTCATCATGATAATTTCAAATGCCCGCTTCCCGCTTATGGTTACAAGGTTGGCGGGTATACTCTTATCTGTAGAATACGTTACCTCGTTTCGTAATATGTCCGCCTTGAAAAGATAGAACGTCCCGTCTTTTGTCTCCAACGTGATTTCTTTTGAGGGAAGTTTCTTTTGGGCTTCTACGTAACAGTCTACCTCGTAGTTTAAGCAGCATTTCAGCTTGGCGCATTGCCCGGCTAGTTTCTGAGGGTTCAGCGAGATGTCCTGATAGCGGGCCGCGCTGGTCGCTACAGATACAAAGTTTGTCATCCACGTGGCGCAGCACAGCTCCCTTCCGCATGGGCCTATTCCGCCTATTCGTCCCGCTTCTTGTCGCGCTCCAATCTGCTTCATCTCAATTCGTACCCTGAACGCTTCGGCTAAGACCTTGATGAGTTGTCTGAAGTCCACCCTATCATCAGCTATGTAGTAGAAGATGGCTTTGTTCCCATCTCCCTGATATTCCACGTCACCTATCTTCATGTTCAGTTTCAGCTTCAGCGCTATTTGCCTTGCCCTTATCATTGTATCGTGTTCCTTAGCCTTTGCCTCCCGATACTTTTCCATATCTACCGGTTTTGCTTTCCGGTATATTCTTTTTATTTCCGCGTCCGGCTTGAGAGCCGCTTTTTTCATTTGCAGCGGAACTAGCCTTCCCGTCAACGTCACTTCGCCGATGTCATGTCCCGGGGTAGCCTCTACCGCTACGATATCTCCTTTTTCAAGCTTAATCTTGTTGCTGTTGCGATAGTATCCTTTTCGGGTATTCTTAAACTGCACTTCTACCATGTCACATTCCTCCCGGTTTCCCGGAATATCGGCTAGCCAATCGTAAGTATTCAGTTTTTTGTCCTGCCGGGAGCATCCTTTGTAGCAAAGTCCGCCTCCTCCGTTATGAAGTTTATATTCCATATCTCTTAAAGTTGTTTATATGTTTGTTGGGCGCTTTTGCGCCGTTCTTATTTGCCTTTTGATTTAACTTCTCAATAGCATAATCATCTTGAGTGAGAAATCGAAAAACACCATCTTGGCGTTCACGTTCTGTTCAATATCCGTCTGTGCTTCGCTCAGCTCGTCCATAATGCTCATGACGTTCCGTTCATTGACGAATGGGGAGAACTTCGTGGCGAACTCTTGCTCCTCTCTTCCCATGTAATTCAGTGCAGGCAAATGAAAGTTGAAAGTGAAGCTTTCTCGAATCATTCGTTGGCAGTATTGCAGGAAACCTTTTTGCTTTTCCCGTCCCATGCTTGCTACCTGTTCGCTCCATTCTTTCATCTCTTTGACTTTGCGTTGGTAAGCAAGGCGCATTAGGCTGACGAATAACTTGAAAAATCTCTGGTTCTCCTCGCTCAATTGAATTGCTTCTAATGCTTTGACGAAGTTTCCATTGGCCATATGGGCTATGGGGTGACTGTCGGCTGGTAAGATACCATATTTCCTTTGAAGCGCCTCGGCAATGTCTTCCTCGTTTATGCGTTGTATATTTATCCGTTGAGTACGGCTGATAATAGTAGGTAGAATCAAGTCCGGAGCCTCTGACACGAGCAGAAAGAGCGTCTTTTCCGGTGGTTCCTCCAACATTTTCAGCAGTTTGTTGGCGCACGCTAAATGCATTTTCTCAGGTAACCAAAGGATGGTAATCTTGAATCCGCCTTCGCTTGATTTTAAGCTGAGCTTCTTTGTCAGTTCGTCGCTTTCTTTAGCGTAAATCTGTGCTTGCGAGTTTTCGGCTCCCATCGCCTCCAACCAATGGTTGATGGTGAAATAGGGATTCTTTAGTATGAACTCCCTCCAGTCGGCGATGTAGTCGTCGCATATTTCCCGTTTTCCTTTTTTTACGATGGGGAATACGAAATGCAAATCCGGATGAACTAATTTGTTGAACTTGACGCACGACGGACATGTTCCGCAAGAGTCGTTTATTCCTCGGCGTTCACAGCAGAGATAGCGGGCGTATGCGATGGCTAGTGGTAACTTTCCCGTTCCTTCCGGTCCGCAAAAAAGTTGAGCATGCGCTATCCGCCCTTCGCTCACCTCTTGGATAAGCCGATGTTTGCTCTCTTCTTGTCCTATGATATCTTTGAAAAGCACGTTGTTTTTCTCCCTCCTTTAGAAAATGGCCTTAGCCACCTCTTTGATGCTGTCTACCGCTCCGATGGAGTAAAAATGAATGCTAGGTACGCCATAGGACATCAGCTCTCTGCACTGTGCTACACACCATTCCACGCCTACATGCGTGACCTCCTCGTCATTCTTGCATTTTGTCACTTCTTTGACCAATGCGTCAGGCAAGTCTACTTTGAACGTTTTAGGTATCACGCTTAGTTGAGACAACTTCTTAAGCGGTTTGATTCCCGGGATTATTGGAACGTTGATGCCTGCGGCCTTTACTCGCTCTACGAAACGAAAGTATTTTTCGTTGTCGTAGAAAAGCTGTGTCACGGCGTATTCAGCTCCCGCCTCCACTTTACGTTTTAGCCAGTAGAGGTCGGATTCCATGTTCGGAGCTTCTTCGTGTTTCTCCGGATAGCAGGCCACGCCGTATGAGAATGGGGTAGTCGTGGCTTTCATCTCCGAGCCGTCCACGAAGATTCCCTTGTTGAAGTTGTTTATTTGTTCTTGTAATTCGATAGCGTGGTAGTAACCGTCTCCCTCCGGCTTGAACGTTGTCTCGTGCTTGGCCTTGTCGCCTCGTAGAACGAGTAGGTCGGTAATGTTTAGGAATTGCAGGTCAAGCAGTACATATTCTGTCTCTTCCCGAGTAAAGCCGCTGCACAGGATATGCGGGACTACCGTAATGTCGTATTTGTTCTGTATAGCTGCAGCTACGGCTACTGTTCCCGGACGTCTTCTGAGTCGGCTGCGCTGAAACAGCCCATTGCCCAATTCCTTGTAGACATACTCACTGCGATGAGTGGTGATGTTGATGTATTTGGGGTCGAACTCCCGTAGCGTGTCGATGGTTTGGTACACTTTCTCTATGCTTGTTCCCTTTAGTGGAGGAAGAATTTCAAAAGAGAAGGCTGTCTTTTCGCTGTGATGTATTAAGTCGATTACTCTCATTGCACTGTTTTTCAGATGAAATTGCTGTATATCTGCGTTGTATTTGTACAGGTATATCGGGACAAAGATAGTGAAAGGTGAGGGCAGAAACAAGTTTTTCCTTCTCTTGTATGCAATCTTTTAGATTCTGTTCTTCTTCTTGTTTGTCGTTAATACGCTAGGAACTTCTCTGTTTAAACAGAATATTTGAGTTGGAGCTTGACATTTTCTTCGACAACTCCTTTCTTTTTCTCTATTCCCTTTTATTTGGGAAAACATATAAGAGTAGGACAGTTTATTTCCGTTTAAAGGGAATAGAGAATCTTGGTTTCTATGATTCTAGTAATTGTCGAAACTTGTAGAGACTACTTCCAATTTTAATCTGTACTGAGAATCCGTTTCTCCTCTTGAGCCTCCTTTAAGGCGTACATATCCGGGTTGAAGATCATGCCGTACGCTAATGATCTGGCTGCTTGATGAAGTTGATGAAGAACTGTCGTAAGTTACGACTACGGGAATTAATACGATTTTATCCCATTCACTTTTTTCTTCCCATTCTTCGATACTGTTGACCGTCGTTGATGTTGTGATTCCGTTTTCGTCTGTGACATCAACCGTTACAGCATTACCGTCTTCCAATTGTTTTCTTACATTCTCTCTTTCAGCGTAACAGTCATTTATCAGATTGGTGATGTTGCTGAAAGTATATTGATTCGTTGTGCTCGAATGCGATGTAAGGTACGAGGTAACGTTATCAGTCAATTGATTATTCTCAAAAAAGGTATTCTTATATTTTTTACGTATCAGCATCAGCGTCGAAGGTATGGACATTCCAAATTCTCTATCGCTTTCTTGGTTATAGTTCGAGAAGGTCAGTTTCACTGCATTCAGTGAATCATACTGAAGTTCTTCTTTAATTTCGTTAACAGGTAGAGTCGCTTCTGTGAATATACCGGCGGGAGACTTAATATAAGTATTTGTCTCTTCATTAATTAATTCGTTTATTTTGTTCTCGTCATTAATTAGTTGGTTGGCTTGAACGACTTCACGGGTAGATGCAAAGCTACGGTAGCCATAGTAGGTCGAGTCTGCCGAGCTATTATTTTTCTTAAGCTTTTCTCCTGTCGTTTCATCCACGGCGTAACATTTATAAACAACGTTCATTTGCACTTGGAATACATAGAGTATGGTTCCATCACCGTAATCACTCTTTACGTAAACGCCGGGGAATACATCGCTGAACTGGTCAAAATCAAAACTAGATGAACCGTCGGAATTTAAAGGAGCTCTTCTTGCGGCTTTTAAAATCTCTCCTCCCACTTTGTAGGCGGTATTCTTATCCAATTCAATGTGTACGTATGGCACGTAACTGTCTAAATTACGGGTAGAATCACTGATTGAGTAATCCACGGCTGTATAAACTTTACTGCCAAGCAAGTTGTCCGGAGCGTTTATATCACAGAACTCTTCCGGATTGATGTCTGTGTAATATTTACGATCCTCGTCTAACTTTTGATCAAGTTCATAGACGCTAAGTCGGCACGCGTTTACTGAATCGCCAAAATAGCTTTCATACCATAGATATAATTCCACCGTATAAATATTGCCTACTACTTCGCCATTGTCTTCGATGAGTTGAATGTCGTCGGAAGCGTCTTTTACCATTACGTTATAGGCGTTTCCTTTGTCGTTTAATGCGTTTCCGTCATAAACACCCGGAAAGGTCATCTGTTCGGGACAGTTTAATGCTGTTAAGAATCCGGCTTCATAGCTGCCGAAAGTCTCGTCCGTATATTTACCCACGTATCCGATGTTGGTTCTTGCGTAGATTTGTCCTGTGGGGATAGATTTTGTTGTCACATCGAAAGTTGACAAATTTCCCTTTATGTTTTGATCACTTCCCGGAAACATCCCCAATCCTAATCCGGCCGTGTTATCGTCACATCCCCAAAATGCGAGCGTGAACAAAGTTATCAGGACGTATTTTATTTTCATTACTGTCGTGCTGTTTATTGATTTGCAGTTTCCCACACTTGGTCGTAGAATTTGTCGCAAGCATCCGCATACTTGTCTGAACTTTGATAGTCAAGTACCAACTTTCCAGATTGACGGGCGTATTCTATAATTGATTCATTTACGGTTTCGCTATTTTGTATAACTCCATCTGAATAGTCGATAGCTAGTTTACAGAGGTTGACGTAATTCACAGGAGTTTCCAATGAAGCAATGTCTTTTTCCGTGACTCCTTTTATAAGGAGCTTATTGGAAAAGTCATTGTTAAACGTTTGTTTAAAGTCTTCTTCATAAACAGAGAATACGACTTTTGAGTTGCGGAAAGAAGGCTCGTCCTTATATGCTTTCTTTATATAGAGAGGAGCTAATGCGGTCATCCATCCGTGACAATGAATCACATCCGGACACCAACGGAGCTTCTTAACGGTTTCCAACACGCCTCGTGCGTAGAAAATAGCCCGACTGTCATTGTCATCGTATTCTATCCCATTTTCATCCACTGTTTGCAGACGGTTTTGGAAGTAGTCGTCATTATCTATAAAATATACTTGCATGCGCGCCGATTGAATGGAGGCGACCTTTATAATTAGTGGATGATCTGTGTCGTCAATGATTAGGTTCATTCCGGAAAGGCGTATGACTTCGTGCAGTTGATTCCTGCGTTCATTGATATTCCCCCATTTAGGCATAAAGGTCCGGATTTCACGACCTTTTTCTTGAATCGCTTGTGGAAGTTGTCTGCCTATAGTGGCCATTTCAGACGTTGGAACGTAAGGTGTAATCTCTTGAGTAATAAATAAAACTTTATTTGCCTTTGTCATAATAACAACACTTCTCTGTAATGTTCTGCAAAGGTAGCAAAAAAAAGGAACTTTAAACGCCATATTCTTTCTTTATGTGGCAAATATTAGTTTATTTTGCACAGTTTTTGCATACTAATAGAACATAAATCAATAGACAGAGATGAAAGTTGTACACACTATCAAGGATTTACAGGCCGAACTGACCGTGTTGAAAGCGCAGGGCAAGACAGTTGGGCTAGTACCTACTATGGGAGCTTTACATGCGGGACACGCCTCATTGGTGAAACGTAGCGTAGACGAGAATGACGTAACGGTGGTGAGCGTTTTTGTAAATCCTACTCAGTTTAATGATAAGAATGATCTGGAGAAATATCCGCGTACGGTAGAGGCTGACTGCCGACTGTTGGAAGAGTGCGGAGCGACGTTCGCTTTCGTTCCTTCCGTTGAGGAGATGTATCCGCAGCCGGATACCCGCCAGTTCAGCTACGCTCCGTTGGATACGGTGATGGAGGGAGCGTTCCGCCCGGGACATTTCAACGGGGTTTGTCAGATAGTCAGTAAGCTGTTTGACGTGGTGAAACCGGACAGGGCCTATTTCGGGGAGAAGGACTTCCAACAGTTGGCCATTATCCGCGAGATGGTTCGTCAGATGAAGTACGGCTTGGAGATAGTGGGATGTCCCATTGTTCGCGAGAGTGACGGATTGGCTTTAAGCAGTCGCAACAAGCGTTTGTCCGCCGAGGAGCGTGAGAATGCCCTGAACATCTCCCGTACACTGTTCAAAAGCGTTGACTTTGCGGCTACGCATACGGTGGCCGAGACTCAGCGGATGGTGGAGGAGGCCATAGCGGAGGCTCCGGGCCTGCGTCTGGAATACTTCGAGATTGTAGACGGGAATACCTTGCAGAAGATAGCGAATTGGGAAGACGCTCCTTATGTCGTAGGATGCATCACCGTATTCTGCGGAGAAGTTCGACTGATAGATAACATTAAATATAAGTCTTAATTTATTGACCCTTTTGTTGGGGTTCATAACTCAAGGAACTGAAGATTATGATGATTGAAGTGCTGAAGTCTAAGATTCACTGCGCCCGCGTGACGGAAGCGAATCTGAATTATATGGGAAGCATAACCATTGACGAGGACTTGGTAGAAGCGGCGAACATGATTGCCGGCGAGAAGGTGTGCATTGTGGATAACAATAACGGCGAGCGTTTTGAAACCTATATCATTAAGGGCGAGCGCGGCTCTGGTAAGATTTGCTTGAACGGCGCGGCGGCACGTAAGGTTCAGCCGGACGATATCGTGATTATCATGTCGTACGCGCTGATGGACTTTGAAGAGGCGAAGAGCTTTAAGCCGACCGTTATCTTCCCCGACCCGATGACGAATAAACTGGTGAAGTAAACGCCGGTTGATTTATAATGACGCTCCCCCGGACGGCCGTCCGGGGGAGCGTTGTTTTTATCCTATACCGTGAGCGGGGGCTTATTGCGCCAACTTCGCGTGCATGGCCGCGGCCGCCTTGCGTCCGTCTCCCATAGCGAGGATTACGGTTGCTCCGCCGCGAACGATATCGCCGCCCGCGTAAATCAACGGAATGGACGACTCCATGTTCTCGTCGACAACGATGGTTCCCTTGCGGCCCAGTTCCAGTCCCTTGATGGAGTGGGGGACAATCGGGTTGGGCGATACGCCTACGCTGACTATCGCCAAGTCGATGTCAATCGTTTCCGTGGCTCCCGGGATGGGGACGGGGCTGCGCCGTCCTGACTCGTCAGGCTCTCCTAACGCCATCTTTTGCAGCACGACCTGCTTTACCCGGCCTTGCTCGTCGGCTATGTACTCGATGGGGTTGTGCAGCGTGAGGAACTCTACGCCCTCCTCCTTCGCGTGCTTCACCTCCTCGATACGGGCGGGCATCTCTTCCTCCGAGCGGCGGTAGATAATCATCGCCCGCTCCGCTCCCAACCGCTTGGCGGTGCGCACGGAGTCCATCGCCGTGTTTCCTCCGCCAATCACCGCCACGTTCTTGCCGAAGGCCACGGGGGTGTCGGAATCCTCACTGGCCGCATCCATCAGGTTGACGCGGGTAAGGTACTCGTTGGACGACATGATGTTGATGGAGTTCTCGCCCGGAATGTTCATGAAGTTGGGCAGACCGGCTCCGGAAGCGACGAACACGCCCTTGAAGCCGTCGGCCTTCAGGTCGTCCACGCTGATGGTCTTTCCTACGATGCAGTCTTTCACGAAGTGTACGCCCATCTTCGAGAGGTTCTCTATCTCCACGTCCACAATCTTGTTGGGCAGACGGAACTCGGGGATGCCGTACTTCAGCACGCCGCCAATCTCGTGCAGGGCCTCGAACACGGTCACGTCGTAGCCCATCTTGGCCATGTCTCCGGCGAACGAAAGTCCGGCGGGGCCCGAACCGATGACGGCCACCTTGACGCCGTTCTTCTCCGCCATCTCCGGAACGGATATCTGTCCGCTCTCGCGCTCGTAGTCGGCGGCGAAGCGTTCCAGATAGCCTATGGCTACCGGCTTCTCGTTCATCTTCAGGTGGATGCACTTCGACTCGCACTGCTTCTCCTGCGGGCAGACACGTCCGCACACCGCGGGCAGGGCGCTCGTCTCCTTCAGCGTCTTGGCGGCTTCGAGGAACTCGCCCCGCTCGATGTTCTTGATGAAGCGAGGGATGTCGATGCCCACGGGACACCCTTCCATACAGCCGGGGTTGGCGCAGTCGAGGCAACGCTTCGCCTCCGTGACGGCCTGCTCGGAGGTCAGTCCCTGATTGACCTCCTCCTTACGGCTGTGCGAGCGGTATTCCGGGTCCAGCTCGTTCATCTCTACCCGGGGGATGGCGGCGCGCTCCTTCGGCTTCATGCTCTTGCGCAGCTCCTTCCGCCACGCGGCGTCGCGGCTTTTCTCGTCCGCCTCTTTGGTGGCCTCGCACTCGTGGTCCAGCTTGTGCATCTCCTCACGCTCGGCGCTCTTGAAGGCTCCCATGCGCTTCAGCATCTCGTCGAAGTCTACCTGATGGCCGTCGAACTCCGGGCCGTCCACGCATACGAACCTTGTCTTGCCTCCCACGGTGATGCGGCAGGCTCCGCACATGCCCGTACCGTCTACCATGATGGTGTTGAGCGACACGTCGGTGGGGATGTTATACTTCTTGGTCAGTAGGCAGACGAACTTCATCATGATGGCGGGGCCGATGGCGAAGCACTTGTCCACCCGCTCGCGCTTAATCACCTCCTCTACGCCCTCGGTCACCAGTCCCTTCTTGCTGTACGAGCCGTCGTCGGTCATGATGATGACCTCGTCCGAGCTTTCGCGCATCTCCTTCTCAAGGATAATCAGCTCTTTGGTGCGTCCGGCCAGTACGGTGACTACGCGGTTGCCCGCGGCCTTCAGCGCGCGGACGATGGGCAGCATGGGGGCCACGCCCACGCCTCCTCCGGCGCAGACCACGGTTCCGAAGTTCTCGATGTGGGTGGCTTGTCCCAACGGCCCCACCACGTCCGTGATGTAGTCGCCCTCGTTCAGCTCGCAGAGCCGGGTAGACGACAGGCCCACCTCCTGCACGACCAGCGTGATGGTTCCCCGTTCCGTGTCGGCCTCGGCGATGGTCAGGGGGATGCGTTCTCCCTTCTCGCCTACGCGCACGATGACGAAGTGGCCCGCCTTGCGCGACTTGGCGATGAGGGGGGCCTCGACGATTAACTTGAACACCTTGTCGGAAAAGCGTTCTTTACTGATGATTCTGTTCATTGCTATCTATGTTATTACGTAGTTTTCTCCTTGCAAAATTAGGACTTATTCGCGAAAGCGGGCGGGTACTCTTTGTTAACGATTGTTTTCTGCTCCTCGGCGGCGTTCCCGTCCGGCGCGGCCCGCTTTCCGCTCTTTTCTTTTCGCCGGAGGGAGGAAATGGGTGTCCGGCGGACGGGGAACGCGGGCGGATTGTACGGATTTCTTTATGGAGAGGTGTCACAGCCTCGTAGGTATCGTCTCCCTAGCCTAGTAGGTCGCGCTTACCTAGCCTAGTAGGGAGAGCCTCCATATTATATATATGTATATGTGAGGGCTTCACATGCCTAGATGTGAGAGCTTCACATGCCTAGATGTGAGGGCTTCACATGCCTAGATGTGAGAGCTTCACATGCCTAGATGTGAGAGTCTCACATGCCTAGATGTGAGAGCCTCACTAAAGCGGAAGGCTTTTCCGTAGGGAGTCAGGATGAGTATTTGCGCCTGATGAAGTCGGTGGGGCTTTCGCCGAAATATTCCTTGTAGCACTTGGCGAAGTAGGAGGGCGAGGTGAATCCTACGGCGTAGCCTACCTCGGCCACGGTCTTGTCGGTAGAGGCGAGCAGACTGGCCGCGTGCTTCAGCCGGACGACGCGCAGCAGCTCGTTGGGCGGATAGCCCGTCAGCGCCTTCGTCTTGCGGTATAGCTGCACCCGGCTGAGGCCGATACGCTCGCCAAGCTCTTCTACGCTGGTCTGCGGGTTGTCGTCGATGAGCTTGTAGAGTCTTTCCAAGAAGTCCCGGTCGGCTTCTCCCGCCGCTCCCGCGGTGCCCGTCGCCGCGCCTATCGGGTTGTCGGCGCTTCGCCTGCGGCTCTCGATGAGGTTTCTCATCCGCGCCAGCAGCACCTGCGAGTTGAAGGGTTTCGGGATGTACGAGTCGGCCCCGTACTCGTAGCTCCTTATCTTCTGCTCGTCCATGTCGTAGGCGGTGAGCATGATGATGGGGATGCGCGATGTCTGCACCTCCGACTTCAGCCTGCGGCAGCACTCCATGCCGTCCATGACGGGCATCATCACGTCGCACACGATGATGTCGGGCGCGTACTTCATGGCCTGCCTTACCCCCTCCTTGCCGTTGGTGGCCTCGTAGACGGTGTATTCCTCGCGCAGCAGCGAGCGCAGGTAGTCGCGTATGTCCTGATTGTCGTCTATGACGAGCGCGCGTAGCCCGTGCTCCTCTTTCACCTGTTCCCTCGGCAGCCTCACGGTCTCCTGCTTGGCCGAGATGACCGCTCCCTCGCGCAGGTTGGTCAGCAGTTCCGTCTTCACGGGGGCGTTTCCGTCCTCCGCTTCCGGCTGTTCCGCGGGCAGCTCTACGGCGAACGCGGTCCGTTCTCCGGCGACGCTCTGCACGGAGATTCGCCCGCGGTGCATCTCGACGAACGCCTTGACCAGCGCCAGTCCGATGCCCGACCCGGCGTGGTGCACGCTCGTCTGGTAGAAGTCGTCGAATATGTGCCGCGCGTCCTCGGCCGAGATGCCTATGCCCGTGTCCGTCACCTTCAGCGTTACCTTCGCCCCGCTTCCCTCTCCCTCGCGCGACAGCTCTACCGCGACGCTCCCGTTCTCGGGCGTGAACTTGAAGGCGTTCGAGAGCAGGTTGTAGACGACGCGCTCTATCTTCTCCGCGTCCGTCGTAAGGACGTACCCTTCGGGGGCTTCGGCTATCCGGATGTCGAAGTGCACGTGCTTCTCGTAGGCCAGCGCGCGGAAGGCTTCTGTCCACTCCTTCAGTCCGGCGGCGAGGTCGAATCGGCTGAGGTGCAGCTTCAGTTTCCCGTTCTCGTACTTGCGGAAGTCCAGTGTCTGGTTGACGAGCCGCAGCAGCACCGTGACGTTCTTGTGGATAATGTCGAGCAGGAATCGCTCTCGCTGCCCTAGCGTGTTGTCCCGCTTCAGCTGATTGATGGGGTCTATGATGAGCGTCAGCGGCGTGCGGAAGTCGTGCGAGATGTTCGTGAAGAAGGAGAGCTTCGCCCTCGTGCTTTCCTCTAGCCGTCGCGACAGCTCCACCACTTGGTCGCGCTGCCGTTCCAGTTCCCGCTTCTGCCCCTCAAGCTCGGTGTTCATCAGCTTCTTGTTCCAGAAGGCCCGCACCACGAAGAGCAGCAGCACGATGAAGAGGGCTAGGATGAGCACGCAGGCGTAGAGGAACATGCGCTGATTGTCGTATCGCATCAGGTGGGTGTCTATCTGCCGGTTCAGCGCCTCTATCTTGTTGTCCAGCGTATTGATGTGCGCGGTCTGCATCTGCATGACCCTCGCGTTCGCCTTGTCGACTAAGGCCGTGGAGAGCAGCGTCTCCTTGTCGTACGGCTTTCCTTTCAGTATGGCCATAGCCACGTCCACAATCTTGTCCCCTCCCGTGGGGTAGATGAAGGTCGCGTCCAGTACGCCCCGCGCCACCATGTCTACGCCGAAGCCCTCGCCCGTCAGTGCGTCCACGCCCACGAAGACCATTTCCTTCTCGCGTCCCTGCCGCTTGGCCGCTTGATAGGCTCCCATAGCCATCCGGTCGTTCTGCGCCACGAGCAGGTCGATGTCCGGGTGTTTCCGCAGTATGGAGTCGAACGCGGTCTCGGCCGCTTCCTGAAACCATCCCGCGTCCGCCGAGGCCACCACCTCCACTCCGGGATAGTCCGCGAGCACGCTCATCAGTCCCTTATGTCGCTCGATGGCCGAGGTGGAGCCCTTCAGTCCCGTCAGCTCCACTACCTTTCCCCGCTCCCGCAGCCTTGTGGCGATGTACGCCCCCGCGCTCTGCCCGATGGCGTAGTTGTCCGCCCCGACGTAGGCGGTGTACTTGTCCGAGTGTATTTTCCGGTCGAAGAGCAGCACGGGAATCCCCTTGCCGTACGCCTCCTCGATGACCTCGGCAATGGTGTCCGCCTCGTTCGGGGAGACGATGAGCAAGTCTACCCCCTGTCGGATGAATTCCTCTATGTCCCTGCTCTGCTGTCCGCTGTTGTCCTTCGCCGTCCGGATGCGTATTTCCGCCTCGGGGTAGAGCAGGGCCTCCCGCATGATTTCCTTGTTCATCTGCGTGCGCCACTCGTCGTTGCTGCATTGCGACACCCCGATGAGGTAGCGTGGCTGCTTGGGCGCGCAGGCCGTGACGAGCAGAAGCGGGAGTAGAATGAATAGCGGTTGCAGGCGTGGCATGTCGGCGGTCAGTTAGTGAAGTTAAATAAGCGTATAGCGCCGGAAGGGGGAAATCCTCCCGACGCTAACCTGTATTCGTGAACTTGCCATCCGTTTACCAGATGGATTTTACGGAGAACACCTCAAGGTTCTTCACCTCGATGCGGTTTCCCCAGAAGTGGAAGCCCTCTTTGTTGTTCGGGTCGGGCCGGCGCTCCATCGAGTAAGAGTAGACGCCTCCGTCGATGAACACCTCGATGGTGGTGCGGTCAATGTAGATGTCGGCGGTAAGCTCCATGCTCGTCGGGTCTTGCGGCGAGTAGAACACTCCGTTCAGCGTGTTGGAGTTCATGTCGTAGCCTATCATCCGTTGTCCGAAGAGGTTGAAGCCCGCGTCCGTGGCGTGCGACAGCTTGATGGTAGTCTTTATGCGGAGGCAGTCGGCGTCGTAGTATTCCTTCATCAGTCGGTTCGCCTCGTCGGAGGAGAGCGACTTCCACGACTTTAGCGGAGTGAACAGCGCCTCGGTCTCCTTCACCGGATTGCTGTACAGGCGAACGCCGTCCTTCGTGGTGCGCAGCGTCAGCTCCGTGGGCAGCATCATCATTCCCCTGAAGGGCATGTCGGGGTGCGTCACCCTTCCCCAACCAATCTGTATGCGCCGTCCGTCCGACGCGGGAATGTTGTTGATGGTCTGTCCGGCGTAGATGCACCCGGTGGTGTAGCAGTGCTTCCCTGACTCGGGGGTGAACACCTTTCCGTCGAAGGAACCTATCATGTACGTGCCCGTGGCTCCGTACATCACCCACTTCGTGTTGTTCTTGTCGCCGTCTACCGGCAGTTCGAACAGTTCGGGGCATTCCCAGAATCCCGTTACGTGACTTTGGTACGTCCAGTCCTTCAGGTTGTCCGAGTTGTAGATGGAGTGTCCGTCACGCTCGTTGAGCACCAGTACCCAGTGCTTTCCGGGTGCGTACCAGAATACCTTCGGGTCGCGGGTGTCCTGCGAGTTCCATTTCGCTTTCGAGTCGATGACGGGGTTCTTCTCGTATTTCGTGAACGTGCGTCCGTTGTCGAGGCTGTAAGCGATGCACTGCACCTGCTTCTCTGCGCTTGCGGCGGTATAGGCGGCTACCATAGCCGGATTGTTCTTCTTGCCGAAGCCGGAGGTGTTGTCGTAGTCTATCACTGCCGACCCGGAGAACATGGTTCCCAGATGGTCGGGATAGAGCGCGTCGGGCAACTCTGTCCAGTGGATGAGGTCCCGGCTCACGGCGTGCCCCCAGTGCATATTCTCCCACTCGTTTTCGTAAGGGTTGTGCTGATAGAAGAGGTGATACTCTCCGTTGTAATAGACCAATCCGTTGGGGTCGTTAATCCATCCGCGGCGCGTGGTGAAGTGGAACTGCGGACGGTTCTTCTCCTTGTACATGGTTTCCTGCTCCGCTGGTTGGTCAGCCTGATAGATTTTCGCGAGTCCGGCCTCGTTGCCCTCGTAGTTAATCTTCACGGTCTTTCCTTTCCACGCCGATACGTCCTTGAACACCCAGTAGTCGGCTTCGGCCGGGGCGAGGCGTATTACAACCGAGAGGTCAGGCTCTCCGGCGACGCTGAACGTCATGCGCGAGCGGTCTACCTTGTGAGAGACCGGGAAGTTAAGATATTGCTTGGTGATTTTGAGCGTCACTTCGCCCGCCTTCGCTCCGAGAACGCACAGAAAGCAGGACAGGAAAAGGATGCCCGTGGCTTTAGAAATTCTATTGTTCATAATATAATGCGATTTGTTTTTGGTTTGTCGAATGGTGGTATTTCGTTATCGATTGGTTACTCGTCCGGTCAAGGCTTGGGGCAGTCGCGGCATCGCTCCGTTCTGCGTGCAGACGTAGGCGGAGGTCTCTACCGCCAAGCGGTGCGCCTCGCCTATAGGCAGTCCGCTGAGCAGGGCGGAGACGAGAGAGGCGGTAAAGGAGTCGCCGGCTCCCACCGTGTCTTCTACCTCTACCTTCGGGGTCTCCACGAAAGAGACGCAGCCCGGGGTGAAGATGTAACTTCCGTCGACTCCACAGGTGAGAATCAGCATCTTCAGACCGTATTTGGCCAGAAGAATCCAACACTTGTCTTGCGGGTCGATGTCGGGATAGCCGAACATGCGGCTCACCGTGATTAGCTCCTCGTCGTTAATCTTCAGTATGTTGCACTTGCGCAGGGAGTCACGGATAATCTCTTCCGTATAGAAACCTTGCCGCAGGTTGATGTCGAAAATCTTGTATTGCCCCTCGCCGTCGGGCATGGTGTCAAGGAAGCGGTTTATCGTCTCCCGGGAGACCGCGCAGCGTTGGGCGAGCGAACCGAAGCATACCGCACGGGTCTGTTTGGCCAACTCCTCCAGTTCGGTCGTGAACGGGATGTTGTCCCAAGCCACACCTTCCTTGATGTCGTAGCGCGGAACTCCCGCCTCGTCGAGCTCTACCTGCACCGTTCCGGTAGGGTAGGGCACACGGGCAATCCGCGTGTTCAGCTCCTTCTGGCGGAAGTTGTCGAGTATCTCCGCGCCTAACGCGTCGTCGCCCACCGCGCTCACTACGCAGCTGTTCAGTCCGAACTGCGAAACGTGGTAGGCGAAGTTAGCCGGCGCTCCGCCTATCTTTTTCCCTTCGGGCAGCACGTCCCACAGTGCCTCGCCCATTCCTACTACAAACTTGTTATTCATAATGACATGTATTTCTTTTGTGAGTTAGCGCTTGATTTTAAGGGTATAATAGATAAGGTAGGCGACGCCTGCTGTCATGATGGCCACGGCTCCGCTCTGTCCTACGACGTCGCTGGCGAATCCCATGAGCAGCGGGAATACGGTTCCTCCGAAAAGGCCCATAATCATCAGGCCGGATATCTCGTTCTTCTTCTCCGGTATGGCCAGTAAAGCCTGCGAGAAGATGATGGAGAACACGTTGCTGTTGCCGAAGCCGATGAGCCCGATGCAGGCGTAGATGATGTATCGCGCGTCGGCTATCAGCAGGCCGAGCATCGCGACGAGCATGCACCCCGTGCTGACTATCCAGAACGAACGCGCCCGTACCTTTTGCAGGATGACGGCTCCGGACAGGCAGCCCACGGTGCGGAAGATGAAATACAGACTGGTGGCGAAGCTCGCTTCGTCTAGCGTCATCCCTACACGCTCCATGAGCAGTTTGGGAGCGGTGGTGTTGCTGCCCACGTCGATGCCCACGTGGCACATGATGCCGATGAAGCACAGCAGGATGAAGGGGTTACCCAATAGCCGGAAGCAGTCGGCGAATCCGGAAGAGCCATTGTCGCTCTTCTCTTCTTCGATAGGAGTCGGGGCGAGCCACGCGATGGCGAAAATGGCGATGGTCATATATACAGGGAACAGCACACGCCATCCGAGCCCGAAAGAAGGTATGGCTTGCGTCGCTCCCCACATGGCGATGTAAGGGGCGAGGAAAGAGGCTATCGCCTTGACGAACTGCCCGAAGGTCAGCGAGCTGGCTAGCCTGTCTCCGTTGACGATGCTGCTCAACAAGGGGTTCAACGACGTTTGCATCAGCGCGTTTCCTATCCCGAGCAGAGAGAAGGAACAAAGCATGGTCACGTAGCCGTCTCCGAAAACGGGAATAAGGAGCGACAGGAAAGTAATGATTAAACTGAGCAGTACGGTGTTCTTCCGCCCGATGCGGTTCATCAGTATGCCTGTCGGGACGGAGAATATCAGGAACCAGAAGAATACTAACGAGGGGAAGATGTTCGCTTCTGAGTCGGTAAGTCCCAAGTCCGCTTTTACGTAATTGGAAGCGATGCCTACTAGGTCGACAAATCCCATCGCGAAAAAGCAAAGCATGACAGGTATTAGTTTCGCGTATTTAGTTGCCATAATTCGTTTTTATTAGTTTGTTTATAATCTTCAATGTCTTATTGTATGTGGCTTGCGCTGTCGCGCTTCAAAGCTACTTCCTTTTTCCCGATTTATCAAATCTGCGGGAAAATATTTGCCTATCCTTAGGCTTTAGCCGGGTGTTTGTTGCGCGTGCGTCTTTTTATATTATCCATAATAGCTTGTCTCGTTTTTGTAGCAAATGTAAGGGCTTGGCTTGAGGGAAGATGCAAAAAATGTTTCATTTACGGATACGGATGTTGCATGTAACCTCAGTGACAGTGAATGAAGCATTTTTTTTCATGTACAGGAATCGTCCGGTTGCTGTACATGAATCGGGCGATTGTTGTACAGCGACTGGCGAGTCGCGATATAGGGAAAAAGCGGACGGATTTAAGGGCGGGTCCGCGTCTCCTTAGGCATGGATATGGCAATATACTATACTGAATCGCCGCTTTCCCAAAGAAGGGGTTTACTTTGTAGCTACCAAGTGGATGTCAAGGTAGCTACCAAGTGGATGTCAAGGTAGCTACCAAGTGAATGTCAAGGTAGCTACCAAGTGGATGTCAAGGTAGCTATCAAGTGAACGTCAAGGTAGCTATCAAGTGAACGTCAAGATAGCTACCAAGTGATGCCCTTTTCTCTGAGAAGCGGGGCTGATGTATTAAAGGGGATTGGTTATCAGGCGTTTATTCGACATACGCAGGTTTAATGGGCCGAAATACTTGAATCCTCGGGAGGGAGCCTTCCCGAGGATTCAAGTGAAGGCGTTAGTTCGCCCTTTGCTCCGCTTCCAGTTTCTTTATGGCCTCCGGCTTGCCGATGAGCCATACCACGTCATTCTCTTTCAGGATTGTTTCCGGCTTGGGATTCATGGTGCTATCGCTTCCGCTTTCTAACCCAAGAATGATACAGTCGGAAATGTTGGCTTGCAGGATGGACTTTCCGATGAGCCCGGAGTCGTGCTCTATGCTTAGCGCCTTGATTTTCATGTTTCGCGCCGCGGTGTCTTTTGACGTTATCGCGACCTTTTCCTCAAGCGAGGCGCGGAGGTCCTTCAGCTGTTCGTCCGTCCCGGCCACGGTGATGCGGTCGTAGGGGTATAGAAACTCCTTTCCGCTTGGCGCCTCGATGTGGATGTCGCCCCGCGCAATCGCGATGACGTTCACCTGAAAGCGCTTCCGAAGTTCCGTTTCAGCCAACGTGCGTCCTACGTAGAGCGATTCCGGAGCGATGGTGAAGTCGGCCAAGTGAAGTTCCTTGAATGGGGTATTGTTGTCTAAGGGTACGGTAGCGTGCGCTGCTTTTCCCTTCGCCTCCTTTTGCTGAGGCTGTTCGCCTTCGTAGTTCGATAGGAAGCGGTTCTCTATCATGAGGGAGCGTTTCTTAATCCACTTGGAGAAGTAAATGCTTCCGATGATGAGCACGGCGACCACCAGTCCCGCCCCTAAAGCGATGTTGAATATGCGCACGACGATGCCCATCATCATCATTGTGCAGATAATGACTTTGACAAGTACCAGTGAAATCAGTGGAGCCCGGTTGAACTTGCTGTCTTCCCACAGCCTATGAAACTCTGGCGAGTTGTTCTTCTTCATGATGATGAGCCACATCAGCGGAGAGGTGACGGCGAAGACAATCAGGAAACTCAGCAGGCTTCCGCTGATGCCCGGCAGCTTCTCTTGCACTATCGGGTGCACGTAAGTAAAGAACATGGCGATGAAGAATATGCAGATTATCGTATATATGCCGACGGAAATCAGCATAGACTTTAGCAGCTTGTACCACGTCCCCTCGTTGCGGATGGTTACGGTTCCGGAGGTGTAGCGCATGAGGTAGCTTTTCAGCGAGTCGGGAATATGCCTTTCGATAAAGCCATAAGTCGGCTCGGAAAGGCGTATCATGTAGGGAGTAAGGAAAGTGGTTATTACGGAAACCGCGACGATGATGGGATACAGGTAGTCGTCGGTCACCTTCAGGCTTACTCCCAGCGAGGCGATGATGAAGGCGAACTCTCCCACTTGCGTCAGAGAGAAGCCGGACTGTACGGCTACCTTCAGCGGCTGTCCGGAGAGGAAGACTCCAATCGTGCCGAAGCAAGACTGCCCGATAAGGACAAGTATCGTGAGGATAAGGATGGGGATGATGTACTCCCAGATGACCACGGGGTCTATCATCATTCCTACGGAAACGAAGAATATGGCGGCGAACAGGTCTTTTACGGGTTGGACAACCGATTCAATCTTTCCGGCCTCTACCGTCTCGGCCAACAGTGACCCCATGACAAACGCTCCTAAGGCCGACGAGAATCCCGCTTTGGTGGCTATCATAACCATGCCGAGGCAGAGCCCTAACGAGATAATCAGCAGCATCTCGTCGCTGATGAAGTGTTGGACTTTCTTCATGAAGGTAGGCAGCAGATAGATACCGAGCGCGAACCAGAAAATAAGGAACGCCGCCAGTTTTAAGATACTTTCTAGCATAGCCGAGCCTTCGAAGTGGTTGCTTGCGGCCAGTGTGGAGAGGACTACCATCATGATGACGGCCATCAGGTCCTCCACGACCAGAATGCCCAGTACGACCCCCGTGAATTTCTGCTCCAATAGCCCCATGTCATTGAACGCCTTGAAGACGATGGCCGTCGATGACATGGAGAGCATGCCTCCCAGAAACATGCTGTTCATGTGCGAGAACCCCATCATGTTTCCCGCCGTGTACCCTAAGAACACCATGCCGCATATGATGATGATGGAGGCGATGAAGGCCGTAAATCCGACGTTCACCAGTTTCTTGAACGAGAATCCCAGTCCCATTGAGAAAAGAAGGAAGATTACGCCTATGTCCGCCCAAATCTTGATGTTGGCTTGGTCGGATATGGTAGGCAGGAAAGAGGTGGACGGTCCCGCCAAGACCCCCGCTATGATATAGCCGAGTATGACCGGCTGTTTTAGCCATTTGAATATATAGGTCACTATGCCGGCGACAATCAGTATGATGGCGAGGTCGGATATTAAAGGGGCTACTTCTGACATGTCTTTATTGTTTTGTTATTCCGAAAAAATAAGGCTACCCACATTGTAGATAGCCTTACGTATTTTTAATCGATGATATCGAAACCGCAATAGGGAACTAATGCTTTGGGAATCTTGATGCCTTCCGGCGTCTGGTTGTTTTCAAGCAGTGCGGCGACGATGCGCGGCAACGCCAACGCCGAGCCGTTCAGCGTGTGGCAAAGCTCCGTCTTCTTTTCTCCGGTGCGGTAGCGGCACTTCAGGCGGTTGGCTTGGTAAGTGTCGAAGTTGGACACGGAGCTGACTTCGAGCCACCGCTTCTGCGCTTCGCTGTACACCTCGAAGTCATAGCAGATGGCGGCGGTAAAGCTCATGTCTCCTCCGCACAGACGAAGTATGCGGTACGGAAGTTCTAGCTTTTTTAGCAGGTTCTCCACGTGGTCCAGCATCTCTTGGTGCGACTGCTTGGAGTGTTCCGGCTTGTCGATGCGGACCAACTCAACCTTAGAGAACTCGTGCAGGCGGTTCAGCCCTCGCACGTCCTTACCGTAAGAGCCCGCTTCGCGCCGGAAGCATTGGGTGTAGGCGCAGTTCTTTATGGGCAGTTGCTTCTCGTCCAGTATCACGTCGCGGTAGATGTTGGTCACGGGTACCTCCGCCGTGGGAATCAGGTACAAGTCGTCTATCTCGCAGTGGTACATCTGTCCCTCCTTGTCCGGCAACTGTCCCGTTCCGTATCCTGAAGCGGCGTTCACTACGGTAGGCGGCATAATTTCAGTGTATCCCGCTTCTCTGGCTTCGTCAAGGAAGAAGTTGATGAGCGCCCTTTGCAGTCTGGCCCCTTTCCCTTTGTATACGGGGAATCCCGCTCCGGTAATCTTTACGCCCAAGTCGAAGTCTATCAAGTCATACTTCTTGGCCAGTTCCCAGTGGGGAAGCGCGTCTTTGGGCAGCTCCGTCTCCATGCCTCCCATTTTCACCACCACGTTGTCCTCGGCGGTCGCCCCTTCGGGAACCTCGTCGTACGGCACGTTGGGGATGGTGTACAGCAGGTTCTGCATATCGGTGGCCGCTTGTGTCATGGCGGCTTCCAGTTCCTTGTTCGCCTCTTTCAACTCGGCGACGCGCGCCTTCGCCTTTTCCGCTTCCTCCTTCTTGCCCTCTTTCATCAGCTGTCCGATGGTGCGCGATAGCGAGTTAACTTCCGCCAAGTTCTTATCTAATAGGTTCTGTGTGCCTCGTCTTTTGTCATTCAGGGCGATAACCCCTTCAATCGCCTCCGTGGCGTTCGTGAAGTGCTTCTTTTCCAATCCACGGATTACCGCTTCCTTGTTCTCTGTAATTTGTTTAATGGTAAGCATATCTTCGTCTTTCTTTTAGAATATTCTTTTGGGGGACAAAGATAAACAAAAATCGAACAAGGTGATTCTCTTATCCTTTTTCTTAGGCAAGGGTCGTTAAATTCCAAATGGACCTGAAACGTGGCGGATAAAGCCATCCTTTTACGGACAGCGTCTTCCGCTTCCTTAATAATGGTGAAAAAACGGGTCAGTTCGGGCTACGCGGGCTAATATTTATGAATGTCCGAAGGCTAATTTTGGAGAAATTCTTACCTTTGCGGCCAACTTTCGGTATTTCTTATCCGTAGAGGGTCATGGGGTTGACTGGATTTGACAGCGGGAAGAAATGGTAAGTAAGCATGCAGTGGGTCGATAATTTCCACTTGAATCTCAGTTATCAAAAGATTATCTGGCGAAACTAACTACGCTCTTGCTGCTTAATCGAAGTACAGTAGATTAGCTTAATCCCGACACAAGGTGTTGGGACGAGACATCACTCGGAAACTGTTGCTCCGAAGTATTCCGGTCAAGTGGTGCAGTCAAATCGGGGATAGTCAGAGGTAGCCTTGTACCTCTGATGAAACTTTAAAGGATAAGGTCAGGATGTGATGGCTTTGGTTCTGTTCTGGCACGAAAACTTAGGCAAAGATAAGCATGTAGAAAGCTTATGATTTCCTCGTTTGGACGAGGGTTCGATTCCCTCCAGCTCCACGGATGTTTAATAAGGTTAATGGGCTGTTCCGCAATTCAATGAATTGCGGAACAGTTGTTTTTCTGTATGGGGAGTTGCGTATAAGTTTTTAAAGGAGATATTTGATAATTTTTTATTTTCTCTTTGTTCCTTAGCCAGTCTATACTTATACCTATTTAAAGGTTGCTGCATCTACATATGGTTTTATGACATCAATACTCCATGCGTAATTTAAATTTGCTTGTGAACCATCGGCGAATGAGCCAGAAGTAATGCCGACGGCTTCTCCATATTCATTTATAAGAGCACCTCCACTACTGCCGTGGTCTATTAAGGCTGATATTTGCATCAGATTCTTGTCTCGCCATTGAGATACTTCTCCGGATGAAAAGGTGTTTTCTAACCCGCGAGGACTACCTATAGCATATACTTTTTCACCAACACTGGGCTTATGTTTAGCTAATGGGATAAAATTGGTATTGGAAATATTAATTCGGAATAAAATGAAATCTTCATTTTCACTACTTTTAATGACTTCTGTGACTTTATGAATTTTATTGCATCCGGCGAGTTTGATTCCTTCTTTTCCAATCTTTGTGCCTTTAAAAATGTGATAGTTGCTTACTGCGAGGCCGTTCGGGTTTATAAAGAACCCAGAGCCTTGATATATATTGTATTTGTCTGAAGTAAAAATCATGAATACAGCGGTATTGTATTTCGTAAATACTCTTGGCCCGTCAAGTTTATTTCTGCCATTATGATCATTCAATGTGTTGGTCGATACGCTCTTTATTTCATGATTTGAGAATTGACAAGAATGGTTATTCTTGTCATGGCCGGATTTATGAGCACAAGAATAATGTACACATACAATAGATAATAGTGCTATAATTATTTTATTGATTGTCATTGTTCTCAAAAATGTTTTTTGGTAAAATGTGAATAAGAAAACGTTGATTTTCGGTTTCATTTCTTTCGCGCATGGAATGTGTATCAAGTTTGCCGTCGCCGCTTCCGGATATGAGAATCTCGCAATTGTTGTCAAATTTAATATGGGAATCTTCAATCCAAAAGCGCATTAAAGCAAGTGCGCGTTGATAACTTAATTCGTAGTTGTATGGATAGTTGTCTTTAGATGCTTGTCCTTCAATGATAAGAATGTATTGATTTTCACTGTGCTTCTTTAAAAAGTCTTGAATCTCACGACCTGCGGATGTGAGTTGAAGTAATTGTTCTTTTTTATCGGTTGATATCATGTCTTTTAAATCGGACTTACCCGCAGGATAGCGAACCTGAATAGTTAGAACATATTTTTTATAATCTGGGCGATATATGAAATAGTCACGACTTAAGTCCTTTGTTGACTGTTCCACTTTTTTAATTTCTTGTAACTGAGATTCGGTTGCCTCCATTCGTTTATGTAAAAGGACTATGACAAGTATAAATAAAACCAACATGACAAAGAAAAGACTTGTCATAAGATCTGAATAACTAGTCCAAAAAAATGATTCTTTTTTTTGAGTCATAGTGTAAGTTGATCGTATTGATAGTTGTTTAATAGGGGATTATTGCCGTTTTGTTGAAATTTGGTGGATTCGTTGAGTGATGTTTTCTCAGAATTGTAAGCATATTGATTTTTATAGATATTTAGAGGGAAAAAAAGTGTGATAATATGTATAATGCACGTAATTGCGATGATAACAATTGCGGCCCAACCTGAGAATTTCATCCATTGGGGTATTGATTCGCTTTTCTTTGTTGGAGATATGGGGGTATCGGAGGACTGATTGTTCGTTTTCGTATACCCTAAAGATTGTTTAACTGATTGAGAGATGTCATTAGCGAGACAAGTATTTGATTTCTCTATTTTGTCAATTAGTTTATCAAGGCGCATAGGGATAAATGCGATTTCTTCTAATTGTTCCATTAACTGAGGCATTTGGGTCATTTGTGTACTGATTTGAGTGTTCAAGTCTGTTATAAATTGTTCAAACGACTCCTTTTCAGTCTTAAGAATATCTTTAAAGACTTCGTTTTGCTCAATAAATTGTACGTGTAACTCATTGAGGTTTGTGGATGTTGACTCTTTAATTTTTGAAAGAGAATCACGGATTGCGTTATCCGCATCGGCGGTTGTTTTTGCGATTTCTCCTTTATGACGGCTAAAGAAATCTCGAATTTCTTCTAATATATGTATTCTATTAATTTCTTCTTTAAACAAGGATTCAAATTTGTGGATGGTAGTAGTGTAACCTTCAATTTTGTTGAGATACTGATTAAACATTTCGAGTTTATCTGTACATTGTTGTAGTTCCTTTAAAACATGTACATTTGCTTGAGCCATTTTCATGACATCCATATCATGAACGGTTTTTATAATATCGGCTTGAATAGCATACGATTGATTTACAGCATTAAGAGTATTACCCAAGTCTGTCGTATTTTGAGCGAATATGTCATTGAAACGATTTAAATTTTTAACGAGTTTACTAAGGGCTTCCGAGGTATCAGAGGGTAATTCCGGTAATAATTCCGATTGCATCCATGCAAGAAAAGAGTTTTTCCCTTCTTCCTCTTTTAGTTTGCATCGTTTGAACAAAAGAGAATTTGCTGTGGTAAGGAGAATTCCGCAGATAGAAGCTAGCATGGCCCATGCCACACCGCTAAGTAAGGAGTTTATGCCGGATGCTGCGTTTTGCGATGCAATACTGATGCTTCCGCTACTACCCATAAGTGTCATAATTGCATCTGATTTGAGTAAATCCCAAAGTCCTATTATGACACCGGCCATTGTTCCGGCCAAGCCCCAATAAAGAGGTATAGGGGTTTGTGTCGCAATGTCATTTTCTATAGAATCGCAATGGCGGTCTACAGCGTCTTTTAGAAGGTTAAAGTCAATAACTGATCCGGAATTATTTCCTAAGTATTTATTGATGGATACGATGATTGCTGTGAAAATGTTATTACCATTTCCATAAACGCCATCTACAAGATTCGTGTCTACATTTCTTCTCAGCTTCCATGAACCAAATTCAATAAAGATATTACTGAATTGTCGCATACGTGAGAAATTCTTTATAAAGAAGAATAACTGTATACAAACAATAATGATAATTATTATAGGTACTGTTGCGTGCATAGTTTTAATTTATTTTTTCAGTTTAATTATCGCTTTTTGTATTATAATCCATTTTTCACCAACTTGTTGTGCTATTCCCTCATGGGTAATAGACATGTCAACCGCTTCATTCTTTGATACGCCTATGAATTCGATTGCTAAATCCATTGCGTCACTTGAAATTATTGCGTTTAAAGGTACTATAGGTGCAAACATTGCTTTTTTATCTGTTATTTGAGCCGAAAAACGAGCGTCTTCTTTATTTGCTAATAATTTCTTGAAATATCCTTTACCCTTTTCGCCGCTTATTGCAGTGCCAAAGTAAGCTGATTTAGTATTAAATTGTTGGGGTACGGGGGGTGTTTGGGATTGGGGTAAGGTAATATTGTGTGCTGAATAAGAAACCATTGCCATTTTAGAAAGTTCGTTTTCTAGATGATTGATTTTTTTTTCTATATCTGAGAGTTTATAATTATCAATAGGAGTGGTATGAATATTCCTTTTCCAACTACTGTTGTTATTAGCTAAATAAGATTTTAGTTGACTTTTTAGGTTTTCAATTTCATTTCTGCTCTCATTTCTGTTTTGTTTTATTTTAATTTTAGATCTGTTGGCAGTAATAAAAGCAGCCAAAGCAAATATTAGACTAATCAGTCCTAATCCCCATCTGATAAGAATTGACCACTTTTTACTATGATGGTTATTTCTTGTTTTTTCAGTTAATGAAGAAGTACTTGAATGCTCTTCTTTGAGTGTGTCATTAAGTCGATTTTTAAATGATTTAACATCTTCTTTTAGTGTCTCTATGCCTTCTCTCTGCGTAGTTGTAGTAGCGGAAATATCACTATCATTGCAGCTGTTATTTGCTATTCCTATAAGAAAGAATGTGACTATTATAAAGACTGTGTTTTTGAATATCTTTTCCATCTCATTGGTTTTGTAATTTGTTATATATTTCGGTAGATATTGCGTTAAGAACTCCCTTTATTGGGTAGAAAAATAAAGTTTCTTCAATCGTTTCATTAGCTTCCACTTCTTCTCGACGCTGTTTTATCCCTTTTTCAAGAAAAGTTGAAAGGTCTTTACGGGAGATTTCTTGAGCGATATGAATAGAAGACTTTTTAACGCCAAAATTACTGTCTAAATCGAATTCTTTATCTAACTCAATAAGTACAAATCTGAAGAAATCTTCAACGGAGGTTATAATATGGCGTTTATAATCATTGGTGATTGTTGCATAAGTGTCTGCTTGACTAATGATTCCGCTACAATCCCCTTTGAGTACGAGTGTTTTATTTTGATCATTTTGGTTTTTAGAACCAATAATACCTCCTTTGCAAGTGGACTCTTTAGGATCGGATCCTTTTTCAAGGCCAATAAGATCAAGCTCTTTTCCATAGGGCTTATTTAGAACTTTTTCAAAGATTAACTTTGTATAACGTGCAAGATCTTTTGATTCAAGGGTTATTATTCGTATGATTTTACTACCGTTTCCGCTAAAAGATATATGACGAGGTACGTCTAAATTGAGTATTTTTATGATTTGTGCGATGTGGTAAATAATAGCCGTATAGAAGATTATAAATACAATCTTAAAATCTTCGTCTTCTTGCAAGATTTGATTGAAATCAATAGCTTTAGTATTAATTCCAGCTTTTTGAGGAATGGTATTGTCTTTAAGTCCAAACAAAAAAGAGGCCATATTTGCAGGTCGTGTATTGTTAGGACTATTATAAACACGGATAAGATCAAGTAACTGTTTCTCTTCAAGTATCTTCAAAATCTCGTTTTTATGCCTGTCAATAATGCCGTTATTGTCGTCAATTTCTGAAAATGAATTTTCAAAAAGATTATTAGATGCGAAACGAAATGATGTTACATAATTTATGTTCTTATCTTTTGCGAAAGCAATGTCTGTGGTTCCTCCACCAATATCAATGTTTATTAAATCTGTTGCGGTAGAGTACTTCTTGAAAAAATATTGGATTGGGGCAGCAGACTCCGTCATGTAATTGGTAACACCATTTCCGAAATATTTTTCATAGGCATCGTCCCATGTTGCTTTCAGTCTGTTAAGACGCTTGGGGGGCATACTTATGGGATAGAACCATGTGATTTTAGTATGTTGTAAGTTTCCATTGTTTAGAAGAACTTTGTTTCTAATAATAAGCATGAGACAGCGCACGTATGATTCCATAACCCGAAGTTCATCTCCATGACCCCATTTGATGTTGTATTTGAAGTTGTTATAGGATAATCCGCTTCGTTTGTCATATGTAAAAGGTAGGTTTACTAATGTAAATGGATCTATGGCGTTGGTCCAGTCCACTATTTTAGCGCATGATAATACAGTGCGTGTTGGGAAATGAAAGTCGGATTGACCTATTTCATTTGGGACAAAGTCCTTTTCGATGAGTTCCGTCTCTTCTATTAAGTCTTCAATTGAGCCGAATTCATTTTTAATAGGAATGAATATTTCACAGAGTTGCCGATCTTTGGACGTAAAAGAAAAAACTTCAGGCTTTTCATTTTCTTTGCGAAATTCGATATGGGTATTGGATGTTCCTAGATCAATTGCAAATTCAAAATTTTCAACATTTTGTTGTCGTTTAAAAATAGGAAGAATAATGCCGCAATGACCGTAATTATTTTGGACCTGTATAAACTCGAAATTCGACTTTTCGATTAAATAATTATCGGCTTTTATCATAATTTGTTGATCCTCGTTACGGCAGGTACGGGATTTTACTGTAACTTGTTTGGTCCCATTGTAAAATATGAATTCATTTTTTCCTGTTACAGATTGAATACATGAAATGTTATATATTGCGTCTTTATCATTATTGAACTTGATCTGAGGCATTACAAATCCGGTAAATTTGAATTCAGTTATGCTGCCTTCGTTATTTGAAATATCCGCATTTCGGTTATTGTAATAAAGTCGTACGTATTCAATATATGAGATATTGCTTGCTCCTTTTATGGGTATACGAATTATGACTTTTACTCCGGAACTTCCGGCTAGTGTTTTCATTTCAAGCATAGGGCTTCCATCTGGCAGATTGCCTTGAATCTCTTCAGGGGAGAAATACTCGAATAAAAGAGGTTTTACAGGGAGGAGATAAGATAATTCCTTTTCCTTTAGTTGCAGATTTCCGTCAAAGAATTTGTCTGTGTTGAGAGTGTGGGGTACTCTAATGATTATATCCTCCAAGAAATCGCTTATTGTAAGATAAGGATTATGTGACCCTTCAAAAGGCAGAACTCTTTTCGTAATGTCTGTTTCTTTTTCAAAATAAGGAGCGGCATTTAATTTCCCCCATTTTCCCGTAATGTATTGAAGATTACTATATTTGTTCCCTGCTTCAATAGGCAATACTAAAGGTTGAAGCGGCGTATTTTTTGTAGTCTTTATAGTAAAGTCGCTTGCGGAACTCGCTGAACGTCTTGTTTTTTTGTACAGTTCATATCCTAGAACTTCTACAATGTCATTCTGTTGAACGTTAGCAACGGAGATTGTTGAAAGTTGGTCGAAAACATTAGAAGTAATATTAAGCAATGCATTTCTTTGTTCGTATTCTTTTATCTCACGAAGTGTTTTGGCCAAGTAATCGTCAATTTCAGGAAACCATTTGGCAAAGTTTGGGATACTGCTTCGTAAGGCAAAGAAGTATTTTATGAATTCAGGGTCTCTTTTATATAGAGGTTGATAACTTTTATCGAATGGTCTATCTTCTCCGAAAAATATGTCATTGATGTAGCTCAAGTCATTTGCGCTACTGAAAAATAGAGTTGCTGGCGATGTTGCGCCGATGATATTTAATTCATCTGGTCCTTGAACATAATTTAGTAGATAAATGTTTTTGAGTGCTCCAAAGTTGTAAGTTATGGAATCGGAAATCATGTATTTATGAAGGGCATCTGCTAAATACTGATGGCCCGCTATCTTTGAACTTTCAAGTTCGTTCAGCATCAGGGAAGGATCCCATTTGATTACTTCGATTTTATCGCTAAACTTGTCTAAGTTGAAAAATATTTCACCCACATCCAGAGTGTCGGATACCATTTTATGGAAAATAGAATTTCCGTCAAGATTGGTATTCTTTAATTTTTTGTCTGGCTTGCAGACCTCCTTAAAGGCTGTTTTTATTAAATCAATTCGAGCAAAAGGGGAAGGGATTGATGTTATCTCATAGCGTGCGGAAGCGCCATCCGGATCTTCAATCGTATCTCGATTTTTTGAATTATATGGGAATGTTGGGCTGTTGTTCCAGTCTTCATAAGTGCTCGCTCCCTCTTTATATAAACGAAATATCTTGGACATAAGCTGTTTAACTATTGAGTTTTTCCGTTACAAGTTTTTCTGTTGCTAAAAAGAACATTTCTAAGAATTTACTTTCTGTATTTTTACTTTTGCAGTTTTTGACGGCGCTATTTAATCTGTCTATTATAAGGCTATAATTTGAAAATCTACTGAATATACGTTTGGGGCTTATACCTGTGACAAGTTCAAATGGTTTGTTCCTGCAATTTAAGTTGAAGAGATCTAGCGAACGTTTGTTTTCTTTCATTTCTTTCAGCCAGATTTGGAATTTGCGTAGAAAGGCTGATAAGTCATTGAAGAAGGAACTTGAATAAAGCTCTTCAAAATTTCCTTTGTTGGCGTTAGAGCGATATATATTCAAATTGGTTGTCAAGGTGTTTGATGTCATTGCAAATTGTACAAGAGGATAGTATAACCTTTCAAACATTTTTCGATAGAATGAATTGAAAGACACTGAGTCTGTGGTTTCTTTAATGCCCAACTCCAAATTAGTTGGAGTCTCAAATCTAGAATGTAAGAAGTCCACGATGGCGGAAGCACCTAAAAACTCTATGAGATGAGCAGCGTTTTGTTGTGCGGAGCCACCTTCATGGTTGTCATAGGTGTTTGCTACGTCATCAGCAAGATAATATAGAGCGTCAACCGCACCGTTCTTCGAGATATTATTCTCGTAATATGCCAATGCCGATTTTGTTTTTGATATAAAAGTCGAAGAGTCTATTTCACTTTCATTGTTTTGCTTTAATTTGAAGTATGGTAATATAGTGACTGCTCCTATTGTTGCATGATTGATGAGGTTATAATTGGGGAAATCTTTTCCTTCTCGAAGGGTTTTTAAAAGCAGAGGGAATCCGCTTGCTCCAGTTCCTCCAAAAATCGAACTGATTATAAAAATTCTATCTCCATCGCTGAAGGAATTTGCGAAGTCAAAAAAATCATCAGAGTGAGCTATTTGATTTAAAACAACGCTTCCTATATTCGGATTACCTTTAAACCCTACCTCCATTGATGATTCCAAATTCTTCTCGGAAAATAGCATCTTTACCAATGCTTTGTTAGGCTTCGACATGGAAGCGTACTCTATAAACTGTTGGAATGATTTGTCATCTGTGTCATTAATCCGGAGGGTATGGTTTGGTAGGATTTTCCTTAACTCAGTACGAAAAAAAAGGTTTCTGCTCTCGTTGCTAAACTGTAATTTTTCCCTGATAGAGGTGTAATTATTCAGTAGTTCAACAGTCCTTGTGAGATCTGCATTGGCGGCATCCGGATCTATGATGATAGGAATCACTTCATCTGTATTTAATTTGACACCTGAAGCTAACATCATTGTTAGTGAACGGAGAACTCTAGAACCAGTTCCACCTATCCCGAATATGTATATTTTTGCCATAATTTTCCAACTTAAAAAGAGAATGGGGCACGAGAACAGTTTGTGCTCCACCATTTAAAAATGAAAGAAAAAACAATAAATGCCAATATCGATAAAATCATGTTTGAAATGCCGAAATAAAGTATTTCCGCTTCTCCTATGTTAAGTGGAATCTGCATATTTGTTGATGGGTCGATCGCTACCATTTTCCCATTGACATAATCTTTGAGTACCCATTGCCACCCTACTATGAAATTGATAATGCTATTTATAATGAGAAATATGCCCCATCCCCACCAATGATTCAGTTGCGGATGGTTTATTCCGTAGTAGTATGTCAATACAGAAAAAAGGCTTATGCCGAACATGGATAATCCAATCCCGATAAAAGAATTAATGTCTGATAAAGGGGAAGAGACTCCCCAAAGATAGTTTGCTAGTTCGAGACCAAAAAAATCCTCAAACCAACAATAGATGCTTCCAAAAAACTCTCCCATATTATTTTCGTTTTATATTGAATTTGAAACTGGTTGAAATATCATTTTTGTATGAATCGGCGACACCTTCGATGAGATGTTTTATACCTGTCGTTTTTGTGAGGTTGTTTCTTATATTTAAACCGCTTTCATCATTAGATTCAGACACCCAGTTTGGCGTTTTGGGCGGATTGAAAACAATATTCTCTTGCATGATTCTTGTTTTGCAAGGTATCACGCAAGTAAGATAATGGGTATATTGGCTATTTATATCTTTAATAGTTTTTATTTCTTTAATACTCATATCTGGATTGGTAAACGAATAATTTGATGGATTTTGAATTGTGCTCTCTGGTTGCAGAGTTGCTCTAAAGTCAGCTCGTATAGTCGCATAATAATTACCCTTTATCGGATTGATGATTGAAGAGGTTATTGTCATGTTTTTGATGTCATAAGGTATGCTAACTGTTTTTGAAAATGAAACAGATTCTTCGAGACCGTACTTTTTTAGACGTGAGAATGGTACTTCTGAGTTTAATTTGGCTAAAACGTTATTATCGCCGAAAATCCAAATATAGTATGGTCTCTTCACATCCTTAAGAATTTCTGCCGAGCCATTGGGGTAGAAATATTTTCCATTAAAGTCAGATGTCATTTTTAATATCTCAACACTAAGATTTGGTGTGCGTTTTCGACCTTCATTAATAGCGTTTTTAATAGATATCTGACATGTATTCAAGAATTTTTGCGAGTTGATAGCCGGGAGGTCCAAAATGCAATCTGAAACGAATATGTTTACAGTAGAGTCATTTGCGTTTTCTAAAATGGAATCAATCATAAGTCCAATGTTGGAATTACTCCGGTCTCCTCCCGCTTTCTGAAACGTGAAGTGATTTAATGTTTTGATATATTGCTCAAGTGACTCATTAAAAGGTATAGACTTGCTATTAATATAATATAGATTTGTCTTCTTTGAAAATTCGTTAAGATCACTGATATAATCAAAGATTGCGTCTTTGAGTTGAGAACCGTCGCACATATATCCGTCCATACTTCCAGAGTTCTCAATATAAACATTTAGCGTGGGGTTTATATCGCAGGTAGGAGATATTACTTTTTCGGAAGTAACTTCTATTTGGTTGTGTGTACATCCCCAAAATATGTAGATGATGCACGTGACAAACGGTATTATGGTAGAGGCTTTTTTCATTATTATATAACCTAACTAACCTATAGCCTCCCCAGATTCGGTTATATATACAAAAAAGGCATGGGAGTCTGTACTTTCGCTTATCCCACGCTCAGGCCTTCGCATTGCCTCTCAACAAGGATAAGCAACGCAGCTAGCCCACGCCCAGATGTGATATAGGAAAGCACCGTATCACGATGCCTAATACACACCCAAGTGGACGCTTCCGTTGCCGTATCTTCTTGTTGATCAAAGTTGCGAAGTTTGAGCGTAGAAGATAACGTCCGTAAACGCCTTTTCTATGTTATTTATATCAAGAACCTCCCTCTAACCCGCTAGCTAGCTGAGATTCAACTGCAAATTAAAGGTTTTTGTTACATATAAACAAATAAAAAGAGTAGAAATTTGTTCTACATACATTTTCATGCTGTCCCCGCATGGAGAAGCTAAGGCGTTTAATCTTTCTATTCAAAGGGAACCGTGCTCTTTTTCTTGTACTGTAACCGCCTGCCCGCTGTACATCAATCGTTCGACTCTTATACAACAACCGGACGCTCCTTGTACATCTTAAAAATAGACCATCCTGAAAAACGGAACATTTTGACCCTTAAAAAACGCGATAATTCCGGTCGAGGGACGGCTTGAACGAAAAGAACGCGGGAAATCGGCGTTAGCGAAATTCAGATAGTTAGCGAAACGGGCGTATGCTTATCGTTTGGATAATGTGCGTGTCTGGATTCTGTCTTTTTAATGTCGTTCTACTGAAAACGGTGAATTATAGACAGGATTGTCTTGTTCTGAAAATAAGAGCTGTTAGGAGTTGGAAGACGTAAAATTCCCGTCCGATTTCGGGGAAAGGGCAGTCGCTCGCGAGCGGAAGGGCTACGCTTCCCGAGAAACAGGGCGGCGGCTCGTGAGCGGTAGGGCTACGGCTCACGCCCGATTTTCCTTTCCGAACGCTTCCGAAGCCTCTGTTTATGCGGCTCTCGTCCCCGAAATACACGTTTTTTTATGCGTTTTTGTGCGATTTGACCGCCTAAAACGGAATTTTTGGCGGGCTCGTTTCAAGGGAAAATCTTAAAAATAGACCATTTTTCGCGGGGAAAACGCCTCCGCTTGTCCGGTGTCGGGAAGCCGTTTTTTGCAGAACCGGTAGGAGTGTATGCGGGAGGGGTTCGCCAAACAATTCCCCGTGAATACAAAATTTAAACAGGTTTTAAGTTGGGAGTTATTCGTTTAATGCTATTTTTGCGGCTTATTACTAATACTAACCATGACATAACGATGAGAAATAGAACAATTGTTTATCTGTTTATCTGCCTTTTCTTACTGAAAGGCGCTGTGACTTTGAGGGCGCAGGGAGTGGAGCGCTTCACCCTGCCTACCCCGTGGACGGAAGAGGCGCTGAGGGCGGAGGTGCCCTTCCCCGAGTATCCCCGCCCGCAACTGGTGCGCGGCCAATGGCTGAACCTGAACGGACTGTGGGACTATATGGGAGGCAAGACCATCGCGAGCCCGCTTACGGCCTCCGTTCCTCCCGAGTTTCCGGCCAGTCCGGAGAAGATACGTGTGCCCTATCCGCCCGAGTCGGAACTCTCCGGCATCGCCCGTGAAGGGGACACCTGCTTCTGGTACCGGCGTTCGTTCGTCGTCCCCCAAGAGTGGAAGGGGAAGAACGTGCGCCTGAACTTCGGGGCCGTGGACCGTATAGCGACGATTTTCGTGAACGGCAAGAAGGCCGGAAGCCATACGGGAGGATATGACGCTTTCTCCTTAGACATTACGGACTTCCTGAAGTCGGGGGAGAACGTGTTGGTGGTAGGGGCCTACGACCCTAACGACGGCAAGGCGGCCTCGGGCAAGAACGGCCCGCACGGAGACTATATCTTTACCTCCGGAATATGGCAGACCGTATGGCTCGAACCGGTGGAGGAGAAGCACATCTCCAGTATACGGCTTGTTCCGGACGTGGAGAACAACCGCCTGCAAGTGACGGCCTTCGCCTCGGAGGAGGGATTGAAGGTGGCGGTCGTGGCCAACGCGGAAGGCAAGGAGGTGGCGAGCGGAGAGGGCGCCGCGAACGCTCCGTTCTATCTGCCCATCCAGAACCCGAGGCTGTGGAGCCCGGAAGACCCTTTCCTGTACGGGCTGAAGCTGAAGCTGACCGACAAGAGGGGTAAGGTAGTGGACGAGGTAAGCTCTTACTTCGGTATGCGCTCGGTGGGACTGCGCAAGGTGGACGGCGTGATGCGGCCTACGCTGAACGGCGAGTTCGTGTTCCACATCGGGCTTTTGGATCAGGGCTACTGGCCCGATGGCGCATTCACCGCTCCGACGGACGAGGCGCTGATGTACGACATCAAGTTGGCCAAGCGCGCGGGCTTCAACGTCATACGCAAGCACATCAAGGTGGAGCCGCAGCGTTGGTACTACCACTGCGACCGTCTGGGACTCATGGTTTGGCAAGATATGCCCAACCTCTGGCTGCCGGACGGAAAGGACTCGGTGGCCATACGCCAACAGTTCCGCGAGGAGTTGAAGACGATGATTGACCAACACGTCAGCTCTCCCTCTATCGTAATGTGGGTTCCGTTCAACGAGAACTGGGGAGCGTTCGAGGCGACCGACATCACGGACTGGGTGAAGAAGTACGACCCGAGCCGCTTGGTGAACGGAAACTCCGGACATAACTACGCTCCGGGATACCGCAAGGCGTATGGCGACCCGGGCAACGGCGACTTCATCGATATGCACCACTACGGGCGCATAGAACCTTCGGCCATGCCGAAGCCGGACGACAAGCGGGCCGCCTCGCTGGGCGAGTTCGGCGGAAAGGGACTCTTCGTCCGGGGGCATCTGTGGCCGGTGCGCAACGACGCTTACGAGATGATGCTGAACAAAGACCTGCTGACGGATACCTACGTGATGATGCTCAACGAACTGGAGCAGATGGTGAAGTATTTCGGGCTGAGCGCGGCCATCTATACGCAGACGACGGACGTGGAGCACGAGATAAACGGACTGGTCACTTACGACCGTCAGGTAGAGAAGATGGACTTGGATAAGGTTCGGGAGATTAACCGGGCTGTCATCGAGGCTACCCGCAAGAAGTAGTACGGCCGTTAACGGAAAAAAGAAAGAAGCCTTCCCCCGACAGCGCGCGGGGGAAGGCTTCGTCGTTTCAGGACTTGCCCGCGGGGGCTTTCCTTACTTCAGCTCCTTGATGCGTATGTTGCGGAACTTGATGGGCGAGCCGTGGCCCAAGAAGCCGATGTGTCCCTTCTTGTTGAACAGTCCCGGATGCTCGTGCCCGTCGGCCGTGCCGTTTTTCGTCGCCTCGCGGATGTTGCCCTCCATGACGACTATCCCGTTCACCGTGACCCGTATGTTGTCTCCGTCCGCCACGATTTCCTCCGTGTTCCACTCTCCCGCCGGCTTGAAGGCCTTAGCGTGGTCGGGCTTGGCCGGTATGATGCCGTAGACGGAGCCGTGGTGCTGCAAGGGCGTGATGTCCTTGTAGATGGGGTGCTCGCAGTCTAAGATTTGAAGCTCCATGCCCACGTAGGCCGCATCGCCCTCCATAGGCGTACGGATGCCGACCCCGTTGTTGGCTCCCGGTGTCATCTGGAAGTCGAAGCGAAGCACGAAGTTGGCGTACTCGTCCTTCGTGTAGAGGTTTCCGCCGAAGCTCTTGCTCGGGTTCATCGAGATGCAGTGGTCCTCTAAGGTATAGTCCACCGTATTGCCCGTCCACTGGTGCATATTGGTTCCGTCGAACAGAATCTTGAAGCCCTCCTTCGCTTCCTCCTCGGAGAGGCGGAAAGGCTCCTTGCGCTCCAGTTCCCTGATGTAGATGTCGCGGTAGTACACCTTGCTGCCGTGCGCCTGAAGCTCTATCTGCTCGATGGGGAAGATGGGTTGCTTGCGGTCCCAGTAGTTCTCCAGAATCACGTCGTCCGTCACGGTTATTCCGTTCAGCTTGACCGTTACCCGGTCGCCCACCATCTTGATGTAGAAGCTGTTCCACTCGCCCAACGGGTTGTCCGCCACCTTCGACGGCTTGCTCTGGTTGGTCTTGTTGTTGTACAGTCCGCCCGAGCCTACCTGCGCCCCCACGTTGGTGCGGGCCGTGTCCCATATCTGCACTTGGGGAGTGCCCCGCAGATAGACACCCGCGTCGGCTTCCTTCCCCGCGGGGTCGAGCTTCCAGTCGATATACATCTCGAAGTCGCCGTACTGCTTGACGGAGCAGAGGTTGTCGTAGCCCGTCCCGTCGAACACCAACAGTCCGTTCTCCACCTTCCAGTCACGGCGCATGGCCTCGTCAGCCTTCCGTTGCGCCTTGCTCAGTTCGGCGGCGGACATCTTGGCCCGGGCTATCGGGTTGGCCACGAGTCCCTTCCATCCGGTGAGGTCTTTCCCGTTAAAGAGGGAGACGAATCCCTCGCCCTCGGGCATCTCGGAGAGGTGCTTGCGGATAGCCTCCTTCTGGTATCTCGCGTCCGGATTGTCCAGTACCTCGGCCACCTTGTTCAGCAGCGAGCGCACCTTCTCGCCCGTGTACTCCTTATGGGCTAAGGCGATGTTCATCACGGCGTTGGCGGCCGCCTGCTGCACGGGCTTCTGGTCGAGGAACTCTCCGGCGCAGAGCATACCCAAGAAGGTGCCGGTCTTCTCTATCCGTTGCAGGACGGTAGCCTTCTGCTTGTCCGTCCGCGCTATCTCCATCGCCTTGCGGAGCATCAGCAGGCGCTGCTCTCCCGGCAGCGAGGAGGCGGAGGTGAGGTCTATGTAGGCCGACAGCGCGTCGTCGAAGTATTTGGGCGAGGGAGGCTCTTGGCATATCCGGTACAGCTCGTCCGCCACCTTGCCGTTCTTCAGGGCGAGCAGGGCGGAGAAGGCCGCTTCGCGCTTGGTCTCGTCACCCGAGCGGAAGCCGTCGATGAGCGTGCCTATCACCTCGTCCCGATGGGTGGAGGCCAGTACCTGATAGTAGAGGTAGCCCTTGCTTCCCGCCTCGCTCATGCGTCGGTTGACGGTGGTTACCCGCTCGGCGGCGGGGGTGGAGGCGAGTGTGGCGATGACGGCCTGCTGGAGCGGGGCGACGTATTCCTTATCGGCCGATTCGAGCAGGGCGCACATCTGGGCGAAGTGGGCCGGCTCTACCACGTCCTTGAGCGCGGCGTAGGCGGCCTTCCTGACCGGCGCGCTGCCCGACTCGGCCTGAGCCAGTATGGGCTTCAGCCCGACGGCGGCCCGGCGCATGGCCAACAGCTCGATGGCGGCTATCTTTCCCGTATCGGGAGCCTGCGGCAGCACGCCGATGACGGCTTGGTTGATGTCGCCCGGGAATGACGCTAAGGCATCCTGCCCCAACAGCGCGACTTGCTTGTCTTCGTCTTGCAACAGCGAGGCGAGCGTGGGGATGGAGGCGCTGTCGCCCAAGCCGGCCAGTGTCCACGCGGCGGCCTGCTTCACTTGGAAGCTCGTATCGGCGAGCTGCTCGGCCAACGCCTGAGCGGGGGTCCGTCCGCCGCTAAGCTCCAGTCCGCTCACGATGTCGCGCTTCTGCGGGTTCCTTATCTCCCGCCTGAGCCAGTTCAACGCTTCGGCCTTGCGCTCGGAGTCGTATCTCCTCAGCGAGCGGAACAGGGTGGGGTACACATTATTATATAGGCTGTCCGAGGCGAAGTTCAGCGCGGCGACGCGGTACTCCTTGTTGCCGTCCTTCATGGCGGAGGTAATCAGCTTGGCGGCCTTGCCGTGGCTGTTGCCGCCTTTGGACAGCTCGCAGCGGAGGAGGAGACGCAGGGCGGCCGTCCGCTCGTGGACTAATCCCTGCTCTTCGGCCTCCCGTTGCAGTTTCTTGAGGGCCTTCTCTACGGCCTTCGTCTCTCCTTGTCCGATGAGGCGGTCGAGCAGGTTGATGTAGGCCTCCATCGCTCCGGACTTGGGCGGCTCGTTCTCGCTGTACGCGGCCTCTTCCATCAGCTTGAGCGAGTTGACGGTACCCGTGCGGCTCAGGGCGTAGAACACGCTTGTCCGCAGGTCGCCGGTGGTGGAGGGGAGGAGCCGCTGCAAGGGGGCCTCGGCCTCGGTGACGGCGGCGTCGCCCACGGCCTGAACGATGTTCCTCAACGCCTTCGTGGGCGTGTCGTCGTTCTCCAAAGCGGCGGTCAGGGCGGAGCGGGCCGCGGGCGTGTCGATGGCGGTCAAGGCTCGGGAGGCGGGGCCGCAAAGGGTCTCGTCGGTGAGGAGCGGGGCGAGGGCGGGGACGCACTCGTCGCTTCCCACGACTTGCAGCTGACGGATGATGAAGGCCTTCGCCTCACGATGAGTGGCGCGGGAGAGGGCTTTGAGGTAAGCCTCGGCCACGGTGCGGCGGAGCGTCTCCCTGCCCTCGGCCGCGGCGTAGTGGGTCAGTCCGCTCAGGGCGTACTCTACGGCGGCGTCGCTCTCCTTGCCCTCGGGGTCGAGGCGCGAGGTCAGCGTCAGTACGCCCTCTTCGCCGGTGGAGCCGAGCTCGGCCATCAGCTTGTCGTATTCCGCCTGCCTTGCGACGGGCATCTGGGCGAGCACGTCGGCCACGATGGTCTTCGCGGTGCGGTTGGCGGGAGTCTGCGCGGCCAGTATGCTTGTGCACATCAGGGCCGCTATGGTGATGTATATCTTCTTCATGAGTCTTTCACATTATAGGGTGTTACGTTAAATGGCCCACGGCGCGCGCATGGGTTGGTCTATGAGTCGGTTGGCGGCCTCGTCGCCGATGAACTCCAGTCGCTCGGGGTCGAAGTGGAGGGTGCGGTTAAGGCGCAGGGCGATGGCTCCCATATTGACGATGGTGGCCGAGCGGAATCCGTTGCGCTCGTTCAGTGCGAAGGGGCGGCGCGTCCTGACGCTTTCGAGGAAGCTCGTCACCTGCGGCTCGGGGTCGGGGTAGGCGGCGAGACGGCGCTCCCAGTCGGGTATGTCGCAGACGAAGTTCTTGTAGACGTTGCCCTTCGGCCCGGCGATGTAGGGGGTGTCGGGATTGCCGTAGTCTCCGCCCCAGAGGATAATCTGGCAGCCGTCGTCGTAGGTGTAGGTGATGGAGCGCCACGTGCCCACGGCGTCGGGGTGCTGCTGCGGGGCGTCGACCTCTACCTTGACGGGGCTAGTGTCGTCCTTGCCCAAGATGTACTGCACGGGGTCGATGTAGTGCTGCCCCATGTCACCCAGTCCGCCGCTGTCGTAGTCCCAGTATCCGCGGAAGGTCTGGTGCACCCGGTGGGCGTTGTAGGGCTTGTAGGGAGCGGGGCCGAGCCAGAAGTCATAGTCCAGCTCCGCGGGTACGGTCTGAGGCTCAAGGTGCTCCTTGCCCACCCAGTAGAACTTCCAGTCGAACCCGGTGTGCATGCTGACGGTGACCTTCAGCGGCCACCCGAGCATGCCGCTCTGCACGAGCTTCTTCAGCGGGCGTACGGGCGTGCCGAGGCCGTAGAAGGGGTCTTGGAAGCGGAACCACGTGTTGAGGCGGAACACGCGGCCGTGCTGCTTGACGGCCTCCATCACTCGCCGGCCCTCACCTATGGTGCGCGTCATGGGCTTCTCGCACCAGATGTCCTTTCCGGCCTTCGCCGCCTCTACGGACATCACCCCGTGCCAATGGGGAGGGGTGGCGATGTGCACGATGTCGACGTTGGGGTCGCGGATAAGGTCGCGGAAGTCGTGATAGGCGGCTATCCGTTCCTTGACGAGCTGCTTGCCCAGCTCAAGGTGCTTATCGTCCACGTCGCACACGGCCACGAGCCGCGTGCCGTCATACGGGGCGTGGGCCCGGCCCATGCCTCCCGTTCCGATGATGCCTTTCGTCAGTTGGTCGCTGGGGGCGGTGTACCCTCGGCCCAACACGTGTCTCGGTACGATGGTGAATAGCGCCACGCTACCGACGGTCTTCAGGAAATGTCTTCTGTCCATGTTCTTTCGATTAGTAATAGTTGTTAGTTTATTTATTAGGTAGATTCATGTCTTCCGGTAAATTTCGAGATAAAGGTACGCGAAAGGCCGGAGCCTTCCTACGCTTTTCGTCTTTTTTTCCGCGCTTTTCGTCCAGTTCCTTTTCCCGGGGCTTACTGTTCCTTAGCCACGTAGACGCGGTGGGTGCCGAATCCGTCTTTGCCGATTCCGCTTCCCGGGGTTTCGGCCCATCGGCGCAGCTCGCGTCCGGCGGTCGTCTGGCTCAGTCCGGTAAGCAGGGCGTAGCCTTTCACCGTGATGAAGGGTTGGCCCGCGAGCAGTTGCCTCGCGAGGTCGAGTCGTTGCTCGGGCGTGTATCGGGAGCGGTGTCGGGCGAACTTCGTCTTCGCCCGGCTCAGGTTGCATCGCCTGTCCGTCTCGACGAGCAGCTCCTTGTCGGGACGGAAGTGTACTCCGTTCACCATGATGCTGCTCGCGTTTCTTCTTGTCCCGCTGCCGTCGGCGTTCTCCCTCTCCTTGCCCTTCTTGATGCCGAGCGAGGGGGAGAACAGTCCCACGCCGTCTATCTTGACCGACCGTCCGAGGGCCATCTGCTTGGCTATCTCCCTGCCGAGGAGGCAGAGCATGGCCTTCGCCTCGCCGGACGAGATGAAGGTTCCCCTTGTCATCGCTTTGGCCAGCTCGTCGCTGCCGCACTTTCCCTCTATTATCATACGTGGGTAGAGGAGGGTCTTTCCCGCGTTGTTGAGGTCTTCTACCTCTTGCATCGTATATTCTGCCATACGTATCTAAAGTTTTGGTTCTGCCTTATAAAAGTCGTGAGCGCACGTATATAAAGTATAGTCACTGTATATCAGGTTCTTTACTTCACGTCGTGAACTATGTAAACCACGTCGTGACTTATATAAATCACGACGTGAATTTTATAAACCACGACGTGAATTATAGATTTGCGACGTAAAGGTATGCCTTTTTTCTCAGACACGCAATAGTTTTTCTTACGTTCCAGACGGTTTTTTCGTATGGGAGTGTGCGTGAGGGAGACACCGCGGGGTTTTTCGCGGAGAAACGGGAGGGAATGTCGGAAAGGTTGGATATATTCGCGTAGCTGAAAGCGTGGATTATTAACCCTTAAAATAGCTTCTTATGTCAACTTTAACCCTCGTGATTGTAGCGGTATTCATCTTCGGATACCTGTGTATCGCCTTAGAGACCCTGACGCGGGTCAACAAGGCGGCGGTGGCCCTGCTGATGCTCGTGGCCTGTTGGACCCTCTATATGTTCGACCCCGGCAACTTCCCGGGGCTGACGTCGGCCGACGCCGTGGCCTCGGCCGCGGGCGGGGTGATAGAGCGTCACCTCGGCGGCACGGCCACCACGCTGTTCTTCCTGATGGGCGCGATGACCATCGTGGAGACGGTAGACCAGAACGGCGGGTTCAACTTCGTGCGCGGGCTGCTGCGGACGCGCTCGAAGCGCGGGCTGCTGTGGCGCATCACCGTCATGACCTTCTTCCTCTCGGCCATATTGGACAACATGACCACGGCCGTCGTGATGGTGATGATTCTGCGCAAGCTCATCGACGACCGGAAAGACCGCCTCGTCTACGCCTCGCTGGTCATCATCGCCGCCAACTCGGGCGGGGCCTTCTCGCCCATCGGCGACGTGACCACCATCATGCTGTGGAACAAGGGGCTGATAACGGCCGCCAACGTCATCAAGGAGCTGCTCGTGCCGTCGCTCGTGTCCGTCATCGTTCCCGCCTACCTGCTCTCGCTCTCGCTCAAGGGCGACGTCGCGGCGACCATCGACCGCGGCGACTTGGCTACGGCCGACAGCGGCCTGACGGCGGGTCAGCGCAAGGCCGTGTTCTGGGTCGGCGTAGGCGGGCTCGTCTTCGTCCCCGTCTTTAAGTCGATAACCCACCTTCCGCCGTTCGTGGGCATCCTGCTCGTGCTAGGCGCGCTGTGGCTCGTCACCGAGCTGTTCTACCGCGGCGCTCCCGAGGGCGACGGGGGCGGGACGCTCAAGCGCGTCAGCCACATCATCTCGCGCGTCGACATGAGCACCATCCTCTTCTTCCTCGGCATCCTCATGGCCGTGGCCTGCCTTCAGGAGGTGGGCGTGCTCGCCGCCGTGGGCGAGGGGCTCGACGTGGCGTTCGACGGCAACCACTACCTCGTGACGAGCATCATCGGCGTGCTCTCCAGCATCGTCGACAACGTTCCGCTCGTGGCCGGCTGCATGGGCATGTATCCTATGGCCGAGGTGGGCGACATGGCGCGCGACGGCGTCTTCTGGCAGCTGCTCGCCTATTGCGCCGGGGTGGGCGGCTCCATGCTCATCATCGGCTCGGCCGCCGGCGTGGTCGTTATGGGACTGGAGAAGATAACCTTCGGGTGGTATATGCGGCGCATCACGTGGGTAGCCTTCCTCGGCTACGTGGCCGGCATACTGGTCTACTGGGTCGAGAAGTCGGTCATCGGCCTGTAGCCCCTTCAGCCTTCCCCCGTGCGGGGGAGCTTCGGAAAGGGCATAAAAAAAGAGGGCGTGTCAACCGACACGCCCTCTTTTCTGTAACTTAGCGTTAAGCTTCTACCTGCTCCGGCAGCGGAACGATAGAAACGTACCTTCTGTCAAACTTTCCTCTCTTGAAGCTAACCGTACCGTCTATCAAGGCGAACAGCGTATGGTCTTTTCCCATTCCCATGTTCTTGCCCGGGTAGAACTGCGTACCTCTCTGGCGAACGATGATGTTGCCTGCCTTGCAGAATTCACCACCGAATTTCTTTACGCCTAATCGCTTGCTTTCTGATTCGCGGCCGTTCTTGGAACTACCGACACCTTTCTTATGTGCCATGTCTTACTACTTTTTATTGATTAAGCTATTACTTCTTTAATTGTCAATTGCGTGAATTGCTGACGGTGACCGTTCAGCTTTCTGTATCCTTTTCTTCTCTTCTTATGGAACACAAGCACCTTGTCTCCCTTTACTAAGGGGTTGATTACTTCGCATACCACCTTTGCTCCTTCTACGAGCGGCGCGCCTACGGTAACCTCTCCATCCTTGTCTACCAAAAGAACCTTGTCAAACTCTACTGTCGCTCCGCTTTCCGCGTCATCAATGTGTTGAACGAACAGCTTTCTGCCGGCCTCTACCTTAAATTGTTGGCCTTTGATTTCTACAATAGCGTACATCTTATCTGATAAATGTATTAAGTTAGCTCCGGCGGGTGGCCTTGTTATCACTCTAAAGGCGCTTTATCGAACCCGTTGCGGATAATCGCCGCGAAAGTACGACATTTATTTCTGTTTGGCAAGGCTTTGCGTCTCTTTTCCGCCGCGGAATGGCGTAAATGTGCCGCGGTTTTTTCATTCGGGGGCCTTTTCATCGTCGGTGAGGCCCATCTGCTCCTTTCTCCGGTACGCCATCGGCGAGATGCCCATGCGTTTCTTGAAGAACTTGCAGAACGCCGCTTGGTCGGAGAAATGAAGCTCTTCCGCAATTTGGCTGACGGGCTTCTTCTCTTCTTCGAGCATGCTCATGGCCAGATGGATTATCTCGTCGCGGATGATTTCGTGCGGGCTTTTCCCTGTTATCTCTTTAAGGATGCGGGTCAGGTGCTTGGCGGATACGCAGAGGGCGTCAGCGTAGAAGTCGATGCGGTGTTCCGAGGCGAAGTGCTTTGAGACGAGTTTGATAAAGTTTATCGTGATGAGGTCCTTCTTGCTGAAATACGAATCGGGATGGAGGTTCTCGTTCTCGTCATGGACGAGCAGCAGATTCCCGAGCTCCAGACTGAAACTGCGGAAGTAAGTGTGGGCAAGCTCTAGCTTGTAGAAGTGCGTAGGATTATCGAGCGTGCCTTTCAATAATTGTAGTTGAAGTTCGAGTAGCTCGCATTCCTCGTCCGTGAAGCGCTTGATGGGGGTATTCACCTGCTCCAACAGTCGGTGGGGTCCCGGCCGTAGGGTCTTTAGCGATTCGCTTGCGAACTCGAACGTGACGAACAAACACCATGCCCGTAGGTCAGGACTGAAATGGTCAGATGCTAGGGTGACGGTTTCCATGACATCGAGAAAAGAGTTTTCCTCCATCCAGTACCGTTTCCCGTTTACCTTCAAGCTCAGTTCTCCTTTACGGACAAGCATGAATAGGCGGCTGTTGGCGATAACCGATACAAACTGCTGTAACTTATTGATATAAAAAACAAAAAGCCCGCTTGTTAAGAAAGTGGGTAACAATTCAGTAACAAAACGGCTCATTTATTGCCTTTAGCGGGCTTTTCTGATACAAATATAATGGATTTTCTTTATAACACAAAAATCCCGTCTGCTAAATAAATAACAGATGGGAATACTATGGCAATGCTAATCTAATAGTCAAAATCGAAGCTGAGGATTTTAACAGGCTTGTCTATTTTGACTATTTTAAATATTACTCGTCCTGTTAATTCTGTTGCAGTTGGACGTTCTCTATTTGCAGATTTTGCGATAACATAATATTCTCCATAAGGAATCTCAATCTCATACTTTCCTGAATTATCAACCAAACCCACATATGAAAATAAATCAATACATTTGAAGTATTCAGACATGCATATCGAATCAAGCTCTTTTAATCGTTCTTCATCTTCAACACTAAACTTAGAAAAAGAACGAATCTCATCTTCTGTAACAACATAACTATCCTCCGCCGTCTGCTTCATTATCAAGTGGGTTGAAAACTTCTTAGCCAATTTTTCATATTCATCCCAACAAGATATGTTTAAGCTATCAGCATCTTCTTTAGCGATAAAATTTATTTCTGCACCAATATCAGCTTTATAGCCGACATAATCATTAAATTCATATCGAACAACACCCTGCACCTTACACTTTTGCGCTATACCATAAGTAATATTAAGGCTGCAAAACACAACAAACAAAAACAATCTTACTTTCATCGTTTTATTTCTTTTAGTTATACATAATGTTAATTCAATCCGTTTTTAACCTCACGCATAACCATAAAAAGAGAGCGTGAGAAGTACATTATCACGCCTAAAGGTACTACCACATACCTGCATACAGATAAGCACAACCCACGCTATAGCGCAGGCGTTTCGTGCCTATTATTCCTGTATGCCTTTTGATTGTGGTAGTTTCTTAGGCAGGAACAATAGCAAAACGCTATTTTATCCAAATGTAACGGCATGGCTTTCACCACACCGCTACAAAGGTACTTCAAAATTTTGAAGTTACATCGCTTTACTTCAGATTTCTAAGTAAATAATGAAAAACGCTCATTTAGGCTGCTTACGCACCTGTGTTGAAGATTTATCGTGCTGTCCACGAAGCTGATACCCGAGCAGCGGCCAAAAGCATAGAGCTTAAGGAAAAACGTCAGCTTGAAGAATACGCGGCTTTCAAGTTCCACGAACCTGTTATAGGATACCGCGTCCGGAAAGTCCCGACGCAGA
>CASDXF010000008.1 GCA_949285075.1 uncultured Bacteroides sp. | reverse complement strand
GAATCAAGTCCTTGTAGCCTATATGGAGTGCCTGCGGGCAGGCCACTCATCCATGACTGTATGTCTATCGTCTTCATACACACTTTACTTTTTACGGGCAAAAAAACTACCTCATGCCTTTCGGCTTAATCGCTATAATTTTGGCGGCAAAAATGATTTACGCATACATTAGGGTAAGCACGGATAAGCAGACCGTGGAGAACCAACGGTTTGAGCTGCGGAAATTCGCGGCGGAAAGAGGGATTGCCATAGACAAGTGGGTCAGCGAGACGGTCTCAGGCACGAAGGCGGCCAAAGACCGGAAACTGGGCGGACTGCTGCGGAAGATGAGGAAGGGCGACACGCTGGTCATCTCGGAGATAAGCCGGTTGGGACGGAACCTCATGCAGATAATGGGCATCCTCAACCTCTGCATGGGCAAGGAGACCAAGGTACTCACGGTGAAGGAGCGGTACGAGCTTGGCAACAACATCAACTCGCAAATACTGGCCTTCGCCTTCGGGCTGTCCGCCCAGATAGAACGCGACCTCATCAGCCAGCGCACCAAGGAAGGGCTTGCCCGGCGGAAGGCAGAGGGGAAACGCCTTGGCCGCGAGAAGGGGCAGCGCAACACGCATTACAAACTCGACAAGAAGGCGGCACTCATCCGGCAGATGCTGGCCGACGGGAAGTCGAAGGCCGCCATCTGCCGACGGGTGAAGTGCTCTTACGTTACGCTGACGCGGCATCTGGAGAGAAGGGGACAGTAGGGCGGGTGTCCTTTTGCCGCGGGCCGGTTCTTTACATATTTGTGAAAAATATCATCAAAATGGAACGAATCATCACTATTGACCAATTGCGGGTCATCGCGGTCTCGGGCATAAGTCCGATACTGGCTTACTTTACTCCAACCGGCGGCTTTCTGCTCGGCCTGTTCGCCATGTTCAGCCTGAACGTGTGGTGCGGAATGAGGGCGGACGGCGTGAGCGTCGTGACGTGCAAGAACTTCTCGTGGAACAAATTCAGGCAGTCGATGGTCGAGCTGCTCCTTTACGTCGTCATCATCGAGGTCATGTACCTGTTCATGCGCTCCATCGACGAGCCGGACAACGGAATCCTCCTGATAAAGACGATGACCGTCGTGTGTTCGTACGTGTATCTGCAGAACTCTTTCAAGAACCTGATACACGCCTATCCGAGAATCAGGACATTCCGCGTCGTCTACCATCTGATACGCTTCGAGTTCAGCCGGGCGATGCCGGCGCACGTACAGAGAGTAATCGAGCGGATTGACAATGAAATAGAAAAGAATAAGGAGGAAAAGAAATGACACAGCCCAGAGGAATCCGGAACTGCAACCCCGGAAACATCAGAAAGACGAAAGACCGTTGGAAAGGACTGCGCTCGGAGCAGACCGACCCCGAGTTCTTCCAGTTCACCGAGATGAAGTGGGGCTACCGCGCCCTGATGCGCACGCTCCAGAACTACCGCCGGCGGCATGGCTGCCAGACCGTGGCCGACATGATAGGCCGATGGGCCCCGCCCGCGGAGAACAACACCTCCGGCTACGTCAGCCGCGTGTGCCGTGAGATGCAAGTCCCCTCCACCTGCGTGCCCGACGTGGACGACCGGGAGACGATGTGCGCCCTCGCCGCCGCCATCTCGGAGGTAGAGAACGGCCTGCCCGCCGACATGAAGGCCATCGGGGAGGCGTGGGAGCTGCTATGAGCGCGGACAGCCGAGAGATACCCCGGAGGTAGTTGAGACATTGATAATATTAAGTGGCTACCTTGATGGCGGCAAGTGGCTACATTGATAGCGTCAGGTCGAGAGCCCACGAAGGCTCGTAACGCACGAGGCGGCATCTCGTAACGCACGAGCCCCGCGTTCGTAACGCACGAGCCAAAACCACTATTATTCACTATTAAACAAGAAAGAAAATGAACATAGGAAAAGAAAGGAATGAAAGGTTTCAAGACTACGCGGGGTTCGTGGAAAAGTTCAAGCCGAAAAAGACTACGGACGACTGCTATACTCCTCCCGAAGTCTATGAAACTGTACTGCGCTTTGTCCGGAAGATAGCGGACACGAGTGAAAGGCCGATAGTCCGCCCGTTCTATCCCGGGGGAGATTACGAGAACTGCGTTTATCCGGAAAATTGCATAGTGGTGGACAACCCTCCCTTTTCTATATACTCGCAGATTGTAAGGTTTTACTTGGATAAGGGAATAGACTTTTTTCTTTTCGCTCCGCACCTTACTCTTTTTGTCGCTTCCGCCGACTGCGCATACGTGGTTACGTATGCGGATATAACCTATGAGAACGGGGCGAAAGTAAAAACCTCGTTCGTGACGAGCTTGCTACGGGATTTAAGAGTATGGGCGTGTCCCGAATTAAAGAGGGAAATAGAAATGGCGCAGAAAGCGGCCCGCCCGTCGAAAAAGTTGAGCGTTTACAAGTATCCGGATAATTTTTTCACCTCCGCTTCTTTGGGAAGGATTATCGCCGGCGGAGTGGAGCTGAAGGTTAGAAGGGATGAATGCGTCAGATTATCCAATTTAGATAGCTTAAGGCGGATAGGAAAGTCTGTTTTTGGAGGTGGATTCCTCATTTCAGAACTGAAGGCGGCGGAACTGAAGGCGGCGGAACTGAGGGCGGCTAACGTCATTGACCTATCCGAGCACGAAAGAGATATTGTAAAAGGGTTAGGCCGAGGGCTTGGCAGGGAGAAAACTTAAAAAAAATAAGAAAGAGAATGAAAGTCTCGCGTATACTGATTATCATCTTGCTGACATCAGCAATAAGTTCGTGCCGAAGCGTGAAATACGTTCCGGTGGAGACGGCGAGCATCGATACCGTCTATCTCAACCGGACGCTGAGAGACAGCGTCCGCCTCGTGGACAGCGTATATATAAAGGAAAGGGGCGACACGGTGTGGATGGAGCGCGTCCGCCACCTCTACCGCGACCGTACGCTGAGGGATACCGTCTACGTCAGCCGGACGGACAGCGTGCGGGTTCCCTATCCCGTGGAGCGGGAGCTGACCCCGTGGCAGCGGGTCAAGATGGAGGCGGGAGGCTGCGCGATGGCCGCCGTCCTCGCGCTCGCCCTGTTCGCGGCGGGGCGTTGGCTGTGGAAGGGGAGAGGATAAGGAAAGCCCCGCGGATGTTAAACTATGCTAATGAAAATATTTATTTTGTGCAATATATTGAACATTTCAAGTTTTATACCTACTTTTGCAACGTGATTGATAACTAACTATAAGACGTGGGGGCAACACGATAAATTCTGCGACAAAGAAATGGACGCTAAGAAGATTTATTCTGAATTGAAATCCAATGGCTATGATGTGGAGTTGACTAATTTGTTCTCTTATTCTATTAATAAGGATAAGAGGTTCTACGTGCCAGTGATCAGCGGTGAAGTGACAAGAGAGCTTATATCATTAGTTGACGGCTATGGTTGTATGTTGGTCGCCGACACGTACGTCAATGTAAACGGTGAAGAGCCCGTGTATACCGTCAAGCATAGCGTCTATCCGAAAGATATGCAATCATTCGATTGGGTATGAGCGATATAGGCAAGAATAGGACAATAAATCTGACCCTTCCCGAATTTGCGTTCGTGGAAGGGGCAGGGCATGAAAGGCCAAACCTTTTAAAGGGACGGAATGTAATACTCCACATACGTTCCGCGTCTATAATGGAGGTGTTCGATAGGGACAGCGTCCATCTTAACGGCGACACGCTCAGATTTGAGTTTACCAATAAGAACCAATTCGGGTTTGACGAGCCTATGGTTATAGCGTTGCACTATTCGGCTACATTGGACGAAGAATTGGACAGGTCTATGCTGATATCCCGCGTCCTTAAACCCGCCGCCAAGTGGTACTGTGACTATTGTGATTGGGAAGACCTTAATATTGAGAGCAATGACAGATAGAGAAAGAATCGGAGACCTAATTAAACGGTTGCGTAAAGACAAGGGAATGACGCAAGAAAGGCTGTCGGAACTGTCCGGAATGACACGGGCGACAATCTGCAAGATAGAGTCCGGCAAATTCAACGCTAGTATAGACCTACTTTCCAAACTGATAAAGCCTTTGAATGCGGAGCTAAGCATAAGGGAGATAGAGTAGTTTCCTTGTCCTGCTCTTTGAAAGGGAAGAAAAAGCTCCTCTCCGGAAGTCCGGAGAGGAGACGGCCGTCAGTCGATGTCCGGGAAATCATTTTTCAGTTTATCGCTCTTCACGGCGAAGTTCCGCCGTATGTAGTGCTCGGTGGTGTCGATGGACTTGTGGCGGAAGTGCCTCTGAAGCTCCCACGTGTCTATTCCGGCGTTGACCAACGCCACGCCGCCGGTGTGCTTGAAACTGTACAGCTTGTACTCGGGAGAGATTCCGAGGCGGTTGCGCAGGCGGTCGAACCGGAACCGGAAGTTGTTCTTGCCCAACGGCCGCTCTCCCGGCTCTCCCCCGGCGGAGAAGAGGTACAGCTCCCTGTCCATCCCGTCTATTCCCATCTTCCTGAAGAGCGTCAGCAGCTGCCGGGGAATGTTGACGTACTCCGTCATGCGGTTCTTGCTGATGGTGCTCGACACCCGGATGACCTCCTTCTCCATGTCGATGTCGCCCGTCTTCATCAGCCTGAGCTCGTTGGGCCTGATGGCGCAGTAGTATTCCATCAGGCAGAACAGCCATAGCTGCGGGTCTCTCTTCCTCATGCAGTCGAGCAGGATTTTCCTTTCCTTGTCGGGTATGGGCCTCGGGGCCTCGTCCGTGACCCTGCCTATGACCTGCACGCCGCTCACCGGGTTTTCCGTCAGAGCGCCCCTCTGCTTCACCATGTAGTCGAAGAATCCGTGCAGTATCTGCTTGTACTTGCTCACGGTGCGGCGGCTTACGTCGTTCCGCTCCACGATGTGGCGCATGAAGTCTTGGATGTGCTCGCTCGTGAGGCAGGCCACGTGCAGCTCGTCCAGTCCCTGCCGCTCGGCCCATTCGCAGAAGATGCGCAGCTTCGAGCGGTAAGTCTGGTACGAGTGGGGTATTACGGTGGCCTCCTTCAGTGCGAGGAAGTCCGAGAGGTAGGTGCGCAGGGTGACTGCGCTTTCCCGTTCCCTTCCCCACCGCTTGGCGAAGCTCTCGCTGATTAGCCTGTCCTGATAGGTCACCTCCTTCCGCTTCGTAAAGGGCGACCATCCCGAGGCGAGCTTGCCGTTGATGGAGCGGATGATTTCCTCGGCGAGCGCGCGCCGTTCTTCCGCCGTTTCCAGTTTGGCGAACCCGGCGTACTCCCTGAACCGTTCCATCTTTCCGCTGTGTGGATTCCTGCACGAGTACTCCACGAACCATTTTTTCGATAAGTCTCCTCCCGCGTCCACCAGATGCGGGAGGATAATAAGTGATTTCTTTCTTCCCATATTTATTTCCGTTTTCTGAAGCTCATTGATTTGACGATTTATGAACACAGACAGAAACAGACATAAATCTATGGAAACAGACACTTATTTTTTAATCAAAAAGGCCTGATTTTCAATGAAATCAGGCCATCAGTCGGGGTGACTGGATTCGAACCAGCGACCACACGCCCCCCAGACGCGTACTCTAACCGGGCTGAGCTACACCCCGAATTGCGGGTGCAAATGTACGGATTAAAATTAAACGGGCAAACAATTCTCGCTCTTTTTTATACGATTCGTGTTTTTTGTTTCTTTTGGAGTACGTTTATATGCCGCTTTGGGCTTCTCTTTTAGCAACCCATACATTCCCGATAGAAGTCTAATGTCTCGAAAATCAAATCTTTATCTGCTGTCTGATTGATTTGAATCTCTCCGATATCCTTTAGCAGGGTGAAGTTCACGTGATTGGACGTGTTTTTCTTATCGTGCGTCATGTATTCGTATAGGCGCTCGTATTGTTTGCAGTCGAACGCGAATGCGCCATAATTCTCTTTGATAAATTGAAGGGTCTGTCGCATCTTATCTTTAGGGAATCCGACTTTTACGTATGACAAGTATAGCTCGCAGACGATTCCCCACGCTACGGCGTACCCGTGTAGCACGGGGTGTTTCTCCGCGAGCGCCATACTCTCGAAGGCGTGGCCTACGGTATGTCCCAAGTTCAGCGCCTTGCGTATTCCGTGTTCAAGCGGGTCTTGCTCTACGATGTTCTCCTTTACTTGTACCGATTTTCCCACCATCAGCTTGAGCGATTCATAGTCGATGTCGGACGTGTCAAAGTTCAGTAGTTCCGCCCAACGTGCCGTATCGCTTATCAGTCCGTGCTTAAGCATTTCCGCATAGCCTGAAAAGAAGTTGCGCGAATCTAAGGTGCGCAGGAACTCCGTTTCTATCAGTACGCTCCGTGCCGGCGCGAAGGCTCCGATTTCATTCTTCAGTCCATTGAAGTTGATTCCGGTTTTTCCTCCTACCGAGGCGTCTACCATAGCCAGTAAGGTTGTCGGTATGTTGATGTAGGCTATTCCTCGCTTAAACGTGGCCGCGGCGAATCCCCCCAAGTCTGTCACCATTCCGCCTCCCAAGTTGATAAGCAGCGAGTGGCGGGTAGCCCCTTTTTGGCTTAAGGCCATCCATACGGACGATAGAGTATCTAGCGACTTGTTCACGTCTTCGGCCCCGATGCGGATTTCCGTCGCTCCTTCGAGTACTGAAGCCTTTTTCAGCAGCGGCAGGCACAGGCGTTCCGTGTGTTCGTCCGTAAGGATGAACAGTTTGTCGTGAGGACACTTTTCGATGGCTTGTTCCAAATTGCTTTCAATCGTTTCGCAAAGGATAACTTCTTGTTTGCTCATGATTCTTGTCTTTCGTTTTTTACCGTCCGCGAATGTATGGAAAAAAATCTTTTGGAGCTGCGAGTCTGTTGATTTTCGTGTCCGGCTTTTGCGCTTTTAGCGGGCGGGGCGTGCGAAGGGCTTCTGAAGGCCGTGTGTTTCAGGGAGAAACGGCGTGAATCTTCGGGAACGCTCGGGGAGGAAAACCGGGCGTGAGCCGCTGCCCTTTCTCTCGTGAGAAACAGCCCTTTCTCTCGCGAGCCGTTGCCCTTTCTCTTACGAGAAATAGCCCTTTCTCTCGTGACGGGAATCTTTGCCCGTGAGCCTGACTGTCGTTTCCCTGTTTTTTAGCCCTTTTTCCGGAACGGAAATTTTGTATGGCCTGAAGCCGGCGCGAGGGGCGTTTTTTGTGGCCTGTCTTTAGGGGAAATCGGAGAGAACGGCTGCGATTGATTCGCCTTTGAAGGATTTAGTCCTTAAAAATAGCTTGTTAATCGATTATTTGAAAGATAATTTGCTTGTGAATTAAACCTTTTGCGATTTGCGAGGTCAAAAAGGCGTTATTTGTTACTACTAAAATAATAAGGTCAAAAGGTAAAATGAGAAGATTTTCAGTTCTGACAGTGTTGATGATGATTTGTACTGTCACTCTGCTTGCTCAAGAAAAAGAGATATCCGTCTCGGGACGAGTATTGGAATCTGAAGCGAAGGAGCCTATCATTCAGGCCTATGTTCAGTTGCTGGCATCAAAGGACAGCGCTTTGGTTACGGGGGGAGTAACCAATACGCAAGGTCGGTTTAAGCTGCCCAAAGTCACGGCGGGGAACTATTTGCTGAAGGTGTCTTATCTTGGCTTACGCACTAAATACGTTAATTTACAGTTGACTTCCACTATACCGGACAGGCGGGTAGGTGACATCGTGCTGGAACCGGACGCCATTCTGCTGGAAGAGGCCGTCGTGACGGCGGAAGTCCCTCCGGTAGTGGTGAAGGGAGACACGACGGAATATTTCGCGGGCGCCTATCCGGTGCCGGAAGGCTCCATGCTTGAGGACTTGATAAAGAAGATTCCCGGAGTGGAGGTGGATGACGACGGAAAGATAACGCTCAACGGAAAGGAAATCAAGAAGATTATGGTAGACGGCAAGGAGTTCTTCTCCGACGACCCTAAGGTGGCGATGAAGAATCTGCCCGTCAACATCATCGAGAAGGTAAGGGCTTACGACAAGCAAAGCGACCAAGCGCGCTATACGGGTATTGACGACGGCGAGGAGGAACCCATATTGGACTTGGGCATCAAGAAAGGCATGAAGGAGGGATGGATAGGCAACTTCATCGGCGGCTACGGAAGCGAGGAACGTTACGAGGCGGGAGGAATGATTAGCCGCTTCAAGGATGACTCTAGCGTTTCTATCGTCGCTTCGGCTAACAATACGAACAATCAGGGATTCTCCGAGTTCGGCGACGCGGGGCAGGGCCTCGGCGGAAGGGCGGGAAGCGGTATCACCACCTCCCAGTCGCTGGGTCTCAACTACGCTAAGGAGACCGAGAAGATAAAGGTAGAGGGCAACGTGCACTACGGCCATTCCGTCAACGACGCTTGGCAGCGCAGCTCGACGGAGACCTTCTTGGGAGAGACCTCCTCGTTCGGCGAGAGCCGGAACACCTCCAACCGCGACCGCCACGACGTGCGCATGGATGTCCGTCTGGAGTGGAGGCCCGACACGATGACCACCATCGTCTTCCGCCCGAACGCCAGTTACTCGCATACGGAGTCGAACAGCACGTCATGGTCTACGACGGCGGACGAGAACCGTTCGCTCATTAACGAAATGAACTCCAGTTCCAACTATAAGGGCCACAACTGGTCGTTCAACGGTAGCTTGATGGCGTTCCGCCGGCTCAACAGCAAGGGGCGGAACATTCACGTCGGGGCGCGCTTCGGATACAGCGACAGCGAGTCCGACTCTTACTCCGACTCTTATTCCCAGTTCTTTGAAGTAGGGGACAGTATCTCCGACCTTGAGCGGTATACCGACCGAAACAGCGACAGCCGTAACTGGAGCGTGTCGGCATCGTACACCGAGCCTATTTTCAAGTACCACTTCCTGCAACTGCGCTACGAGTTCGCCCACCGCAAGCAGCTGTCGCAGTCGCTAGTGTACGACAGCATCAACTGGCCGAACCGTACGAACCTTGACTACAGCAACGACCTGAGTACCCGCACCGAGAACTTCTACGACACGCACACCGCCGAGATTTCCATACGGGGTGTCTACCCGAAGATGATGTACAACGTCGGCGTGGCCATGACTCCGCAGTCGTCGCTCAGCGAGACCACCATCGGCCCCAACTATAAGCAGAACCTTCCGGAACAGAACGTGGTGAACTGGTCGCCCTCGCTGATGTTCCGCTACCGATTCGACGAGCGCCACTCGCTGACGCTCCGCTACCGGGGAAGGAGCAGCGCGCCGAACATCGAGGACTTGCAGGAGGTGATAGACGTGACCGACCCGATGAACATGCGCTACGGTAACCCCAACCTGAAGCCCTCGTTCAGCAACAGCCTGAGGTTGGACTACCGACGCTCCATGCCGGAGACCATGAGCAACTATTACCTCTTCGGAAACTTCTCGAACACGATAAACGGCGTGACCGACCGCATGACCTACGACCCCACCACGGGAGCGCGCGTCACCCGGAAGGAGAACGTCAACGGCAACTGGTCGACGGGACTGTTCGGCGGATTCGACACGCCCTTCAAGAACCAGAAGTTCACCATCTCTACCCATACGAACCTGAATTATAGCGAGGGCAAGAGCTACACTACCGTAGAGGGAAACAGCAACGCCGACCAAGTGCTGAGCACCACGCGCAACTTCCGCGCCTTCGAGCGGCTCGTGGGACGCTACCGCAGCGACCTTTTCAACGTGGAGCTGAACGGAAGCGTCAACTATCAGCTCATCAGGAACAACGAGCAGGAGAACAGTAACCGCGAGACGTTCGACTACGAGGTGGGCGGAAGCACCGACATCTACCTGCCGTGGGACATCTCCCTCTCTACCGACATCCGCTGCCGGTTCAAGAGCGGATACTCTGACGGAATGAACGACAACGAGCTTATCTGGAACGCCCAAATATCCAAGTCGTTCCTGAAGAACAAGGCCGCTATGGTACGCGTTAAGATATACGACATCCTGCAGCAGCAAAGCAATCTGCGCCGCAGCGTGAGCAACACGATGATTAGCGATACGGAGTACAACACGCTCGGAAGTTACTTTATGGTGCACTTCGTCTACCGCTTCAACACCTTCGGCAAGGGAGGCGGCGGAGACGGAGAGCGTCGCGGCGGCTTCGGCGGCCCCAGAGGGCACGGAGGCCCCTTCAGAGGCGGACGGCCCGGCCGATTCTAAACGAGACCCTTAAATCTTTTTAGTTTGTATTGATATATGATATGAGATTTGTTTGTTTTATGAGGCCTGTTCGAGATGCCGCGAGGCACGAGGCCTTTTGTTTTTTTAAGTTTGTATTGATTTTATGATATGAGATTTGTTTGTTTTACGTACGGTCTATCCTAAATGCCGCGAGGCATAAGACCCACCTTATCAAAAAGACTCTTTGCGCACGGTCGCGAGACGGCGCGCGGACAGCAAGGGAGGGGCGAGCCGTCGGGCTCGTCCCTCTTTCTTTTCTGTTCTGCCCGCCCCGCCGGAGTGCCTCCGCCGGCTTTGAAAACGATTTACACCGCCCTCTCTCCCTTTCCGCCGGAGGTCTTGAAAATTCGCCTCCGTAGCCGATTGACTATCAGCGTGTTGTCGTTGAACCCCAACGAGGGTCTCGTTGAACCCCAACGGAGGTCTCGTTAAACCCCGACGAGGGTCTCGTTAAACCCCCGCGAGAACCTCGTGTGTCCCCGGCGGGAAAACGGGGTGTCCCCGCCCGCCTTCGGATGTAACTAAATCTTTACATTTCGGCGGCTTCCCGGACTTCCTAAAGAATCTCTAAGGCAATCCGCGCGCAGGCCTCCGCGTCGGCTAAGGCGTGATGATGCCTCGTCAGGTCATACCCGCACCGGGCGGCCACGGTTCGCAGCTGATGGTTGGGCAGCTCCCCGCCGAACACGCGGCGCGAGGCCCGGCAGGTGCAGTGGAAAGTGTATCCGGGATAGTCCATCCCGTAGGCCCGGAACGCCGCCTTCAGGCATCCCTCGTCGAAGGGGCTGTTGTGGGCCACCAGCGGCAGGCCCTCGATGAGCGGGGCCACCTCCCTCCACACCTCCGGAAAGTCGGCCGCCCCCGCCGTGTCCGCAGCGGTCAGCCCGTGTATCCTCGTGTTCCAGTAGCTGTAATAGTCGGGGCGCGGGCGAATCAGCCGGTAAATCCTCTCGGCAATCTCCCCGCGGCGTACGATGACTACGCCCACGCTGCATACGCTCGACCGCTCACCGTTGGCGGTCTCGAAATCAATGGCTGCGAAATCCTTCATCTTCTTGTCAGTCTTTATTCGTCGGTCGCGAAGGTAGCGATAATCCCCGCCATCTTCCTCCTCCGCCCCCGCCCGTCGCCCGCCTCCCCGGGGAATTTCTTTATTTTTAGCCTTTTTATATGGAAAAATAAGGCTTTCGTATGGGTTTATCGGTTATATTTGTCATAAAGTTACCCGTAAGAGCGACTATAGAGAGATATACAGTATAAACTTAAACTAATCGAGCGATGAAGACGAGAATCATTAGCCTGTTAGTGTTCCTGTGCTTGGGTTGCGTCCCGGGCCTTCGCGCGCAGTCCTTCGACGGACTGTGGAAGCAGGTGGAACAAGCGGAGAAGCAGAGTCGTCCCCAGACGGTTATCCGTTTGGCGGAAGAAATCTATCGGAAAGGGGAGGCCGAGCGAAACTCCCCGCAGATGATAAAGGCGGCCGTGTACCGCATGAAGTATCAGGAGCAGTTGACCCCCGACAGCTTCTATGTCAACATGGAGAGGCTGGAGCGATGGGCGAGAAGCGCCGACGAGCCGTTGGACCGGGCCGTGCTCCACTCGCTCATCGCCGAGAAGTACACAGAATACACCGTCTATAACAGATGGGAGCTGAATCGGGGGGGCGAGATAGTGGGAGCCGTGCCGGAGGATATGCGCGAGTGGACGGCCCGCATGTTCGTCGACACCGTGCGTTGGCACGTCCGCGAGGCGGTGGTCGACTCGGCCCTGCTCCTACGCTCCTCCTCCGCCCAGTACATCCCCTTCGTCAAGCAGAGGGAGCTGAAAGACTATTATATCTGCGACATGTACCATCTGTTGGCCGTCCGAGGAATAGAGTTCCTATTGGAAATCAAGGACGTGGATAAGCGTGACAGTGTGCGCACCGACGTGGAGAAACTGTACGGCGATATGCTCTCCGCCTATCGGGGCGGAGGTGAGGAGAAGCGGGAAGCCCTCCTGCTGACCGCATTGAGCTACTTGGAGTGGAAGCGCGAGTCCACTTCCACCTTCATTCTCCCGCATACGGAGGCGGATAAGCCGGAGACGGAACCCTACTTCGTCAGTCTGGACAGCCTGAGGGAAGAATATAAGGATATGGAGCTTTGCGCCGAAGTCTATCTGGCGCAGGCCCGCTATCTCGATTCCCGGGGATGGTACGCCGAGGCCCTGCGCCTTTGCGACGAGGCCATAGGAAAATATCCGGGCTACGGCGGGGGAGACAGGCTGAACCACTTGCGGGAGACTATCCTGCTTCCGAGCTTAAGCGTAACGACCTCCGCTACCGCCAGTCCGGGCGAAGAGATTCGGTTGAGCCTGAATCACCGGAACCTGAAGGGCTTCCGCCTCCTGCTACTGCAAGGCGAGAAGACCGTCCTGAACCAGCATTTCGACTTGACTCCCTCGGCGACGTATCAGCGGGAGGACACGGTTCTCACCTTTAAGGCTCCTTCGTTGGGGAGATACACGATACGCGTCGTGCCGGACACCCCCGTCAAGCGACTCCCCGAGGACGGTGAGCTGCGCGTCACCCGCCTCATCCTCCTGAATCATGACCTCCTCGGCAATCGCTACAAGGTGCGGACGTTGGACAGAGAGACGGGCCACCCCGTTCCCTACGCCGATATCCTCCTTTACGGTGACCGGGATTCCCTGATACGCAAGGTAAAGACCGATGAGCGGGGCGAGGCTATATTCAGATGGAAAAGGAGGTACCGCTCCATGAAGGCCGTCAAGGGAGATGACGTGTTTATGGATAAGGACTTTGGCCACTACGGAACGGCCGGGACTTGGAGAGAGAATACGGAAGAGCGTGTCGTCCTGCTGACCGACCGTTCCCTCTACCGTCCGGGTCAGACGGTGTACGTCAAGGGCATCGTCTATCGGCAGAAGTCAGACTCCGCCCGGGTCGTTCAGGACAAGGAGTACACCGTCTCCTTAATAGATGCCAACAATCAGGAGATAGGCGAGCGTAAGCTGCGTACCAACGAGTTTGGTTCGTTCGCCACCGACTTTACCTTGCCCTCCTCCTGCCTGAACGGGATGTTCCGCTTAAAAACGAAGAACGGCGGCGTCTCTTTCCGTGTAGAGGAGTATAAGCGTCCCACGTTCGAGGTGACTATGGAGGAACAAGGCGACGACTACCGCTTGGGCGACAGCGTGAAAGTGAAGGGTAAGGTAGAGACGTTTAGCGGAATAGCCCTGCCGGGACTCAAGGTGAAGTACACCGTAAATCGGCATTCGTTCAGGTTCTTTCGTTTCATGTGGCCTTCATGGGACAGCCGTGTGCAGATAGCTTCTGGCGAGGTAACGACGGACGAGAACGGTAACTTCTCATTGCCGGTATCATTGCGGGAGGACGATACCAAGAAGGGCGATAAGGAAGCGTCTTACTCCTTTCAGGTGGAAGCCACGGTGACGGATGCGGCGGGCGAGACACGGTTGGCCTCATGCGTCCTCATCGCCGGTAGCCGCTCGTTGGTGGTTCAGTCAGACTTGCGTGCGCAGGTCTGCAAGGACAGCCCGGTGAAGGCCGTGTTCCGTGTAGAGAACCTGAACCGTCAGCCGGTCGATAGGGAAGGGACGGTGCGCCTGTTCCCCGCTCGTGGAGACGACTGGACGCAGACCGACACCATTCCGGTGGCTGAGGCCCGTTTCGTGTCCGGTCGGGCCGTAGAGCTTGACTGGAGCGGAGTTCCCTCGGGCCGGTACATATGGAAGTCCTTCGTGAAGAACAGTTCCGGCAAGGAAGAGACTTCCGAGGGCCGGATCATCCTCTACTCGTCGGAAGACAAGCGTCCGCCGATAGAGACCCCGATATGGATTGCCGAGGAAGATGTGAAGTTCGACCTCTCCTCGCCCGCCGTACTCCATCTGGGCACGTCGGAGAAGAACGCCTACGTCATGATAAACGTCTCCAGTAACGACAAGCTGTTGGAGAGCAAGAATATCATCCTTACCGATACGGTTGTCCGCATAGAGTATCCCTACAAGGAGAGCTACGGTCCGGGGATTGTGGTAAATGTCTGTCTCGTAAGGAACGGAAGCATATACCAAGAGGTTGTTCGCATAGAAAAGCGGTTCCCGAAGGATAAGTTGGAGATGAGATGGGAGGTGTTCCGTGATAAGTTGCGTCCCGGACAGACGGAAGAGTGGCGACTGAGCATCAAGACACCGGACGGCAAGGCGGCCGATGCGGAAATGCTCGCCACCATGTATGACGCTTCGCTCGACGAGATTTGGGAGAATCGCCCATTTTTCCGCAGGAATTACAACCGTTATCTTAGTAATTTATACTGGCATGGCGGGGGAAATGGAGGTAACTTCCTCTATTTCCAATGGGAGGCCACTTCGTATCCCGGATATGCTAACATAAGCGAGGCCTTGAGCGGGAAGGTTGCAGGAATCGTGTCTACGCCACGAATTAGGGGAACGGGAAATATGAAAAAAGTGACGGTTATCGGAGCTGTTTCTACCGTGGACACGGCTGTCCTTCACGAGGAGATTGTAGGAGCCGCTCCACATTCCATAGCTGACGCAAAGAATGCGGAAAACGAAGGTATGTCTTCCTCTCCTTCTACTGTTCCCCGCTCGAACTTCGCCGAGACCGCCTTCTTCTATCCGCAGCTCCGTACCGACTCGAACGGCGTGGTGAGCGTGTCGTTCACGCTTCCCGAGAGCCTGACCCGTTGGAACTTCCGTGGCTACGCCCATACAAGAGACATGATGATGGGAACGTTGGAGGACGAGATGACCGCAAGCAAGGAGTTCACGCTGAGCGTCAATCCTCCCCGCTTCGTTCGTGTAGGCGACCGTACCTCCATGACCGCTTCCCTCTCCAACGTCACGGGAGAAACCCTTTCGGGCACTGTGGTGATGACGCTGTTCGACCCCTTGACGGACAAGACGATAAGCGAGAGCGAGCAACCGTTTATGGTAGCGTCCGGACAGACCGTCGGAGTGAGCTTCCCGTTCGAGGCGGACGGTGCTCTTGAAGTGTTGGGTTGCCGGATGACGGCCCGAAGCGACTCCTTCAGCGACGGTGAGCAACGGGCGATTCCCGTACTCGGCGATAAGACCCATATCGTAGAGACCGTTCCCCTTTCTATCCGTGAAGAGGGAACACGGAGGCTTTCGCTCGATACGCTCTTCAACCGTCACGACGCTTCCGCCTCCAACCGCAGGCTGACCGTCGAACTGACGGGCAATCCCGCATGGTACGCCGTTCAGGCCCTTCCCTCCCTTGCCCAACCCTCTACCGGTGATGCCGTGGCTTGGGCCTCAGCCTATTACGCCAACACGTTGGCCGCTCATATCCTGAACAGTCAGCTTCGCATCAAGGCGGCGTTCGAGAACTGGAAGCTGTCGGAGAATGCGGAAGAAACCTTCCAAAGCAACCTCCAGAAAAATCAGGAATTGAAGAGCGTTTTATTGACCGAGTCCCCGTGGGTGCTCGAAGCTCAAACGGAGGAGGAGCAGAAGCGGCGGATTGCTACCTTATTTGACCTGAATAGCCTGCAAGGAAGCAACGCCGCGGTGCTGACGAGGCTGAAGGATTTGCAGAACGGCGACGGTTCTTGGCCGTGGTATAAAGGTATGGGCGGTAGCCGCTACGTGACCGAATATGTGACCGAATTGCTGACCCGCCTTTCCTTCCTTGCGGGGAAAGACTTTTCGGAAGACGCGCTAAAGCTTCGGAATAAGGCTTTCGACTTCCTGCATAAGGAGGTACGTAAGGCGTACGAGCGGGCTTTGAAGAACAAGGAATCGGCGGACATTTCATGGAGTGTATTGCGCTACCTCTATCTTGTCGCCCTTTCCGGAGAGGCGGTTCCTTTAGAGAACTCCGCCGCCTACAAGCACTACCTGTCTAAAGTGAAGGACTGGGCTACCGCGTCTTCCTCAATGGAGACGAAGGCAATGGCGGCTGTCGTGCTGTGGAAGGCGGGCCGTGTTCAAGATGCGAACGGGCTTCTCATCTCCCTCAAGGAACACTTGATGAGGACAGACGAGCGGGGGACGTTCTTCGCCTTCAACGAGACCTCTTTCTGGGGTTGGCCGGCACGCGCTCACGTGCGGACGATGGAGGCGCTTAGCCTGACGGGAAAGGACGACGAGACGGTGGAGGAGATGAAACTCTGGCTGCTGAGCCGGAAACGCGCGCTCCAGTGGGATTCCCCCATCTCCACGGTCGATGCGGTCTATGCGCTGTTGATGAGAGGTACTGACCCGCTTACCGCTGAATCCAGAGTCCGTCTCACCATTGGCAGGGAGACGATAGATACGGACGCTCCGGAAGCCGTAGACGCTTTGGGATACGTTAAGCGTTCGTTCACGGAGAATAAGGTGGTGAACGAACGTAAGGCCCGCATTGAGAAAGAGGGAGCGGGGACGGCTTGGGGAGCCGTCTACGCCGAGTATGACATCCCCATCCGCTCCGTTCGGCAGCATGGCGGAGGCATCGAGGTGAGCAAGGCCCTATACGTGGAGCGTATGACGGACGGACTTCCGGTCCTTACGCCCGTCACGAAGGAGACCGTCCTTCACCCGGGTGACAAGGTCGTCTCCCGTCTGACCGTCCGGACGGACCGCACGTTGGACTTCGTTCACCTGAAGGACAGCCGTGGAGCCTTCCTCGAACCCGTAGGCACAATCTCCGGTTACCGTTGGGAAGCCGGTACGGGCTACTACGTCGACATCAAGGACGCTTCCACGAACTTCTTCCTCGACCATCTGGAGAAGGGAGTATACGTGGTAGAACATGCCTGCCGTGTCAGCCGTACGGGAGTCTACAACTCGGGACTGGCTACCGTGCAGTGCGCCTACGCTCCGGAATACGCCGCCCATTCCGCTACGACCACGGTAACGGTAGAATAGTGGGGATGAGGTAATGAAACAGACGACGGGGAACGCTGAAAAGACGGTGTTCCCCGTTATTCTTTAGAACCTGTCGTTTAGAAGCTGTTTTGAAGCAAAAAACGGAACACACACCCGGAAAGACCTCTTCAAATAAGCCCGGGCAAAATGTAGACAGGCTCTTCGTCTAAAGCAGACGCTTCGCTACATAATATTCCACTTATGAAACATCTCATTGTCAACGTGTTAGTTTTTATCTGAGAAACAGCCCCGTTTCTCGTGAGCCGCTGCCCTGTTTCTCGCGAGCCGCAGGGCTGTCCCTCGCGAGCCGCAGGGCGGGCTGATAAATGGAGAAGGACTAACGTGAACTTACTATTGCGGGAGCGAAAAAGCATGTCCGAAAAGGCCCTTCAAAATAAAATCGGTGAAATTTAAAATCGGCTCTATGAGTTTCTGAAGAAAAAAGAATATCTTTGTCTTATGATTGATTGGCACTATATAGTAAATCTGGTGGCTCAGATAGCTTTCGAGCTAATCTATTTTGGGGCTGTAATGGGTACGATAATCGTCATTATTCTCGATAACCGCAATCCTGTGAAGACCATATCGTGGATACTCGTGCTGCTTTTCCTTCCTTTCTTGGGGTTGGTTTTCTATTTCTTTTTTGGTCGTAGCCAGCGTCGTGAGCGACTTATTGGGCGTAAAGGATATAACCGTTTGCTGAAGAAGCCTATGGCGGAGTATCTTGCTCAAGAGGTTTCCAGTCTTCCCCAAGAGTATGGCCGCCTGATTCATCTCTTTCAACATATCAACCAGGCTTTTCCTTTCGAGGGTAATCGGATAACTGCTTATACCGAAGGAGACACCAAACTGTGCGCTTTGCTGCGCGAGTTGCGCAAGGCCCGCCAGCACATTCATGTGGAGTATTATATATTTGAGGACGATGCGGTTGGACGGATGGTACGTGACGCCTTGATAGAGAAGGCGAGGGAAGGCGTTGAAGTCAGGGTGTTGTACGATGACGTAGGATGTTGGAAAGTTCCCCATCGTTTTTTCGAGGAGATGCTCAATGCGGGTATAGAGGTGCGTAGCTTCCTGAAAGTGCGTTTCCCTCTGTTTACCAGCCGGGTTAATTATCGTAATCACCGCAAGATTGTGGTAATTGACGGGCAAGTGGGTTTTGTCGGTGGAATGAATCTGGCGGAACGTTATGTACGTGGAGTTCCGTGGGGAAATTGGCGAGATACGCATATTCTAATAGAAGGCAAGGCTGTACATGGCTTGCAGACCGCTTTTCTGCTCGATTGGTATTTCGTTGACCGTACATTGCTCACCTCTTCCCGCTACTTTCCCAAGATAGAGAATTATGGAGATTCTTTAGTGCAGATTGTTACGAGTGAGCCCGTCGGACGTTGGAGGGAGATAATGCAGGGATTGACGATGGCCATTAGCGGAGCGAAGAAATACTTCTATATCCAGACTCCTTATTTTCTTCCTACGGAACAGATATTGGCGGCCATGCAGACGGCCGCGCTGGCCGGCGTTGACGTACGTCTGATGTTACCTAAGCGAGCCGACAACCGGCTGACCCATTTAGGTTCCTGCTCGTATCTGGAAGACGTGTTACAGGCTGGCGTAAAGGTATATTTCTACAAGAAAGGCTTTTTGCATTCCAAGTTGATGGTTTCGGACGATATGCTCTCTACGGTCGGGTCTACCAATGTAGACTTTCGCAGCTTCGAGCACAACTTTGAAGTCAATGCCTTTATTTACGACATGAATACGGCGTTGGAGATGAAGGCCATTTTCTTGCAGGACCAACGCGACAGTGTACAGATTTTCCAGAAAAACTGGGTGAAGCGTTCATGGAGACGGAAGGCGGCCGAGTCCGTGGTACGTCTTCTCTCCCCTTTGCTATAGTCTTTTCCTTATCTGAAAAACGAGAAGTTCACGCTTCCGTATACCCGTTTCTCAACGAAGCGTGGATGTTCTTCGAAGTGGTGCGTCTTTCCGTGTTCAAGTACGAATAGTCCTTCTTCTTTCAGCAGTCCGTTCCGGAAAATTAGTTCGGGCAGTTCGGGTAATTCGTTGAGGGTATATGGCGGGTCGGCGAATATGAAGTCAAACTGTTCGTGACAGTCGGCCACGAACTTGAACACGTCTCCTCTAATCACGAAACTCTTGTCCGTCTTGATTTCGTTCATCACTTTTTGGATGAACGAATAATGCGCCGGTTCCTTTTCGACGCTGACGACCCGGTCGCATCCTCTGGACAGCAGTTCGAGGCTGATGCTTCCCGTTCCGGAAAACAAGTCGAGAGCGGAAATCCCTTCTTCGAAATCAATATAGTTGTTCAATACGTTAAACAGGCTTTCTTTAGCGAAATCTGTCGTAGGGCGTGCCTTGAAAGTGCGCGGCACGTCAAATCTTCTTCGTTTATATATACCACTTATTACTCGCATGTCAGTAAGGCTTGCATGTCAATATTTTCGGCGGGACTTATGATAAAAATCTCCCTGATGAATTTCCGTAGAGTGTCCGTCAGTGCGTTCCGGTCGTGCAGTTCTCCGCTCAGGTGCAGTTCGTCGCGCTGTTGATTCAGTTCTAGCTGTTTCCAGACGTATAGCAGAAAATAGATACGGTCTGACGTGTTTTCACACTGAAATGAATTAATAATTAAAGGATTTCCTCTGTCATAACAGAAAATATCCACCGAATCCGTATGGAAGAAGGCGTATATTTTTCGGTTATTCCTCATTCGGCTTTGGGCGGAGAAGTGTTCGGCGAGCGGAGTGACTTGCGCGAAGAAGCGAGCGTCCGGATATTGCTTGTTCACGAGTTCCCATACGCCTGTATCAATACCGAAGATAACGGCCATGTTATTTATGGGCAATGTGTTGTACAATACGGTCTCGTATTCCTTCTTCGGATGGTTATAGTAGAATAAGAGTTCGGCTTGCTTTTCGTCAAACAGTTCCAGTGGCGCTGTAGTGAAACGTCTACTTACAGTCATTACGTTTACCCGTTTATAGGGATATCCCAGAAAGTCCGTTTCTTGGAAGATTCTTTTCAGATTGGCTGTCAGACTCATGGAGGTGTCCACCCGCATGTCCGTTATCTTCGCCGGCTCTTTTTCCGCCGGATTGTAGAGAGAGAACGAGAATCCTTCGGGGCTTAGGCGCATAGATAAGGTATATTGTTGTGATTTGCTTAAGTCAATCATGCTGTTCGGGTGTCACTTTGAGTACGGTTATCGTGTAGAATATTATTTTTAGTTGTTATATTCGCATCGCGAAAGTAGAACAAAAAAGCCAAATGCGGTAATCTCTCAACGTATTTTCTTGTACGGAAATGATAAATAACTATTTAGAAACTCAAATAAAGGAAAGCTTTCCTTATGTTCCCACAGAAGAGCAAGAGGCGGCGATAAAGGCGCTTGCCGAGTTTTGGCTCTCTCCTTCGTGCGAGGAGGTCTTTATTCTGTGCGGGTATGCCGGGACGGGTAAAACCTCGTTAGTCAGCGCCATAGTCAAGGCGATGGACAGACTGAAGCAGAAAGTAGTGTTGTTGGCTCCTACGGGACGGGCCGCCAAAATCTTTTCCGGCTATGCGAAGCATCCCGCTTTTACCATTCACAAGAAGATATACCGTCAGCGTTCTTTCTCGAACGAGATGGATAACTTCTCCCTCGACGAAAACCTGTCTACCCATACGCTATTTATCGTGGATGAGGCCTCTATGATTTCCAACGAGGGATTGTCCGGCGGCGTTTTTGGTACGGGCAGATTACTCGATGATTTAGTGGAGTACGTTTATTCGGGCGAGGGCTGCAAATTGCTGCTCATGGGCGATACGGCTCAACTTCCTCCGGTGGGCGAGGAGGTCAGTCCGGCTCTTTTCCCCGATGCCTTGCGGGGATACGGCTTGGAGGCGCGCGGTATCAGCCTGACACAAGTGGTGCGTCAAGCGGGCGAATCGGGCATCCTTTGGAACGCTACCCGGTTGAGGAGGCTTATCGAGGAGGGCGAATGTGGAGTTTTTCCGAAGATAAAGGTAACGGGCTTTCCGGATATAAAAGCCGTGCCGGGAACCGAGTTGATAGACGAACTGACGGCCTGTTACGACCGGGACGGTATGGAGGAGACAATGGTGATTTGCCGCTCGAACAAGCGGGCCAATCTGTATAACGACGGCATTCGTTCGCGTATACTTTGGCGAGATGAGGAGTTGAATGCGGGAGACTTGCTTATGTTGGCCAAGAACAATTACTATTGGACGGAGAAATGCAAGGAGGTGGATTTCTTGGCGAACGGAGAGACTGCGGTAGTGCGGAGGATACGGAAAGTCTGCGAGTTATACGGGTTTCGTTTCGCGGAAGTCACTTTGAGCTTTCCCGACCACGAGGATTTCGAACTGGACGCTAATCTGCTGTTGGATACGTTACATTCCGACGCTCCGGCGTTGTCGAGGGCTGAAAACGACCGCTTGTTTTACGCCGTACTCGAAGACTATGCCGATATTTCCCAAAAACGGGAGCGGATGAAGAAGATGAAGGCCGACCCCTACTACAATGCGCTTCAGGTGAAGTACGCTTACGCCGTTACCTGCCATAAGGCGCAGGGCGGACAGTGGAAAAACGTATTTCTTGATTGGGGATATATGACGGACGAATGCCTGACTCCCGATTATTTCCGTTGGCTATACACGGCCTTCACCCGGGCTACCTGTACGCTTTATCTGGTAAACTGTCCGGAGCGGCTGATTGAATAGTATGCTATATTAACGACGCAAGCGCGGCCGAGGGCGTTTCCCCTTTTGGCCGCGCTTGTCGTTTTTCCCTTTGTTGTAAGAGCCTGTTATTTCTTCATTTCCTTAGAGAAGGAGTATGGAGCGTCGCTTTCTTTCACTCCCCTGTTCAGGTTCGGTTGGTTGTCCATAGAGACCTTTACCGTTCCTCCCTTCTGCAAGTCGGCGTGACGGAAATAGTTCTTTGTGTAATCTTTTCCGTTAAAGTCTATCGCCTTGATGTAGAAATTCTCTTCGTTGTTCTCGGGGGCCTCTATTACGAGGTCGTTTCCGTTCTCGAAGTGGATGGTGGCTTTCTTGAACAATGGCGCTCCCAACGCGTACTCGTCCGTGCCCGGGCATACCGGATAGAATCCCAATGCGGAGAACACGTACCAAGCCGATGTCTGTCCGTTGTCCTCGTCTCCACAATAGCCGTCAGCTTCCGGAGTGTACATTCTATCCATTACCTGACGCAGCCAGTATTGCGCTTTCCACGGCTCTCCGGCATAGTCGTACAGGTAAATCATGTGCTGTATGGGTTGGTTGCCGTGAGCGTAGTTACCCATGTTCATCACCGTCATCTCGCGTATTTCGTGGATAACGCCGCCATAGTAGCTGTCGTCGAACAAGGGCGGTACGGCGAATACCGAGTCGAGCATCTGCACGAACTCCTTCTTTCCGCCCATCAGGTCAATCAGTCCTTGCGGGTCGTGGAACACCGACCACGAGTAGTGCCAACTGTTTCCTTCGGTGAAGGCGTCGCCCCACTTCAGCGGAGAGAACGGCGTCTGGAAGGTTCCGTCCTCGTTGCGTCCGCGCATCAGCTTGGACTCCTTGTCGTACACGTTGCGGTAGTTCATCGCCCTCTTGGCGTACAGCTCGATTTCCTTCTTCGGACGTTTCAGTTCCTTTGCCAGTTTATAGATACACCAGTCGTCGTAGGCGTATTCCAGTGTGCGTGCCGTGTTCTCGTTGATTTTCACGTCGTAAGGCACGTATCCCAACTTGTTGTAGTATTCGTGTCCCAGACGGCCCGTCGAGGGTACTTGCGGATGAACGTTCTCCGTGCCGTGTACCAGTCCCTCGTACAGCGTCTCCACGTCGTCCACCTTCACGCCTTTCATGTAAGCATCCACCAGTACGGAAGCCGAGTTGTTTCCTATCATACATCCGCGGTGTCCCGGACTGGCCCATTCGGGGAAGAAGCCGCTTTCCTTGTACGTGTTGATAAGTCCCTCCTGTATTTCCTTGTTTACCGAAGGATAAGCGAAGTTCAGCAGCGGGAATAGGCAGCGGAACGTGTCCCAGAAGCCGGTGTCGGTATACATATATCCCGGTAGCACCTTGCCGTTGTACGGGCTGTAGTGTATGGGCTTTCCCGCCTCGTCCAGTTCGTACAGCTTGCGCGGGAACAGCAGCGAGCGGTACAGGCAAGAGTAGAACGTGCGGTACTGGTCAAGGTCTCCACCTTCCACCTCAATGCGGCCTAGAACCTTGTTCCACGCCTCCTTGCCTTCCTCGGCGATTTGCTCTATTGACTTGTTGTCGCCCAACTCGTTCAGGTTGCGTACGGCCTGTTCAAGGCTGATAAACGAGGAAGCTACTCGTGCGTGCACCTTCTCTCCCTTGCTTGTCTGGAAACCGATGATGGCTCCGGCGTGGTTCGCCTTCTGCTCGTCCACGTTCTCCAGTGTCTCCCCGTCCTTGACGGTCGCCTTGTAGGTGAACGGCTTGTCGAAGTCGATGACGAAGTAGTTTTTGAAGTTTTCGGGCACTCCGCCGCTGTTGCGCGTCGTGTATCCCACGATTCTGTTCTGGTCAGACAGTACCTTCACGTACGACCCTCTGTCGAAAGCGTCTACCACGACATACGAGTTCTTGCTGTCCGGGAAGGTAAAGCGGAAGATAGCCGCACGGTCTGTCGGAGCGATTTCCGTCACCACGTCGTGCTCGGCCAGATATACCTTGTAGTAGTAGGGAGTCGATGTCTCTCCCTTGTGCGAGAACCAGCTTGCCCGCTTGTCTTCGTTGAACTCCGGCTTGCCCACTACCGGCATGATGGAGAATTGTCCGTAGTCGTTAATCCACGGGCTGGGTTGGTGCGTTTGCTTGAACCCCCGTATCTTGTTGGCGGTGTATACGTATTGCCACCCGTCCCCCATTTTTCCGGTTTGCGGAGTCCAGAAGTTCATTCCCCACGGCCGTGCGGTGGCGGGATAAGTATTTCCCGTTGATAACTCGAAGGTGGACTGCGTGCCCATCAGCGGATTGACGTACTGCGTCCAGTCTTTGGCCTGCGTTGCCAGTGTGCAAAGCAGGGCGCATAAAAATAGAAAACGCCTGTTCATGATGTTGTTACATATTGTTTTTAAGTAAATGAATTTTCTTTTTTTTGTGATTTTTCAAGTCTTATTGCCGTTTGCCGCAATCAGGCTGCAATAATAGTAAAAGTTTTCCTTTCGGGCAAGTTTTTAGGTCGTAAGTGGCGTTGGAGCGGCGGGTTATGAGGTTGTCGTCCCCTAATCGTTGTTTCTCTTTCCTACCACAAGGCGATTTTCCCGGCTATTCCCAAGTCGAGGGTGGCGGTCGTTACGCCCAATGCCTTGAATACCCTGCTCATTGTGGGGATGCTTATGCTGTACCCCCCTCTCCATGCGGGATATTTGCGCTTTCTGCACGCCCATCTTCTTGCCTATCTCTTCCTGCGTGAGGTTCTGTTTCGGGCGTTCCTTTCTTGCCTAAAAGTTTGTCCTTTACCTCATCTAAGGTATAAAGTTTCATGTCTCCTACTTGTTCCATATCCTACTGTTTTTTTATGTTCAAAATATCGTTTTCTTACGGCTTCGGCTCTGGCTATCTCTTTCTCCGGAGTCTTTTGAGTTTTCTTTATTATCCCGTGGGTGGCGATGACTAAAGTCTGTTTCTCCGTATCCCAGAAAGCGAACAGACGGTATGCCGTTCCGTTATAGAGTGTGCGAAACTCTCAAATTTCAGAGCTTTCCAGTTCCTTAAACAGTTCGCTGTTCATTTCTCCGCCCGCAACCCTGTCGATATTGTATAATGTGCGCTCGCGCGTGTACTATTATTATGACCGTTCATACTCCCTAACCGGGACCTTCGTTTAACATTATTTTATGAGGTTCTTCAAGAGGTTTGCCGAACCTCTTTTTAACATTATTTTTCGAGGTTCCCGAGAGGTGCGCTGTCTTTTTCCCGTTTCCCTTTTTGGCCCGGTCGACGACGGTTCGAACCTTTCTTTCGGAATGGCATTCTCCGCACGGATACTTTCTGTATAACTCGTTTGTTCTCAGTGTGTTGTTGGAAAGGGCTATTTTTCGTGAGCCGTAGGGCAGCGGCTCGCGAAGCGTAAGGCTACGGCTCAAACCGTATTCAGGCGGACGGATTCGTCTGCTTCTAAGCTTGTAAGCTCCTCTTTTTGAGAAAACTCCAAATGACCTCAATCTGAAATGAAACAACAGAGGCCATCTCAAGTTTATCTTGAGACGGCCTCTGTCTTTGTATTTCCTTGTATAGAGTTATGCTAGCCTAAAATAGATAATTCCGTTATTTTTTGTGGCTTCCGTAACGGCTCATGAACTTATCTACACGACCTGCGGTATCTACTAACGTAGATTTGCCCGTATAGAACGGATGTGAACTACTTGAAATTTCAACTTTCAATAATGGATAAGTTTCACCTTCGAATTCAATAGTATCTTTAGTTGCTACAGTTGAACGAGTTAAAAACATATCTCCATTTGACATATCTTTAAATACCACTGGGCGGTAGTTTTCTGGATGAATTCCTTTTTTCATTTTAGTTCTTATTTTTAAATTAATATTTTCTCTTAGTTTGGTAACAGAACGCATGTAATGGCTTTCAGGGCGCGAAGATAGGTCTTTTTCTATGAAATAAGAAGAAGTTATTGATTTTTTTAGTTGAGGAAGAAGATCTTATTAGTATGAGGATGGTGGTTCGACTCCTCCGGAGTCGCTTCACGTGACGGTGACGGTTTCCCCCGGTAGCCGAGATGCCGTGCAAGGCGGCTAAGTGCCGTTAGATGTCTTCGCCGTCTTTGTAACTTATTTGCTTTCAGCGTGTTGTTGGAAAGGACTATTTCTCGTGAGCCGTAGGGCAGCGGCTCGCGAAGCGTAGGGCTACGGCTCGCGAGAAATAGGGCTACGCCTCAAACCGTCTTCAGGCGGACGGACCTGTCCCCTCCCTTTTCCGACACCTGATTCGCATCAATCATCAATCATCAGTTGGAAAACCGCTGTTACATTTTAGGGGTAATTTTATCTTTTTTGAGAAGATAACTTGTTGAAAGCTAATGCTTCTCTATGTATTTAAATGTAACACCCCCTTGAGTCGTGTGTCTTATAGTCCTAACTTTGGGACGGATTTGAAAAAGGAACAGAACAATAGCGGTTCCTTTCCTCTGAGACATTAACTGACTCCCTGCGCCACGTATGCGGAAAAAGTGGCTTGCATTAGCGGTGTTTTTCGAGGAAAAATTTTTTGATTCATCACGAAATCAGTATTTTTGTAGTTGAATAAATCTAAAAACTAAAAGAAATGAGACGATTTTTATTTGTACTGTTAGCGGCCGTCTGCTTGTCGGTGAACGCGCACGGGAAAGAGGGGATAACAACGCTGTATCGCTACGGCAAGCCGTTGGCGACCTGCGGGACGAACTTCGAGAACCTTTTCGACAACTTCCACAAGTATGTGAATGACGACGGGCATTTGAAGTTCTTGTCCAGTAAGTACGTCGGGACGGTGGAGGACGCCAAGCAAGCCCGTGAGTTGGTGGAGAAGAACTTTGAGCATTATCCGGGATGGAGTTGGGAGCAGGGCATGACGCGCACCAGTGAGGGTGAAGTGCGCCATTCTGAATTCAATTTGCATTCGATGTATGCCTCTGTAAAACGCACGGACAAAGAGGCGGTAAATACCATAGCGAATGAGTTGGTCCGTCCGGGCGATCATATCTATTTGCTTCGCTTTGTCTATAAGACGGAGACGTTCGAGCAGTACGTCTTTGTACATCCGGACACGAAGGAGGTGGTGACGGAAGGAAACGCTTTCGGCTTTGGCGTACAGTTGGCGCACATCGAGTATTGCAACGGACTGAGAGGCAAGCGGAACCTTTCGACGGAGGCTGAGGCTGTAACCGCCGCTTGCGCGCAGACTTCGCAGTCCGCTTGGAAAGAGTATCTGGAAACCTTGAAGAAGGGATGGGTTCCCAATGATTGGGAAGGTGATTTAAGGAAGCTGACGTTGGTAGACTATGAGCTGAAGGGCAAGATAGATACGGAAAAGGAAAGGTCGGAGGTCGTAGACGCGATGTTCGCAGACGAGGCTCCTCTCGCTTCCGTCCTGAGCGACGTGGTTATGGTAGATACGGTGTTTACAGACAAGGAGATGGTTGTCGAGGAGAGAACGTATCCGAAGTTCGAGATATTTACGATACGTCAGCTGATAGATTCGGGCGAGCTGTCCGAAGCGTATGTCTCGACCCTTAAACAGCAGATGAAGGAGAACATCCAGTTGGGGACCGAACGCTTGGAACTGGTCTGGAAGTACAAGGGGAAGGAGTATCGCGTCGCGGGCATCGTGGCCAATGGCGCTCCCTTTGATAGCCTGAGTATGGGACTGGGAACGAGTAAGAGTACCCACAAGTCTTCTCTTTAGCTTTACATTTGATGAGATGGAGCGGTTATTAGGCATATTCGGATATGTAAGGTCCAATAAGGGGAAGACCTCTGGGTCGAGAATTGTTTATCGCAATGAAGGAAAACGTCCTATCATGATTCATAAGCCGCATCCCGGTAATATTCTTAAGGGGTATGCTATGAAGCAGGTCTTGGATGATTTGATGGAAGCCGGATTTTTAAAATAAGGGAGATTAGAGCATGAATACATTGAGTTACAAAGGTTATGTGGGTTCTGTTAATTTCAGCGAGGAAGATAACGTGTTTTTCGGAAAAATAGAAGGTATAGACGGACTTGTTAATTTTGAGGGCGAAAGCGTGAAAGAATTGACCAATGCGTTTCATGAGGCGGTAGATGATTATTTGACTTACTGCCAAGAAGAGGGCATAGAACCACGCAGAGCGGTTCAGGATACACTGAATATTAAACTTACGCCGGAAATTTATGATAAGGTAACAGTCTTAGCCAAGCGTGCCGGAATGTCAGTAGGTGCGTTTGTTAAGGCTGCGGTAGAAAAGCAAGTGGCTATGATGCTGTGATTGTTGCGGCTTTGCGGTTCGTGAAGTATAATAAACCTTGTAATCCGTTCGTAGATTCGGTTAAAAACTCTACATTTGCGCGAGTAAAAAAAGCCATTTGTATGAGACGCTGTTCACTTTCGATATTTATTCTGTTTGTCACTGCCTTATCGGTTGCCGCCCAACCTCGTATCTCCTCTAACAAGGAGGTGCACAACTTCGGGCAAATCGAGTGGAAGAAGCCGGTGACCGTGGAATATACCATAACGAATACGGGAAACGAGCCGTTGGTGCTGACCGACGTGACGACCTCGTGCGCGTGCTCCGTGGCCGACTGGACGAAGGAGCCTATCGCCCCGGGAGCGAAGGGAACGGTAAGGGCTTCGTTCGATGCGAAGGCGTTGGGCCGGTTCGAGAAGTCGGTGGGAATATACAGCAATGCGGAGCCTCACCTCATCTACTTGAAGTTTCGGGGAGAGGTGGTGCGTGAGGTGAAAGACTTCAGCAGGACTCATCCGTTTGAGATAGGTCAAATTCGCATAGACAAGAACGAGATAGCCTTCGCCGACGCTCGCCGGGGCGAAAAGCCGACCTTGACCATCGGGGTGGTGAACGAGTCGGAGCATCCTTACGAGCCCGTGCTGATGCACCTGCCCCCTTACCTGAAGATGGAGGCGGAGCCGAACGTGCTGCTGAAGGGAAAGCAAGGAACCGTGACGCTGACGCTGGATACGGACCTCTTGCAGGACTTCGGACTGACGCAGGCGACCGTGTACCTTTCTCGCTTCGCCGGTGACAAGATTAGCGAGGACAATGAGATTCCCGTTTCGGCCATCTTATTGCCCAACTTCTCGCAGATGACGGTGCAAGACTCGCTGAACGCTCCTGCGATACGCCTCTCCGAGACGGAAATCGACTTGAGCGAGAAGCTGAAGAAGAAGAGGAAGGCCAGTCACAGCATTGTGGTGACCAACGAGGGAAAGACTCCTTTACAAATAAGCAAGTTGCAGGTATTCAACTCGTCGGTTGAAGTCAGCCTGAAGAAAACGGTCATTCCGCCGGGAGAGACGACCAAGCTGAAGGTGTCTATCCGCCGGCGCGACGTGGGCAATAAGAAACATCATCTGCGCATCTTGATGATAACCAACGACCCCATGCGCCCGAAAATGGAAATCAATATTAAACGCTAATAGTTATCGCTATGGAACACCCTGAGAACAACGAAGCGTACAAGGGACTTGCCGTCAATAAGGGCGTTGAGCAACCCTCGTCAGTGAATCCCTACCTGAAACGTAAGCCAAAGAAAAGGCGGCTGTCGGTAAGCGAGTTTGTGGAAGGCATATTGAAGGGCGACGTGACGGTGTTGAGTCAGGCCGTGACGTTGGTGGAAAGCGTGAAGCCGGAGCATCAGGAGGTGGCTCAGGAGGTGATAGAGAAGTGCTTGCCGTATTCCGGAAACTCCGTCCGGGTGGGCATCAGTGGTGTTCCCGGCGCGGGAAAGAGTACCTCGATTGACGTATTCGGCCTGCACGTGCTCGAAAGGGGAGGGAAGTTGGCGGTGCTCGCCATTGACCCGAGTAGCGAGCGGAGCAAGGGCAGTATACTGGGCGACAAGACCCGTATGGAGAAGCTGTCCGTCCATCCGAAATCGTTCATCCGTCCCAGTCCGTCGGCCGGTTCGTTGGGCGGAGTGGCGCGGAAGACGCGCGAGACGATTGTGCTTTGCGAGGCCGCCGGATTCGATAAGATATTCGTCGAGACGGTAGGAGTAGGGCAGAGCGAGACGGCGGTTCACTCGATGGTGGACTTTTTCCTTCTGATTCAGTTGGCCGGGACGGGCGACGAGTTGCAGGGAATCAAGCGGGGCATTATGGAAATGGCGGACGGCATCGTGATTAACAAGGCGGACGGAGACAATCTGGAGCGGGCGAAACTGGCCGCTACCCAGTTCCGTAACGCGTTGCACCTGTTCCCTGCTCCAGAGTCGGGGTGGACTCCGAGAGTCCTGACCTATTCAGGCTTTTACAATATCGGCATCAAGGAGATATGGGACATGATTGACGAGTTCATCAGGTTTGTGAAGGAGAACGGCTATTTCGAGTACCGGCGTAACGAGCAGAGCAAGTATTGGATGTACGAGAGCATCAACGAGCATCTGCGGGATAGCTTTTACCATAATCCGAAGATTGAGTCTATGCTTCAGGAGAAGGAACGCTTGGTGCTGAACGGTGGACTGACTTCTTTCGTCGCCGCGAAGAGTCTGTTGGACACTTACTTTGACGAAATGAAAAGATAATCCGTTAATCCGCCTCGCCTTTATAGCTCCTTTCCTGCTTTCTCGAAGTCAGCTCTTGACTTGCTTTGAGTAACGATATACACGCCAATGAAAACCAATGCGATGGCGATGCCTTTCTGCCAACCGAAACTGCCGAGGCCCATGATGATGGCGGCGATAGTGGCTACGATGGGCTGCATGTAGTTGTACATGCTTACTACCGTGGGACGGAGCAGTTTTTGAGCGGTCATGATGCAGAGGTAGGCGATGAAACTCCCTCCTAATACGACATATAGCACTTCTGCGATGGCTATGCCGGAGACGCTATTCCATTGAATGACGGAAATGTCTCGGTAGGAGAAAGGAATGTAGCAAAGAGAGGCATAGATAAACATCCATTTGTTGATGGTAACGGCGGAATACCGTTGGGAAAGCCCCTTGAATACGGTCAGGTAGATGGAGAAACTGATTTGGGCAAGTAGGCAGAGCAGGTCGCCGAGTATATTGCCGTTCCCGTTGCCTGAGGACTGGCTACTTAGAATCAGCATTAAGGCTCCCATCGCTCCTACAAATATACCTAATACTTTTTTGTTTGTAATCGGCTCTTTCAGATAAATGGCGGCTACAATCATTGTGACGATAGGAAGTGTGGTCGTTACGATAGAGGCGTCGATGGGGGAGGTGAGGGAAAGGCCGAAGATGAACACGCCCTGATTGAAAACCAAAGCGAACAGGGAGGCGAAAAATATTTTAAGCATATCCCGATGGTTGACGTGTTCCTGACGACAGAATATGGAAAGAATCCAGAAGGCTGCTGCCGCTCCTACCATGCGGAAGGTGGTAACTGAGGTTGCCGTGAACTCTTGAAGAGACGATTTGCCGATGGGAGACATCAGTCCCCACATTACGTTGGCCGTAAGCGCGAATAAATGGCCTTGTAAAGACTTGCCGCTATTCATATCTCGACTAGAAATTAGAAAGTAGTGTTACCTTTATTGAAAACGGTCGCGAATATAGCTAATTTATCGGCCGATTTATTTATTTTTGCTTCTCAAAAAGAAGAAAAACATGGAACAACAGGCCAATTACATTCGACGCATCGAAATACACGGATTGTGGGGACGGTTTAATATCGCATGGGACTTGAGGCCCGACGTGAATATCCTTTCCGGTATAAACGGAGTGGGAAAGACTACCATATTGAACCGCTCAGTGGACTATCTGGAACACTTGTCGGGAGAGATGAAGAACGACATGAAAGGGGGCGTGCACTTGTTTTTCGACAATCCGGAGGCCACATATATTCCTTATGACGTGATTCGGAGCTATGACCGTCCGTTGGTGATGGGAGACTTTACCGCAAGGATGGCGGACAAGCGGGTGAAGTCGGAACTGGACTGGCAAATCTATCTGTTGCAGCGGCGTTATCTGGACTATCAGGTCAATGTAGGCAACAAGATGATAGAACTTCTGTCGAGCGATGATGAGGAACAGCGTAAAAAGGCGGCTACTTTATCGGCGGCCAAGCGGCGTTTTCAGGACATGATAGATGAGTTGTTCAGTTATACACGGAAGAAGATAGACCGTAAGCGGAACGATATAGCTTTCTATCAGGACGGAGAGTTGCTGTTTCCCTATAAGCTCTCTTCTGGTGAGAAACAGATGTTGGTAATCTTGTTGACGGTGCTCGTGCAGGACAAGAGCCACTGCGTGCTGTTCATGGATGAGCCAGAGGCCTCACTGCACATCGAATGGCAGCAGAAGCTCATTTCTATGATTAGGGAACTGAATCCCAACGTACAGATTATATTGACTACGCATTCGCCGGCGGTCATTATGGAAGGATGGTTGGATGCGGTGACTGAAGTCAGTGACATTTCGGAATTGGCGAAAGGTTAATATAAGATGAAAACCTCCGCTAACAAAAACAGAAAATCTACCAGATTGGTGGATTCACTGACTTCGTCTTACTTTAGCGCAGCCAACAGACTTTATTCGAAAAAGGCTCGCAGACGTATCGTGGCGTATGTGGAGAGCTACGATGATGTGGCATTCTGGCGTACTTTATTGGAAGAATTTGAAAACGAAGAGAGATACTTTCAGGTAATGCTGCCTTCGGCCACCTCATTGGCGAAAGGAAAAAAAATGGTACTTATGAACACGCTGAATACGGAAGAATTGGGAAAGAGCCTTATCGCTTGCGTGGACAGCGATTATGACTTTCTGCTGCAAGGAGCGACGGACATTTCTCGCAAGATTAACCGTAATAAATATATTTTTCAGACTTACGCTTACGCGATTGAGAATTACCATTGTTTTGCGGAGAGCTTGCGCGAGGTATGTGTGCAGGCTACGTTGAACGACCGCTTTGTCATAGATTTCGAGTTTTATCTGAGGCGTTACTCTACGATTGTATACCCGTTATTTTTGTGGAACGTGTGGTTTTATCGTAAAAGAGACACTTTTACCTTTCCTATGTACGATCTTCACCTTTGTACGGCATTGAAAGAGTTTGATGTAAAACGGCCGGAACGGGGATTGCGGCGCTTACAGAATCGTGTGGATGAGAAACTTGCTGAATTGAGAAGAAAATTTCCGGGTCGAGAGGACAAGGTGCGCAATCTTGGCGAGCGGCTGAAAAAACTTGGGTTGTCTCCCGAGACGACTTATCTGTACATGCAGGGACATCACGTGATGGACAATGTGGTGATGAAGCTGCTTACGCCGGTCTGTACCTTGCTGCGTAGAGAGAGGGAGCGGGAAATTAAAAGACTGGCGGAACATAGCGAACAGTTCAGAAACGAGCTGACCTGTTATCAGAACAGTCAGATAAGCGTGGAGGTTATGCTGAGGAAAAATGTGGCTTACAAGAGACTATATCATTATAAGTGGTTAAGAAGAGATATTCGGAACTATCTGTCGACCGAATGGAATGAGGAATAGAATGAAAGAGTGGGTATGAAAGAATTGATAGATTCATTGAATGTCGCCGCATACGGAATAGGGATGGAGGAAACCACCAATGCGGTGATGGAGGAGGTAAATAACGGATTGTTGTTTATCGGAGTGGACTCCATCTGGGCGGATAAACTGGATAACTGGGTGGTCTTGACCCTGATTGTGGTGATTGCCTTGTTAGCGAACGTGGTTTGCCACCGGATTATCCTGAGGGCCGTGTCTAAACTGGTAAAGCGGACGAAAGCGACGTGGGACGATATTGTCTTTGACGATAAGGTGATGGTGCACGTCAGCCGTATGGTGGCTCCCATCCTGATATACGTGGCCATCCCTATCGCCTTTCCGGGGCATACGGATTCTGTCTGGCTCGACATTCTGCACCGGGCCTGTCTTGTCTATATCATTGTCGTCTCGTTACGTTTCGTCTCGGTCTTTCTGGCGGCGGTCTACCATGTGTTCAGCGAGAAGGACCAGTACAGGGACAGGCCATTGAAGGGATTGTTGCAGACGGCGCAGGTGGCCGTGTTCTTAATCGGGGCGATTCTTGTCCTCAGTATCATCATCAAGAAGGACTTGTCTGCGCTCTTGGCGGGACTGGGAGCGTCGGCGGCGGTACTGATGTTAGTGTTCAGGGACAGCATCATGGGCGTGGTGTCCGGTATTCAGCTGACGGCGAATAATATGCTGAAAGTGGGCGACTGGATTATCATGCCGAAGTACGACGCGAACGGAACGGTGATAGAGGTGACGCTGAACACGGTCAAGGTACGCAATTGGGACAACTCCATCACGACGATTCCGCCTTACCTGCTTATCAGCGACTCGTTTCAGAACTGGCAGGCCATGCGTGAGTCCGGAGGGCGGAGGGTGATGCGCTCCATCAACATAGACATGACGACGGTGCGCTTCTGCACGGCGGAGATGATGGACAGATTCCGGAAAATCACCCTACTGAAAGAATACATCGAGGGCGAGGAGAGGCGGATAAGGGAGTATAACGAGGCGAACGGCGTAGACGGCTCGACACCGATTAACGGGATGAGGCTGACCAATCTCGGCGTGTTCCGCGCGTATCTGACCAACTACCTGAAGAGCCTGCCCGTCGTGAACACGGATCTGATGTATATGGTCAGGCAGCTTCAGCCTACGGAGAAGGGCATACCGTTGGAGATTTACTTCTTTTCAAGGATAAAGGACTGGGTTCCCTACGAGGGAGTGCAGGCCGACGTGTTCGACCATGTACTGGCCATCGTGCCGGAGTTCGGACTGAGAATCTTCCAAGTCCCGTCGGGAGAGGATATGCGGAAGGCGGGATTGCTTCCGGAACGGCGGACGGACAGCGTGGACAAACGGATAAACTAAAATCATAGCATAATGAAGCGATTAATGACTTTAATCGCGGGATTGACTCTTGCCATAAGCGGAAAGGGGCAGTCGGCCGCGGATAGCCTTTATAGGGACATATTTCCAGACACATGGGTAGCTACGGACGCACTCGGACGGCGTATGCCGGGATTTGACGAGGTGGGCGGACCGAAGGAGGACAAGCGGAGAACGGTAGGCATATTCTACATCACATGGCATTCCGACGGATTGGCGAAGCTGAAAAGTCCCTATCGGGCGGACGTGTCGCGGGTGTTGGAGGAGCATCCCGAGGCGAGGCTCGACGGGAGCAACCCGGCGTGGACCGAGGGGTCGTACCATTGGGGAGAGCCGGAGATGGGCTATTTCCTGAGCAGGGACGAGTACGTCATACGCAAGGACCTCTCGATGTTGGCCGACGCGGGTGTGGACGTGCTGATTCTGGACGTGACGAACGCCGTGAGGTACTGGGACGAGTGGGAAACTCTGATGACGGTCATGCGCCGCATGAAGGCGGAGGGAAACCGTGTGCCGCGGTTCTGCTTCTGGGCCTTCAACGGGACGGTCATTACCGTGGTGCAGGAACTGTACGAGCGGATATACAAGCCCGGACGCTATAAGGACTTTTGGTTCTACTGGGACGGCAAGCCGCTGATGCTCTATAACGGCAGGCCCGAGCTTGACGCTAACGGGGGAGGGGTGAGGAATCCCAACCCGAACTACGACCCGAAGGCCTCGACCGACCCCGCCCATCCGCATTATCAGGACCCGGAGTACACCGCCGAGTTCTACACGGACTATACGAAGGAGGTGAAGGAGTTCTTCACCCTGCGTACCATGTGGTGGGGATACTACGAGTGGGGAGGCCGGAGATTCGTGGGTAAGGACGGCAACTGGAGCTTCGGGTACGACTTGGGAGACGAGCGGGTGAGGAAGCTGCCGCCCGACAGTCTGGCCGCGAGGCGGGGCGGGGTCGTGGAGCAGATGGCCGTTACGCCGGCGCAGCACCCCATATCCATCATCGGAAAGTCGTGGAGCCGCAAGGCGGGAGAGCCGTCGCTGGACGAGAAGGATATGCCCCGGTCGGCCTACGTGCCGTGGATGGGCCGCGAGGTGGACGGCCCGACGGCTTACGGCATCTACTTCCAAGAGCGTTGGGACGAGGCCATCGCCGTCGACCCGGACTTTATCTACCTGAACGACTGGAACGAGTGGACGGCGGGAAAGTACGCCGGGGGAAAGGCTCCGGGGACGGACTTGCCCGGGCCCGTGACCTTTCTCGGAAGGCAGAGCAACTTCTATTTCGTAGACCAGTATAATGCGGAGTTCAACCGGACCATACAGCCTATGAAGGGGGGATACACGGATAACTACTATATGCAGATGGCGCAGAACGTGAGGCGCTACAAGGGAGTGAGGCCGATTCCCGTCAACGAGGGGAGAAAGAAGATTAAAGTGGACGGGAGCTTCGGCGACTGGGAGGCGGTGAGCGTGGAGTATCGGGACACCAGAGGCGATACGGCGCACCGCGACTATCCCGGATACGGAGGAAACCACTATACCGACACGACCGGAAGGAACGACATACTGACGGCGAAAGTGGCCCTTGACAGGCGGAACGTCTACTTCTATGTGGAGACGGCCGACGCGCTGACTCCCTGCGACGACCCGCGGTGGATGTGGCTGCTGATAGACATCGACCGTGACCCGGAGACGGGATGGTGCGGCTACGATTTCCTTATCAACGGGAGAGTCAGTGCCGACGGGCGCACGGAATTGGCCCGTTATGACCGCCAGTCGGCCCGATGGGTAAGGGTGAAGGAGCTGTGCTTCCGTACGGAAGGTAACCGGATGGAACTGTCCGTCGACCGGAAAACGATGGGGATAGAGGGCGATTCCGTCACGTTCGACTTTAAGTGGGCCGACAATCCCGCGCGGTTGACCGACACCGCGGCCTTTACGCAAGGCGACGCTGCTCCCAACCGCCGGTTCAATTACCGGTTCATTTGGCGCAAGTGAGGGAATGAGCTCGCTTGCTCCCGCCTTTCGGAGAGGATTCTTAAAAACAGATCATTTTAAAAATAGACTATATTGACGCCTCTACATCGCGATAATTCCGCCGGGGGTACGGCTTGGACGAAAAGAACGCGGCGTAGAGGCGTTAGCGAAATTCAGCGTGTCAGCGAATGGCGCATTCGTGTGACGTTTTCTTCTGTTTTCTGAGTAAACCGTTTCTTTACGCATGCGTATTGGCTATTATGGCGTGAAATGGGCATTTTTGTTTTGTTCGGAAAATGAGCGCAACGAGAAGTTGAAAAGCGAAAAAGTGCCCTCTTTATTGTTCATTCTTAACGATTCATTTGAGAGTGAGAGCCACGGCTCGCGAGAAATGGGGCTACGGCTCGCGAGCCGTAGGGCGGCGCTTCACGCCAGATTTCCCTTTCCGGCCGCTTCCGGAGAGGGAAATTACGCGCTTTTCTCCCCGAAACGGACGGTTTTCATGCGCTTTTTGTGCGGTTCGGCCGCTTAGAATGGAATTTTTAGTCGCTTTTTCTTTCCTCGAAATCTTAAAAATGGAACATTTTTCCCGAAGAAAACCGCCGGGATTCTGACCCTAAAGAGGAGGGTGGCGCACGTGAATCGGGACTGCGGGGGATGCGAGCCGGAAGCATCCCGCTCGCGAATCAAAAAAGGCCGTCTCGTCACCGAGACAGCCTCCAGACATGATATGGCGTGCGGAGCACGCTTCTCCGCTTTTAGAATCTTACCCAAGACTCGTTAATCCAACTGTCGCTTGAACGTACGGCTCCCGTATAGGCGGCCGCGTCGAACCAACTGTCTACCGTCGACGGGTCGATACCCTCGCTCAGCGTACCCACTACGTTGTTCGTCAGGCTGAACGTTTGGTTGGTCAGGTTGTGGTTCTCTTCTGCCAAGAACAGCTCTGGAGTATATCCTCCCTCGCCCGAGAAGTTGGGCTCTCCGGCGATAGCCACGTAGTTCAGTACCGAAGTTCCGTCCACTAAGGCCGCTTCCGTTTGCTCGGTCTCGGTAGTGATGTTGTTTGTCTTTCCGCTTACGATGGCGTTGTACAGGCGTACGTGCGTTCCCGCGCGGAGGCGCACGCCGCGCGTATTGCCTTCGCTGTCAGTGCCGATAAGGGTCAGGTTGGCCAGTGTGGGGCGCGATGTCGGCTCGGCGTCCATGTTCTTGTCATAGTTGTCGGCCTCTATCAGGCAGTCGCAAGGATAACCCAGTGTCGTCTGGTCTTCCTGATAAGCCACGAAGAACTGGCCGTTGCCGCACCATCCTTCGGTCCAGTCGAAGGAGTCGTCGCTGTTGTTGATCGATACGAGATATTTAGCGTTGACCGTTCCTCCGAACCATTCGTATCCGTCGTCCGAACCCATGTAAGCCTCAAGGTGGTCAACAGTAGTTCCGGCTCCTACACCGTAGAAGGTGAATCCGTTGCACTCCTTTTCGGTGGTAAACTGATATCCTGCGTATTCTATGCGGATGTACCGCAGCGTCCCTGAGTTGTCGTTCGCGTCGTTTCCTCCGTAGGCGGCGTCTCCCACCTCGGACACGCCCGTGGCTCCGATGTTAATGGGCGCTCTTCCGCAGATGTGCAGGCCTCCCCACGCTCCGGCCTCCTCGTTCTCGGCGGTCATAATGATGGGGCTTTGGGCCGTACCCTCGGCCTCGATGCGTCCACTCTGCTCGACGAGGATGAAGTCGATAGTGCCGTCGTCGCTCATGGCGGTGATGGTCACTCCCGGTTCGATGATAAGCGTTCCTCCCTCTTCCACGATGTATTCTCCGTTGAGGCTGAAGTTGTAGCCTTCACTCAGTGTCACCGTCTGTCCGCTCACTATGGAGCCTTGCAGGGTGCTGTTGTTGTCCATCACGATTTCCGTGTCGCTGTTGTTGCCGTTGTTGTCATTGTCGCCGTTGTCATCGTTGCCGCCGTTGTCGTCGCTGCACGATGCCATTGTCATGGCTCCCATTAATGCGGCCATTAGCCACGTGTTCAGTTTCAGATACTTCATTTTCATAATCGCTTTACTTTGTTTAGTTTGACAATCTGTTTATTTCGTTGTCCCTTCCGTTCTGGTCGGGCCTTCTATACTTTATATAGTGGTCAGAATGTGTACGTCACGCCAATCTCCGCGTTCGTTCCCGGCCGGAACGATTCTACCTCCACCTTTTCTCCCGTGTCCGGAATGTCCTGCTCGAACCGTACCGTGCTGTTCAGCAAGTCTTTTACCTGAAGTTTGAAGCTCAGGTGCTTGTTGACGGTGTATCCGGCCACGAAGTCGAGCGTGTGCAGCGTCCGTTGCTTTATGTCTCCCATTCTGTAGATACCTACGGTCTCTATGCGCGGGCCTTGCACGTTGTATACCAGTGCCATCGATGCCGACTTCTCCTCGCTGAACCGGGGCGTGTAGCTCAGGTCGGCGTTGATGAGGAATGGCGACGCTCCTTGCAGTTCTCGCTCGGCCTCGGTGTACACGCCTCCCTCGGGCAGTACGACGTTGGTGTACATGAACGAGCCGTTAGCCCCTATGCGCAGGTCCTTGACAAGCTCCTTGCGGAATTCCAGTTCCACGCCTGCCGCTATTCCGTCCTCGGCGTTGCGGAACGAGCGTATCACGGTTCCTCCGGACGACTCCTGCGTCTGTTCTATGGGCGACTTCAGTTTCTTGAAGTATCCCGTTACGGAGAGCATGTCTCCGTTCGTGCCCTTCGGGAAGAAGTCGTAGCGTAGGTCGATGTTGTAGTTATAGGCGTTCTCCAGTTCGTCGTTACCTCGGATATAGGCGCTTCCGTATGACTCCTGATAGAGGAACGGGGCCATTTCGATGAACGAGGGTCTGGTCACCGTGCGCGATATGGCCAGTCGCAGGCTGTGCTCCTCGCTAAGGTCGTACTTCAGGTTCAGTGCCGGAAATAAGTCTCCCTTGTTGAGGTCCGTCTTCCGTTCCTGTCCGCCGTCGGTCCAGTACCTTACCCATTGCTTCGACTGCTCGTACCGCAGTCCGAGGCTGACGAGCAGGGCCTCTACGGGATAATATTCCACCTCGGCGAATCCGGCCCATACCTCGTGTCCGGCGTAATAGTTGTACCGTGGTTGCGCGTCTATGTTGGCGACGATGGAGCCGTTGGCTATGTTGTCCTGATTCAGGTAGCCGTTCGTATGGTAGATGTCCGTTATCTCCGGACTAATGCTGTTCAGGTCATAATAGAAGTTGACGCTTTCAAAGTCCCTCTTCTTGTTCTTATAGGCTCCTCCGAACCGCACGAGGTTCTTCTCTCCCCACTTGCGGGTGGCCTTCAGGTCGCCCACGCCTTCCTTCTCGTCCAACGCTCCGAAGTAGCGGTTGGTGGTTTGGTTCAGCTTGAATAGCGTCAGCTTGTCCCCGCCGTTCTCTCTGAGGAAGACTACTTGCCTTCTGTCCGGTTCGTCGCTGTCCGTCTTTCCGTACGAGGCTTTCCAGTCCAAGCTCCACTTGCCGCCCAGTTCGTGGCTTCCCATCAACTGACTGTTGAGCAGGGAGTAGGCGTGAAACACGCTGTTGCTGGTCGTGATGTTGTTCTTTTCCGCGTCGATTCCTTCTCGGTTCATGTAGTCGTCTATGGCGTTTCTAGCGTAGAAGAACGTGTAGTTTATTCTGTCCGACTGGCGGAAGCTGTATCCGATGTTGGCTAATGCGGCCATCTTCAGTGCGCTTGAATATTTGTCATAGTCAAACTCGTCGAGATGAGTGCCCTGCGCCGTCATGGTCGTGACATACGCATTTTCCAGAATCTGCGTCTCGTTGCTCAGGCTGAATGAGGCCATCGCGTCGAGCCGGTTCCCGTTGCTCAGCGTCCATTCCTTCCCTGCGCTCAGGTTGCCGCCGAACTCGGGCAAAGCCTTCCGCTTGCTTATGGCGAATGTGGTTCCGAAGGGGTCGTTCTCCCTGATGTATTGCCTGAACTCGCTCCGGCCCATCTGGGTGATAGTCTCCCGGTCGTTCAGGTTTCCCGTCTTGAACAGTCCGCCTTTCCGGTCGCTCCGGTAAAAGTCCTTTCCGATAGTGTTGAACTTGCCTCCGATGTTGAAGCCTATGTTGAAAAAGTCGTTTCCGCTGTTCTCTTTCGTGCTGATGTCGATGTGCGCCCCGGAATAATCGGCGAACGTGCTCGCCTCGTACACCTTGCTCACGGTGATGTTCTGCACCGCGGAGGTGGGGAAAAGGTCAAGCGGGATGAGCTTGTTGTCCGGATTGGGTGAGGCTATAGGCAGTCCGTTCAGCGTCGTCGTACTGTATCGGTCGCCCAGTCCCCGCACAATCAGTTGGCCGGCGTTGGCGATAGAGATTCCCGTAATCTTTTTCACTCCCCCTTCTACGTCCGACACTCCCTTTAGCGTCATCTCTTTTGCTCCGATGTTCTCTATGGCGAACGATGCCTGTTTTCTCTCCATCATCAGCACCTTTTCTCCTTCCAGTTTTTTTCTTGCGGTCACTGTCACTACGTCCAGTGTCTGTTCGTCGGTTCCAAGCTCGAAGTCGGCCGTAACCTCTCCCTCTACTTTCAGGGTTCTTTTCTCGGTTTTGTAACCTATGTATTTCACCTCAATGACATGAGTCCCGTTCTTGACGGCGCATTTGTAATTCCCGTCCATGTCTGTAATGGCTCCGTTCCCGGTTCCTTCTATCTGTACCGTCGCTCCCATGAGCGGTTCTTTCGTCTCCTTGTCTCTTACTGTCCCTTTGATGACTCCCGCTATGGCTTCCGCTGAAATCAGGAGTGTCAAAAGCAGTGTAGATAATAGTTTTCTCATAAATACCCTGAACTTCTTTTTTACGTCGCGAAGGTCGGGGCGTTGGGTTATACGAAAACTACGACAAGGATACACTTCGTTTACTTTTATGTTGCGAAGCTGTTACTTGTTTGTAGAGTGTATGAAGATTCTCTACCGCTGTCTGTGGACATTGGCAGTCTTTATAAAGTAAGGTATAAGAAACCTGAATGCGGGAAAGCTCTTGGCGCTTGTCCGTGCGGGCCGCATGCGTATAGCCTCTTGGCCTGAAAACCGGGGTCAGGTACGCTTGCCTTTTTTGATGAGCCTTACCATCTCTCGGGCGGCCCGTACAGGAGCGCCCGGTTCGCCAAGTCGCCGGGCCATGTCTTCGTATCCCTTTAGCATCGTTTCTCTCGTGTCCTTGTCTCGGAGGATTAGCCCGAGTTCTTTTTGTACATTGTCTACGGTCATGCCGTCCGCCACTAATTCTTTTACGACCTCCCGGTCGGCGATGAGGTTGACTAGCGAGATGAACTTAACCTTCAGGATGTGGCGGCGCAGGAACGAGACGAGCTTCCCGGCGGATAAATAATAGCAGACTACTTGCGGTATGCGGAACAGCGCGGTCTCCAACGTGGCCGTTCCGGAGGTGACCAACGCGGCTTCGGCGTGCTGTAGTAAGCGGTAAGTCTGTCCGAAGATGATGTTAACCTTCGTCCCTTTCGCGTATCGTTCGTAATATTCCTCTGGGATACTCGGCGCTCCGGCTAGTACGAGTTGGTATTCGGGGAAGGCCGAGGCGGCTTTCAGCATGTATGGCAGATTGTCTTTTATCTCCTGTTTCCGGCTTCCCGCCAGCAGCGCGATGATGGGCTTGTCCTCCAGTCCGTTGTCCGAGGCGAATTGCTTGGAGTCTGCGGGATGCGCTTTCCGGTACGCGTCCACTTCGTCTACGGTAGGGTTTCCTACATAGTGAATGGGGTAGTGGTGCTTTCCCTCGAAGAAGTCAACCTCGAAGGGAAGGATGGAAAACAGCTCGTCCACGTCTCGCCGGATATTCTTTATCCGGTATTCCTTCCACGCCCATATCTTGGGGGAGATGTAGTAGAATACCAGAATCCGGGTGCGAGCGTGGAGAAACTTGGCGATATTCAGGTTGAAGCCGGGATAGTCTACCAATATGACCACGTCCGGACTCCAAGCGAGGATGTCCGCCTTGCATCGGCGCATGTTCGCGAAAATCGTTCTCAGGTGCAGAAGCACGGGAATGAATCCCATGTAGGCCAGTTCCCTGTAATGTTTTACCCGTGTTCCTCCCACGGCGGCCATCATGTCTCCGCCGAAGAAGCGGAACTCCGCCTGAGGGTCTTCCGCTTTCAGGGCCGCCATCAGGTGAGCGGCGTGCAGGTCGCCGGAAGCCTCGCCGGCTATCAGGTAATATTTCATTTGGGCTTTGGGGCTTTAGTAGATGAATGGTGAATGGTTTATAAGTCTAGGCAGCGTTTCTTCAGTTCGTCCACAAAGCTATAGGCGGTCACGTCGACCGTAGTCGGCGTAATGGCTACGTAGCCGTGGGACAAGGCCCAATGGTCGTTCTTCTCGTTCTCCGGTTCACTGTCGGAGAATACTCCGGTCAGCCAGTAGCAGTTCGGGTCTCCCGGTCGGGGGCACGGCTCCCATTCGCGCGTCCATGCGCCTTTCGCCTGCTCGCATACCTTTACGCCTTTCAGTTCGGGCGTGTTCGGAAAGTTGACGTTCAGGCAGGTCAGCGGGGGAAGTCCCTTTTCGAGTGTCATTGCGGCAATCTTGCGAATGTAAGGCCCGGCGGGTTCGAAGTCCGCGTCGTTGTCGTGGTCGCAGAGCGAGAAGCCAATGGAGGGTATCCCGTTCAGGCAGCCCTCTATGACCACTCCCATCGTGCCCGAATAATGCACGTTGGTCGCCGAGTTGTCTCCGTGATTGATTCCCCCTACTACCAAGTCGGGTTTCCGTTTCAGCGCGACGTTCCGTGCCAGTTTCACGCAGTCGGTAGGAGTGCCGGAGCATTGATAGACCGTTAGTCCCTCTTCTTCCCTTACTAGTTGGTAGCGTACGGGGTTCGTCGTTGTCAGCGCGCATCCGCTTCCCGAGCGAGGCGAGTCGGGCGCCATGACCACGATGTCTCCCAACGGGCGGAGAAACCTGACCAGTTCGTTAATGCCTTTGGCCGTCACTCCGTCATCGTTCGATATTAATATTAACGGTCGTCTATTTTCCATAACTGAATCCTTTCTTTATTTATGTCCGCACAAAAGTAGAGAAAAGATGTCGTATCGTCAAGCTTAAAAAATGACCATTCTTAAAAACAGACCATTTTATGCGTTCCAGAACGCGATAATTCCGGCCGGAGTAGAGCTTGGCCGGAATTATCGCGGCGTAGAGCCGTTAGCGAAATTCAAGATGCTTTAGAATTTGGCTATTCTCTGTCGTTTTTCTCTTTGCGGCTCGTTGTTTGTGCCTTTTGGTCTCTTTATTCGGCGTTATGGCATGATATGGATATTTTTCTCCGCTTCGGCGAAAGCGACCAACGAGAAGTGAAAAACCGTTAAAACGCCGTTGGTCTTGCGGAAAGGGGCCACGTCTCGCGAGAAACAGGGCCGCATCTCGCGATAAATAGGGCTATGGCTCGCGAGAAACAGGGCCGCGTCTCGGGCGGAAATATCCTTTCTGTCGACCGGAAACGGGCTTTTCGAGTGAATATTATGCGGTTTTTATGCAAAAAGCGTCATGTTTATGCAGTTTTCTGTATATGTTCGCCGCTAAAAGAAGCGTTCCGCTCTGTAATTTTTGAGTCCGAATCTTAAAAATGGAACATTTTGTCCCGCTGTTTTCCGGACCAGCAGACCTCGGGCTAAACTTAAACAGGCTCTTAGAAATATTAATCTTCCGCAAGCGGAAGGAAAAAGGGATTGGTTTACAATATAAATTATGTATATTTGCAAGCTCGCGTTGCGAAGGGACGCGGATAGGCCGCTTTATCGTGTAACGCTCTTGTAGGCAGTTATTAACAAAATAGGTGACTTATCAACAGAAAACGCAAAGATTCTGTTTTTTCGTAGGCGCTCTAAGGATTTATCGTTTATTTCGCCCTCGATAAAAAGAAAGAATATGGGAAAAATTATTGCTTTGGCAAATCAAAAAGGAGGCGTGGGAAAGACGACTACCACCATTAATTTGGCCGCGTCTCTCGCCGCGCTTGAGAAGAAGGTGCTTGTCGTGGACGCGGATCCACAGGCGAACGCCTCTTCCGGACTGGGAGTGGACATTAAGCAGGCAGAGTGTACGATTTATGAATGTATCGTAGACCGGGCCGACATAAGGGAAGCTATCCATGACACGGATATGGATTCGTTGAAGGTAATATCCTCGCACATAAATCTCGTGGGGGCCGAGATAGAGATGCTGAACCTTCCCAACAGAGAAAAGATTTTGAAGGAGGTGCTCGCGCCGCTGAAAGATGAGTTTGATTATATCTTAATAGATTGTTCGCCTTCGTTGGGGCTGATAACGGTCAATGCGCTGACGGCGGCCGACTCGGTGATTATTCCCGTTCAGGCGGAGTACTTCGCGCTTGAGGGCATCAGCAAGTTGCTGAATACGATTAAAATCATTAAGTCGAAACTGAATCCGGGGTTGGAAATCGAAGGCTTCCTGCTGACGATGTACGACTCAAGGCTGCGGCAGGCCAACCAGATTTACGACGAGGTGAAACGTCACTTCCAAGAGTTGGTGTTCAACACGGTGATACAGCGGAACGTGAAGCTGAGCGAGGCGCCAAGCTATGGCATACCCACCATCTTGTATGACGCGGACTCTACCGGGGCCAAGAACCACTTGGCGCTCGCGAGGGAGATAATCAGTAGAAACGAACAATAAAGGAAAAAAGAAGAAGATATGGCAACGCAAAGAAGAAATGCATTGGGACGGGGGCTTGACGCCTTGCTTTCGATGGATGACGTGAAGACCGAAGGCTCTTCTTCCATTAACGAAATAGAACTTTCGAAAATCTCCGTCAATCCTAACCAACCGCGCAGGGAGTTCGACGAAACCGCCCTGAAGGAACTGGCGGACTCGATAGCGGAGATAGGCATCATTCAGCCCATCACCCTTCGCAAGCTCTCGGACGACGAGTACCAGATTATCGCGGGCGAGCGCCGCTACCGGGCGTCGCTCTTGGCGGGGCTGAAGACCATTCCGGCCTATATCCGTACCGCTGACGACGAGAATATGATGGAGATGGCCTTGATAGAGAATATTCAGCGTGAAGACCTGAACGCCGTAGAAATAGCGTTGGCCTATCAGCATCTGCTCGACCAGTACGAGATGACTCAAGAGAAGCTAAGCGAGCGTATCGGCAAGAATCGGACGACCATAGCCAATTACCTCCGTCTGCTGAAGCTGCCCGCGCCTATTCAGATGGCGTTGCAGAATAAGCGTCTGGATATGGGCCACGCGAGGGCTTTGCTCGCGTTGGACGACCCGAAGCTTCAGGTGAAGATATTCGAGGAGATACAGGAGCATGGATATTCGGTCCGGAAAGTGGAGGAAATCGTAAAATCGCTCAGTGAAGGCGAGGCCGTGAAGAGCGGCGACCGGAAAATCACCCCGAAGCGGGCCAAGCTGCCGGAAGAATTTAATTTGCTGAAGAAGCAGCTTTCAGGTTTCTTCAATACGAAGGTTCAGCTTACCTGCTCGGAAAAGGGAAAGGGAAAGATAAGTATACCGTTTAATAATGAGGAAGATTTGGAACGTATCATGGAAATCTTTGATACGCTAAAGAATAGATGATAAAAATAACCAATACATATCGGGTGCTCGTCACGGTTCTACTGTTTGGATTGCTGCAGGCGGTAGGTTTTGATGCGCTTGCGCAGGAGCCGACCGCTCCGGTGCGAAACGACAGTACGATAGGCCAGCGGCAGCCTCCGAAGGCGCGCGCGCGAAGACACCGTCTTCCTCAGGATTCCGCGAGCAAGGATTCCGTCATCTTTTGGGACTCGGTACGCTTGCGCTCGTTAGACAGCATGTCGGTGGCCAAGATACGGGTGGCCGACAGCGTTGACGCGGCCAACCGGAGAGAATTGCAGAAGTTGGAAGGACCCGCTTCTATCGTAGTTTCCGGCGATAGTTTGCCTCCCGTGGAGAATATGAATAGAAAACTGTTTGTTCCTAACCCGACGAGGGCTACTTGGTTGGCGGTCGTCTTTCCCGGAGGCGGACAGATTTATAACCGGAAGTATTGGAAACTTCCCATTATCTATGGAGGATTCGCGGGTTGCGCCTATGCGCTGACGTGGAATAATAAGATGTATAGCGACTATTCGCAGGCGTATCTGGATATTATGGACAGCAATCCCAATACCCGAAGCTACGAGAACCTGCTTCCTCCCAATTCCACCTATGACGAAGAATGGCTTAAGAATACACTCAGGAACAGAAAGGACCGTTTCCGGCGCTATCGGGACTTAAGTATATTCGCTACTATTGCGGTGTATATCGTCTCGATTATAGACGCTTATGTAGACGCGGAGCTGTCCAACTTTGACATTTCTCCCGACTTGAGCATGAAGGTCGAGCCGGCGGTCATCGACAACCAGTACCGGGCCCGGCCCAACCAGAAGTCGGTGGGCCTGCAATGCGTGCTTCGGTTTTAAACGTACAACTATCAGATTGAACTATTATTGAGCAATGAAGAACTTATTGAATTATTGTTATCCGGTCGTTTTCTCTATTCTCTCGGCCGTAACCTGTCAAGTGAAGGCGCAAAGCGTGGATGTGGTAATTCACGAGAACGGAACGGAGCGCACGGAAAGCATTGAGTTGCCGAAAAGCATGACTTATCCGATTGACAGTCTGCTGAACGATTGGAAGGCGAAAACATATATTGACTTGGGAAAGGATTGCAGCACCTCGGAGGTGAATCCGCAGTTCAGCGATTCCGTCTATATGGACAGACTCTCGCGCATTCCCGCTATTATGGAGATGCCTTACAATGAGATTGTGCGGAAGTTCATTGATTTGTATGCGGAGCGGCTACGGGGGCAGGTATCCTTTATGTTAAGCGCCTGTAACTTTTACATGCCGATTTTCGAGGAGGCGTTAGACGCTTACGGACTGCCAATAGAGCTGAAGTATCTTCCGGTCATCGAGTCGGCGTTGAATCCTTCCGCGGTGTCCCGGGCGGGAGCTACTGGCCTGTGGCAGTTTATGATAGGAACCGCTAAAATTTATGGACTTGAGTCGAACAGCCTTGTGGACGAGCGTCGCGACCCGATTAAGGCGACATGGGCCGCCGCCCGTTATCTGAAGGAAATGTATGACATATACGGAGACTGGAATCTGGTTATCGCCGCCTACAACTGTGGTCCGGGCACAGTGAACAAGGCTATCCGCCGTGCGGGAGGAGAGACGGACTATTGGAAGATATATAATTACCTTCCTAAAGAAACGAGGGGGTACGTTCCCGCATTTATCGCCGCCAATTACATCATGACTTATTATTGCGACCATAACATTTGTCCGATGGAGACAAACATTCCGGCGAATACGGATACGGTGCAGGTGAGCAAGAACCTTCATTTCGAGCAGATAGTGGATATATGCAAAGTTCCGAAAGACGAGATTAAAAGCTTGAATCCCCAGTATAAGAAAGACATTATCCCGGGGCATGTAAAGCCTTATACCTTGAGGTTGCCTATTGAGGCTATCAGTTCCTTTATTGACAGGCAGGATACGATTTACGCTCATCGGGCCGATGAGCTGTTCCGCAATCGTAAGACGGTGGCGGTAGAGCCAACTACCCGAAAGCAGGTGAAGGCCGTGGCGGGTAGTGGAAAGCTGACTACTTATACCATAAAGTCTGGCGATACCTTGTCTACCATTGCCGAAAAGTTTGGCGTTCGGGTAAGTGACATAAAGCGGTGGAACGGCATGTCTGGAACCCGAATCACGGCGGGGAAACGTCTGAAAATATACAAATAAACGGTTAATCGCTTGCAGCGATGAGGAATTTGTATATATTTGCAAGGTGAAGCAATGAAAGGAACACACTATGGATAATCCGACCCCCAAAGAAATTGCAGAAGAAGAGATAATCAATCAGACGTTCCAAGAACTCTTAACCGATTATCTGGCCACAAAGCACCGTAAACGGATTGAAATCATTACGAAAGCTTTTAATTTCGCCAATCAGGCGCATAAAGGAATAAAACGGCGTTCGGGAGAGCCTTATATTATGCATCCCCTTGCTGTCGCTAAGATTGTATGTAACGAAATAGGCTTAGGCTCGACATCTATCTGTGCGGCGTTGCTGCACGATGTGGTGGAAGATACGGATTATACCGTAGAGGATATAGAAAATATTTTTGGCCCTAAAATAGCTTTAATAGTAGACGGGTTAACAAAAATTTCGGGAGGCATTTTTGGTGATAGGGCTTCGGCGCAAGCGGAGAACTTCAGGAAGTTGCTGCTTACCATGTCGAACGACATACGCGTGATTCTGATTAAGATTGCCGACCGACTGCACAATATGCGTACGCTTGGTTCCATGCCTCCCAATAAGCAGTACAAAATAGCGGGGGAGACGCTCTACATCTATGCGCCGTTGGCCAACCGTTTGGGGCTTTATAAGATTAAGACGGAGTTAGAGGACCTGAGCTTTAAGTACGAGCATCCCAGCGAATACGAGGAGATAGAGAAAAAACTGAACGCAACTGCTGCGGAGCGCGATAAGGTATTCAAGGAGTTTACGGACCCTATACGTAAGGAACTTGATAAAATGGGTCTGAAATATAGAATATTAGCGAGGGTGAAGTCTATCTATTCTATATGGAATAAGATGCAGACCAAGCATGTGCCGTTTGAGGAAATATATGACCTCTTGGCCGTGCGTATTATTTTTGAGCCTCGTAACTTGGAAGAAGAGCTTAACGACTGTTTCGATATTTATGTTTGCATTTCGCGGATATATAAACCGCATCCCGACCGTTTGCGCGACTGGGTGAGTCATCCGAAGGCTAACGGCTATCAGGCCCTGCATGTCACGCTGATGGCCAATAACGGGCAATGGATAGAGGTTCAAATCCGGAGCGAACGTATGAATGATGTGGCGGAACAAGGGTTTGCCGCTCATTGGAAATACAAGGAAGGAGGTGGGGGCGAAGACGAAGGCGAGTTGGAAAAATGGTTAAAGACGATAAAGGAAATTCTGGATGACCCTCAACCGGACAGCATGGATTTTCTAGATACGATTAAACTGAATCTGTTCGCTTCTGAGATTTTCGTGTTTACTCCTAAAGGTGAACTGAAGACTATGCCCCAAAACTCAACTGCTCTTGATTTTGCTTTTTCTCTTCATACGGATATTGGGAGTCATTGTATAGGGGCTAAAGTGAATCATAAGTTAGTGCCATTAAGTTATAAGTTGCAGAGTGGAGATCAGGTCGAGATTTTGACTTCTAAGTCGCAGCGCGTGCAACCGCAGTGGGAAGCGTTCGCCACTACAGCTCGGGCAAGAGCCCGAATAGCCGCTATTCTTCGAAAAGAGCGCAGAGCTAACCATAAGGCAGGGGAGATTTTGCTTAACGAGTTCTTGAAACAGGAAGAAATGCACTTGGATGAAAGAGTGATTGCGAAACTTTGCAAGCTGCATAACTTTAAGAATGAAGATGAACTGTTGGTGGCGATTGGGGCTAAGACGATAATATTGGGTGATGATGATAGGAATGAATTAAAAGAAAAGCAGACCAGTAACTGGAAAAAATACTTAATGTTCTCTTTTGGGGGAGGGAATAAAGATAAGCAGGAAAATAAGGAACCGCAAGAGAAGGTGAAAATCAACCCGAAGCAGATTCTGAAATTGACGGAAGAAAGCCTTCAGAAGAAATATATCATGGCTGATTGCTGTCATCCGATTCCGGGAGATGACGTTCTGGGATATGTGGATGAGAATGACCGGATAATTATCCATAAGCGCCAATGTCCTGTTGCGGCTAAGTTGAAAAGTAGCTATGGCAACCGGATATTGGCAACGGAATGGGATACTCATAAGGAACTTTCTTTCCTCGTATACATTTACGTGAAGGGAATAGACAGTATTGGATTGCTAAACGAAATAACCCAAGTCGTTTCACGCCAGCTTAATGTGAATATTCGCAAGTTGGTAATTGAGACGAACGATGGCATCTTTGAAGGGAAAATTCAGTTATGGGTGCATGATGTGGAGGATGTAAAGGCTATTTGTGATAATCTGAAAAAAATTCAAAACGTAAAGCTCGTGACACGAGTGGAAGAATAATTGCGGTCAGACTTATTTGAGTGAGGGATGGAGGTTATTCCCTCCCGTCCAATTCCCGTTTTATGGATAGCAACTCTTCTTTAATTGCTTTCAGGCGAGTGATAATCTCGTAATTACGGAGAGTTGCTTCTTTATTGTCTTTTAATCGCTGCCTTGCTCCTTGCAGGGTCAGTCCTTTCTCCTTCACTAAATGGTAGATGAGGCCTATCATCTCTACGTCTTCTTTACGGTATTGGCGTATGCCCCTTCCTGCGGTCTTTGGAGCGATTTGCGGAAACTCTTTCTCCCAGAATCGGAGAAGCGATTGGTTGACGCCAAACATGTCGGCCACTTCTGCTATCGAGTAATATAGCTTGAATTCCTTGTCTGCATTTAGCATTTGTTTCCCTTGTTTAAAGATTAGTCGAACACTTTTCCGTGGTTAGCCGCTAATTGAATCATTTTTTCGTAATCTTCTGCGCTTAAATCCATGAAATAGTAGTTGACTGGATTGACGATTTGTCCCTTCACGTGTACTTCATAGTGCAAATGAGGACCAGTGCTTTTTCCGGTGCTTCCCACCTTTCCGATGATTTCTCCACGCATTACTTTTTGGCCTACTTTAACGTTATAGTCATTTAAGTGTGCATAGCGGGTCAGGTAGCCGAATCCGTGGTTTATCTCTATCGTTTTTCCATATCCGGTTTCCCATCCTACTTTCGTTACGGTTCCGTCTCCCGTAGCGTAAACATCGGTTCCGGTTTGGGCGGAGAAATCCATTCCGGAATGGAACTTGGTAGTCCCATAAATAGGGTCGATGCGTGTGCCGTAACCCGATGCGGTTTGTTTAAGGTCTTTGTTTGAGATAGGCTGAATGGCGGGAATGCACCGTAACATCTCGTCATGGTTCTTGCACATGTCCACTACGTCGTCAAAAGACTTAGACTGGATGTATAGCTGTTTGGTGAGTACATCTAACTTTTGTGTTGTGTTTACGACCAGTTTACTGTTTGTCAAATCCATCAGTTCTTCATATCGATTAGTTCCTCCATATCCGGCTTGACGGATAGCTGGCGATATTGGATCCGCCTGCAGAATGACCCGATAAAGATTATCGTCGCGTTGTTGTATATCCTGAAGTATTCCCATTGCTTCGTCTAAGCGATGAGAAAGAACGTTGTACTGAGCTAGTAAGCGGCTATTTTCCGTTCGGAGTTCTTTTTCGGACGGCGAACCGAAAATCAGGAGTAACGCGAGAAAGCATCCTGCCCCCAATCCCATGCCGATGAACAAACGGCGTAAATAACTGAGCGCTCGTTGTCGCATGGTAGGATAAATACGGTCATAAGTCTGAGTTTGTGGATTATAGATGTAGTAAACTTTGCGCATCTTTTTGGAAATATTTCACTCAACAATGCGACAAAAGTAATAAAAACAGGCTATCTTTGCGATGTTTTTTGAGAATATTAACCCATTTGAATAATATGTTGACTGCAAAAGAAATTAGAGATTCATTCAAGAATTTCTTCGAGTCAAAAGGGCATCATATAGTTCCCTCGGCTCCGATGGTTATAAAAGACGATCCTACCCTGATGTTCACTAATGCGGGTATGAATCAATTTAAGGATATTATATTAGGTAATCACCCCGCTAAATATCAAAGGGTCGCAGATTCGCAGAAATGTTTACGTGTAAGCGGAAAACATAATGATTTGGAGGAAGTGGGCCGTGACACGTACCATCATACTATGTTCGAAATGTTGGGTAACTGGTCGTTCGGCGATTACTTTAAGAAAGAGGCTATCGCTTGGGCTTGGGAATACTTGGTAGACGTACTGAAGTTGGATCCCGCTAATCTTTACGCTACAGTATTTGAAGGAAGTCCGGAAGAGGGATTGAGTCGTGACGATGAGGCGGCTTCTTATTGGGAGCGGTATTTGCCCAAAGACCATATTATAAATGGTAATAAACATGACAATTTCTGGGAAATGGGTGATACGGGTCCCTGTGGGCCTTGTTCGGAAATTCATATAGATCTTCGTCCGGCGGAAGAACGGGCGAAGGTAGCGGGGCGTGACTTGGTGAACCGTGACCATCCGCAGGTAATCGAGATATGGAATCTTGTGTTTATGCAATATAACCGTAAGGCGGACGGTATGCTTGAACCGCTTCCCGCGAAGGTTATCGATACGGGAATGGGATTCGAGCGCTTGTGCATGGCGTTACAGGGAAAGACGTCCAATTATGATACGGACGTATTTCAGCCGATGATAAAGGCTATAGCTCAGATGGCGGGAACCGAATACGGAAAAGAAGAGAAAAAGGATGTGGCTATGCGTGTGATTGCCGATCACATCCGTACTATCGCTTTTTCCATTACGGACGGACAATTACCCTCAAACGCTAAGGCGGGGTATGTGATTCGTCGTATTCTTCGTCGGGCGGTCCGTTACGGTTATACGTTCCTCGGACAGAAGCAGGCGTTTATGTATAAGTTGCTTCCAGTGTTGATTGACAGTATGGGTGAGGCCTATCCGGAGTTGATCGCTCAAAAGACATTGATTGAAAAGGTTATCAAGGAGGAAGAAGAAGCCTTTCTGCGTACGTTGGAGACAGGTATCCGCTTGTTGGACAAAACGATGGAGGAAACTAGGAGCAACGGCAAGACGGAAATCAGCGGAAAAGACGCGTTTACGCTATATGACACGTTTGGCTTTCCGCTTGACTTGACGGAGCTGATTTTACGCGAAAATGGAATGACCGTCAATATCGTAGAGTTCAACGAGGAGATGCAGTCGCAGAAACAACGTGCCCGTAACGCCGCTTCCGTTGAGACTGGTGATTGGATTGTCTTGAAAGAAGGTACGACCGAGTTCGTCGGATACGACTATACGGAATACGAGACTTCGATATTGCGTTATCGGCAGATTAAGCAGAAGAATCAGGTCTTGTACCAGATTGTGCTTGACTGTACGCCTTTCTATGCGGAAAGCGGAGGACAGGTGGGCGATACAGGCGTATTGGTTAGCGAGTTTGAAACGATTGAGGTTGTCGATACGAAGAAAGAGAATAATCTTCCTATACACATTACTAAGAAGCTGCCTCAGCGTCCGGAAGCTCCGATGATGGCTTGCGTAGACGTAGAGAAGCGCGCCGCTTGCGCCGCCAATCACTCGGCCACTCATTTACTGGATGAGGCGTTGCGTGAAGTATTGGGCGGACACGTGGAGCAAAAGGGGTCGTTGGTTACGCCGGACGCCTTGCGCTTCGACTTTTCTCATTTCCAGAAAGTGACGGACGAGGAGCTGCGTAAGGTCGAGCATCTGGTGAACGCTAAGATACGGGCGAATATTCCTCTGAAAGAATACCGCGACATTCCTATCGACGAAGCCCGGGAATTGGGAGCCATCGCCTTGTTTGGAGAAAAGTATGGCGAGCGGGTACGTGTCATCCAGTTCGGCTCGTCTATCGAGTTTTGTGGAGGTACGCACGTGGCGGCTACCGGTAACATTGGCATGATAAGAATCCTTTCCGAAAGCTCGGTCGCGGCGGGAGTCCGCCGTATAGAAGCCTGTACGGGGGCTCGGGTAGAGGAGATGCTCGATAAGATTCAGGATACGTTGAGCGACCTGAGGGCGCTCTTTAATAACGCTCCCGACCTTAAAATCGCTATCCGCAAATACATTGAGGAGAACGCGGGCCTGAAGAAGCAGGTAGAGGATTTCATGAAGGAGAAAGAAGCCACTCTGAAAGAAACCTTGCGTAAGGGCGCTCAGGAAATCAACGGGGTGAAGGTGATAAAGTTCTGCGCTCCGCTTCCGGCCGAGATGATAAAGAACATCGCCTTTCAGCTTCGTGGCGAGATTGTAGAGAATTTCTTCTTTGTCGCGGGAACCGTAGACAACGGCAAGCCGACGCTGACCGTGATGATTAGCGATAACCTTGTTGCCGGCGGATTGAAGGCGGGCGCTCTGGTCAAGGAGGCGGCCAAGCTGATACAAGGCGGTGGTGGAGGCCAACCGCATTTCGCTACGGCCGGAGGAAAGAATCCCGACGGCTTGAGCGCCGCGGTCGATAAGGTGTTGGAACTGGCGGGCATTTAAACCGTGGAACTTTAATACTGTTATAGGAATCTGTTATCTGTTGAGGGTATGCCAATGTTTTGGCATGCCCTCTTTTTGTATCCGTACGGCTATGAACTTATATCCGTACGGCTATGAACTTGTATCCGTACGGCTATGAACTTGTACCCGTACGGCTGCCAACTTGTATCCGTACGGCTATGAACTTGTATCCGTACGGTTATGAACTTGTACCCGTACGGCTATGAACTTGTATCCGTACGGCTATGAACTTGTATCCGTACGACTGTAAACTTGTATCCGTACGGTATGGAGATGATTCCTGTGAGCAGACATGATGACGTGACGGGTTGATGCCGGAGAAGCTTAAAGCGGGGTCTAAAAATAGGCTTCTATTTCTGAATAAATGCGAAAGTCATGCAGTAAAAGGGTGGCTGTTCCGTTTATTGGGCAGATATAAACCAGAAAAAAGATATATTATGAAAAAATTTAATTGGATTTTCCTGATGTTATTGTTGGCGTTAGCGCCCGCGTTGCAGTCTTGTGACGACGATGATGAGTATGTGATATTTTATCCGGCTTCCAGTTGGGATTGGGCTACGGTACATGCTACTGGGGGAGGTGGATACTACTTGGATGGAGATAATTATGGGACGATTGTTCCGATACAAACGACAATTCCGTGGTATCGTCCGGTAGACGGGCAAAGAGTAGTGGCTTATTTTGACCCGTTGGCGAATATTGAAGGCGGCGTGCAGGTCAATGTAAAGGGCATTCAGGATGTGCTGACAAAGTCAGTGGAAACGATGACCGCTGAGAATGAAGCTGAGTACGGTAATGATCCCATCGTAATCTATGAAGGGGATATGTGGCTTGGAGGAAAATATCTGAATCTTATTTTCAAACAGAGTTTGCCCGCTTCCGAGAAGCACCGTATTAGCCTTGTGCAGAATAAAGTGGATACTTCCTCAAGCGTTTCGGCTGACGACGGCGAGGAGGGGACTTCTGGTGATGAGACAGAAGGAGGAAATGTAGAGTTGGATGCTGATGGATACGTTAACTTAGAGTTACGTTATAACACCTATAACGATGTCACTAATCAGGCGACTTGGGGATTCGTATCTTATAATTTGGAAGATTTTTATCCTACGGACGAGAGCGGTAGCGCTGAGATGAAGGGATTTAAGGTTAAGATTCACTCAAAGGAGAATGGAGAAGGAGTAATTGTCGTCCTTGACCTTGATCATCCGGTAGGCGTTCCCGAAAAAGCGAAGGAAGTACATGAAGTGTCGTCTTTTGTGAGATAAAGAGGTTAAGTTGGTATAAAGTAAGCGGGAAAGAGCGTATCGCTCTTTCTCGCTTACTTTATTATTATGCTCTCTTGAGGCTAACTGATTACATGCAAATAGATTACCGCGGCCGGAATCGCCATCAAGGCGCTGTCAAATCGGTCAAGCATTCCGCCGTGTCCCGGGAGAATGTTTCCGGAATCTTTTACGTGGAGCTGACGTTTCAGCAGTGATTCCGTCAGGTCACCCCATGTCCCGAAAATCACTACGGTCAAGGCCAATCCAATCCACTCTGCCGTAGACATGAAAGTGAAGAAATGGGCGATAATGAGTGCTCCTCCAATGGCTACAACCCCTCCGCCTATAGAGCCTTCCCAAGATTTCTTTGGAGAGATACGCTCGAACAAACGGTGCTTACCTATTAATGAACCGATGCAATAAGCTCCCGTATCACTGCACCATAGAAAGATGAAGATGGATAAGGGAAGCACCGGATTATAGGTGATGCCGGTTGATTCCGGGTCTGTATGATAAGCCAACACGTTCAGTAAGGCGAACGGCAATCCGATATACAATTGGCTTAGCGTCGAGTAGGCCCAGTTGAGTGTCGGATTCTCTCTCTTTAAATACAGCTCGCTTATCAATAGGTAAAGCAATATGAATAGATATGGAATAAAGATAGCGAGGCTTACCGTTTCAGTGCAAAGAACCATAAAGGACAAGAAAAGATAAGCTCCTCCTATCATACATATGAACCTGTTTATATTAGCTTCCTTTACATTGGCGTTAACTAATTTCCCGAATTCGAATATCGTTAATGCGCAAACAATGGTAAAAAGAATGCCAAAACTCACGGTTCCGTATAGAATACATCCGACTAGAACGGCAACGAATAGAATTCCCGTGATGCTCCGCTTTATGAAATTACTTTTCAAAATCTTTACGCGTTAAAAAGGTTCAATTGTCAACTTCGTTTTGGTTCTCTTTCTTAGATTCATCTTGAATCTTTGATTCATTATCATCTTCTTTTTTCTCTTCATTGGCTTCTTTGGCGTTTTCGGCGGCTTTATTTTCCTTTATAGCCATAATCTCTTCTGAACGGGAAGCCCATGGACGTTTGCCGAATATGCGCTCAACGTCTTCAGCGAAAATAACCTCCTTGTCAATCAGCAGTTGGGTCAATTCTTTATGCCCCTCTTTATGCTCGGACAGTATTTGCTTAGCCCGTTCATATTGCTCATTGATAATCTGTTTAGCTTCTTCGTCGATAAGTTCGGCGGTCTTTTCGCTATATGGCTTATTGAAAGAATATTCATCATTATTATAATAGCAAAGGTTAGGCAACTTTTCGCTCATGCCCAGATAAGCGATCATTCCATAAGCTTGCTTGGTGACTTTCTCCAAATCGTTCATCGCTCCGGTAGAGATATGCCCGAGGAACAAGTCTTCCGCCGCTCGCCCGCCTAAAGTAGCGCACATTTCGTCAAGCATCTGTTCCTTTGTCGTGATTTGCCGTTCTTCCGGTAGATACCACGCCGCTCCTAATGCCCTTCCTCGCGGAACAATAGTCACCTTGATCAACGGATTAGCATATTCCAGTAGCCAAGATATGGTTGCGTGGCCCGCTTCGTGCAGGGCTATAGAACGGCGTTCCGCCTCAGTGGTAATCTTTGTCTTTTTCTCTAGCCCTCCAATAATACGGTCTACCGCATCTAAGAAGTCTTGTTTACTAACAAACTTTTTTCCATGCCGCGCGGCGATTAGGGCGGCTTCATTGCAGACATTAGCGATGTCCGCTCCAGAGAATCCGGGAGTTTGGCGTGCTAGCAAGTCCACATCGACGCTGCTGTCTATTTTTATGGGACGCAAATGAACGCCAAATACTTCTTTCCGTTCGTTTAAATCTGGTAAATCTACATGTATTTGCCTGTCGAAGCGTCCTGCGCGTAATAGGGCTTTGTCTAAGACGTCAACACGGTTGGTCGCGGCAAGAATTATTACTCCGCTATTAGAGCCAAAGCCATCCATCTCCGTCAGCAACTGGTTTAGGGTATTCTCCCGTTCATCATTTCCGCCCATTGCGGGGTTCTTTCCGCGCGCCCTACCTACGGCGTCGATTTCATCTATGAAAACGATACACGGAGCTTTCTCTTTAGCCTGTTTGAATAAGTCACGTACGCGGGAGGCTCCCACGCCAACGAACATCTCTACAAAGTCAGAGCCGGCCAATGAGAAGAACGGAACATTGGCTTCTCCCGCTACGGCTTTGGCCAACAGGGTTTTTCCTGTTCCCGGGGGGCCTACCAATAGTGCTCCCTTTGGAATTTTTCCTCCTAAATCCGTATATTTTTGAGGCTCTTTCAGAAATTCTACTATTTCTTCTACTTCTTGTTTTGCCTCGGCGAGTCCCGCCACATCCTTAAACGTGACTTTTATGGCTCCTCCTTTTTCGAACAGCTGCGCTCTTGACTTTCCTACGTTAAATACTCCTCCGCCACCGGCGCCTGCGCCGCCGCTCATTCTGCGCATAAAGAATATCCATAGAGCGACAATTATAATCAGTGGAAGCGAATTAAGCAAGATGATGGAGAATATGTTAGAACTCTGGGGATAGTCGTAAGAAACAGCGTTACCCTTTCCTTTTTCTTCTTCTAGGAAACTGTTTAAGCTGTCATTGGAAGGAGAGTTACAAGTGACGAACGCGCTCTTCCCGACTCTAACCGAGTCTTTTCCAAAAACTGAGCTTACAGACTCTGGCTTTATATAAGCTTCAACGGTTTTATCTTCATATCCCAATACTTTTTGAACATATCCTTTCCTTACGTATTCTTGGAATTCACTGTAAGATACGGATTTGCTGGTTCCGCTTTTTGAATCACCTCCCCACCATAGGGCAATAAGCATAAGGGTGATGATTAGATACATCCAATTTAGGTTAAACTTGGGCATATTAACCTTGTTGTTTGGCTTGTTGTTTGAATTGAGGTTCTTATTTTCCATAAACACATTTAGTCTAAATCTGGGATTCTTGTCAATTTGGCGTCAGCCCAAAGATTTTCCAAGTTATAGAAAGCTCTGACTTCCGGCTGAAAGACATGTACCAAGACGTTGGCGTAATCCATAGCTACCCATTGGGCATTGCGTAGTCCGTCAATAGCGAATGGCTTGCTGTTTGTGCCTTTTCGTACGGATTCTTTTATGGATTCAACAATTGCGTTTATTTGTGCGGGAGAGTTGCCTTGACAAATGATAAAATATTGACAGATAGTATCTTCTATATTCGTTAAGTCGGCAATAATGATGTTTTTACCTTTTTTTTCTTGAATTCCTTCTTTTATTCTTTCAATTAAGTTCTTCGTTTCGTCCATTCTTTGATTGAGATTAATAAATTGAAGCCTCTGCCTGAGGCTTATAAAAATGCTCTATTGTTTATAATCAGGATATTTTTGACAAAGATACGTTGAATTGTTGGATGCAAGAAAGTTGTGACTTAATTTTTTTCTTTTTTAGGGGAGTACTTTCGCATTGGATAGCCGATTGAAGATTTTTTTGCAAAAAAACATTGTAATTGTTGTGGGAACAACAAAAAACTTTGTATCTTTGCGCCCGAAAACGAAAAGAGAGTGGGCTATGGTGTAATGGTAACACTACAGATTCTGGTCCTGTCATTCCTGGTTCGAGTCCAGGTAGCCCAACAAATCAGTTGTAGTTGTAGACGAAAAGGCTCTTGTCCAAGCGGGCAAGGGCCTTTTTTTGTCCCCGTTCCGTTTTTACCGACTCGGCGAGGAGAGTGGACGACCGCTTCATGGAAAGAGCTTTTGAAGCTATGCGTCTGGCGTCGTTTCTCCATAGGGAAAATGGTCTGTTTTTAAGATTTTCCGCAAAAAAAGACTCGCTGAAAATGTCGTTTTAGGTGGACAGATAGTGTAAAAAACGGGTGAAAACCGTATATTTTGGGAATAAAATTGCGTAATATGCGCTTCCGGAAGCTTTCGGAAATGGGAATCGGATGTGAGGCGTAGTCCCATTTTATGCGAGCCGTAGGGCTGTTTCTCCGGAGGCGCTGCCCAACCGCTCGCGTCCCGTAGCCCTGTCCAACAAAATCGGGAGCCTTTCGGATTGAATCAAGTGGGGAATTTACGTTTTTCAGCTCTTAATTGAATGGATTTTCTGAGCGGAAAAGAAATGACTATATTATACCTTATGGGTTGATATCTGAACAATAAGTCTGAATTTTGTTGAAGTAATTATAAAAACGTTACTTTTATAGGGCTTTCACTGATATCCTGAATTTTACTAATTCCTCTACATCGCGTTCTTTCCGTCCAAGCCGTCTTCCGGTCGGAATTATCGCGTTTCTGGACGTGTAGAATGTCCCGTTTTTCAGAATGGTCTGTTTTTAAGATTCTACAAAGTTCTCCATTTTCAGGAATGCGTTTTCCGGGAGAAGCTAAATAAATTCCGGTAAAGTTTAGGCGTGCTTTTATCTCGGGCTCTTCCGTCGGTTTATAGTCTGGCGTTTGTCTATGCCGGGGGTCAGAGGCGGGGCGTTAACGCATGGAAATATAATAATGTGTGTATAAGAAGGACGGTTCAGGCGTTTTTCCTTTTGACTTGGCTTCTTCTCACGGCAGCGGAGCGCGCGTGCTTTCTACGAACGCCTTCTATTTTGTACGCTGTGTTTTAATGCGATAGATTGAATACGGAATACAAAAATAAATTTAAATCGCTTTACTTTCTTATTCGTTTTTCTTATAACTCAGGAAAAAGAACTAATTTCGCGACTATTAATTATCTAAAGACATTATGGAACTTAATGCTTTGACGGCTATATCTCCTATTGATGGCCGATATAGAGGTAAGACGGAATCTTTGGCAAACTATTTTTCGGAGTTCGCGCTGATTAAATATCGTGTACAAGTGGAGGTGGAGTATTTTATAGCCCTTTGTGAGCTGCCGCTTCCGCAGTTGAGAGATTTCGATAAGAGCGTTTTTGAGATATTGCGGAAAATTTACCGCAACTTTTCTGAGGAGGATGCACAGCGTATAAAGGCTATTGAAAGCGTGACCAATCATGACGTAAAAGCTGTCGAATATTTCTTGAAGGAAGAGTTTGATAAGGTGGGCGGGATGGATAGCTATAAAGAGTTTATTCATTTTGGCTTGACCTCTCAAGATATTAATAATACTTCTGTTCCTCTTTCCATTAAAGAAGCGCTGACAAACGTTTATTATCCTTTGTTGGAAGAGCTGATAGCGCAACTGAAAACGTACGCTACGGAGTGGGCGGATATACCGATGCTTGCCAAGACTCATGGGCAGCCGGCGTCTCCGACCCGTTTGGGCAAGGAAATCATGGTGTTTGTCTATCGTTTGGAACGTCAATTGGCGGGATTGAAGTCCTGCCCGATTACCGCTAAGTTTGGCGGAGCGACGGGGAATTATAACGCGCATCATGTAGCTTATCCGGATTATGACTGGAAGGCCTTTGGCAGCCGTTTCGTTTCAGAAAAGTTGGGGTTGGAGAGGGAAGAGTATACGACTCAGATTTCTAATTATGACAATCTTTCCGCGATATTCGACGCGTTGAAGCGTATTAACACAATCATGATTGATATGAATCGTGATTTCTGGCAATACATTTCAATGGAGTATTTTAAGCAGAAGATTAAGGCCGGAGAGGTGGGGTCGAGCGCGATGCCTCATAAAGTTAATCCGATTGACTTTGAGAATGCGGAAGGGAACTTGGGTATCGCCACCGCCATATTAGAGCATTTGGCGATAAAGTTGCCCGTGTCCCGTTTACAGCGAGACTTGACCGATTCCACGGTGTTGCGTAATGTCGGCGTACCTTTTGGACATATTGTTATTGCGATTCAGAGCTCATTGAAGGGACTTCGCAAATTGTTGCTTAATGAACCGGCCATTTACCGTGATTTGGACAATTGTTGGAGTGTGGTGGCCGAAGCTATTCAAACGATTTTACGGCGCGAAGCTTATCCGCATCCATACGAGGCTCTAAAGGCGCTGACTAGGACGAATCAAGCCATTACGGAGGCTTCCATCAAGGACTTTATTGAGGGCTTGGACGTGGACGAGAATGTCAAGAGAGAATTGCGTATGATTACTCCGCATACATATACGGGTGTTTGACGCTTCTACTTGTAACATGGTTTATATGAAATAAGGAATGGCCCGTTGAAAATCGATGCCATAAACCTTGTCGATATATAGTTTAATAAATGTATTTTTAATCAGGCCGTGAGGCCAAGTTTTAATTTTATTCGAATAAAAAACATGAGTACAGAAAACGAAGAATGGCGTGACAATTCTTTGAATGAAGAGAATGCCGGTACAAACCGTGATGGTAATAGATTTAGTGGATATAATCGTTCTTTTAATGGTGAAGGAGGTGAGCGGCGTTCCTACCGTCCCCGCTTCAACGCGAATGGTGAGGGTTCTGACCGCCCGCAACGCGCCTATCGTCCCCGCTTCAACGCGAATGGCGATGGTTCTGACCGTCCGCAACGCGCCTACCGTCCCCGCTTCAACGCGAATGGTGAGGGTTCTGAACGTCCGCAACGTTCCTACCGTCCCCGCTTCAATGCGAATGGTGAGGGAAGTGAGCAGCGCTCCTACCGTCCCCGCTTTAACGCGAATGGTGAAGGAGGTGAACAGCGCTCCTACCGTCCCCGTTTTAACGCGAATGGTGAAGGAGGTGAACAGCGCTCCTACCGTCCCCGTTTTAACGCGAATAGTGAAAGAGGTGACCGTCCGCAACGCGCCTACCGTCCTCGCGTGAATAATAATAACGAAGAAGGTTATCGGCCTAATCCGAACAATCGTCAGCAAGGCGCTCCTCGTCAACGTACAGCCGGGTATGACCCGAACGCTAAGTATAGCAAAAAGAAACAGATTGAGTACAAAGAGCAGTTTGTAGATCCGAATGAGCCGATTAGGTTGAATAAATACCTTGCGAACGCCGGAATTTGTTCGCGCCGTGAGGCTGATGAGTTTATTACGTCGGGCGTGGTTTCTGTAAATGGAGAGGTTGTGACTGAGTTGGGAACAAAGATTAAGCGTTCTGATATAGTGAAGTTCCGTGATAAGCAAGTGAGCATTGAACGTAAAATTTACGTCTTGTTGAACAAGCCTAAAGATACGGTTACAACAGCGGATGATCCGCAAGACCGCCGTACGGTGATGGATTTGGTGAAAGGGGCTTGTACCGAACGTATTTATCCGGTTGGACGTTTAGACCGCAATACGACAGGTGTGCTGCTGCTGACGAATGATGGAGACTTGGCCTCTAAGTTGACTCATCCGAAATATTTGAAGAAGAAAATATATCATGTCCATTTGGATAAGGATTTGGAGCAAGCCGATATGGACCGTATTGCGTCTGGAATTCAGTTGGATGACGGCGAAATTCATGCCGACGCTATTAGCTATACGGATGAGACTAAGAAAAACCAAGTGGGTATTGAAATACATTCAGGTAAAAATCGGATTGTTCGCCGCATTTTTGAGTCATTGGGTTATCGGGTGGTAAAGCTTGACCGCGTTTATTTTGCGGGACTGACGAAGAAAGGGTTGCGTCGAGGAGATTGGCGCTATCTGACGGAGACGGAAGTAAACTTCCTTCGTATGGGTTCGTTTGAATAATCATATTATAAGGTATTTTATGGAGAAAATTGGTAGAACAAAGATTATTGACCTACTGAAGCGAGAGGACTTTGGTGCGACGGTCAATGTGAAAGGTTGGGTTCGTACTCGCAGAGGTAGTAAGCAGGTAAACTTCATTGCGCTGAACGACGGTTCTACAATCAATAATGTACAAATCGTAGTCGATTTGGCCAATTTCAACGAGGATTTGCTGAAGCTGATTACTACGGGAGCGTGTTTGAGCGTCAACGGAGTGATGGTGGAATCTGTGGGCTCTGGACAGAAGGTGGAGATTCAGGCTCGTGAAATAGACGTGCTAGGCACTTGCGATAATACATATCCATTGCAGAAGAAAGGGCACTCCATGGAGTTTTTGCGTGAGATAGCCCATTTGCGCCCGCGTACCAATACTTTTGGGGCGGTGTTCCGCATTCGTCATAATATGGCTATAGCCATCCATAAGTTTTTTCACGATAGAGGCTTTTTCTATTTCCATACTCCGATTATCACAGCTTCCGATTGTGAAGGAGCCGGGCAAATGTTCCAAGTCACCACGATGAATCTGTATGACTTGAAGAAAAATGAGGCCGGTTCTATCGTATATGATAACGATTTTTTCGGGAAACAGGCAAGCCTGACAGTTTCGGGGCAATTGGAAGGAGAACTGGCCGCTACGGCTTTGGGAGCCATTTATACGTTCGGTCCTACTTTCCGTGCCGAGAATTCCAATACTCCCCGTCATTTGGCGGAGTTTTGGATGATAGAGCCTGAGGTGGCTTTCAATGATATAGCCGACAATATGGATTTGGCGGAAGAGTTTATCAAGTATTGCGTACAATGGGCTTTGGATAACTGCGCCGATGACGTGAAGTTTTTGAACGATATGTTCGACAAAGGACTGATTGAACGTCTGCTGGGCGTACTGAAGGAAGACTTTGTCCGTTTAGCTTACACGGACGGGATTAAGATTCTGGAGGAAGCGGTAGCTAAAGGGCATAAGTTCGAGTTTCCGGTTTATTGGGGCGTGGATTTGGCTTCTGAGCATGAACGTTATTTGGTGGAAGAACATTTCAAACGGCCGGTAATTCTGACTGATTATCCGAAAGAAATCAAAGCTTTCTATATGAAGCAGAATGAAGATGGAAAGACGGTACGTGCTATGGATGTTCTTTTCCCGAAAATCGGTGAGATTATAGGTGGCTCTGAACGTGAGGCTGATTATGAGAAACTGTTGGCTCGTATTAAGGAATTGGGCATTCCGATGAAGGATATGTGGTGGTATTTGGATACTCGTAAGTTTGGCTCTTGTCCTCATTCAGGCTTTGGGCTCGGATTTGAGCGCTTGTTGTTGTTTGTAACGGGTATGTCGAATATTCGGGATGTGATACCTTTTCCGCGTACGCCGAAAAATGCGGAATTTTAATAATTGCCGTTTTTGATGCCGTGCCCGTATAATTTAATTATGCGGGCTTTTCTTCCATATCCTTTTATATTATTATAATGTGGATGTGAGTAGAGGATAGGGCGTAATAATAAAAACGATAGAAATAATTTGCTATATCAAAGAAAAGCTGTACTTTTGCAGGCCAATTATTATTAAAAAATAAGGAATTAATTCATAGCAAGTTAGCAACCCTTTGTCCGGGGAAGTTGGCGAGCGGTGAAGATTAGTAGTAACAATTAAAACAAATTAAGAGTGGATACTTTAAGTTACAAGACCATTTCAGCAAACAAAATGACGGTGACTAAAGAATGGGTCATTGTCGACGCTACGGACCAAGTGTTGGGACGTTTAGGCGCGAAAGTTGCAAAATTGTTAAGAGGAAAGTACAAACCGAACTTTACTCCTCATGTAGATTGCGGTGATAATGTGATTATTATTAACGCAGACAAAGTGAAACTGACCGGAAAGAAATGGACGGATAGAATCTATCTGTCATATACGGGTTATCCTGGTGGACAGAGAGAAATAACTCCGGCTCGTTTGATGGCTAAGCCGAACGGTGAGGAAAGACTATTGAAAAAGGTGGTGAAAGGTATGTTGCCTAAAAATAAACTGGGCGCTAAATTATTGGGAAATTTATATGTTTATGCGGGAAGCGAGCATAAACATCAAGGGCAAAATCCCAAAATGATTGATATTAATTCATATAAATAAGATATAATGGAAATAGTACATGCATTAGGTCGGCGTAAATGCGCTATCGCACGCATATTTGTCAGCGAAGGTACAGGGAAGATAACTATAAATAAGAGGGATCTCAGCGAGTATTTCCCATCGTCTATTCTTCAATATGTAGTGAAGCAGCCATTAACTAAATTGGGCGTTGCGGATAAATATGACATTAAGGTGAATTTATGCGGTGGTGGTTTTACGGGACAATCACAGGCTTTGCGCTTGGCGATCGCTCGTGCGTTGGTTAAGATTAATGCGGAGGATAAATCGGTTCTTCGTGCGGAAGGCTTTATGACTCGTGACCCGCGCGCTGTTGAACGTAAGAAACCGGGACGTCCGAAAGCTCGTAAAAGATTCCAATTTAGTAAACGTTAATTTGAGTTTCAGTAGTTCTTTGGGTTCGCTGTTGATGAGTTGAACTGATAAGTTTCCTTTGGACACGGAAATTTATAGTTTGAATTTTAAAGACTTGAAAAACGAAAAAGCGTTTAGTATCTAAACTTTCGGGACTCATTTAGACTACCCGACGGTTGGTTTTAAAAACAGAAAAGAAAGTAAACGATTTAAAGAAAAAAGAAATGTCAAGAGTAAATTTTGATACATTATTAGAAGCGGGATGTCACTTTGGACATCTTAAAAGAAAGTGGAATCCGGCAATGGCTCCTTATATTTTTATGGAGCGTAACGGTATTCATATCATTGATTTATATAAGACTGTTGCGAAAATAGATGAAGCTGCTGAAGCTTTGAAACAAATTGCTAAGTCAGGGAAAAAAGTTCTTTTTGTTGCTACTAAAAAACAAGCGAAACAGATTGTCGCAGAAAAGGCGCAGTCTGTGAGTATGCCTTATGTTATTGAGCGTTGGCCGGGAGGTATGTTGACTAACTTTCCGACAATTCGCAAAGCTGTGAAAAAGATGGCTACTATTGATAAGTTGACCAATGATGGTACTTACGCCAATCTATCTAAGAGGGAAATTCTTCAAATCTCTCGTCAACGTGCGAAGTTGGATAAAACGTTAGGTTCTATCGCTGATCTTACTCGTTTGCCGTCAGCATTGTTTATTGTTGATGTTATGAAGGAGAATATTGCGGTTCGTGAAGCTAATCGTTTAGGCATTCCTGTTTTTGGCATTGTTGACACTAATTCGGACCCGACGAACATTGATTTTGTAATTCCGGCTAACGATGACGCAACGAAGTCGGTCGAAGTGATTTTAGATGCTTGTTGCGCTGCTATGCAGGAGGGATTGGAAGAGAGAAAGGCGGAAAAAGTTGATCTGGAGGCAGCCGGTGAAGCTTCTGCAAATAAGGGTAAGAAGAGAATGGCGAGAGCGCGCTTGGATAAATCTGATGAAGAAGCTATAAATGCGTCTAAGGCCGCTGCGTTCATTAAGGAAGATGAAGAGGCATAATGAGATAATAGGTAGTCAATGCGTTGCCATTCATTGAATGGCAGCGCCTGCATGACTGCCTTTTTATCTATTTGTTATTGTTTGGTTACTTTTTTATAAACGAATCTTAAAAATAAAAATAGAGAATATTATGGCTGTAACAATGGCTGATATTACTAAGCTTCGTAAGATGACAGGAGCTGGTATGATGGATTGCAAGAACGCTTTGACTGATGCGGAGGGGGATTTCGACAAGGCGATGAAGATTATTCGCGAAAAGGGACAAGCGGTTGCTGCGAAACGTTCTGATCGTGAGGCTTCTGAAGGCTGTGTGTTAGCAAAGGCTGTCGATGGTTTTGGTGCAATGATTGCTTTGAAATGTGAAACGGATTTTGTTGCGAAGAATGCAGATTTTGTTAAGCTAACCCAAGATATTCTGGATGCGGCTATTGCTAATAAGTGTAGAACTCTGGATGAGGTTAAGGCTTTATCTTTAGGAGATGTTACTGTTGCTCAGGCTGTGACAGATAGAAGTGGCATTACTGGTGAAAAGATGGAGTTAGATGGGTATGCGACAGTAGAAGGTCCTTCGATTTCTGTTTATAATCATCAGGGGAAGAATTTTCTTTGTACAATGGTGGTGTTGAACAAGGAGGTTGATGAGAAGATTGGTCATGAAATAGCTATGCAGATTGCGGCTATGAATCCGTTGGCTATTGATGAGAAAGATGTTCCGGCTGATATATTGGAGAAAGAAAAGGAGATCGCTGCTGATAAGGCTCGTCAGGAAGGTAAGCCTGAGAATATGATTGAAAAAATCGCTATGGGGCGTATAGGCAAATTCTATAAGGAAGTTTGTTTATTGAAGCAGGAGTATATTCAGGATGCTAAAATGACAGTAGCGGATTATTTGAAAGCTCAGGACAAGGATTTGACTGTAACTGCGTTTAAGCGTTATACTTTAAGGGCTGAGTAATAAAAGTATAATTGTCCAATAATCCATCGGGATTATTGGATGGAGATAAATATTTGTACGCCTTAGCGGGAAATTTCTTGCTAAGGCGTTTTAATTTTATATATCTTTTGTATTGAAGGTTCTCAAAGCGTTCTGTTATCCTATTATATTTTTTACCGCAATATATAAGTTCATGAGCGATTGTATGCGTATTCCCGTAGACGTAGACTGAGATTGCGGAAATATTTGTCTTGTAAATAAAGGAAGTTTTTTTTGCCTATCAGTATGGCTAATGAAGTTTTTTATTATGTTTTCTATGGGTTTAATTAAAAAACAGAATAAAAATGACTTCAGTTAAGATTAAGTTTAGGCCTTCTACTGTAGCGGGTAAGAAGGGAGTGGTGTACTATCAGTTGATTCATGACCGTATTGTTCGTCATATTAATACTAGCTATCGTATTTTTGCTACGGAATGGGACGAGCGTTCTGGTAGTGTAGTCTATTCTTCCTCGGCTCCGGGAGCTCAGCGTTGGACGGATATACGTTTTATACAAAACGAGATAAAATCCGACACTCTTTTGTTGGATGGAATAGTGTCCTCGCTAGAGCTACGTGGAGTAGGGTATACAACGGATGATATAGTAAACTTATTTTATGAACGCGTGTCTTGTCAGTCTTTTTTGCACTTTGGGCAGAAGATTGTTTTGCGTTTGGAAGAATCAGGAAGAATTCGCACTTCGGAGATTTATAAGTCTGCATTGAGGAGCTTTATGCGTTTTCGTAAAGGCCGTGATATTCGTTTGAGTGAGATAACGGCAGAGCAGATGGCTCTTTATGCTGACTATTTGAGCGGAGAAGGTGTTTCGTTGAACACGAATTCATTTTATATGCGTGTTTTACGTGCCATATATAATCGTGCTGTAGAGGAGGAGCTCGTTATGCAAAGTTATCCGTTCAGAGCTGTTTATACGGGAGTGGAAAAGACGTTAAAGCGTTCCATCCCTTTTGAAGTGCTCAAGCGGATTAAGAAGTTGGATCTTTCTCTTGATTCGTCTCTTGATTTCGCTAGGGATGTTTTTTTATTTAGTTTTTATACGAGGGGAATGTCGTTCGTGGATATTTCTTATTTGAGAAAGGACGATATTCAGGACGGGGTTTTAAGGTATCGTAGGAAAAAGACGGGACAGCGACTTTTTATAAGATGGGAGAAGTGCATGCAGGAAATAATTGATAAATATGCCCAGAGCGAGACTGACTATTTGTTGCCGATTATAAGGCTGAAAGGCAATGAAAGAAGACAATATATCAATGCTCTTCATCTCGTAAACCGAAGATTGAAAGATTTGTCGCGTATGATAAATTATCCGGTAAGTTTGACGATGTATGTCGCGAGGCATTCTTGGGCTAGCGTGGCAAAAAGTAAGAACATACCTCTTTCGGTAATTAGCGAGAGTATGGGCCACGATTCGGAAAATACAACATTAATCTATTTGGCTTCTTTGGACAATTCTGTTATAGACAATGCAAATAGGCAGATATTGCAGGATTTGTAGCGTATTATCAATAGGCGTTATGTCGAGTAAGAGTTTAGAGCCTGTTCTTCTTGCGTGCGTGAAATGCTTTATTTTCAACGCTTTACTTCTCGCTTGAGAAACAGCCCTGTTTCTCGTGAGCCGCTGCCCTGTTTCTCGTGAGCCGCAGGGCTGTTTCTCGCGAGCCGCAGGGCGGCCTGACAAATGGAGAAGAGTGATTAGCGTGGACCTTTCTCGTTGCGGAAGCGAAAGCGCATGCTTGAAAGACTCCTTCAAAATAATCCCGGCGAAACTTAAACATCAGTCCCTTAGTCCGTTGATGGTAAAAGGCCATGTTTCTTATTCTGCGCAAGCTCTAATGAAAGAGCTATTTCATTATGGAGCGACATCTTTTTGTCTGAGAAGATTCTATAGGTGTCTATTTGTAATAAGTCACGGTTTTATATCAACTTCATGCTTTAAAAATTCGCAGATTTGCAGTAAATCGTTATTTTTGCAAACAAAAAAGGAGAAAACGCTTTTTATAAAAATAGAATTTGTAAGAGTTAAGAATAATGATGACTACCGCCAAGCTGCTATTGCATTGCCCTGATAGGCCGGGAATCCTTGCTGAGGTAACGGATTTCATTACAGTGAACAAAGGAAATATCGTCTATTTGGACCAATATGTAGACCATGTGGAAAACATATTTTTTATGCGCATCGAATGGGAGTTGAAGGACTTTCTAATCCCGAGGGAAAAGATAGAGGATTATTTCAGGACGCTTTATGCGCAAAAGTACGGGATGGACTTTCGGCTTTATTTCTCGGATATAAAACCCCGCATGGCTATTTTTGTTTCCAAGTTGTCCCATTGCCTTTTTGATATGTTGGCGCGTTATACCGCGGGAGAGTGGAATGTGGATATTCCCCTTATCATAAGCAATCATCCCGACTTGCAGCATGTAGCCGAACGCTTTGGCATTCCTTTCTATCTGTTCCCCATTACGAAGGAGACGAAGGAAGAGCAAGAACGCAAGGAACTGGAGCTGTTGGCTAAATATAAGGTCTCTTTCATCGTTTTGGCGCGCTATATGCAAGTGATTTCAAAGCAGATGATTGACGTGTATCCGAATAAGATTATCAATATTCATCATTCTTTTTTGCCCGCTTTTGTGGGCGCGAGGCCTTATCACGCGGCTTTCGAGAGAGGGGTGAAGATTATAGGGGCGACGAGCCACTATGTAACGACAGAGCTGGACGCGGGGCCTATCATAGAGCAGGACGTAGTGCGCATTACGCATAAGGATGCCGTAGAGGACTTGGTGAACAAAGGAAAAGACCTTGAGAAGATTGTGCTTTCGCGTGCGGTGCAAAAGCACATTGAGCGCAAGATACTCGCTTATAAGAATAAAACGGTGATTTTTAGCTGATGAAGGTTGCGATAGTAAAATATAACGCGGGGAATATCCGTTCCGTAGACTATGCCTTGAGGCGCTTGGGGGTGGAGGCTACGGTGACGGCCGATAAGGAGACGCTTCTGTCCGCCGACAAGGTGATTTTCCCCGGGGTTGGAGAGGCCGAGACCACAATGACCTATTTGAAGGCGACCGGATTGGATAGCGTGATTAAGGAGCTTAGCCAACCGGTTCTGGGCATTTGTCTGGGCATGCAGTTGATGTGCCGCCATTCGGAAGAGGGAGAGGTCGACTGTCTGGGGATTTTCGATGTGGATGTCAAGCGCTTCGTGTCGCTGAGGCATGAAGATAAAGTGCCCCACATGGGATGGAACACGATAGGGAAAGTGAACGGCGGACTGTTCAAAGGGTTCTCGGACGAAGAGTACGTCTACTTTGTGCACAGCTTCTATGTGCCTGTTTGTGAATTCATGGCGGCTGAGACGGACTATATTCATCCTTTTAGCGCGGCGCTTCATAAAGATAACTTTTACGCTACCCAGTTTCATCCGGAAAAAAGCGGAAAGGTGGGCGAGCGCATATTGGATAATTTCCTCAGCTTGTAATCCGTCTCGATGAAAGGGCGATGAATCATTAAATAGATAAATTCATGATAGAGATTATTCCTGCGATAGATATCATTGACGGAAAGTGCGTGCGGCTTTCTCAAGGAGACTATGAGAGCAAGAAAGTTTACAATGAGAATCCCGTGGAAGTGGCGAAGGAGTTCGAGGCGTGCGGCATACGCAGGCTGCATGTGGTAGACTTGGACGGGGCCGCTTCCCGGCACGTGGTGAACTTCCGGGTATTGGAGCGCATCGCCACTCGCACTTCTTTGGTTGTTGACTTTGGAGGGGGAGTGAAGAGCGACGAGGATTTGAGAATAGCTTTTGAGAGCGGTGCTCAGATGGTGACGGGGGGAAGCGTGGCGGTAAAAGACCCTGCTTTGTTCTGCCGTTGGTTAGACAAGTACGGCAGTGACCGCATTATTCTTGGGGCCGACGTTAAGGAACGCAAGATAGCCGTTAATGGCTGGAAGGATGAAAGCGCTTGCGAGCTCTTCCCTTTCTTGGACGATTATACCGATAAAGGGGTGCGTAAGGTGATATGCACGGACATTAGCCGCGACGGAATGCTGAAAGGACCTTCGCTTGAACTGTATAGAGACATTCGGGAGAAATTTCCCGATTTGTATCTGATTGCGAGCGGTGGAGTAGGGACGATAGACGATATCGTGGCCTTGAATGAGGCGGACGTTTCGGGAGTGATTTTTGGTAAGGCTCTTTATGAAGGAAAGATAACGATGAAAGGCTTGAGGGCTTTTTTATGATTCAGAAGGTATAGAAAATAAATTGTTGGAAGAGTGTTAGCGAAAAGAATTATACCGTGTTTGGATATTAAGGACGGTCAGACCGTAAAGGGGACGAACTTTGTCAATCTGCGTAAAGCGGGAGACCCGGTGGAGCTGGGACGCGCCTATAGCGAGCAAGGAGCCGACGAATTGGTGTTCTTGGATATTACGGCAAGTTATGAAGGCCGGAAAACGTTTGCGGAATTGGTGAAACGGATTGCCGCCAATATCAGCATTCCGTTTACAGTAGGTGGCGGCATTAATGAGTTGGGTGACGTAGAACGTTTGTTGAACGCCGGAGCTGATAAGATTTCGATAAACTCATCCGCTATCCGTAATCCTCAGTTGATAGATGAGATAGCCAAGCACTTTGGTTCTCAGGTTTGTGTATTGGCTATTGACGCGAAGTACGATTCGGCTGAATGGACTTGTTATTTGAATGGAGGACGGGTGAAAACTGACAAGGTGCTTTTCTCGTGGGCTAAAGAGGCTCAGGAGAGAGGAGCGGGAGAAATCCTGTTTACAAGTATGAATCATGACGGTGTAAAGAACGGTTATGCGAATGACGCTTTGGCTGCGTTGACGGACGGACTCTCGATTCCGGTGATAGCGTCAGGGGGAGCGGGCGCGAAAGAGCATTTTCGTGATGTCTTTTTAGAGGGAAAAGCGGATGCGGCATTGGCTGCCAGTGTTTTTCACTTCGGAGAAATCAAGATTCCCGAATTAAAGTCGTATCTTTGCGCTCAGTGTATTCCGGTGCGTATGGCTTAGTGTTTAATTCTCTGTTGTAAGTTATATAAATATAAACATAAGAAGATGGAATTGGATTTTGGCAAAATGGACGGACTCGTTCCGGCTATTATACAAGATAATGAAACACGCAAGGTGTTGATGCTTGGTTTCATGAACGAGGAAGCCTATAATAAAACGATAGAGACGGGTAAGGTTACTTTCTTCAGCCGTACGAAACAGCGTTTGTGGACTAAGGGCGAGGAAAGCGGCAATTTTCTGAACGTTGTTTCCGTTAAGGCCGATTGTGATAATGATACGCTGCTGATTCAGGTGAATCCGGTAGGTCCGGTTTGTCATACAGGCGCTGATACCTGTTGGGGCGATAAGAACGAGGAGCCGCTGATGTTTCTGAAAGAGTTGCAGGATTTCATAGACAAGCGTCGCCAAGAAATGCCGGAAGGGTCCTACACGACCAGTCTGTTTCAGGCGGGAGTTAACAAGATTGCCCAGAAGGTAGGAGAGGAAGCCGTAGAGACAGTGATTGAAGCGACAAATGGTACTGACGAGCGCTTGATATATGAAGGCGCTGATTTGATTTATCATTTAATTGTGTTGTTGACTTTGAAGGGATATCGAATTGAAGACCTTGCTCGTGAATTGCGAGAGAGGCATAGTGACACATGGAAGAAGCATTAATCCGATATAAGAATGTAGAAATTCGCCAACAGGAATTTGCGGTATTGGAGAATGTTAATTTGGAGCTACATAAAGGGGAGTTCGTTTATTTGATTGGGAAGGTTGGCTCTGGAAAAACGAGCTTGCTGAAAACGATTTATGGAGAATTAGATATTGAACATGGAGAAGCGGAAGTGCTGGGATACGATATGCGTTCTATAAAACGCAAATATATTCCTTTGTTAAGAAGGCAATTAGGAATCGTATTTCAGGATTTTCAATTGTTGACGGATCGTTCTGTCTATAGTAATCTGGAGTTTGTACTTCAGGCTACAGGTTGGAATAGCAGACGTAAAATAAAGGAACGTATAGAAGAAGTGCTTCGGTTGGTGGGAATGTCTAACAAAGGTTATAAGTATCCGAATGAACTTTCTGGAGGAGAACAACAGCGCATTGTCATAGCCCGTGCGATGCTTAATTCTCCTACTATTATTTTAGCGGATGAGCCTACAGGAAATTTGGATGTTGAGACAGGAAGGGCTATTGTTGAACTTTTGCATAATATTTGCAAATCGGGCTCGTTGGTGATAATGACGACGCACAATTTACACCTGTTGCGGGAGTATCCGGGGCGTGTGTATTGCTGCGCCGCTCATAGCGTCGTCGATGTAACCAATGAGTATATTTCTCAACGGCGGATTATAGAAATTGATTTAAATATAGATAATTAAAAGTGTTACGAAAATGAAAGTTCTAAAGTTTGGAGGAACTTCCGTTGGAACCGCATTGCGGATGAAGGAAGTTGCCAAATTGGTTGTAGACGGTGAGCGTAAAATTGTTGTCCTTTCCGCGATGTCGGGGACTACCAACACTTTGGTGGAAATCTCTGATTATTTGTATAAGAAAAATCCGGAAGGAGCGAATGAAATAATCAATAAGCTGGAGTTAAAATATAGACAGCATGTTGACGAATTGTATGCTACGGAAGAATATAGACAGAGGGCGTGGGAGGTTGTAAAGTCACATTTTGATTATATTCGTTCTTACACTAAGGACCTTTTTACCTTGTTTGAAGAAAAAGTGATATTGGCGCAAGGGGAGCTGATTTCTACGGCGATGGTGAATTTCTATTTGTTAGAGTGCGGAGTGAAATCAGTGTTGCTTCCGGCTTTGGAATTTATGCGTACGGATAAGAATGCCGAGCCGGATTTAGTGTATATCAAGGATAAGTTGCAGGCGCAAATGGAGCTTTATCCGGATGCGGACATTTACATTACGCAAGGATTTATTTGTCGTAACGCTTATGGCGAAATAGATAATCTTCAGCGCGGTGGCAGCGATTATACGGCCTCTTTGATAGGCGCGGCGATAAACGCTTCAGAGATTCAGATATGGACGGATATTGACGGTATGCATAATAATGACCCTCGCGTTGTTGACAAAACGGCTCCAGTGCGTCAATTGCATTTTGAGGAGGCTGCCGAGTTAGCTTATTTTGGGGCGAAAATCCTGCATCCGACATGCGTTCAACCGGCTAAATACGCAAACATACCGGTGCGTTTGTTGAATACGATGGATCCTACGGCTTCTGGAACCTTAATTTCAAATGATACGGAAAAAGGGAAAATAAAGGCGGTTGCGGCGAAAGACAATATTACGGCTATTAAAATTAAGTCAAGCCGAATGTTATTGGCTTATGGCTTCTTGCGGAAGGTCTTTGAGATTTTTGAAAGCTACCAGACCTCAATTGATATGGTTTGTACTTCAGAGGTTGGCGTATCCGTCACCATTGATAATACGAAACATCTGAATGAGATTCTGGATGATTTAAAGAAATATGGTACGGTAACTGTTGATAAGGATATGTGTATCATTTGCGTAGTGGGTGATTTGGAATGGGAAAACGTAGGTTTTGAAGCGAGAGCGTTGGATGCGATGCGGGATATCCCAGTACGAATGATATCTTTTGGTGGAAGTAATTATAATATTTCTTTCCTTATCAGAGAGTGTGATAAGAAGAAAGCCCTCCAGTCGCTGAGCGATACACTTTTCAATAAGAAATAATTTTAGTGAGAAACAATATGAGCGCTTTTGATTTTGGTCAAGGGCGCTTTTTTATCAACCCAAAAAGAACTTGTAATGAAAGATATATTCCCGGTTGCTAGATTTCAGAATCTGAGAACTCCTTTTTATTATTACGATACGGCTTTATTGCGCGAAACGTTGCGTACGATTAATCAAGAGATTGCTAAGTATCCGAATTTCTTAGTCCATTATGCGGTAAAGGCGAATGCGAATCCCAAGCTCTTATCTATTATTCGTGAGAGCGGTATGGGAGTTGATTGCGTAAGCGGTGGGGAAATTCGTGCGGCTATTCATTCGGGATTTCCGGCTGATAAGATTGTTTTTGCGGGAGTTGGAAAAGCGGATTGGGAGATTAATCTGGGGTTAGAATACGGCATTTTCTGTTTTAACGTAGAGTCAATTCCAGAATTAGAGGTGATTGACCAATTGGCGGCAGAACAAGGTAAAATTGCTAATGTAGCTTTTCGGATAAACCCGGATGTCGGTGCGCATACGCATGCGAATATTACGACCGGGCTTGCTGAAAACAAGTTTGGAATAAGCATGCAGGATATGGATCAGGTTATTGACGTGGCGCTAGGCATGAAGAATGTAAAATTCATTGGTCTGCATTTCCATATTGGTTCACAGATTTTGGATATGGGTGATTTTATCGCTCTGTGTAATCGGGTAAACGAATTGCAGGATAAACTGGAAGCCCGGCATATTTTGGTAGAGCATATAAATGTAGGAGGGGGACTGGGCGTTGACTATGCTCACCCAGACCGTCAGGCGATTCCTGACTTTGCGGACTATTTTGCGACTTATGCGAAGCAGTTGAAACTTCGTCCGTATCAGACTTTACACTTTGAATTGGGCCGTTCAGTCGTGGCTCAGTGTGGAACTCTGGTCTCTAGAGTATTATATGTAAAAAGAGGGGTAAATAAACAATTTGCGATTCTTGATGCCGGGATGACGGATTTAATCCGTCCGGCTTTGTATCAAGCTTACCATAAGATAGAAAATATAACCTCTGATGAGCCGGCGGAAGCCTACGATGTCGTTGGTCCGATTTGTGAGTCTTCGGATGTGTTCGCGAAAGCCGTAGACTTGAACAAGGTAAGAAGAGGAGACTTTATTGCGATACGTTCTGCGGGAGCTTATGGAGAGATTATGGCTTCTGGTTATAATTGTCGTGAATTGCCTAAAGGATATACCTCTGATGAGTTGATATAGTATGTAATGTTAGTTAAAAATGGCGGGAAGAAGGAACAAATGTAGGTGAGATGTGGTTACATTTGCAATACTTCTATTAGGAAGCTTTTATTTGTGACTTAATAAAAAATAGTGATTATGATTTCAGAAAAATTACAAAAAGCGATTAATGAGCAGATTACTGCCGAAATGTGGTCTGCCAATCTGTATTTGGCAATGTCTTTCTATTTAGAGAAAGAAGGTTTCAATGGATTTGCGCATTGGCTGAAAAAACAATATTCAGAGGAAATGGAGCATGCGTGTGCAATGGCCGATTATCTTATTAAACGAGGGGGAACCGCTAAGGTTGACAAGGTTGATGTGGTTCCTAATGGTTGGGGAAGCCCTTTGGAGGTTTTTGAGCATGTATATGAGCATGAATGCCATGTCTCGGAATTGATAAACACATTGGTTGATGTGGCTTCTGCGGAGAAAGATAAGGCAACACAAGACTTCTTGTGGGGATTCGTTCGTGAGCAGGTTGAGGAAGAGGCTACGGCGCAAGGTATCGTTGACAAACTCAAAAAGGCGGGTGAAGCGGGGATTTTCTTTATTGACTCGCAGCTTGGCCAACGTTAAAATACAGAGACGTTATTATCGGATAAGAGGGCGCTTCATTTTTATGATGCGTCCTCTTTCTTTGAAAATCAATACCCTTCATACTCTATATGGTGTTTGGAGACATTTTCTGAATATTCCTCGCGGTAGGAGGCGACCGTGCCGCGCTTGATGCCGTCTTCCACAACACCTCCAACTTTAAACATCCGTTTTACTAGGTTGGGATTCGCTTTCATTTTTACCTCCTAATTTTTTTAATTGGCTATGTCGGGCAATCGGTCATCTCTAATTACAAAACTGGACGCTTGAAGTTCTCCAGTTAGGTAAGTCCGGCTGTCAGTTGGACGGATTCTGCTACCCAGTTAAGTGGCTCAGGTTATCCAACCGTAAAGATTGGGCCAATTAACAGGATTGCGGAATAAGCTCGGGTAGAATTTAAACGGCAAATGTGCGACTGGCTCTTAGTATTTATTGTAAGAAATCACTTTCTCTTTCGGTTTTCTTATTTTCTTTCTTTTTCCTTTTACCGGATAGCCAATTGTAATGTCCAATAGAACACGCTTTGAGGAGGGGACACCCAGTAGCCGCTTTATTTCCTTTTCGTCAAACCATCCCAAAATGCAAGAGCCCAGTCCTTCGCTTTCGGCCGCCAGCGAAAGATGAGAGGCGGCTATGCCGATATCGATTAGCGGGAAATACTTTCCTTTCACTTTGCCGCCGAGCAAGGATGTGATATTGGCCGACTCTTCTACGATAAGGATGTGTACGGGAGCGTCTTTGGCAAACTTGTTCATTCCCAATCCAGCGGCGGCTTTTCCTATCTTTCTTGTCAGCTCGTTGTCTGTCACTACTATAAATTTCCACGGTTGCGCGTTACAGGCGGAAGGGGCCATGCGCCCCGCCTCCAGTATCCGCTCCAGTTTTTCTGGTTCTACCGGGCGCTCCTTATCATAGGCCCGGTCACTTTGCCGTGAAAGCGCTAGTTGCAAAAAGTCTTCCGGATTCATATTCTTATTTATATTGAAGCATTCGACTTATATATTTCCCGATAATATCGAATTCTATGTTGACAACGCTTCCTACCGTAATCGTGTGGAAATTCGTGTGTTCGTATGTATAAGGAATGATGGCTACCTGAAAGGTGTCGTCTGTAGGGTTGCAGACGGTCAGGCTGACGCCATTTACGGTTACGGAGCCTTTATCTACCGTAATGTATCCTCGTTTGGCCATTTCCCTGTCAAAGGCGTATCGGAAGGTGTAGTACCAACTGCCTTCCGCATCTTTCACGTCTATACAAGTGGCGGTTTGGTCTACATGTCCTTGAACTATATGTCCGTCTAGACGGCCGTTCATCATCATGCTGCGTTCCACATTCACTTTATCGCCAATCTTCAGCAGTCCTAAGTTAGAGCGTTGTATTGTTTCCTTCATCGCCGTGACCGTGTATGTGTTGTCTGCCATGCTGACTACGGTCAGGCATACTCCATTGTGGGAGATGCTTTGGTCTATCTTGAGCTCATTGACGAACGAACAAGTAAATGTAAGGTGTATATTTTCCTGTTCTTTCACGATTGTTACCAAAGTCGCGTACTCTTCAATAATTCCAGAAAACATAATAATAAGAAATTTAAGTTATGAGAATCTTTTTCAATCCTGCGCAAAAGTACGAATAAAGACATATCCGGGCAAAATAGGGATAAAAAAAATGGGGCTTTTCACAAAGCTCCATTTCCCAGTCTTCAATAGGTATTAGTTTCTTCTCTAAGGTAAAAAGATTGTTTTCAGGATAACGATGCAAATATAGGGGCTTTTGTACTTACCCTCCAAATTAAAAAACATGTTATAAGGCATGTTTCTTAAAATTCCTTGATTTTTTTTATTCTTCAAAAAAGGCAATATCTATTACGGCTTTGTTGGAGGCCTTACTTTCCGCGATAGTTTTTCGCTTTTCTTTGATTTGGCTGCGCCCTTAAAGTTCTTCTTCTCGAGAACCTTTCGACTTTCCGCTGTGTTTCAGTACTTTGGCATCAATGAAGAAAACGATTTCCTCTGCGATATTGGTGATGTGGTCGCCAGAGCGCTCTAGCTTGCGGAGTACGCTCACCAGTTCGAGGCAGGTGTATACCGACTCGGGGTTATGCTTGATGTAGTCTGCGAGAATGTCTGTCGCGTTAGTGTTTATCTCATCCAGCAGATTGTCTTTCGCGAATACATTGGTCGCCAACTCGACGCTTTCCTCGTTTAGCGCCCGCTTAGTCAGCTCTAGCATGGAACAAACCTCCTTTATCATTTCTTCCAGTCTTAGGCGCTTCAGCAGGTCGGGGTCTAAGGCGGGTTCCTTGCATCTTAATACAAAGCGGGCTATTCCCTCGGCGAAATCTCCTAAGCGTTCGAGGTTAGAGTTAATCTTTAGCATGGCCAATACAAAGCGCAGGTCGATGGCTACGGGATTGTATAGCGCGATGACGTCTTCCACGTCACTGTCTATTTTCAGCTCGAAAGCGTTCACTCGCCGCTCGCGGACGAGCACCTGTTGCGCCAACTCTTTATCGAGTGTGAGGACGGCTTCCCCGGCACGGTCTAACTGACTGTATACCAATACCCACATTTCGTTAATCTCTTTTTCGAGCAAGACTAGTTCCGATTCTATAAACTTTACCATAATCTCTTGTTTTTACATTAATATTATATACGCGTATGCAAAATAAGGCATTTTTTTCCATAAAAGCGAACCGAATGGAAAGGTAAAGCGTTAAACGCTTCATTGTGGCTTCAGGCTAATTCGCGTTGCCGCTTGGAACGGTGGTCGAAGGCTGCATATCGTACCGGATTCTTTACGTGAAAAATGGTCTATTTTTAAGATTTCCCTTCAAAAAATATCCGACGGAATTTTCGTTTTAGACGGACAAACCGCGAGAATACGCGTGAAAAACCGCATGTTTGCGTGAAAAAACCGCGTGAATGCGCTCTCCGGAGGTTGTAGGAAAGGGCCGTTTGACGTGTGTCGTAGGGCCACGGCTCATGAGCCGTGGCCCTATTTCTCGGGTGAAGTGGCCCTGACTGACAGATGAAAGACGAAGAATTGCTCATGAAGAATGCTCCATTTGACGAATCGGACGGGATTTTTATGCCTTTTGGCTTCTAATTGCTCTCGTTTTCTGAACAAGATGGAAATGTCTATATTACTGTCTTTTGGGGAATGTCGTGTTAAAAGGAAACGGTTTCGTGTTATATGATATCTAAAGGATATTCGTTGGGTTAAATTTAAATCTGTTTGAATTTCGCTGAGGCCTCTACGGCGCGTTTTTTTCGTCCGGCCTGCATCTCGGTCGGAATCATCGCGTTTTTGAGGCGTCAAAATCGTCCGTTTTTCAGCGTGGTCTATTTTTAAGATTCTTTCTATCAAGAGCGGACGGCGGTGGAATTTATCCTGTAAAATAAGCATTGGTAAGAAAAGAATAACTATCTTTGCCGCACGTTCAACTTAGTGGAAACAGGTGTGAACTTGAGATTCTATATACATGAATCGTTGATATATAGTGGTGAAATATAGTTTATAATTTTAGTTATGACGAATATACCAAAAGACGAGACTGGTGAAAGGAAAAGCCTGAACTTTATAGAGCAGGCTGTGGAAAAGGATTTGCAGGAAGGTAAAAACGATGGGCGGGTACAGACGCGCTTCCCGCCCGAGCCGAACGGATACCTTCACATTGGCCACGCTAAAGCCATTTGTCTGGACTTTGGTATCGCCGCCGAGCATGGTGGGGTATGCAATCTTCGTTTTGATGACACGAATCCCACTAAGGAGGATGTAGAATACGTGGAGGCCATTAAGGAAGATATAAAATGGCTAGGCTATCAGTGGGGGAATGAATATTACGCGTCGGATTATTTCCCGCAGCTGTGGGATTTCGCTATTCGTCTCATTAAGGAAGGGAAGGCGTATATTGACGAGCAGACTTCCGAACAGATAGCTCAGCAGAAAGGCACTCCAACTCAGCCGGGAGTGGAAAGCCCTTACCGCAATCGTCCGATAGAGGAGAGCCTTGAGCTCTTTAATAAGATGAATAGCGGAGAGATTGAAGAAGGGGCGATGGTGCTTCGGGCTAAAATAGATATGGCGAACCCGAACATGCACTTCCGCGACCCCATCATTTACCGGGTGGTGAAGCATCCGCATCACCGCACGGGGACGACGTGGAAGGCTTATCCGATGTATGACTTCGCTCATGGGCAGAGTGACTTCTTTGAGGGAGTAACCCATTCGCTCTGTACGTTGGAGTTTGTCGTGCATCGTCCGCTATATAACCTGTTTATCGATTGGCTTAAGGAAGGTGAGGACTTGGAAGACCACCGTCCGCGTCAGATGGAATTCAATAAGCTGAACCTCAGTTATACGCTGATGAGCAAGCGCAACTTGCTGACGTTGGTGAAGGAGGGCTTGGTCAACGGGTGGGACGACCCTCGTATGCCGACCATCTGCGGATTCCGTCGCAGGGGCTATTCGCCCGAGTCCATCCATAAGTTCATCGACAAGATTGGCTACACCACTTATGACGCGCTGAACGACATCGCCCTGCTCGAAAGCTCCGTGCGCGAGGACTTGAACGCCCGAGCCATTCGTGTGTCCGCGGTGATTAATCCGGTGAAGCTGACTATTACGAACTATCCCGAGGGGCAGGTGGAGCGGTTGGAGGCTGTCAACAATCCCGAAGACCCGGAGGCTGGAACTCACGTGATAGAGTTCAGCCGCGAGCTTTGGATGGAAAGGGAGGACTTCATGGAGGATGCGCCCAAAAAGTATTTCCGCATGACTCCGGGACAGGAGGTGCGCCTGAAGAACGCCTACATCGTAAAGTGTACGGGATGCAAGAAAGACGAGAACGGGGTTATTACGGAAGTCTATTGCGAGTATGACCCGAATACGCGGAGCGGAATGCCGGACGCGAACCGGAAGGTAAAGGGTACGCTTCATTGGGTAAGCCGTGCGCATTGCCTGAATGCGGAGGTGCGTCTGTACGACCGGTTATGGAAAGTGGAGAATCCGCGCGACGAATTGGCGGCTATCCGCGAGGCGAAAAAGTGTGACGCGTTGGAAGCGATGAAAGAAATTATCAATCCCGACTCGTTGAAAGTCTTGACGAACTGTTACATAGAAAAGTTTGCGGCTACTTTGCCCGCTCTTTCTTATTTGCAGTTCCAACGGATAGGCTATTTTAATGTAGATAAGGATTCTACTCCCGAACGGTTGATATTCAATCGTACCGTAGGATTGAAAGATACGTGGGGAAAGATTAATAAATAAGAAGGTGATTTCCTGTTTGAATCCGTACGGCTCTTATGATATAAACCGTATGGCAGATGGAATTCCTTGCTTGATATTTCTAAACTGCTATAAACTTAATCAGGAAGCAAAAAATGGGCAAGAAAAGTTCATCGTCCGATGATTATATTGATAAACTTGTCGAACAATATGAAGCCGCTAAGACGGAGAGACGGCCCTTTTATTTGGACGGAGACCAATTTGCCGATATCGCTTGCAAGTACTCTGAAGAGAAAAATTTTGAGAAAGCGCAAGAGGTAATTAGCTACGGCCTGTCTTTGCATCCGGAAAATATGGATTTGCTGATAGAGCAGGCCTATCTATATGTTGACACGATGAGGCTGGATTTGGCGCAAAAGGTAGCGGACTGTATTTATGAGGATTATAATCCGGAAGTTAAGTTATTGAAGGCGGAAATTTTGTTGGTTCAAGAAAAAACGGAAGAGGCGCGGCGAATATTGGAAACGATAGAGGATAAGGAGGACTTGGAGACAATTATCGATATCGTCTATCTTTATTTAGACTTGGGGTATCCGGATGAAGCGGGAATATGGATTGACAGGGGAATCCGACTTTACAGGAACAAGGAGAACTTCATGTCGTTGGTTGCGGAATATCTGCTTGAAACCCAACAGTATGAAAAAGCCTGTGAATGGTATAACGCATTGATAGATAAAGACCCTTACAATCCGTTATATTGGGTTGAGTTGGCTAAGTCTTGCTTTATGCGGGAAGATATCTCTCAGGCTATTGAGGCTTGCGACTATGCTTTAGTGGCCGACGAAAAGTGTGGGAAAGCTTACTTGCAGCGCGCCCACTGCTACCTTTATCTGGAGAATTTTGAGAAAGCGGTTGAGGACTATCAAAACGCGATAAAGTACGATGGCGTTTCGTTGGAGATGGGGTATTGGTTCATAGGCATGTCGTATAAGGATGCTGGACATTGGAAAGAAGCGGAGACTTTTTTCTCGCTTATTATAGACGCCTGCGCGAAGGAAGAGAATATGGACAGTCCGTATTTGGCGGATGTTTATAACGGTATGGCCACTATTTTGCTAAATAGAGAAGATTTTGAGAAGGCGCATCGGATGTGCGACAAGGCTTTGGAAATATTCTCGGACGACATGGGCGTTAAGATAACGAAGGGGAAGATTTATTTGCGGGAAGGCGAGGGGCAGAGGGCTTTGGACATGTTTATGGAAGTGCTGAAGTGTAGGTGGGATGATGTGGAAGTATGGTATGAGGTTGGACAGGCTTATGAGGAGGAAGGGGAAATATCTCAGGCCAAGCTGTTTTACTTGCATACGTATGAACTCGATTCGGAATATGAGAACGTCGCGGGAAAACTTGCCGCCATCTCGTTGTTAGAGGGGGATATGGACGGCTTTTCCATGTATAACAAAAAAGCGGCTTTTCCCATTAATGAGCAAGTGCTTCTTGACTTGCTGACTGACGAGAACTTGGCTTATGGCAATGCGGAACAGGCATTAAAGAAGATGTTGAAGAAATCAAAGAGAGAAAAGCATAAGTAATAATATATTCATTAATTGACTACAAAATTGCAATGGAATCCGTAGCTTTTATTCAATGGTGTTTGGATCACCTTAATTATTGGACAATTACCTTGTTAATGACAATCGAGAGTTCATTTATACCTTTTCCGTCAGAGATTGTCGTTCCACCCGCGGCATATAAAGCGGCGGTCAATGATGAGCTTAACATTTATCTGGTGGTGGTGTTCGCCACAATCGGGGCTAATCTTGGGGCGCTAATCAATTACTATCTGGCTAAATGGCTTGGGCGTCCTATCATTTATAAATTCGCCAATAGCCGAATCGGCCATATGTGTCTGATAGACGAAGAGAAAGTGAAGCACGCTGAGCGGTATTTTGACAAGCACGGGGCGTTGTCTACGTTTATAGGTCGCCTGATACCGGCCGTGCGGCAGCTGATTTCTATCCCTGCGGGATTGGCGAGGATGAAGATGTCTACTTTCTTGATTTATACGACATTGGGGGCGGGGATGTGGAATGCGATACTCGCTGTCATCGGTTATTATCTGTCTACTGTTCCGGGCATTGAGAGTGAAGAGCAGCTTATTCAGAGGGTGACGGAGTATAGCCATGAGATTGGATATTGCTTTATTGCGATAGGAGTATTTATCGTGGCTTTCTTGGTTTATAAGGGAGTTAAGAAAAAATAAGAGGCATATAGATAAGGTATCCAAAAGCGCCCGAGGATTATTAAAACCCTCGGGCGCTTTGATATTGAACAGAGTCTACTTTTCTATGGCGGTTAGCGCTTTGTCGTAGTCGGGCTCTTGGGTTATTTCCGGGACTAATTCCGTATAATTGACTCTTCCGTCTTTTCCTATCACGATTACGGCGCGGGCCAATAATCCTGCTAACGGTCCGTCTTCCATGCAAACGCCGTAATTATTGTCGAATTCGGAGGCCCTGAAATCAGATAAAGGGATTACATTCTTTATACCCTCCGTTGTGCAAAAGCGTCCATGCGCGAAGGGGAGGTCTTTTGAAATCGCTAGTACCACGGTATCTTTCAGTCCTGCCGCTAGTTGGTTGAATTTGCGTACGGAAGTGGCGCAGACGCTTGTGTCTAAGCTTGGAAAGATGTTCAGAATAACGTTTTTCCCCTTCAACGCCTTCAATGAGAGAAGCGATAAGTCTGTTTTTACTAATTCGAAATCAGGAGCCAAAGTCCCCGCCTTTATAAACTCTCCGGCCAGATTCACTGGCTTTCCTTGAAATTTTGTTGTTGCCATAACGATAGATATATTAAAAACAATTTATCCTATAACAATCGTAAGGGAAGATATGTTCATTTTCGGAGAGGTGATCCATTTGTCAGCTCGCCCTGTTTCTCGCGAGAGATAGCCCTATGGCTCGCGAGAAACAGGGCAGCGGCTCGCGACAGATGGGGCTGTCTTTCGAATGGATTATAAGGCGTTGATAATAAATGGTATATGGCGTAAGGCTTTGTTGCTGTGTGTTGTACTCCCTATAGTATATCGGCTAAAGAAAGTATGATACGTATTGCGTTAATCTCAAGCGCGGTGGCAGCGAAATAATCGTTTTTCGGAAGGAGAAAGTACTTTCATAAACTTCAATTTCTAAACGACAAACTCTTGCTCAGGTATTTTATTTATCTTTGCCGTGTGATTTTATATAAGCAAATTAAAGAATAGAAAAGTTATGGCAATGCATACATGGTTTGAATGTAAGATTCGTTATGAAAAAGTAATGGAGAACGGAATGCAGAAGAAGGTGACTGAACCTTATTTGGTAGATGCTCTTAGCTTTACTGAAGCTGAGGCTCGGATTAATGAGGAAATGACTCCGTTCATTACCGGAGAATTTATAGTGGCAGACATTAAGCGGGCCAATTATAGTGAACTGTTTCCTTGCGAGGAGGACAGCGCGGACCGTTGGTTTAAGTGCAAGCTGATTTTCATAACCCTTGACGAAAAGAGCGGAGCGGAGAAAAGGACAACTACGCAGGTGTTGGTGCAGGCGGCCGATTTGCGCGACGCGGTGAAGAAACTGGATGAAGGTATGAAGGGTACGATGGCGGACTATCAGATAGGTTCTGTGGCCGAAACGGCTATTATGGATGTATATCCTTATAGCGCGGGCCCTAATGATAAGCCTGAGTTTGACCCGAACAAAGCGTAAAAAGTAATGAGTGTCACTGAAAACTTAAAGCAAGTGTTGGCCGAACTTCCTCAGGGAGTTCGGTTGGTTGCTGTCTCAAAGTTTCACTCTGTAGACATGATAAGGGAAGCCTATGAAGCGGGACAGCGTATTTTTGGCGAGAGCAAGGTGCAGGAGATGACATCGAAGCGCGAGGTGCTTCCAAAAGATATTGAGTGGCATTTTATAGGACATCTGCAAACGAATAAGATTAAGTACATGATTCCCTATGTAGCCATGATACATGGCATTGATTCATATAAGTTATTGGCGGAAGTGGATAAGCAGGCGAAGAGGGTGAATCGTACGGTCGATTGCTTATTGCAGATTCACGTGGCGCAAGAGGAAACGAAGTTTGGCTTTACGCCTGAAGAATGCAAAGATATGGTAGCGTTGGAGGAATGGAAGAATCTTACCGGTGTACGCATTTGCGGGCTGATGGGTATGGCTAGCAATACGGATGATGTGAGACAAATAGTCGAAGAATTCCGTTTACTTCATGACCTCTTTTCCGAGATTAAGAAAACATGGTTTGCCGAGGATACCGCGTTTAGGGAGTTGTCTATGGGAATGTCTCATGACTATCGGTTGGCTATAGCCGAGGGGAGCACGATGGTGCGTGTCGGAAGCAAAATCTTTGGAGAGAGAAATTATAATTGAATATCACTAAAACATATACTGCCATGAATCGTTTGGAATGTGTATTTGCCGGGCTTGCGCTCAAAAGTCCGGTTATAGTCAGTAGCTCTGGGCTTACTGATAGTGCAGAGAAAAATAGAAGATGGTCTGAATGTGGAGCGGGTGCTATTGTGCTGAAATCTCTTTTTGAGGAACAAATCAGTGCGGAAGCTGAGAAACTGGAGGACTTTTCCGGTTATCCGGAAGGGAGCGAGTATTTGAAGGAATATGTCCGTGCGCATCGGCTGTCCGAATATTTGTCGCTTATCAGGGAAAGCAAAAGCGTTTGTTCTGTTCCTGTGATAGCGAGCGTCAGCTGTTATACGGATTCCGGATGGGCCGATTTCGCTGCGCGGATTGAGGAGGCGGGTGCGGACGCTTTGGAAATCAACGTTATGGCGTTGTGGGCGGATAAGGAATATACGTATGGCTTGCACGAGCAGCGTCATATAGATATCCTGAAACATGTCAAGAAGGTTGTTCAGATTCCGGTAATTGTGAAATTGGGTAATAACCTGAGCAACCCAGTGGCGCTAATTAACCAGTTGTACGCTAACGGAGCAGCCGCTGTTGTTCTCTTTAATCGGTTTTATCAGCCAGACATTGACATTGACAGTATGGAGTATGTCACGGGAGACGTGTTTACCCATCCGTCCGACCTTTCCACTCCGTTGCGTTGGATAGGCATAGCCTCTTCGTTGGTCGGTGGAATAGATTATGCGGCTTCTGGCGGTGTCTCTTCCTCTGAGGCTGTAGTAAAAGCTCTCTTGGCGGGAGCTTCGGCGGTAGAGGTGTGCAGTGCGATTTATAAGGATGCGGACTTTATTGGGAAAGCGAACCGCTTTCTTAATGCGTGGATGGAAAGAAACGGATTTGAAAAAATAGCTCAATTTAAGGGGAAATTAAGCAATCGGGACTTGAAAGGTATAAATGCGTTTGAGCGGGTACAATTCTTGAAATATTTCGATGAACATTGACTTTTTTCTTGTATAAGATTTCCTAGATTCTTGTACATAAGTTTCTTGATTCATGTATATCAGTTGAACGGTTCTTGTAGGTGAGATTCGTCTCCTTATTATGGTAGAGCCTGTTTACATTTTGCTCGGGTTTATTTTGAGCGTCCTTTTCGAGGATGTTTTTCCGTCCTTTTCGAGGATGTTTTTCCGATTCCGTGAGGAGGATAGCGGGCTATCTGACGAACGTAATCGGGAAAAGAGACCGGAAAGGGACTCAAAAGAGACCAGATTAAATTACTTAAATGCAAAATTTAAACAGGCTCTTAGATTTTTGTATCCTAAGAGTCCTTTTTTCCGCATCAAGTCTGATTGGTTCGATGGAAATCAGTTCGAGGTATCGCGGCGTGTGAAACGATATGTCGCTTCACACGCTGTCCTTTTTCCTCTTATTTTAATACGCCAAGCTCTTTTCCTACTTTGATAAATGCGTTGATGCATTTATCCAAATGTTCCTTTTCATGCCCTGCGGAGATTTGTACCCTGATTCTCGCTTGTCCTTTAGGGACTACTGGGTAGTAGAATCCGGTTACGTAGATGCCTTCTTCTTGCATGCGTGCGGCGTATACTTGCGACAATTTGGCATCGTATAGCATAACTGCGCAGATTGCGCTCTGAGTCGGTTTGATGTCGAAGCCTGCGGCGGTCATCTTATCCCGGAAGTAATTGACGTTATCGACGAGACGTTCATGCAGTTCATCGCTTTCCTTCAACATTTTAAATACCTCAAGACTTGCTCCTATGATGCCGGGGGCCAGTGAGTTGGAGAACAGGTATGGGCGACTGCGTTGGCGTAGTAAATCTATAATCTCCTTACGCCCGGTCGTAAATCCACCCAACGCTCCTCCGAACGCCTTTCCTAGTGTCCCGGTGTAGATGTCTATGCGCCCGTACGTATTGTACAGTTCGCTTACGCCATGTCCCGTGGCTCCTACCACACCGGCGGAGTGGGATTCGTCCACCATCACTAAAGCGTCATACTTTTCCGCAAGGTCGCATATTTGATTCATCGGGGCCACGTTGCCGTCCATTGAGAACACGCCGTCGGTAACGATAATCCGGAAGCGTTGGGCTTGAGCTTCTTGCAGGCATTTCTCCAACTCCTTCATGTCCGCATTGGCGTAGCGGTAACGTTTCGCCTTGCAAAGGCGCACGCCGTCGATGATGGACGCGTGGTTCAGCGAGTCTGAGATAATGACGTCTTCTTCCGTGAATAGAGGTTCGAACACTCCGCCGTTCGCGTCAAAGCAGGCGGCATATAGGATGGTGTCTTCCGTTTTAAAGTATTCGGAAATCGCCTTTTCCAACTCTTTGTGTATGTCTTGCGTTCCGCAGATGAAACGGACGGATGACATACCGTATCCTCGGCGATCCATCATATCCTGCGCCGCCTTGATTAATCTTGGATGATTGGATAAACCTAAATAATTATTTGCGCAAAAGTTTAAGACTTCTTTACCTTTTACCGTAATGGCGGCCTGCTGTGCGCTTTCTATAAGCCGCTCTTCTTTGTAGAGTCCCGCTTCTTTTATCTCTGCTAACGTTTGGCTGAGATATTCTTGCATTTTACCGTACATAGTGTTCCAATGATTAAGTTATGATACAAAGGACATGATTTTTCTTGGAATAACCATACCTTTTGGATGAAATTATGAAAAAAAGCGCTTACTTTGCAGCTTGTTTAGCTAATGTCTTAGTAGAAAAAGAAAAATGAAACGCATTTTAGTTATTGGGGCTACCGGACAGATTGGTTCCGAACTGACGATGGAGTTACGTAAACGTTATGGAAACGGAAATGTGGTGGCCGGATATATTACCGGCGCTGAGCCTAAGGGCGAGTTGAAGGAGTCGGGACCATCGACGGTTGTAGACGTGACGAGCGGTGAGATGATAGCGGCTGCGGTGAAGGAGTATGAGATAGACACGATTTACAATCTGGCGGCGCTCCTTTCCGTTGTGGCGGAGTCTAAGCCGAGGTTGGCGTGGAAGATAGGTATTGACGGGTTATGGAATGTCTTGGAGGTAGCTCGCGAATGTGGTTGCGCGGTGTTTACGCCCAGTTCCATAGGCTCTTTCGGTAAGGATACTCCTCATGTGGACACGCCGCAGGACACGTTGCAGCGTCCCTCTACGATGTATGGCATTACTAAGGTAACGACGGAACTTCTAAGCGATTATTACTTCTCTAAATACGGTGTGGATACCCGTGCGGTACGTTTCCCCGGAATCATTTCAAACGTGACGCCTCCGGGCGGAGGTACTACCGACTATGCGGTGGACATCTATTATGCGGCGGTAAAGGGAGAGAAGTTCGTGTGCCCGATTAAGCCGGGTACGCTGATGGACATGATGTATATGCCGGATGCGTTGAACGCGGCCATTATGCTGATGGAAGCCAATCCGGAAAAACTGCTGCATCGCAACGCCTTTAACATAGCCTCCATGAGCTTTGACCCGGAAATGATTTATCAAGCCATCAGGAAATATATGCCCGGGTTTGAAATGGTCTACGACATCGACCCGCTGAAGCAGCGTATTGCCGACAGTTGGCCCGACCGTATGGACGATACGTGCGCCCGTGAAGAGTGGGGATGGAAGCCCAAGTATGATTTGGACGCTATGACGGTGGATATGCTTGAGAAGTTAAGACTTAGGTTAGGATAAATGAAAGGCTTAATCGCGGGAGTTGCGGCATTGATATTCTTTGGAGCCTGCGGGAACAAGAAGGCGAACATCGACCCGTTTGCCGCTATTACTCAGGAAGTAGACTCTGTACGTACGCATGTTGATTCTTTAGAGATGATGCAGCCGGAAGAGCCGAAACCCACGAGAGTAGACGAGTCATTCGATGATTTTATTTATAATTTCGCTTCCGATGACGCCTTACAGCGTCAGCGGGTGAAGTTTCCTTTGGCTTATTATAAGCAGAACGAAAAGATAAACATAGAGAAGTCCGATTGGGAGCATGACGAACTGTTCGTGCGGCAGCATTACTATACGCTTCTGTTCGATAAGGAGGAGGATATGGACTTGGTCGGAGACACGTCTTTGACTTCCGTGCAGGTGGAATGGATATTTATGCGGGAGAGGATGCTGAAGAAATATTATTTTGAACGTATAAAAGGAGCGTGGATATTGGAGGCTATAAACTTACGCTCGATAGAGAAGGATGAGAACGAGGACTTTGTGGATTTTTTCTACCGCTTCGCCTCGGATAGCCTTTTTCAAAGCCGCCATGTACTGAACCCTCTCGCTTTCGTCACTTCGGACCCGGACGATGACTTTTCGATTTTGGAAACGACGATTGATCGCAATCAGTGGTTCGCCTTCAAGCCGGAACTGCCGAAAGAACGTCTTTCAAATATAAACTATGGGCAAAGCAATGAAGACCATTCGTCAACGAAGATTCTGGCGTTGAAGGGAATAGGGAACGGTTTCTCGAATCTTCTTTATTTCCGTAGAAAAGGTGGAGAATGGGAGTTGTATAAGTTTGAAGATACGAGTATTTAGGGTGAGTCCCGTAAACTTGAAATTGGTTTTATGTATTCTTTATTATCTCATAATACGTTCGGCATTGACGTTTACGCCAGTCGTTTTTTAGAGTATTCCTCTACGGATGAGTTGAAGTGGCTGATAGCGCGGGAGGGCATTACCGCTCCTTTCCTGCATATTGGCGGTGGAAGCAATTTATTGTTTACTGGCGACTACAATGGAGTGGTACTGCATTCCCGTATCGGTGGCATCGAGGTGCTTCGGGAGACGGAGCGTGACGTGCTCGTCAGGGTAGGAGCGGGAGTCGTGTGGGATGATTTCGTCGTTTACTGCGTGGAGCACGGATGGTATGGCGTAGAGAACCTCTCGCTGATTCCCGGTGAAGTAGGCGCAAGTGCCGTGCAGAATATCGGCGCATACGGAGTGGAGGCGAAGGATAGAATCGTTTCCGTGGAGACGATTGATATTCATGGAAAGGAACGTGTTTATGCCGTAGACGAGTGTGAGTACGCTTATCGGGACAGCGTTTTCAAGCGGCCGGAGAACAAGTCGGTTTTTGTGACCCATGTCTGTTTCCTTCTCGGTAAGGAGGAACGCTATGTGCTTGATTATGGAACCGTCCGGAAGGAACTGGAGAAATATCCCTCCCTGACCTTGCGGAATGTCCGTCAGGTGATTGTGGATATCCGCAAGAGTAAGTTGCCCGACCCGAAGGTACAGGGAAACGCCGGAAGCTTTTTCATGAATCCAGTAGTCTCTAAGGAAAAGTTTGAGGCGTTGCGGAGCGCATATCCTCAGATGCCGTATTACGAATTGAGTGACGCTAAAGTGAAGATTCCTGCGGGGTGGCTGATTGAACAGTGCGGTTGGAAAGGAAAGTCTTTGGGGCCTGCCGCCGTACACGATAAGCAGGCGTTGGTGCTGGTCAATCTTGGCGGAGCCAAAGGGAGTGACATCATTGCGCTCTCCGATGCGGTGCGAGCCTCTGTCCGTGAGCTTTTTGGTATAGAGATTCATCCGGAAGTGAATATTATATCATGATGAAAGTAGTGATATTGGGAAGTGGAACATCGACGGGAGTTCCTCAGATAGGATGCACGTGTCCCGTCTGCACCTCCTCCGATTTGAGGGATAAACGTCTGCGCACCTCCATTCTTGTGGAGACGGAGGATGTTCGGCTGTTGATAGATTGCGGCCCGGACTTCAGGCGGCAGATGCTGCCTTTGCCTTTTAAGAAGATAGACGGCGTACTCATTACGCACGGGCATTACGACCACATCGGAGGGTTGGACGACTTGCGTCCGTTCTCCCGTTTCGGTGCGGTGCCTATTTATGCGGAGAGCCATGTGGCGGACGATTTGCGTTTGCGTATGCCCTATTGCTTTGTCGACCGGAGCTATCCGGGGATACCGAATATTCCTTTGCGTGAGATTGAGGTGGGGCGTGGTTTCCAGATAAACGATACGGAGATTTTGCCGCTGCGGGTGATGCACGGACGCTTGCCTATTCTGGGTTATCGTATCGGGCCGTTGGGCTACATTACCGATATGCTGACCATGCCCGAAGCGTCTTATGAACGGTTGGCGGGAGTAGAGGTCTTGATTGTGAATGCGCTTCGCGTTCTTCCACATCCTACGCACCAGAATCTGGATGAGGCGTTGGCCTTAGCGGGGCGGATTCGGGCGAGAGAAACCTACTTTGTGCACATGAGCCATGATATTGGACTGCACTCGGAAGTGGAGAAAATATTACCCGAGCATGTACATTTAGCCTTTGACGGTAAGGAAATTATCTTCTGACGGTGAATTTTCTTTGTGGAAAGTTCCCTTTCTTTTCATTATTCATTATTTTTGCCGAGACCGGTCAGCTGCCAACGGTGAACAGCTCTACTTAGAAAACGGCCTGTTCCGGTGAGTATATAATTAAGCGGATATTATGAAACCTCGTGCGATAGTGAAAATAGGAACAGTTATTTCTGTTGCGCTGCTGTGCGCGGGTTTTATCTTGTACTTTTTTTCCCGTTTGTCCGATGCGGACAGGCGAAAAGATTTCAATCTCTACACCTTAGTGCCGCCTACGGCTACGGCAGTGCTTGCGACGGACGATGCGGGCGAACTGACGTTTGAAATGAGGGGCTACCCTTACGATGGGCGGGGCGGCTCCAAACTTCTTGCTTCTTTAGCGAAATGCCTTGATACGTTAGCCGTGAGTGAGTCGACGTGGAGAATGAGGCGGGCGCTTGTCAGCTTTCACGAGCCGAATGACGAGCGGAGCCAGTTGCTCTATTGCCGTATCGAGGCGGGCGAACGTGCGTTGATAGACCGTTTCATCAGGGAGAGTTTTTCTGCGACCTATTCTTTTAAGGTGTTGGAATATAAGGGGAGACGGATTCGTATCTACCCCACGTCCGATGGCGAGTTCTTGTCTTGCTACCTGACAACGGACTTTTTTGTGCTTAGCTTTCAGGAAAAATTAATAGAGGAGGTGATTGAAGCGGAATGTTCCAAGACCTCTTTGGCTTACGACTTGGGTTTCGCGGAACTTGGTAAGTGGCGGAAAAGTCCCTCTGCGACTGTTGTTTATGCCCGTATGGAAAGGATAGGCTGGATGGAGCTTGACATGAAGCGGGAACGGGAAGCGATATGCTTTTCCGGTGCGGGTGGAGCGGATACGGCTTTCGCGTTTTCCGACACACTCGGTATGCGGGTGGCGGAAAAGACGTTTGTAGGCGAAGCGCTACCTTCTACGACCTTTTATTTTAGTCGGTTGGGAGTAAGAGACTGGAACGCCTTTTTAGCAGGTGACGGGTCTCGTGAACAGATGGCGCTCGGACAAGAGGAAGACACGTTGGGTTATGACAGAAACTTCCTTTACTATCTAATGGAGAATGCGGGTAAGGAGCTTGTCTCATGTCTTTTTCTTCGAGGCGATTCTGTTACCAGTCCGGCTGCCGTGGCGTGGATTCCGATAGCGGACGGCGGCGTGAGTGAGCGTGGCTTTTATGCTCTTTCGACTGCGGCTCGTTCCAAAGAGGGAAAGCGCGGGGATTCTGACGTGTCTTGGCTTTACACCTACGATAGGGCTTATCCGGTTTACCGCTTGTCTTCTCTAGCCTTGTTCTCAAATTTGGCAGGGTTTGGTGGCCGTTCTTCCGTCTATGTGCTATGCTATAAGGAGCGTTTGCTCTTTTCTCCCGATAAGGATGCGTTGAAGCTATATGTACGTGCGATGGAGAGAGGTAACGTGATGCTTGGTGCGCCTCTGTATTGTGAGGGAATGGAAAACGTTTCGGATGCCTTGCGGTTTATGATGGCGACCGATTTGGAAGAAGCCTTGAAGCATTCCGTTTGCCGTCTTCCGTTTATTCCTGAAATTTTAGTCAGAAACGCGGATTTCTTCCGGCATTTCACTTTTCTTGTCCAGTTAGGTTACGGTACGGATGGACAAGTCTCGGCTACTGTTGCGCTGAAGAGATGAGTCGAACCCCTCTATGGGTGAATCCAATCGGATAACGAACAAGCCATCTCAAGCTTCTTTTCGGAAATTGTTGGAGTGGTTCCGGAAAAAGAGGCTTGAGATGGCTCAATGTGCGCCTTTATCATTTAGAAAGGCAGATCGTCGTTAGCGTCGCCCGGCGTAAACTCGGGCATAGCCGACGGAGCCGGAGGCGGAACGGGAGCTCCCGGAGCCGCGGACGTGCCCGCATTGACACGCTCCACTTTCCATGCCCGAATGCTGTTGAACCAACGGTCTTGCCATTGGCGTGCGTCAATGTCGAACGATACGGTGAGTTCCTCACCCATTTGAATGTTGAACTGTTCTATCTTTTCCGCCCCGAATACGTCGAAACACATTTTACGGGGGTATTGGTCATGATTCTCAATAACGAACTCTTGTGATTTCCATTCGTTTCCGGTAACTTTTGATACACCGCTTCTTGGAGGAAGGATTGCGATTATTTTTCCTGTAAATTCCATTGCAATAAAATTAAAATACGGGGCGAAGTTACGATTTTTTGCGAATATCCCGTGTGGAATACTCCTTTTTTATTTGCGTCGAATCTTTTGAGCCTGTCTACATTTTGTGTTTGAGTGATTTTGTCAGGTCTTTTTTGAGCGCCCTATAAACCCGAGCGAAAGGTAAATAGGCTATTGGCTTTCTGCTGCTTCTCGTCAGCGCATTACAAACATAGGAGCTGATACTAAATCCAAACAGATTCTCGGTTGAAAAGCCAATGTACAGTCACCATGCTTGTATAAGAAACGGCTTATTATCAATGCTTTGCTTCCCGCTTGAGAAACAGCCCCATTTCTCGCGAGCCGCCGCCCTGTTTCTCGCGAGCCGTAGGGCTATCTGTCGCGAGCCGCAGGGCGAACTGACAAACGGCGAAGGGCTGGCGTGAATTCTGCTCCTTGCGGAAGCGGAAAAAACATGCCCGAAAAGGGTTTTCAAAACCCTTCCGGGCAGAATTTGAACGCTCTTTGAAATACTGGGAGAATGGCTATATGACGCTCCCGTGCCTACCAACCCGCCAAGCGTATCTTTCGTGCGGGAGGGGGAAAAGCCGCGTCGAGCTCCCGCAAGTCTTCTTTCGTCAAATCAATGTCAAGGCTACGGACGTTTTCTTCCACATGAGCCATGCTGCCCGCTTTGGGGATAGCGATGACGTTCGATGAGCGCATGACCCATGCCAGTAAGATTTGCGTGGGTGTGGCGTTGTGCCGCTCGGCTATCCCGGATACGGTCTTATGTCTGCGCAGCTTTCCTTCGGCAAGGGGGGTATAGGCCATGATGGGAATATGCTTCCGTTCGCTCCACGGAATGAGGTCGAACTCGATGCCTCTGTCCTTCAGGTTATAGAGCACTTGGTTGGCGGCGCAGTCCGTACCGTGTGGAAGCGACAGGATACGTTCCATGTCGGCTACATCGAGGTTGCTCATGCCCCATTGACGAATCTTTCCTTCTTGTTGTAGTTCTACCATCGCGCGGACGGTCTCGGAGAAGGGATATTGCCCTATCCAGTGCAGAAGGTAAAGGTCGATGTAATCTGTACCGAGTCGTTTCAGGCTTCGTTCGCAGGCGCGTTTCGTGCCTTTATAGTCGGCGTTACTCGGCAGGACTTTACTCACGATAAACGCTTTGTCGCGGCATTCGCGCACGGCCTCTCCTACAAGGTCTTCCGTACCGTACATCTCGGCGGTGTCTATCAGTGTCAGTCCTAAGTCTATGCCACGGCGTAAGGCCTGTATCTCTTCCTTGCGTCTTCGCCCCATTTGATAAGTTCCTTGCCCGAGCGGGCAGACCTGCCGCCCGTCGGGAAATGTAACCAGTCGCTTTACCACCACCGTATCATTTTAGATGCTTGCGATAGAAATCCTCGATTTTGTCGAACGGAATCTTGTCGAAGTTATCGTAAAGGTCCGTGTGGTTAGCGTCGGGGACAATCATCAGTTCCTTGTTTTCGCCAGTCAGCTTCTTGTAAGTATCCTCGCTGAAGTAGCGTGAATGCGCTTTTTCGCCGTGGATAAGCAGAACGGCGTTGCGTATCTCGTTGGCGTACGTCAGGATAGGCATGTTGAGGAACGATAGGGTAGAGGTCTTGTTCCATCCTCCGTTGGAGTTGAGCGAGCGCTTGTGGTAGCCTCTTGGCGTTTTGTAGTATGCGAAGTAATCTTTCAGGAACTGCGGCGCGTCGTCGGGAACCGTGTCGGGAAGTCCCCCGGCAAGGGCGTACGAACCGTTGCGATAGTCTTCGGTACGCTGTGCGTTAAGTTGCTTGCGTAGTTCGCCGCGTGCGTCGGCGTTGTTGGCCGCGTCGAAGTATCCGTTGGCGTTGACCCGGCTCATGTCGTACATGGTAGCCGCTACGGTCGCCTTGACGCGGGTGTCGATGGCTGCGGCGTTGACTGCCATGCCTCCCCATCCGCAGATGCCGAGGATGCCGATTTGCTCCGGATTCACGTCATTGCGGGTAGATAGGTAGTCTACTGCGGCGCAGAAGTCCTCGGTGTTTATGTCGGGTGAGGCCACGTACCTCGGCTGCCCGCCGCTCTCACCCGTGAACGAGGGGTCGAAAGCGATGGTCAGGAAGCCTCGTTCCGCTAGTGTCTGGGCGTAGAGTCCGGCCGCCTGTTCCTTAACCGCCCCGAACGGGCCGCAGACCGCGATGGCGGGCAGCGGTTCCGTCGCGTTCTTTGGGATGTACAGGTCGGCGGCAAGCGTGATGCCGTAACGGTTGTGGAACGTAACCTTGCTGTGATTCACTTTCTCGCTTTGCGGGAACACCTTGTCCCACTCTTGAGTCAAATTCAATTTCTCTTCCATAAAGCTATCTGTTTTAAGTTGATTGTCTTGCGCTGAGAGCTCTCCCGTAGGCCATGCGCAGGTTAGCAGAGCCATGTATAAAGCGTAGTGTAAAAAAGTCTTCATAGGCGTATCTTATTATCTGATGAAGTTAGTCATTATTCCCGGTTCACGCTCGGGCAACGGTTGGCCTCCGCTTTTCAGGCTTTTCAATATCCAAGCCATGTTGTTGCCTAAGGTGCGCATCGTTTGTAAGCCTTCCTCGTCCTGAAGCGCCTCTCCCGGCTGCCGGCCATGCACGCTGTTCCAGTATTGCGAGCTGACGACGGGCATATTGGTGATGGTGAAATACTTGTTCAGGCGGTCGAACGTGGCGCTCGCTCCTCCCCGTCGGCAGACGGCCACCGCCGCTGCGGGCTTGTATTGTAACAGGTGCGACGAGGAGTAGAACAGACGGTCGAGCAGCGCGCAAAGCGAGCCGTTCGGTCCGGCGTAGTAGACCGGGCTGCCTATCACTATGCCGTCGGTGTCCTCAAGTTTCTCCCTTACTTTATTATATAGTGCGTCGTCGAATACGCATCTACCCAGTTCATAGCACCGGTGGCAGGCGATGCAACCCTGTACCGCTTTCGCTCCGATGGAGACGATTTCCGTTTCTATCCCGTTCGTCCGCAGCGCCTTCGCCACTTCGGACAAGGCGATGTACGTGTTCCCCTCCTTGTGGGGACTTCCGTTAATCAGTAATACTTTCATTTTCGATGAGTGCTTGTTTCTTTTCCGCAAAGGTAAGACGAAAGCCCCACGCCGTGGTTGGTGTGAGGCTCAAATATCGTTGTTGAAAAGTCCATTTTTATTGTAGCGTCGAAACTGCTGTGGGGGCTATTCCGTATTGCCTCTTGAAGGCTGCGGAGAAGTGTGACTGGTTCTTGAATCCGACCTTCGTGTAGACATCCGCTATTTTCTGTCCCCCTTCCCGCATCATGGAGTAGGCCACCTCCAGACGCTTGCGGATGAGCCATTTCTCCGGTGTCAGGTCGCTTATCTTCTTGAAGTCCCGTTTAAAGGTGGCGAGGCTCCGCCCCGTGTAGTGGGCCAAGTCCGCTATCGTGAACTCGTACATATAGTTGCTGTTCATGAAGTCCATGATGTCGATTTTCCACGGTTCGTTGAAGTCGAACAGGGTAGGGGCGAAGCGTTTGTCGATGTGCAGCAGGGCGAGCAGTCCTTCCTGCAACTTCAAGTGCATAAAATCGTCTTGCGGCTTCACGCCCGGGTCGAAGAACGGGGTCAGCGAAGCGAATAGACTGGTGATTTCCGCCGTTTGAGGCAATTTGATGACTTCAGGTTTGAACTTGGGCGTGTGGGCCGGAATCTTATATTGTTCAAACTTGGTGTACATCTCTCTCAGAAAGTTGCGGGTAAAGTTCAGGAAGATGCCGCAGTACCGTTCTCCGTCCGCCGTCTTCTTATACATGGTGATGTGGTGGTCGCGCGGGATGAACACGCACTCTCCTTTCCTTACATGGATTTGCTCCTTTCCGTTGTCCAAAACCATCTGGCCGGAGTAGACGTAGTTCATCGCATATTCTCGCGAGCGGTGAACACAACCGCTAACATCGTCGTAAAAGAAGCTGTAAAACACGTCCTCGTAATTGAATATGAGTTTCATCGGTCCGAGGTTTTCCTCCTTTGTTTGTTTCTGTTTCATCTTTGCGCTTTCTTTTTTCTTGCTACAAAATTACGAATAAGATTCATCTTTCCATTGCTCAACGGCTCATTCTAGTTCGCTTGGGCTTGACTACAGATTATTTGTCATCTGGGGCCTTTTTTATTATTCTCGGCCTTATTGCGCAGTAAGACACCAAGCTCGCTATCAAGGCTCCTGTAGCGTTCGCTGCAAAGTCGAGCCAGTCACCTCCTCGGTAATCCGTGCAGTATTCCTGAAGTATTTCCACGCATCCGCTGAATAGTATAGGGCAGAAAAAGGCGCCTATCCACGCATGCCATAGTGGAGCATTGTCCTTTCGGTGGGCACGCAGGAACTCTAGCCACAATATACCTGACATGCCCATATACATACAAAGGTGTACCGCCTTATCCATATAAGGAATCTCACTCAGGCCTGTCTGCGGAGGACGGAAGAACGAGAGATAAATCACGGTGGCGATGACGCACAGCGATAGTGGGTATTTCTTGATATATGAAAGCATAGATGAAATATTATTAAGATTTCGTGCGCAAATATAAACCTCATTTTCTATATTTGCGGCATAAAACACGCATTTATAACGATTTGTAAGAAAAGACATATTATGGCGAAAGGAGAAAGAGCAAACTTTGGAAGCAAGATAGGAGTCATATTAGCCTCCGCTGGTTCGGCGGTGGGATTGGGAAACGTCTGGCGGTTTCCCTATGAGACGGGGAATCATGGGGGGGCGGCCTTTATTCTGGTATATTTAGGTTGCGTATTGCTGTTAGGTCTCCCTATCCTGATTGCCGAATTCCTGATAGGTAGACACTCGAGAGCGAATACTGCGGGAGCGTATCAAAAACTGGCTCCCGGCACGCAGTGGCGATGGGTAGGCCGTATGAGCGTACTTGCCGGATTTCTTATTCTCAGCTATTACGCCGTAGTGTCGGGATGGACGCTCGAATATATTCTTCAGGCTGCAACCAATTCCTTTGCCGGGAAGACGTCCGCCGACTTTATCGCTTCCTTCCAAGCATTCTCAAGCAACCCATGGCGTCCTGTCTTATGGCTCATCGTTTTCCTCTTGGCCACTCACGTGATTATCGTAAAGGGAGTGGAGAAAGGTATAGAGAAGGCCTCCAAGATCATGATGCCTGCGCTTTTCATTATCCTGCTTGTCTTGGCTGCGTGTTCCGTCAGTCTTCCGGGCGCTATGGAAGGTGTTGAGTTTCTGATGAAGCCCGATTTCAGCAAGGTAGATGGAAGCGTCTTCCTCAGTGCGATGGGCCAGTCCTTTTATTCCCTGAGCTTAGGGATGGGATGTCTTTGTACCTACGCTTCCTATTTCAGTAAAGATACGAACCTTCCAAAGACTGCGCTTAGTGTAGGCGTAATCACTACCTGTGTGTCCATATTGGCGGGATTCATTATTTTTCCTGCGGCGTTCTCCGTGGGCATACAGCCTGACTCGGGTCCAAGCCTTATCTTCATTACACTGCCTAACGTATTTCAACAGGCCTTTAGCGGAATACCCGTGATAGCCTGCGCACTTTCCGTACTGTTCTATATTTTGCTTGCGATGGCCGCACTTACCTCTACCATCTCGTTACATGAGGTAGTGACAGCCTATCTACATGAAGAGTTTCATCTCAGCCGCAGGAAAGCGGCGTGGCTCGTCACCGGAGGATGCACCTTTCTCGGCATATTCTGTTCGCTCTCTTTAGGCGTACTGAAGGGGTATACTGTATTCGGACTGGGTATCTTTGACTTGTTCGATTTCGTAACGGCTAAAATCATGCTGCCGCTAGCGGGGATGTGCATCTCTATTTTCACGGGATGGTACTTAGACAGGCGTGTCGTTTGGGGCGAGATAACGAACGACGGCACGTTGAAAGTTCCCGTCTATCGGGCGGTTATCTTCATCCTGAAGTACATAGCTCCAGTCATCGTTTCGTTGATATTCATTAACGAACTGGGATAACTACTAACCAAGTAAAAAGCCACAATATGATAAGACTGAAAGGCATAACCAAGAGCTTCGGCTCGCTGCAAGTGCTGAAAGGCATAGACCTTGAAATCGAGAAGGGAGAGATAATCAGTATCGTAGGTCCGAGTGGAGCCGGAAAGACAACCCTCCTCCAGATAATGGGTACATTAGACGAGCCGGATGAAGGGACGATAGAAATCGATGGCACGATGGTCAGCCACATGAAGGAAAGGGAGCTTTCTGCCTTCCGCAATAAGAACATAGGTTTTGTTTTCCAATTCCATCAGCTACTGCCGGAGTTTACCGCGTTAGAGAATGTTATGATTCCCGCTTTAATCGCCGGTGTCTCATCAAAAGAGTCGAAAGGGCGGGCTATGGAGATACTGGAACTGATGGGGCTGAAAGAACGTGCTATCCATAAGCCGAACGAACTGTCAGGAGGAGAGAAACAGAGGGTAGCCGTAGCGAGAGCGCTCATCAATCATCCGGCGGTAGTACTCGCCGACGAACCGTCAGGAAGTCTCGATACGCATAACAAAGAGGAACTGCATCAACTCTTCTTTGATTTGCGGAAACGTTTGGGGCAGACGTTCGTTATCGTGACGCATGACGAAGCGCTTGCGAAGATAACCGACCGTATGATAAGCATGGTAGATGGACTGATTGTTCCAAACGTACGACAAGAGTAAGCCTAGTCAAGGCGGATATAGGCTTTCAGACGTTCTAAGTCTTCGGTGGAGAACTCTTCGTATAGCGACAGCTCCTTCAATGAGCCGATATCACCTTTCTTCCTGCGATGCTCCCAAATAGCTTTGGCCTGATAGAAATTAAGGTAGGGATGACGCATCATTCGCTCTACACTCGCCTCATTAATTGGAAGAGGGTGGATAAGAGTCGTGTCTATCGAGAACCATTGACGGAGTTTATTTACTTTTAAATGTATCTCTCCCAACTGTTCTACCCGATAGAATCCGCCTAGCTTCCGGCGGTAGTCCACAATGCGGCGGGCAATCCCGCTGCCTATCCCCGGAATCTTTTTCAGTTCGGCCGTATCCGCCCGGTTCAAGTCAATCACAGTCCCCGGCTTATATTTTGCGACAATGTCACGCTTTTCTTTAGACTCGGTCAACAACCGGACGGTTACTTCCTTCGCTGTATCCTTCTTTATAAGCTCGGAGTCCGCATTCGCTATGCGTATGTAGGGAGAAAGCGTAAGATATTGCTCTTCTGTCAGTCCGTATATTTTCCGGAAATCCTCCGGACGTCGGAATCGTCCTTGTTTAGCCCGATAGCGCAAGATATTGCGCGCCATCCACGGAGGTAAGCCTAAGCTGACGAAGGTAGCTGAGTCCACCGTATTCGGGTCGAATTCGACGAGCTTCACCATCCGTCGGGAAAATTTGTTCTGTATTTTATCTGCGGAATCATAAGGAAAAGAACGGACTTTTTCTTCCTTTAAAGAAGAGCGGAATTCCGCATATTCCCGTTCAAAGGTTTCTCTATCTTCTAAGGGACTCGCATCGGTAGAAATAAAGAAAGAGAGCAGTTGAGAAATAAAGAGAATGCCCGCGACAAGGGCAACAAGCACAAGAATACCCCGTCGTTCTGTTTTTGTGAAATAAAAGAAATCTTTCAACATGACTACAATCTTCTAATAACGTATTCGGCCAGATAGCAACCGAATACCGCAGGCATATAGCTGACCGTACCGCACGTGGACTTCTTATTTCGTTCGTCCTCGGTCAGCAACACAGCTTTCGGGTCGGCCTGTTCGGTGCTGAATACTACAGGAAGGTCTCTTCTTATGCCCATTTTCTGCAATCGCTTACGTACTGCCTTACTCAATCCGCAGTGGTATGTATCCCACAGATTAGCGAAACGTACCTGAGTAATATCACTTTTCGCTCCGGCTCCCATGCTGGAGATTATTTTAATGTGGCGTTTCATGGCCTCGCTAATCAAAAAGCACTTGGGGCTGATAGTGTCTATCGCGTCTACGATAAAGTTGAATAAGTTATTGTCCAATAGCGCGGGAATATTCTCGTCCTTCAGGTAGACAGGAAGCGTGCGTAATTCCACCTCTGGATTAATATCCTTAAAGCGAGCGGCCAACACTTCCACTTTACTCTGTCCTATCGTGGAATGTAGGGCAGGCAGTTGGCGATTGATATTTGTAGGCTGCACGGTATCCGCGTCTACTAAAGTAAGCCGTCCCACTCCGGCCCGGCAAAGCATTTCGGCAGCGTAGGCTCCTACGCCTCCCAGTCCTACCACCAACACGTGCGCCCGGCTAAGCCGTTCGGCCTTCTCTTCGCCTAAAAGTAGCTCTGTACGCTGTTTCCAATTCTCTTCCATCATCCTTTCTTAAACCATTTATAAAACCATCGTCCCGCTTTCTCATAGTAAAGCGACTTGTCAAAGTTATATCCGTGAGGTTCGGAGAAGGTTATGATTTCCTGCGCCTTGCCAAATTGCTCAGGATACAATACGATGAGGCTGTTATTGGCGAAATACTTACTGAGCTGATTGGGAAGTTTCTCAAAAGAAGGGTCATAGGACATGGAACCCCGGCGCGCGCTGACTACGACCAGAAGGTGGTCGTAATTGACTTGTCCTGTCAAGAGGAGCAGGTCGTCCCAATCATCCAATAGCGTGAATTCTGTCGGCGTATTGGGATGCTTCTTCCTGACCAAGCGCCGGAGAAGTCCGAGTGTCTGCTCGTTGGCGAAGAAGTGTACCCGGCATCCCAGTATGCTCCCCATGCGGCAGAACTGCTCCACCCAACGGACGAACCCCGTCTCATATTCCGCTTTCGGTGGGACGGCGACGTTAATCCTCCTGAGCGTATTCACGGGCATAAGGAACTTGGCTATCATCACCTCCTTGTGCGTGTCCTTGAGGAGATTCTCGGTGAGCTTGCCGAAAAAGGAGTCGACGATGGAGCTTTTATGGTGAAGCCCGATAATGACATCGGTAATGTCGTGCTCCTTGACCGCGTGACTGATGCCTGTAGCGATATTCAGGTCGAAGCGGCTTACCGTGGTCAGGTTCACGTTCGTAGCCGCCGTTATCTGCGCCGCCCGCTCCAGAAGTTGTTTGCCTCGCATCTCCCGAGCCACGGAGTCATTACTGTCGTTTATTACGTTCAGGGCCACGAGGTTGTCCGGTTGCTTCTCGTTGCGCACCACGAGGGCCAGACTGATGAGGCTCTCTATGGTGTTGGGGTTGACGAGCGGGATGAGCAGGCGCTCTTTCTCGGTAGTCTTCTCCTCTCCCGCGGCCATGTCGTTCATCACGACCCGCTTGGCGGCGTGCTCGGTAATGAACGAGCTGGCCACGCAGGTGACGAGTATCAGCAGGATAGTCCCGTTCAGCACGTCCTCGTTCAGCAGGCGCGAGCCGTCGGGCAGGATGATGTTGTAGCCTACGAGCACGGCGGCGAGGGTGGCCGCGGCCTGCGCGTTGCTCAGCCCGAACATGAGCTCGCGCTCCACGGGCTTCATCTTGAATATCTTCTGCGTGCACCACGAGGCTATCCACTTGCCGAGCAGGGCGCACGCGATCATCACTCCGGCTACCTTGAGCGAGTCGATGTGGCCGAACAGTACCCTAAGGTTTATCATCATGCCTACGCCGATGAGGAAGTAGGGGATGAACAGCGCGTTGCCCACGAACTCAAGGTGGCTCATCAGCGGAGAGACGTGGGGTATCAGGCGATTGAGCACCAGTCCCACAAGGAAGGCGCCCAAGATGCCCTCCATGCCTACAAGCTCCATGAGACCTGCGCCGAGAAACACCATCGCCAGCACGAAGATATACTGGATGACGCTGTCGCTGTAACGGCGGAAGAACCACCGGGCGACGCGGGGAAAGACGTACATGATGCCCCCGCCAAGCAGGACGACCTTGAGGACGAGGGCTATCCAGAAGCTGCCCGACGACTCGCCGCGGTACATGCCCGCGATGACGGCGAGCACCAGAAGCGTCAGCGTGTCCGTCACGGCGGTGCCTCCCACGGCTATGCCCACCGAGCGTTGGCGGTTGATGCCGTACCTCGTGACGATGGGGTAGGCTATCAGCGTGTGCGAGGCGTACATGCTGGCCAGCAGCAGGGAGGTCATGAAGGCGTAGTCGAGCACGTGAAGGTTGACCCAGAAGCCTATGCCCAGCGGGATGATGAAGGCGAGGATGCCCAAGACGAACGCCTTGACGCGGATGCTCTTGAAGTCTTCCATGTTCATCTCCAGTCCCGCGAGGAACATGATGTAGTAGAGTCCCACCTTTCCGAAAAGCTCGAAGCTGCTGTCGAACGCCAAGAGGTTCAGTCCGTGCTCCCCTACGGCTACCCCCGCCAGAATCATGCCGATAATGTGCGGGATGCGGAGCCGCTCAAGCACGATGGGCGCGAGCAGAATAATAGACAGCACGAGGAAGAATATCCATGTAGGGTCGGTGATGGGAAGTGATAAATCAACGTCAAACAGGCTCATAGGGACTGATATTTGGGATTCTCGTGCAAAGGAACGAAAAAATCCGCACTTTTCCAATCCCGAGAGGCACTATACGGGGTTTAAAATGCTTACATCCTCCCCCGGGGAGGCGAGCCAGCGGGCGGACGGGAAAGCGCCGGGGCTCGCCGCGGCGATACGGAGGGGCTAGCTCAGCCCTCCGCCCGCCATCGGCCGGCTCGTCACGGCGAGCGTGGATGCCTCGCACGGGGATAGCGGACTGCTTGTCCGGATTATTCTTAATCTGAAGTTCCCTCGCACGAGGGAAATCGCGCACTATCAGCGGTCGGATTCGGCTCCCGTTTCTCTCCGGTTGCGACTCCCGTATGTCACGGGCGACGACTCCCGTATGTCATGGGCTACGACTCCCGTATGTCATGGGCCATGACTCCCGTATGTCATGAGCCATGACTCCCGTATGTCATGGCCGGTGACTTCCGCATGTCGTCACGGCATACACGCCTTTGATTCTTTCGTCGGTGTAATGTCTTTACGCTTAATGGGTTACGTTGAAGTCCGCCTGTTTCGTACCGTTCGGGCTTTCGCCGGATTCGGTCGGCGCGAGGCGAAAAGAGAGCTGCGCCTCCGCCTCGAAGAGACGGGAGCGGGTGAAGGGGATAAACGCGCCGAGCCCCGCGTCACGCGAGGCGACGCGGGGCTCGATGTTAATATTGTTCTTAATCGGCGAATGCCTTACCCTGAAGGGGATACACATTATTATATATAGGCCGCGCGGCGGCCGAAGCGGGACGCTTTCCGCGGTAGGGCGGGGCGGCAGCGTCCGGCTTACTCCTCGCTCAGGAAATCCGCCGCCTCCGAGAGTCTGATGCCGTTGGAGCCCTTAATCAGGATGGTGTATCCCTGCGGGGTGTTCGCCTTCAGCTCGCTTATCACCTCCCCCACGTTGGCGAATGTCCTGAATGGGGGCTTCGTGGCGGCGAATTCCTGCCCCACGAGCCATACTTTAGCGAAGCCGCTCTCCTTGAGGTACTCTACTACGCGCAGGTGCTCCTTCAGGCTCACTGCCCCCAACTCGCGCATGTCGCCCAAGATAACCATCTTGGGGAAGGAGTCCATCTGCCGGAAGCTCTTCAGCGCGGCCATCATGCTAGTGGGGTTGGCGTTGTACGCGTCTATGATGAGGGTGTTGCTTCCCGCCCGCTTCAGCTGCGAGCGGCTGTTGGTCGGCGCGTATCGGGCGAGTGCGGCGTTTATCTCCTCCGGGCTCACCTTGAAGTAGAGGCCCACGGCTATGGCGGCCAACGCGTTGGGCAGGTTATAGTCCCCCACGAGCTTGGTCTTTACCGTGTACTCCTCTCCGAATATCTTTTTCGACTTCCACTTGAAGGTCATGTAGGGCGAGCAGCTGACGAGCTGTCCGCTGACGTCCGTCTCGCTTCCTTCGCCGTAGGTCACCTTGTTCATTCCCATCGAGAGGCTTCTCAGGTTGATGTCGTTCTCGTAGACGAATACGGTGTACCCCTCCTTTTGCTTCAGGTAGTCGAACAGCTCGCCCTTCGTCTTGACGAGCGTCTCCATCGAACCGAAGCCCCCGAGGTGCGCCCTACCTATGTTGGTGATGATGCCGTAGTCGGGGTCGGCTATCTCTGCGAGCTCTTCGATGTCTCCCCGGCAGCTGGCTCCCATCTCGACCACGGCTAGCTCGTGCTCGGGTTTCAGGTCGAGCAGGGTGAGTGGAACGCCGATGTAGTTGTTGAGGTTGCCCTGCGTGTAGTGCACGTTGTACGCGCGCGACAGGACGGCGGCCACCAGCTCCTTCGTCGTGGTTTTCCCGTTCGTCCCGGTGATGGCGATAAGGGGCGTGCGCAGCTTCCGGCGGTGATAGTTGGCCAGTGCCTGCATCGTCAGCAGGCTATTCTCCACGAGGATGTACCTCCCGTCGTTCTCGGCGAAGTATCTCCTGTTGTCTATTACGGCGCAGGCGCATCCCGCGTCCAGCGCCTTCCGCGCGAACGCGTTCCCGTCGAACGTCTTTCCCCTGAGGGCGAAGAACATCGCCCCCCTCGGGCACGTCCGGCTGTCGGTAGTCACGGCGGAGCATTTAAGAAATAGTTGGTAAAGGGAAGAAATATCCATGTCTTGCGTTTTTTTATAAGGGCCGGCGGGGGCGTTCCGTGAAATCGCCTCTCCGCCGGCCCGCGACTAATTTATTATGGCGTACACGCGAATATACGCGTTTCTTGCGTATCTTGCCAACATAAATTAAATTTAGTTGTGCGCGTACACTAGGTAATCGCTTTTTTACCTACTTTTGCAGGCGTATAAACAGCGCGCGCGTGAATCATGAATCCAATCTCACCTATATATATTAATGTAAGAGGCCGACTGCTTGACCTCTCCACCCCGCAAGTGATGGGGATACTGAACGTGACCCCGGACTCTTTCTATTCGGCGAGCCGGACGCGGACCGAGGAGGAGATTGCCGCCCGCGTCAGACGGATAGTCGACGAAGGCGCTTCCATTATCGACATTGGCGCTTACTCGTCCCGTCCCGGTGCGGAGCATGTCTCGGCCGAGGAAGAGATGAGCCGCCTCCGCCCCGGACTGGAGATTATCGTCCGGGAGTATCCTGATGCCGTCGTGTCGGTCGACACGTTCCGGGCCGACGTGGCCCGGCGCTGCGTGGAGGAGTACGGCGTGTCTATCGTCAACGACATCTCCGCCGGCGAGATGGACGGCCGGATGTTCGAGACCGTGGCCCGTCTCGGCGTACCGTACGTCATGATGCACATGCGGGGCACTCCGCAAGACATGCAGCGCGCTCCCCGTTACGACAATCTACTGGAGGAAGTCTTCAAATACTTCGCCATGAAGGTGCGGCGGCTCCGCGACATGGGCGGCAAGGACATCATACTCGACCCCGGTTTCGGATTCGGAAAGACGCTGGAGCACAATTACGAGCTGATGGCCTCCCTGCAAGAATTCAGCCTCTTCGGGTTGCCCCTGTTGGTTGGCGTGTCGCGCAAGTCCATGATTTATAATCTGCTCGGCGTCACTCCGGCGGAAGCCCTCAACGGAACCACCGCGCTGAACACCGTGGCGCTGCTGAAGGGAGCGAATATCCTCCGTGTGCACGACGTGCGCGAGGCGGTTGAGGCCGTCCGCGTCGTAGAGAAGCTGAAAGGCGCGAGTTCGGGTAACTAAATAAACGGTCAAGCCATGTTCTTCAACGTAAGCATAAAAGATTTCATTGACGTACTGCTCGTCGCTCTTCTTCTGTACTACACCTATAAGCTGATGAAGGCCTCCGGTTCCATCAAGATATTCGTGGGCGTCCTGATATTCCTCATGATGTGGGTCGTCGTCACGCAGGTGTTGGAGATGAAGCTGCTCGGCTCCATATTCGATACGTTGATGAATGTGGGAGTCATCGTCCTTATCGTACTCTTTCAAGAGGAGATACGCCGCTTCCTGCTGACGCTCGGTTCTTACCGGCATATCGGTATATTGGCCCGTTTCTTTCGGGGCGGTAAGAAGAGCGAGTTGCAGCATGAGGATATCATGCCTGTCGTCATGGCCTGCATGAGCATGAGCAAGCAGAAGGTGGGCGCGCTCATCGTCATAGAGCACAGCGCGCCGCTGGATGACATTGTCCGCACGGGAGACGTAATTGACGCGGCCATCAACCAACGCCTGATAGAGAACATCTTCTTCAAGAACAGCCCACTGCACGATGGGGCCATGATTATCAGTAAGAAACGCATCAAGGCCGCCGGATGTATCCTTCCCGTATCGCACGACTTGGATATTCCGAAAGAATTAGGCTTGCGCCATCGCGCGGCGATGGGTATCTCGCAACAGTCCGACGCTCACGCCATTATTGTGTCCGAAGAGACGGGAGGCATATCCGTGGCCTATAGAGGGCAGTTTTATCTGCGGTTAAGCGCGGAGGAACTGGAAAGCCTGCTGACGAAGGAGGCTTGAGCCTCCCTATCGGTAGGTCAGTACGGGAAGTTCGCCCCTGAGTGCGCCGAGCGCGCTTTGCGCCAGAGCTTCCATTTCGTTCTCTCCGGGATACACGTGGACGGGAGCGAGAAATTTGACCCGCTTAATGACGCGGGCGGTTACGTAGTCCGAGTGGGCCATGCCTCCTGTCAGGATAATGGCGTCCACCTTGCCGTAGAGTACGGTAGCCGCCGCCCCTATCGCTTTGGCTATATTGTACGTCATGGCCTCCATTACCGTTTCGGCCCGCTTGTCTCCCCGGCTGATGGCCAGTGTGATGGCCGTTATGTCGTTTGTTCCGAGGTGAGCCACAAGTCCCGCCCGGCCCGAAATCATGTCTTTCAGTTTTTCCTTTGTGAATTGTCCGCTGAAGCATAAGTCGACGAGCTGTCCCGCGGGGAGCGTTCCCGCCCGTTCGGGCGAAAAGGGACCTTCTCCGTCCAGACTGTTGTTTACGTCAATGGCTCGCCCCATCCGGTGCGCCGCTACGGATATGCCCCCTCCCAGATGACAGATAATCAAGTTCAGTTCTTCATACGCCTTCCGTTGTCTCGCGGCGAACTTCCGTGCCACGGCCTTCTGGTTCAGGGCGTGCCAGATGGTGACGTGCGGCATTAGTGGAGAGCCGGTGAGACGCGCCACGTCGTCTAGCTCGTCTACCACTCCCGGGTCGGCGATGAACGCCCTGCATCCGGGTATTGACGACGCCAAATGGTCGGCTATCAGTCCGCCCAGATTGCAGGCGTGCATGCGCGGCGCATTTATCGAGTCCCGCTTCATCGCTTCGTTTATCTCGTACACGCCGCCGGGTATTGGCTTGATGAGTCCGCCTCGTCCGATGATGGCGTCGAAAGCGAGAGGAATCCCGTTCTCTTTCAGCTCCCGTATTACGATATCTTCTCGGAAGGCAAACTGATGGATAACCTTAGGGTATGCCGAAAGTTCCTCTACGCTATGGCGTACGTTGCGGCTGTGCACGAGGCGGTCGTCCTCGTATACGGCTATCTTAGTCGATGTGGAGCCGGGGTTAATGGCCAGAATCTTCATTGTCTGTTGTCGGTTGTGGGTTATTCTTTAACTGTCGGGTATGGACATTCGGTCGCTTGCAGGCAAGCCATCGCCATACTGTAATACTTTGATAGGCCGGAGTCGCTCCGCGAAGGGAGCACGACGGGACGGAGGGGGCCTTGCAGCGTTCCTGCCATCTCTGCTTTGGCGAACAATGACACGGATTTGTAAAAGGCGTTTCCCGCCTCAATGTTGGGGAAGATGAGCACGTCCGCCTCGCCGTTGATAGGAGAGGCGATTCCCTTGATGTCTCCGCTCGCCCGTTCACAGGCTGTGCGGACATCAAGCGGCCCGTCTATGATGGCGTCGCCGAATTCTCCGGCTTCCGCTAGCTCTACGATGTTGATGTAGTCGAGTGAATGGGGAAACTTAGCGCTGACCTTCTCCGTGCAGTGGATTAGCGCGACGCGTGGACGCTTGATGCCAAAGCGATGGCAGGTGTGTATGGCATACCATATCATCTCTATGCGCTGTCGCAATGTCGGCCGGGGAATGACAGCCGCGTCTGAGAAGAACAGCAGCTTGTGGTAAGAAGGTATCTCCATTACGGCCAGATGCGTGAGTATCTTTCCTTGAGGCAGTAGCCCTTTCTCTTTGTCTAATATGGCGTGAAGTAGGTTGTCGGTATTGATAATGCCTTTCATCAGGATATCCGCCTCTCCTTTCCTTATCATCTCCACAGCCTTCCGGGCGGCTTCGTCCGGAGCTTCCACGTGTATGGCTTGTATAAGGTCAGAGTGAGGGTATCTGTCCAATATCTTTTGCTCGCCAATCATCAGAAACTCGGCGATACCTTCTTCGAGCGCGCGCGTGACGGCGTATTCCGTATTCGGGTCGTTGGCGCAGACCACCGCGATTCGTTTTCTGCATTGTCGCTGCCTTAGATGCGCGGTCAGTTGAGTGAAGTTTTGTATGGGTTCCATATCATTTTTCGGCTCTTGTGGATACACTGCCCAAATATAGCGATATTTTGCGGAATAGCCTCGTGAGCATTGAGGAATGAGGCTCTAGCCATTGGGAGAACTGCTCGACAGAAGCAGATACATCGCCACAATGCCATGCGTTTGAAACGCTTTATTATCAATGTCTTATACCCCGTGCGAGAAACAGCCCCATTTCTCGCGAGCCGTTGCCCTATTTCTCGCGAGCCGTAGGGTTGTCTCTCGCGAGCCGTAGGGCGGACTGACAAGTGAAGACGGTTTGACGTGAATCCTCCTCATTGCGGAAGCGAAAAGCACGTTCGAAAAAGGTTCTTCCAAAGTGGCCGGGCAGATTTGAATGCCTTTACATTTTGGACGTAAAACTTCCTAATGACAGATTCGGTTTGGGCATGCTATAAAAAGAGTTTTTTACGTGTCGCTTTCTCTTTCTAACTCGCTTAAGACTGGAGGTATGAAGAATAGCAGGCGGACTTCCATTTCGGACAATTTGCTACGGATAAACCGGGCGGCCCGTTGACGAATAGTTTTATTGTCCGTATTGATCAATCTGGAGAAGCCTGCCATTAAATAGAATCGCACGTCTGGGGTTAAGCCGTCATACAGCTCCTCGCAGAGTGTCAGAAACGTATCCTGATTACCTCTTGCATGGCACTCGATTAATGCGAAGGATGAATCGTAACAGTGCGTGTCATTGAGGCCTAACTCTTTGATTGTTTCCTTTACGGATTGGTATTCGGTTGCGTTATAAGGAATGCCGGCGCAGAGGTAATTAAAGATTTCCTGTTTGCATAAATTAGCGATAGACGAGACGATGGTATCCCTTATTTCTGGTGCGAATTCGTTTCTGTGCTTTACCATATATATTGCGATAGGGTCCTGCATACTTTCCAACCGCTCCGTATAGATGAATAAATTCTGAGGTGACAATCTTTCGTCATCCGATAATCCGTTGAAATAGTCAGAGATGATAGCGGCGGCTTTTTCGTAAGCCGCTTCTTTTCCTTTTCCTTCATCTAATATCCAGCTAGCGTACGCTTTTATTAGCTCCGGTGTCCGTTCCCCTTTTTCATAGCGTTCTACCAACCGCTCTGGAGACTGTTCCGGGTTGAGTCCACGTTCCATTACCGCTATAAAATTATCAGGGGACGTACCTCCTTCTTTCTTCATTATCACTTGTTTGTTGATGTCCGTTACAATAAAAGTCGGATAGGCTTTTACTTGAAACAAGGTGGCTAGCTCTTTCCCTTCTTTCTCTGCGTCAAGCTGTATGCAGATAAATTTACTGTTCATGTATTCACCTATGTCTTGACGCGGAAACACATCGCGGGCCATCATTTTGCAAGGGCCGCACCATTCTGTATAAAAATCGATAAATACATCCTTATTCTCAGATCTTGCGGCGATTAGCGCTTCCTTGTATGAGATAGGCCGGAAATTTGTCTGTCCTTTGCTCGGGAAAGCAAATACGCACGCCACTCCCATAATCAATAATATTCTTTTCATATCTCTGTTTCTGCGATAAATTAAAAAAAACGAACGACTTTAATCCGTTAACGGGTAAATTGGGTTATCCATATGATCGCTTCCGGCCAACGAAATTGGAGATAAAAAACGTACCGCTTTTACTGTACCTTCTCCTGTAATCACTCGTCCTGCGGATATGGGTTGCCCTCCATTCATGTTCTCTTCATTATAAAAGTATAATTTATATTGATTTCCTGTTTGGGTAGCTACAATGAAGTAATCGCAATTGGTCGACGTGTCTGAATAAGCGTTGAAATATTGGTTGGTTATATAAGTAATGGTTTCACCGGCCGGTATTCCCGGAAGGTTGAATTTCCGCTCGTCTTTGGTTGTCCAACTGTATGCGTATAGTTCATTCTCGTAGATACTGTAAAGGTAAGTGGCCGATAATCGGTTTCCTGTTACGATGTCACTGGAAGCTATGTGCCATTTTGCGTCTAGCTTGATGGTTTCACTTATTGTTTCGGGGCTGAACGTGTCAAGCAACAATAGATAGCGATTTCCGGTCGAGGGCTGTTCACACAAAAAATAAGCGGTAACCACTTCTCCGTCGCTCATGATGTTGACCCCCGAGGAAATACATTCCAAATCATCCGGATAGGCCGTTTCGTCGTTATATCCCACAAGTGCGGGCGAGTTGAAGCGGTAATCGATAGTACGTAGGCGATGTTCCTCGTTGCTCCAATACACTAAATTCATTCCATAAAACAACAATTGCACGTGTTTGCTCGTTCCTACCTCGTCCACTGGATAGCCCATCATTCCGCTGTTTGCCGCTTGTCCATAACTTGCGGTTTTTGCGGTACGAATACCTGTATTGGAAAAGTAGGCGGTATAGTTAGGCGTGCGGAAAAGAAGGTATGGTATCTCATTTGCCGGGATGTCTCCGCCGTAAAACAAGTTTGAGTTATTAAAAACCTCCTTCATATCCTCAGATCGAAAACCTCGATAAACATTGTCTTCTGTAAAGACATGAACTAAATTTGCCGAGGCGGTCTTATTGGCATCTGGATCTATATATTCGCCGCTATATACTACTGACAAGTTTCTAGGTTTTCCTTGTAAGGCGCTTCCGGAAAAGCGTTCCATTAAATTCGGGACAAGACCGTCATTGCCATACAGGTCTACTTCCGTGCGACCGTCAGGAGTTTCTTTTAGAATGTAAAATCCTTGTGAGAATGAAGTGGATACGGACAGATTCACAGTAGCAGTCTTTACATAATTGTTGCTTATGGATGTTACTTCAAATACCAATGTGTAGCTGCCTGACGGTAAATTTACTTCATATGACAAATCTTTCTCGGAGGAAATTCGATTTGTCCTGTAGCCATCTTCCAGTTCCCCCATTCCATTTTCGTACAAGTACCACGCATAGTTTAAGTTGTCCTCAGCATATCCGGTGGATATCACAGGAGATATTTCTATCTTGTTACCGACATAAGAAACGACAGACTGATCGGTTAAGCCTTCTATTTCAATATCGTCTACACGTACCGTACTTAACGTGGAGTTATCGTCATTACACGCCGACACGCCAATGAGCATAATGAGCAGCGTTTTTATTATTGTTCTTTTCATATTCAAATTGCATTAAAAAGTGATTATTTCGCCCCCGTCTTCTTCCCTTTCCTTGTAAACGTCCAATCCTTGCGCCAAGCGTTTGGCGTTTTCTTCGGCCAATTTTTCCGTGAGCCATCGGGTTAGATAAGTCAAGTAACCGCTATCTCCATTCAGTAGGCTAGCTATATAGGTTTCATCCCATGTCTCACCTGTCCATTTCATTAGCAACTGATGTTTTAGCGGGCCATAATTTCCTACATAATCTATCGGCCAATTACCCGGCTGAGCTAACAAGTCGGAAATCAGAATAGTACGCTCTGTCAATCCTGCGTATCCCGATTTAAAATATTCATTCTCAGCTATGGCGAATTTTAAAGTCACGTCTCCCTCTTTTAAAGATTCGTTACGCAACACCGTTATTGGGATTATTGCTTTATTCTGATTAGCCGGTATATAGCATCGGGAGATAAATTCCGGGGAATCGAACGCCACATAATGCACACCGGGTATTGCGTCATTCTTGCCTGTCTGGATTTGTTTTAACGATACGGGCCTGTCTTTATCCGACAAGAATCCCACGGTGGAGACTTCAAATTCAATGACATCTTCTTTAAGCTCCTCACCGGCCGCAACACTGGCTGTTACAAATGAATAAACGGTTTGTTTCATTTCGTCCGTTGCTTCTTCCGACGTTACGGGAATTCCTGAATCGTCGTAAACAATGAAATTTAGCCATGCGTTCGTGTTATCATAGGGAGCCAAGTCTTTCTCACATGAAACGGTTAACGTCAATATGATTGACGCAAGTCCTATTCTATTTAATGCTTTCATAAATATAATCATTTAATCGGGGTTATATTCTGTACGCGGAAGGGGCAAAATGTAATCTTGCTCTTCTATCGCATTGTCACACCACATCATGCTATGGGCATTGATTCGCTTATAAGTGTAAAACATCTGTCCTTCGGCGAAGAATTCACGCCTGTATTCGTCGATGACAAACGGCTGTACGTCCTTTAACGTGGTAAAATCGGGCATGTCAGAAACGTTATGGGCCCGCATATAAAGCTGTAATAGTCGATTGGCTTCTGTGAGCTGATCGGTTGCTTCCATAGCGATTAAATAAACTTCGGACATGCGAAGCATAGGTATAATCTGATAGTGCAGCATTGGGGAGTTGACCGTTTCCTCGTTCCAATAATATTTAGTAGTAGCTACGTAGTTTTGCCCCCCATACGTCACATTACGATTCCATACATTCCAATATCGGTTGTGGGAATTGATGTTCTGACCATCATATAGCTCTTCGAACATACTCGAAGTCAGGACCAAATGAGAACGGGCATCATAAGCTACTTGCGCATTGCCACCTATTAAGAACGCTTGTGAATAAGTCATTACATTATATTTACTTAAATAGAATAAGCATTCGGAAGGGCAAAGCTTATATCCCAAAGCAAAATCTTCGACACCACTCATTGTCATAACGGCCTGCCCGTTCCGTTTCGCATTAATCACTTCCATTGCGGTTTTATAAGCTTGCGTCTTGTCTCCCATATATAGATACATCCGCGCTTTCAAAGCTTTTACCGCCCAATAATTTAATCTTGACTGGCGATATAACATAAACTCGTCCACTCCAACAAATGCTCCATTATTTAGCTCATTAAATGAGTATTGAAATATCGGGTCAGAATTTTCCAACAATGATTCCGCCATGTTTAAGTCATATTCCAATTTAGCTATGTATGAACCGAAATCGTAATAAGAAGGCATTTCATAAATAGAAGTTGTTTCCGAATAAGGAAGACTTACTTTTTGGACTCCTTGTGGCACTTGTCCGAATAACCGCAATATGTCCAACTGGCAATAAGCCCGGATAGCGTATGCCTCTCCTTGTATCATTGACCGCATGTCAGGATCGGCGATAACCGTTCCTCTTTCGTTTATGTTTTTAATAATCATATTTGCTTGAACAATGACATTGAATAATTTGGCGTATATGATTTGTATAGCCTCTTCAGCATAGGTTGAGGTATATTCGTGACGTTTTAAGACCCAATCAGCTTGCCTATTGGTTTCAGCTTGTTCATCCGGCATATACCATAAGTTGGCCAACGATTCGATGTGGGTCATTGTTAACCGTTCACCATATATGTCTTGGCTAGCTAATGACATGTAACATCCCGTCAAGGCATCACGGAAGCCATCGTAAGTAGAGAACATATCTTTATCTTTTTGTTCCGTTTCCGGGCGTACATCTAGCCAATCATTGCACGAAGACAAGCAGAAGGCGAACATTACGCACAGTGTTATGTATTTTTTTCTTCTCATACGATTTTTATTATATAATTTATTAAAAAACAAATTTCATGCTTCCCTGAATATTGCGGGCGTAAGGATAATCGATTCCGCGTTCCATTTTTATGGTGGACCAATGGAATAGGTCAGACATGTTTAGCGCAAAGGTAATGGATTGTACTCCCGCATAGCGGCGAATCCAATTGTTATCCCATTTATATTGCAAGTTGACAGATTGCAATTCTAACACATTATTGCTCATGACGAAGCGTGAGGTTGCACGTGTCCGTTCATTATCTATTTTTTTAAAGAATGTAATATCTCCCGGTTGCGTCCATCGTTCTGTATATACTCGACGGTCCACATTAGAGGTTGTCAAATCGTTTAAAGTTACTTCCACTCTGTCAACCAATGTCTCATTATACATCTTTCCGCCCCAATAATAACCAAAAGAGAGATTCAATGTAAATCCTTTCCACATTAGCATTGTGCTGAGATTCCCGCGATATAAAGGGTCGGAAGAGCCTAAATAGACCTTATCACCGGCTTTCCATGTATCGGTCACGTTGCCGTCTTTATCCAGAAATATTTCGTTTCCGGTACTTGGGTCAATACCCAACGAGCGCACCGCATAGATTGAGTTTTGCGGCCTTCCTTCATAGAACAGGCTAGCTACGTCGTAATCTTCATTCTGTAACATGGCCTCATTTTGCGTCTTGATGGCTTCCGATAATTTTGATATCCAGTTCTTGTTGTATACTAGCTGTCCTGTTGCCATCCAATTGAAGTCTTTTTCCCGGTTACGTATAATATATGCGCTCAAAGACGCTTCCCATCCTCGGTTTTTAACCTCGCCAACGTTCGCTATATAAGAAGGAAACCCCATTGACAATGGCAGATTCATGCTTGATAGCAGATTAGAAGTCGTTTTAGTATAGAAGTTGAATTCTCCTCGCATCCGCCCGTTCAGAATGACAAACTCTGTTCCCGTATTAAACTCATCAGTTGTTTGCCATGTTAACCGTGGATTTCCCCATTCTTGCAAGACGGCCCCTGTCCAATTCATGTACTTATTGTCTGTTTGGTATTTATAAAGGGTAGCCGCTCCTGAACCAGAGCCCTGCTGTGAACCCGTTTGTCCGTAAGACGCCTTTAAACGCAGAACATTAAAAAAGTCATTTCCCATCAAGAACTTTTCATTATGAATATTCCACCCAATGCCAGTGCTCCAAAAAGGAGCGAACTTTTTATCCGCCCCGAAAGTTGAGCTTCCGTCTATGCGGTAAGAAAGATCTAAGTAATAGCGGCCATCATAAATATAGTTAGCGTTACTCGTAAATCCTAGCATCCGAGTATGATTTGTTACACTCGAAGGTATCTCATTCTCCGCATATTGCCGTGCGTTGCCAATGGAATTCATATTCTCGTTCGTGAACCCTTCCAACAGGAATGAGTAAGAGTCATGCTTCGTTTCCCGAACAGCGTAGTCCACTCCTACGTACAACTGATGTTTCTCTTTAAATATCTTACTGTATGAAAGAGTTGCGTTACCGCTGTAATAATAGGTTTTCCCCGTGACGTACGCGTAGGAACCGCGCCGGAAGAAACCTTCGTCCGTACTGTATTCTGGTGCGGTGTCTATATCCACCGTAAAGTAAGAACTTTTTGGCGATAAGAATGTATCGCTATGGTCATTGGTTGAGGATATTCCCAGTTGTCCTCTAAACGTCAAATCTTCTGATATGTTCCATTCCACTGAGAAATTGTTGGTAATTTCTTCATAACCATTCTTGTCGAATGATTTTAAGGATGCGTCATAAAGTGGGTTGAATTCTCCGTATCCGCGTCCTGTGCCGTAAAAATTCTCGAAGTAGCGTGTAATCTCTCCATTTTCATCATACGGAGAGTTATAGGGCTGTTGGGCTACGTAGTCGCTGAAGGAGCCGTAATTGCTTTCTTTGGCACGCGTAATGCCATAAGAAGTATAGTTTTTGAAAGTCAAGTTCTTTTTGGAGTACATCAATGTAATGGAACCGTTAAAGGTACTGCGTCCCGAGTTTTTCATAGCACCCTCTATGTTCTTGTAGTTGAGCGCTGTACTCCATCTGAACTCTTCACTTCCCCCTTCTAGGCGGAGATTGTAGTGAGAGCCGACTCCCGTACGAACGGGTTTATGTAGCCAGTCTGTGCTTTGCCCTGACAGCACGCTTCGCAACCGCCTGTTATATATCGTTTGATATTCGACATCCGTAGCGGGATTCTTAGAGTGATATAGTCCTAAAGCGTTTTCCAGATTCAATTTCTCGGTTGCGTTCAGCATGTCATACGAGCTTAGGTCTGGGGCTTCGATGTCCATCCCTATTTCAGCGTTTACTCTTAACCGGCCCGGTTCGGGTTGCTTGGTGATAATGACAATCACTCCGTTTGAACCGCGTGAACCATAGATGGCCGTCGCCGCGGCGTCTTTTAGTATATTGATGCTTTTAATCTCTTCATCATTATAGTCCATTAATTTTTCTAACGAAATTTCAAAGCCGTCCATAATGACAAGCGGGGTGTTGACTGCGTTTGACGCTGTTGCGTTAAATTCTTGAACGCTCATCGGGAGAGAGGCGTTGCCGCGAATATTTATTTGGGGCAGATTGTTCGGGTTGCTTCCGGCAAGATTGTTCACCTGAAGGTTAATGGAAGCGTCTATGTTTTTCAGCGTTTGCAGCAGATTCTGTCCTCGATACATTTCTAGTTGCTCTTCATCAATTGTCGAGACAGCACCGGTATAGCTCTCTTTTGCTTTTTGAAAAATACCGGTTATCACTACCCCCTCCAATTCATGGGTATCAGACTTTAACATAATCTTCATGTTATCGGACGCTGTAACAATCTGTGTGGTCATACCGACGTAGGATATTTGGAGTTGTATGTTGGTTGGCGAATCTAACTGTTGCAATGTAAATTTCCCATTTAAGTCTGTAGTTGTACCTACTTCTTTCCCTACGATTTTAACTGTCGCTCCGACTACGGGAGATCCGTCTTCTTCAAACAAGACTATGCCGGTAATCGTTTTTTTTACTTTTTTCTGTGGGTTTAGCCTCCGTGTGTCTATATTATTTTGCTTACTGACTATGATCATAGTCCCATTCCTCTTAAAATCAAACCCTTTATTGTTAAACACTCGTTCTAAGGCCTCTTCTACGGAAATGTCGTGGACGGTGATTGTAATAAGGGGCATCGTAGCCATTTGCTCGGTATTGTAAATAAAATCCAAGCCTGTTTGCTGATGTATGATGTCAAAGAACTCTTTAACGGTAGCTTCTTTCAGATTTAAAGAGACCTTTTTGCTTTGGTTTATAAACAGATTCATTTCCGTTGCTTGGACGGTACGTGCGTTTACCGTCAGGCACAGAAGAAACACAGAAGCTAGCATTACCGCTATTCGTGTCACGTCTTTTTTAGAGTCGTTTCTTTTTTTCATTATTATATTCTTTAAAATGTCATTCGTTTACAATTTTAATCTTTCGGTCTTCCAATCGGAATTTCACGGCGGCCGCTTCTTCGATCGCATTTAGAATAATGTGAATATCCTCATAGCGTCCTACGCTACCCGTGAAATGCAGATCAGAAAGCGCTTCATTCTCGAATTGTATGTCCATGTCGTACCATAACGAGAGAGTTTCCATGATTTCTCCTAATGTCTTATTTTCAAAGACAAAGCGGGAATGATGCCAAGCGGTATAAGTGTCCAGATTTTGAGGATGGTGGACGGCTAAGTGTCTGGCGTCCTTTTGCCAAATTGCGACATCTCCACTCGTGAGCATTTGTTCTTCTCCGTCGGGGATAGTGATACCTATTGAGCCGTTTTCCAACGCAACCGTAGTCTTTAGCGGAGAGTGTGCGGAGACGCTGAATCGGGTTCCGTATTGTCGTATTGCGAGACCGTTCGTTTTTACTATAAAGGGTCGATTGGCATCTGGGAATATTTCAAAATAAGCCTCGCCTAAGAGTTCGACTGTTCTGTTGTCTTGTTCAAAACAAATGGGATAGGTAAGGGTCGACTGAGAATTTAGATGTATACGGGTGCCATCTTCTAATACTATTCGAAACTCACCGCCACGAGGGGTCTGCAAGGTGTTATGCAGATGGATGTTTTGTTTGGTGGAATGCCGATAGTCCAGAATTCCTTTTTCTTCGCTCGCTATTTCTAATTGATTGATGCGAATCCATGCAAATTCCTTTGAATTGCCAAGACTCACCTTAGTCGTAGGGTTAAGGTAAAGTATGGCCTTTGACGTTCCCGGGGGGATATTGATAATTTCCTTGTCCGATGCGGAAGTCCATGAATACCATATCCCGCCTAACGTTACGAAGATAGGTATTGCCCAACATGCGGCTCGCCAGATTATGCGTTTCCAACGCATGCGCCTGTACTTGCGGTAAAGTTCACTATAATTGTGCCTGTTTTTCAGTCTTGCAATATAAGAGGCGTGTGCGGGATTTTCTTGTATCCAACGTTCTAGCAGCGACTTCTCTTCAGGCTTGAGAAGTCCTAATATGTATTTTACCAAAAGTTCTTTTTCGTTGATATACATTCGCCGTTTTTATGTATAAAACGACCGATGAAGTTAAATGGGGTACAGCAATCTGAAAAAAAAGAATGAAAAAGAGATATTTTTCTTTTTGCTTTTCTCTTTGCTGTTTTCTTCATGGAAATAGGTGCGGAGCATTTTCATCGCCTTTTTTTTTTGAGTCCGCACCGTTTCCACGGAGATTTCCAGTTGGAATGCTATCTCGCTAGCCTTTTGCCCGTCGAGACTAAGCAGAAAGATTTCCCTGCAACGCAAGGGCAGGCGATCTATGAGCTTAAAAAGTAGTTCCATGACTTCTTTATCGAAAATCTCTTCTGCATGGTTTCTTGCGGATATGGAAGCTTCTTTCAGATAATTTTCGGCGTAATGGTTTTCTATATCCTGATGCTTAAGATAGTCTAACGAGAGATTTTTAACGGAGGTAAACAGGTAAGAGCGGAAAGCCGCCTCCGAAGAGAATGAGGGGTCTTTTTCCCACAGGCGGATGAACGCTTCTTGAACTAGGTCTTGAGCTACGTCGTCTCGTACGACATAGCGTTTAGCAAATGCAATCAAAGAATTGCGGTATATGTCATACAGCTGCTTTACGTTATGATTATCAGTACCATTCATTTTTAAGTTAAATGTATCGCAAATTAACGGATAATCTTTTAAATTACCAAATTAGAATCTTTTTTATCATTTTTTTTTGATGCTGGCTCTCTGCTTCAAGACTTTCTCTCCTTTTCCCCAGTGCAGTGGCCCGTCCGTTCTTGTACATCAGTCGGCTAATTCTTGTACATCAATCGGTTAGTTCTTGTACATCAGTTGGCTAGTTCTTGCACAATGCTCGGGAGACTTTTTTGCGTGAGCCGTTTTACCTTAGACAATCTTGAGCAGAAAGTAAGCAGGCCATGCGAGTTCCAAAAAGTTTTCTCATATTATCCGAAAAAAATATGTGTAGATATTCTCTCTGATTATCAGTGTTTTTGTAAATGCTGTGCGAAAAAATGAAGAAAATAATCTAGGAAATATTTGCGGATTTAGAAAAAAGCCGTACCTTTGCCTCGCTTTTGAAACGGAAGTGCAAGGGCGTTTAGCTCAGCTGGTTCAGAGCATCTGCCTTACAAGCAGAGGGTCGGCGGTTCGAATCCGTCAACGCCCACTTTTAAAGTCTCTTCCGTTATCATAAGGGCGTTTAGCTCAGCTGGTTCAGAGCATCTGCCTTACAAGCAGAGGGTCGGCGGTTCGAATCCGTCAACGCCCACTTTTAAAGTCTCTTCTGTATTAGATGGATAAGTCTGAATAAGTATATTCAGGCTTTTTTTGTATAACTTCAAAACCGTTTCTCCGCATATTTTCAATTGTATCTTTAGGATTTATCCGGGGTCAGTAGCTTTTTAGTGGGGATATGCATATAAGTTCGCAATGCGGAATAAGAAAAACTTCTTGTCAACAACTCCCCTGAGATTCGCTCTAAAGA
>CASDXF010000007.1 GCA_949285075.1 uncultured Bacteroides sp. | reverse complement strand
GGTTTCCTTGAGGAACTGTTGGATGCCGAGTGGAATATGGCGGAAAAAGGAAAGAAGGTTGAAAATCAAATCACTAAGTAACGCGTCAGCCCTGCTAACGGCCGTTAGCCGAGCAGCTAACAATCGTTAGCCGATAAGCTAACAGTAGTTAGCCGAGGAGTTAACAGCCGTTAGCCACCTATCAAGTTCGGGAATTTGAGGTATCGGGCGGGCTGAGGGCGGCTAACATCGCGGCTTGCGGGAGCGCTTCCGAAGAGGACGTTCAAAATAAACTTAGGCAAAATTTAATGGACTATAAAAAGAAAAAGAGATATGGACAAGAGAACATTAGGACAAGGCGGACTGAAGGTGTCCGCCATCGGATTGGGCTGTATGGGATTCACGCAGAGCTACCCGCCCTATCCCGACCGGAAGGAAGCCATCGCTACGCTGCGTGAGGCGGTGGAGTTGGGCGTGACGTTCTTCGATACGGCCGAGGTATATAGCGCGGGCCGCAACGAGGATTTGGTCGGCGAGGCGTTGGAACCCGTGCGCGACAAGGTAGTCATCGCCACGAAGTTCGGATATGACTTGGGAGACATGCCCGACCTCAATACGTCGGCCCGTCCCGTCAAGCTCTCCAGTAGGCCAGAGGTTATCCGCAAGGCGGTGGAGGGTTCACTCCGCCGCCTGCGTACGGACCGGATTGACCTCTACTATCAGCATCGTGTGGACCCTGACACTCCGATTGAGGAGGTGGCCGATACGGTAGCCTCGCTCGTCAAGGGGGGGAAGGTGCTGCACTGGGGACTTTCGGAAGCCGCGCCCGCCACGGTGAGGAGGGCTCACGCGGTCTGTCCGTTGACGGCGGTGCAGAGCGAATACTCCTTGTGGTACCGTCAGCCGGAGGCCGAGCTGCTGCCCGCGTTGGAGGAGTTGGGCATCGGCTTCGTTCCGTTCAGTCCGTTGGGAAAAGCCATGCTGACCGGACGCTTCAACCGGGAGACCACTTTCGACAAGACCGATTTCCGCTCCGCCATTCCCCGCTTTCAGCCGGAGAACTTGAAGCGCAATGTAGCGTTGGTGGAGTACGTGGAGCAGTTGGCGCAACGGAAGGAGACCACCCCGGCCCGCATCGCCCTCGGATGGCTGTTGGCGCAGAAGCCGTGGATTGTTCCCATTCCCGGCACGAAGCGTGTGGAACGCATTAAGGAGAATATCGGAGGGGCCGACATCCGCTTCACCGATGAGGAGTTGGCCGATATCCGCCGTCACCTCGACGGCATAGAGGTGGCCGGCGCGCGCTATCCCGCCGACCAAGAAGCGTTGACCAATAAATAAGATGAAGGGAGGAGGCGATGAAACGGACAGTATTGGCAATGGTCGCGGGCTTGTGGATAAGCGCCGCGCTCTTTGCGCAACGGCGTGACGCACGGCGATTTCCGTAAATACGTTTGCTTTGTCCGTAAATAAGTTACACTCTTTACCGCTTCGCCGCGTTACCTTTGTTCCCGGATAAATTCATAAACAGTAGCGAATATGAAAAAGAATATCGGTCAGACATTGGCGCTTTATCCTACGCCCGCCGTGGTCGTGGGAGCGGAAGTGAACGGGAAGGTTAATTGGGTGCTCGTGGCCCACATCGGGATTATCGGGCACGACCGCCTCATGCTGAGTATGCACAAGGCGCACTATACCAATCAGGGCGTGAAGGCGACGGGTAGGCTGTCCGTCAATATGGTAAGCGAGTCCATGCTCGAACGGGCCGACTACGTGGGCTGCGTGAGCGGTGCGAGGGTGGACAAGTCTGGCGTGTTCGCTTATCGTTTGGGCGAGGGCGGAACGCCAGTCATAGAGGAAAGCCCGCTGACGATGGAGTGCGAGGTGGTGGACAACTACGAGACGGAGACCTTCGACAACTTCATCTGCAAGGTGACCCATACCTATGTCGAGGAAGAGGCGCTCAACGAAAAGGGAAAGCCGGACTACGGCAAGCTGAAGCCGGTGCTCTTCGAGATGCCCAACTACACCTACCTCCGCACGGGAGACGAGATAGCGAAGTGCGCGACGATAGGCCGGGAATGGAAAGGGGCGGACTGATGGAGCGGAGGGACTTTATCAGGAAATCACTGCTCGCCGCCGGAGCCGCCGTGTTGGGAGGCGGACTGGCGCGGGCCATTGGCGATAACGATTCAACAAACGATAAACGCATGAAGATAGTTGTATTGATCGGCAGTCCCCGCCGGAACGGGAACTCCGCTTATCTGGCGGAGCAATTCATCAAGGGAGCGGAAGAGAAGGGACACGAGATATTCCGCTTCGACTGCGCCTTCAGGCGGGTGGAGCCTTGCCGGGCCTGCAACCGCTGCGGCATGGACGGCCCCTGCGTCATTCAGGACGATTTCGCCGAGCTGCGGCCACGGCTCGTTGAGGCCGACATGGTGGTCTTCGCCACGCCGATGTACTATTTCGGCGTATCGGCGCAGATGAAGCGGGTGATAGACCGCTTCTATGCCATCAACGGACAGATTAAGGGCGCGCGGAAGAAGGCCGCTTTCCTGATGACCTACGCGAACACGGCGGAGAGGGAGGCCGAGCCGATGTTGCTGCACTACCGGGTGCTGTTGGAGTATCTGGGATGGGAGAGCGCGGGCGAGGTCGTCGCCCCCGGAGTGTGGACGGCGGGGTCCGTCAAGCGTACCGGATACGGAGAGATGGCGTACAAGTTAGGAAAGTCTATATAATATAATAATGAGTATGAAGCGAACATTAGCGATACTGGCTTTCACGGCGGCGGGATGGCTGTCCGTGCAGGCGCAAATGGCGGACCGTCCGGACAGGGCCGAGGTCTGCAAGGAGAATTACCGCGCGCTGTTCGGCGGCGAGGCGCTGACCGGGCAGGGAGCGGACCCGGAGATGATGGACATACTCCAAAAGTTCATCTTCGGCGAGGTGTTCCGCACGGGCGAGCTGAGCCTGAAGCAGCGGGAGATGATAACCTGCGTCACCCTCGCCACGATGCAGACGCTGCCGCAGCTGAAGGCGCACGCCGGAGCCGCGCTCAACGTGGGAGTCACGCCGTTGGAGCTGCGCGAGGCGATGTACCTTACCGCTCCCTTTGTCGGCTTCCCGAAGATGCTCAATGCCGTGGGCACGGTGAACGGGGTCTTTAAGGAGCGTGGCGTCGAGCTTCCGTTGGAGAGCGCCACTACCGTGACCGAGGCGAACCGCCACGAGCGGGGCAAGGCGATACAGGACAGCCTCTACTCGGGCGGCATCTCCGCCGTCATGCGGGGAGTGCCCGGCGGCATGGGCGAGGACGTGGCCCGCTTCCTGACCGACTACTTCTTCGGCGAGGTCTATACCCGAGGCGCGCTCGACCTCAAGACGAGGGAACTGTTGGGCTACTGCATCCTGACCACATTGGAGGCGGAAAGCCAGTTGCGCTCCCACTACCACGGCTGCCTGAAGGCGGGAAATACGCCCGAGGAGGTGACGGCCGCCGTAGTGCAGTGCCTGCCCTACATCGGTTTTCCGGCGGCTATCAAGGCGTTGAGAATCATCAAGGAGGAGGCGAATCCCGTTCTCGCCGGGAACAACTTGGTGCGCCTCTCGAAGATAACCGTAGACCCCGCCCAACTGGACGCTTACAACGCCTATCTGAAAGAGGAGATAGAGGCCTCCATGCGCCTCGAACCGGGCGTGCTCACCCTCTACGCCACGGCGGAGAAGGATGCGCCCCATAAGGTCACCATCCTCGAAATCTACGCCGACCGCGCCGCCTACGAGAGCCACCTGAAAACCCCGCACTTCCAGAAGTATAAGCAAGGCACGCTCTCGATGGTGAAGGAACTGGAGCTGATAGACACCGTTCCGCTCATCCCGGGGCTGAAGATTAAGTGACTTCGGCGGGAGAGGGGGAAAGCCTCTCTCCCTTAAAAACAGACCATTCTGAAAAACGGAACATTTTATGCGTTCTAGAACGCGATAATTCCGCCCGAGGTACGCCTCGGACGGAAAAAACGCGTGGAATCGGCGTTAGCGAAATTCAGGCTGACACCGAATCGGGGCGAACCGTTTCTTTTGTCCGCCGCTTCCGCCGTAATTCCGTCTCGCTGTCACGCTATGTGGCGATGCGGCGTGATATCGCTACTTTCATCCGCTTCGGGAAAACGCTCCAACGGGAAGCGGAAAATCGTGAAATCCCCGTCCGATTTACCGGAAAAAGCCTTCTTTTCACTCAATCCCTCGTTTTTCGCCAGAGAACTGGGGCGGCGGCTCGCGAGCCGTAGCCCTACCGCTCGTGAGCGGTCGCCCTTAGCCTCAAGAGCGATGGCCCTTTCCTTCCCCTCTGCGACGGCTCCGGATTGCATATTTATGCGTTTTTCCGTCAAAATATGCAGCGTTTATGCAGTTTTTATGCATTCCTGCCGCTAAAAGCGGAACTTGCGACGTGGTTTTCAACAAGGGAAATCTTAAAAATGGAACATTTTGGCGGACTTTTCATGAATGTCCGTTCGCCGGACGCATGAGCCTCTTTCGTGTTTTTCCGGTAGGATATGCGGATAAAAACGCGGGTCTTTCGTAAACAGGCTCTAAGGCGAAGTGAAATTCCTATTTTATTGATATTTGTGCTTACGACACTAAAAGTTTGATATATTTTAGCGAATATAGTTGCCGTGAATGAGGATTTTACTAATTTTGCGCCTTAGCAATTATAAATTATAACCGTTGAAGGTGACGCACGCATTTTTATTATGGATTCGAACAAAGTTATAGGAGAGAAGATAAAGACTCTTCGAGAAGATAAAAAAATCTCCGTCGACGAACTGGCGGAACGTTCAGGACTGGCTGTGGAGCAAATTGAACGGATAGAAAACAACATCGACATTCCGGCTCTCGCGCCGCTTGTCAAGATTGCCCGGGTGTTGGGGGTGCGTTTGGGTACCTTTCTGGACGATCAGGACGAGACGGGACCGGTGGTGTGCCGGAAGCGGGAGGCGCAGGACACGATTAGCTTTTCGAATAACGCTACCCGTTCGCGCAAGCACATGGAGTATCACTCCTTGTCCAAGTCGAAGACGGACCGGCACATGGAGCCGTTCATCATCGACGTGAGGCCGACGGAGGACAGCGACTTCATCCTCTCCTCGCACGAGGGCGAGGAGTTCATCATGGTGATGGACGGAGTGTTGGAAATCAGCTACGGCAAGCATACTTACCTGTTGGAAGAGGGAGACAGTATCTACTACGACTCCATCGTGCCACATCATGTGCATGCGCATGAAGGGCTGACCGCGAGAATATTGGCCGTCGTATATACGCCGGTGTGAAAGGAATGTTGAAAGCGCTTAATATCTTAATCCCATGCAGTTATATGAACGTACTTTAGGACAGTGGTTGGAGCATTGGGCCGAGAAGACTCCCGATAAGGAATATATCGTGTACTCCGACCGTAACCTTCGCTTTACTTGGAGCCAATTTAACCGCCGCGTGAACGACATGGCCAAAGGGCTAATCGCCATAGGCGTGGAACGCGGAACGCATGTCGGAATCTGGGCGGCCAACGTGCCCGATTGGCTGACGCTGCTATATGCCTGCGCCAAGATAGGTGCGGTATATGTCACGGTGAACACAAACTATAAGCAGGCGGAGCTTGAGTATCTCTGCAAGAACTCGGATATGCACACACTTTGCATCGTGGACGGGGAGAAGGACAGCGACTTCGTGCAGATGACCTATACGATGCTTCCCGAGCTGAAGACCTGCGAGCGAGGCCATCTGAGGAGCGAGCGCTTCCCCTACATGCGCAACGTCGTTTACGTGGGGCAGGAGAAGCACCGCGGCATGTATAACACGGCCGAAATTCTTTTGCTTGGCGAGAATGTGGAGGACGACCGGCAAGGGAGTGATGTTGACACATTATAATATTGCGAACAACGGTTTCCTCACCGGCGAGCACATGAAGTTCACTCAAGACGACAAGCTTTGCGTCTGCGTGCCGCTGTTCCACTGCTTCGGAGTGGTACTGGCCACGATGAACTGTCTGACGCACGGCTGTACGGAGGTGATGGTGGAGCGGTTCGACCCCTTAGTCGTGTTGGCGTCGGTGCATAAGGAGCGTTGTACGGCTCTCTACGGCGTGCCCACGATGTTCATCGCGGAACTGCACCATCCGATGTTCGACCTGTTCGATCTATCCTGCCTGCGCACGGGGATTATGGCGGGCTCGCTCTGTCCCGTGGAGCTGATGAAGCAGGTAGAGGAGAAGATGTTCATGAAGGTGACTAGCGTGTACGGACTTACGGAAACCGCTCCCGGCATGACGGCTACCCGCATAGATGACCCCTTTGAGGTGAGGTGCAATACGGTGGGACGTGACTTCGAGTTTACCGAGGTCAAGGTCATTGACCCCGAGACGGGCGAGGAGTGTCCCGTCGGCGTTCAGGGAGAGATGTGCAACCGGGGTTACAATACGATGAAGGGTTATTATAAGAACCCGGAGGCCACGGCCGAGGTTATCGACAAGGACAACTTCCTGCACTCGGGCGATTTGGGAGTGAAGGATGAGGACGGGAACTATCGGATTACTGGTCGCATAAAGGATATGATTATCCGCGGGGGCGAGAACATCTATCCCCGGGAGATAGAGGAGTTTCTCTATCAGTTGGAAGGAGTGAAGGACGTTCAGGTAGCCGGCATCCCCTCACGGAAGTACGGAGAGGCGGTCGGCGCGTTCATCATCTTGCAGGAAGGCGTAGAGATGCACGAGTCAGACGTGCGCGACTTCTGCCGGAACAAGATTTCCCGTTACAAGATACCTAAGTACATATTCTTTGTGAAGGAATTCCCGATGACCGGAAGCGGAAAGATTCAGAAGTTTAAGCTGAAGGATTTGGGCCTGAAACTTTGCGAGGAGCAAGGAATAGAGATTATCTGATAATGTAGACAAGGAAAAAACACGGGGCCGGCTCATTCTTGAACCGGCCCCGTGTTTTAAATGAAATTTTCTCCCAACTGCATTTGGGCGTCGTTTACGTATTTGCGTATGGCGTGTTCTTTGTCTTTAGGACAGATGAGAAGAACGTTTTCCGATTCCGCAACGAGAAAGTTTTCCAATCCTTCGATGACTACTAGCTTGTCTTTGGGAAGCGCTACGATATTGTTCTGGCTGTTATAGATGAGCGAGTGGCATTTTAGCGTCACGTTTCCGTTCGTATCTTTTTCCGACAGGTCGTAAAGCGAGCTCCACGTTCCTAAATCTGACCATCCGAAGTCGCCTAAAGAAACGTAAACATTATCCGCCTTCTCCATGATGCCGAAGTCCACGGACACGTTGGGACAGGCTGGAAAATTCTCGTTGATAAACTCCATTTCCCTATCCGTTCCATACACGTCTTTACCCGGGGCTAGTTTGACCGTTAGCTCGGGGAGCAGTGTTTCGCATGCTTGAATAATCGTGCTAACGTTCCACATGAACAGTCCGGAGTTCCAGTAAAACTCTCCGCTTTCAATGAATACTTTAGCCAGTTCAAGTTCAGGCTTCTCCGTGAACGTCTTTACCTTGTAGAAATTATCGCCTGCGGAATCGGCGATTTGTATATAGCCGTATCCGGTTTCCGGACGGTTAGGTTTTATTCCTAGCGTCAGTAGTATTTCTGATTGTGCGACGAAATCCAGTCCTTTTTCAATGGCGTTGAGAAATTCTTCCTCCTTGAGGATGAGATGGTCGGAAGGAGCCACGACGATATTCGCTTTTGGGTTTAGAGCCCGTATGTGGTACGATGCCCAAGCGACGCACGGAGCGGTGTTCCGTCTTGCCGGTTCCAATAGGATTTGTTTTTCGCTTATGTTCGGAAGTTGTTCCTTGATTAAATTGGCATAAATGGCATTGGTAACGATAAAAATATTCTCAGTAGGAATTATTTTATTGAATCGATCGAATGTTTGTTGGAGAAGCGTGCGCCCGGTCCCGAAGAAATCCAGAAATTGTTTGGGCAATGTCTTCCGGCTGAAAGGCCAAAAACGACTACCTATGCCTCCTCCCATAATAACGCAGTAATTATCTTTATTTGCCATGTTTGCGGTTCTTTAAAAGTTTTTGCTAATGTACGGTTTATTCTCTGAATAACAGAAGGAATCTAATATGTTTTAAGCTTTTTACTTCTTTTTCGTGCATTAGTGTTGCAGATTCAAAATTAAGTCGTATCTTTGCACCGCAATTAAGAAATGATATACGCCCAGATGGCGGAATCGGTAGACGCGCTGGTCTCAAACACCAGTGGATTCACTTCCATCCCGGTTCGACCCCGGGTCTGGGTACAAGGAAATCGGATAAGTAATTGAATATTAATGCTTAGCCGATTTTGTTTTGCCTCCATTGTTCCCGTTTTGTTCCCCTTACACTTAATATACCATGTCTTAAATGCAATTAGATTGCTTGTTTTTATATCTGTTACCCCAAATTCGAAGATCTATAATATGCAAATATGCACAATTGAATAGTTGTGCGAATAGGAAGCATATAAATATACCTATTATTCCAATATTATTTGTTATTGTCATAAGCAAAATGCCCAATATAAGAATTGTGGCATATAGTATTTTTGAGAGAATGAAAGAATTTATTTTTAGTCTGACTAATAATGACGCCTCTGTTATCTCGGCAAAAGTATGCAATCCTACTATACTTATTAATATCGCAAACACAAACAGTCTATGAGCATCTAGCCCATAAAAACAAATATCTAACATAAAAATAATAAAAGTTAAAAATATACAGGTTAGTAATGAAAGAGATAAGAATCTTTTTTTTATACGATTATAGATATTAAACAATTTCTCTGAATAGATGTTTGAGAAAAAATTGATTGAGGTCTCGGAGAATCCTTGGCTAGGAACTTGCAATATACCCCAGTAAGACATAAATAGTGTAAACAACGCTGTTTCTCTATCCAGAAAATAACACAAACAATATGTATATAATGCCAAAGATCCAAGATGGAAACAAATAGCACTCAAGCAAGGATAAACAGACGAATATACCAATATCTTCAAAATAGATGATTGATGCCGACAATCAAAGTCATTATCATTATTTTGATTGTAAATACGCCATATCTTCAGTGACATAAAGATAATCCTTAATAATTCAGATAGAGAAGATGTAATGATTACAAGTACACAAGGATTTAACCCTATGTCATAGACATAAAGCAAGAAATAGCCTACTATTATATTTACCAAAATTGAAATTAACGATATGCAACCAAGAAATTTTGTGAATCCCCATCCTAACAATAAACTATTTAATGACAGGGATATAAATGACAGAACTACAAGAATGGACAAATAAGGGACTACAGAAACTATAGTAGCAAAATGCGCACTTTCCCAAATACCATTGGATAAAGGAATCAGTGAACATAACGTTGCTGATATCAAACCAACTCCAGTAAACAAGGGCAAAGAATATGAAAATATACACTTGCAGCGAGAAATGCTACCGGAATGACGAGAATAGAAATTCTGAAAGGAATCATTCATTGAGTCTCCGACAGCTAAAAATAATAAAAATATGGAATCAATTACTCCTACAGTCGACAAATACAACGGGTCTTTGAAAGAGAGTAGTATTGAGTCGGACAAAATTATAACCTCCTCCAACAACTCGCTGAGGATTATCGGAAAGGTATAAAGGCATATAGATTTTGAGGTGTACTTATTATTCATACATAAATAAATAAAGCGTCTATGCCTGCTTCAATGTGTATATTCTCTTTGCAAACGAACTTGCAATTCCACTGTTTAGGGACAATGCATGTTACCATACTACCATACCTGATTGATGCAAGTCTTTGATTTTGTTTTAACGCTTGAATCTGAGAAGTAAATGGTAATATCGTATCAATGTCATAGTCCGCTGTTAATAGCATAAACATATTCCCCTCCTTTGAAGGATCGTTTATTGAATATAACACTCTCTCATTATACGCAAAGCATGAGATGAGTTCTTTCCTTACTGACGAAAATTTACTATTCATTATATCTTTCTCCAGACTTAACATAGGACGATTCTCTACGAAATAAGGTGGAAGTTTCAGTCTCTTGACAACACCATTTATAGGCATTCTTATAATATGGACATCGTAAAATGTCAGAAATATTGATACTACTTCATATGCTCCTTCTGGTATCATTCCATAGGATATTTCCTTTAAAGAAATATTACCATATTTCCCAAAAATACAATCCTGTGATGAAATAACAGTCGTAAAGTCAACAATTACACCATCAGATGGGGAAAAGACAATATCATGATTGTTCTTAATTGGGCGAAGAGGATCTCGAAAACAATACGTTGAAGACAACTCCTTTATTGACATATTCTTAGTCAAGCGATTTTGTTCGCGTAACCAACTTCTTACAGATTGTGACATTATTTATAATAAGTCTTTAGTAAATGAGTGGTGATTCATATGAAGCACAGTGCACGAAAGAAGCCCTCCTCCTTTTAAGTATTCTTCCATATTGAAGTAACATACTTCCATACCATTTTGACCTGCGATATCTTCAAGTCTAATATTCTTGGATTTCTCCAGACGGTAATCTTCAGACCGTTTTGATAAAAAATCTATGTCGGAAGCATTCAAAATGTAATTATTGACTCTAACGCTATTGCACAGCCCGGTATGGGCTTGTTCTATTGAAATAGGTATCAACTCGGCTACATTTTCTAGTTGCTTGATTTCTTGCTTTGTAAAGGCTTCCGTAGCTACAATTATACTCTCCCTGGTGAGAGGGAAAATAGTACAGTCTAGATGATAGTTATATGGATCTGTCAATTCAAGCGGAATAATATTCATGTCGAACTCAGAAGCCATCCAGTCATAGCTTTCCTTTTCAGACCTTATTCCATATCCTCCAATGTAGATATTGTCCCTGAGATATTTCAACTCCGCTTCACCTTCAAACAAATAAGGGCAAGGGATAACCTTAAATCCCATTTGTTCAAAGAACTTGCTTGCAACTATCTCTTCTCCACGCCTATTGGGCACTCTGAAATTCGAAGCAATGTAGGTTTCCTCCTCAAGATGTTCAAGCACTATTCCGTTATTTGCAACAAAAACCAAATCTTGTAGTCTGCAATCGTAAGGTGTGGGCAGAAGATAAACAAAACCCTGACTTGAAAGGAATGAGTATACTTCCCATATCTCTCTAATAGCTTTTTCTTTGTTAACAACAATGTCTTTCGCTGTGTACTCTTCCATCCAAATATTATTTCTAACATTTGTTGAATAACAAGTTGGTATGTTCATAAGGAACAATGGCATGTTAATATCTTTAATCATAGTTCGTAAAAGTTATAGTTGTTTTGGTAGTAATCAATTGTTTTCAGTCTTTTATATCCTCCTTCAATGAACATTCTCATTTGACTAGTGTAATTAGGGCTTTCCATGTTACTGGATGCCCCATATGGGTGACATGTTAAAGAAATGCGATTTCTTAAATCAACAATCATTCTAAAGGCACTAGCTTCTTCTGCATATAATTTCCCTTTCTCAAAATAAGGTCGAACCGTATTTATTGAGTCTGGGACTCCTCCTATAGGCAATGAGACTTCGCCTCTTCTCAAAAATTGAATATTCTCTAATTTTTGTCCTTTATAGTATCTTTTCTTTACCCAACTCAAACAATCCACTATTTCTTGGACTGTAGCAATTTTTATAACGTCTGGATTTTTGGAACATACATAATATTTTTCTTTATACTTATAAAAAAATAAGGCAAAAATAGCTGCTGCTTCTGATTGTGGGCAAGCATTGCCATCCCAATCCCTTAATAAACCAAGGAGAGGAGCAATAGACTTATAACTGTTTAACTCAGGTTGATACAATGCAGACAAATCAACATTTCTGATTATAGGAAGAGAGATTTTGTAATCGAAAAGAATCGACTTCAAATCATCTATGGAGAACAATTCTGTAGCATTCAAAATATCCTTTATCCGATTGGATCGGGAATTCTCATGTTGATAAACTAATCCTTTAATCTTTCCTATAGGGCGATGAGTGTCTGTTACATTTAAGGGAGATTGATTAGCCGAGACTATGTATCCACAAGCAGGATTCTTTTCTACGACAAGATTATCTTTATAGTATTGTGCAGACAATTCTTCTCGCAAATGACAGACATCTAATACATCTTTATAATGCAATGATTCATCCTCTCTAACTTTCTCATGAGAGTTATGAACATAGAGTAAATTATTGTCCTTATCTATACATACAAGGTCCAAATAGGTATATCGAGATTGTCTTAAAAGATTTAATGCTTCGCTATTCGATTTGCACACATTAAGCTTATGCACCATCTCAGCACCAAACTGTTTGCCTAGCATATCTATTAAAATGAGATAAAATGTACCTTTGATTTCAATTATATTACCAAATTCGGATTCATAGAAGTTCTTTATGATAGGTATTGGTATTTTACCGTATAATTTGATATAATTTTTATATGTGCATCTTTTCAATAGGATTTCTTTCCCATCATAAAGAAAAGATTTTACCCGTCCGAACCTCTTTTGGACATCTATTTTATAGATGGTATACATTTCAGGATAGCTAGCTGTTGAACCCCATGCGATCTGAAAGTTCGTTCCCATAAATATTGAGAATGAACATGGCAATATAAATCCGTGGTACTCAATGTTTTCACTATCTTCTATGCTCAAATGAACTTCATAATAAGAAAATATGCCCTCAAGCATTTGATGTGGGCTGACTGCAATTAAAGAACTTTTGCTTGCGCTTTTGTTCGCCCCTATTGCTATCGCATTTGATCCCTCTTTATGAGGTAATCTACGGCTTTGTTTTTTATTTAAATAAGAATACGGTTTGTCTATTTGAATGCCTATCACCTCCATTAGATGCTGAACCTGAAGCAGATCAACAGAATTAACAGGAAATATGGAAGGATCCAAGACATTTTCTTCGTGTTCTTTGGCATACTGGTTTATTCCACTACAATATGAATCTGCAAGAGACTTGTATTCATCAGAAATAGTTGGAAGCAAGTCGAGTGTTTTACCTTGGATGTCGAAAAAGAATGAAAGAAAATCAAGATAAGGACCATCCCAATCATCGAAGTGTCCAGATTTAAACTTTATGGCTAAAAACCACAATTGCAGAGTATAAAAATCATCCTCACTATGAACGTATGCTATGGCTTTGGCTGCATCAAAACTTGTTGTAGCCATTATATGTGGTATACCATAATCATCTCGATATATTTTTGCCATAATTTTCTGATTTTATCATTTAACTATGAAGTGTCTTAACTTATGTTAACATAGTCTGACGCATGGTGAATCCCATAAGCAAGTACAAAATTATATAATTATTTTGTATGGGACGATTTCTTAAGTATTTCATTTCTATTGGCCTATACTTCTATTGGCCTATACTTTTCACCGATATTATTAGTAATTCTTACGCCAATACACATACACATCCCGTATCGAAATCTCATGATTAAGATATGCCCGACTAATTAGTGGGGTTAATATATTGATTTCTAACGCTGTGAGAAATAGGGTTGCGGCTCGCGAGAAATAGAGCGGCGGCTAATCAAGGGTGAAGCCATCGGCTTTGGCTGCGCTTATATAGGCGGGTGAAAGCCTGCCGACGGTATTCAGCTATGATGGGTCGCATATGCGGTACCATCGCCAGTTTCAGAACCATGCTAAAGGGGAATTTGCGGAAGGCATATCTCCTATCTGCCCGGTGGCTCAGGAATGACTGGGGATAACGTATTGTTTATGAATAGTTTTTTGCGAAATATCTATTGAAAGTTTTGTGAATTAAGGAAAGTATATGTACTTTTGCGGCGATTTTCAAATGTAAAATTCTTAATTTATAACATAATTATAAGTAAAATGATTGTAGTACCTGTAAAAGAAGGCGAAAACATTGAGAAAGCGCTGAAGAAATTTAAAAGAAAGTTTGAGAAAACCGGTGTCGTAAAAGAGTTAAGACGCAGACAGCAATATGATAAACCGTCTGTGATTAAGAGGCTTAAGAAGGAACATGCGGTTTATGTACAGAAACTTCAGCAAATAGAAGATTAATAAATCGTAATTTTTTTTGGATTATTGAATTCTTTTCATACATTCGTTGCATGATTTTAGATGTGACGATCTTATGCTGATAGAATCTTTTCTTGACTATCTCCGGTATGAGCGGAATTGTTCGGATAAAACCATAGTAGCTTATGGAAAGGATTTGCGTCAATTCTACGGGTTTATTCAAGGAGAGGGTGAGGGAAAAGAACTGCGTGAGGTGGATAACGGCTTGATTCGCGAGTGGATTGTAGCGTTGATGGATGAAGGGTATGCTTCCACTTCCGTAAACCGGAAATTGAGTTCGCTCCGTTCCTTTTATAAGTATTTGCTGAAACAGGGAAAGGTGACGGCGGATTCGTCCCGTAAAGTGTCTGGCCCTAAGAAGAAAAAACCGTTGCCGGTTTTTTTGCGGGAAGGGGAGATGGATAGGCTATTGGATGATGAAGAGTTTGAAGATGACTTTACGGGTTGCCGTGATCGCCTAATAATGGAGATGTTTTATCTCACGGGGATGCGGCTTTCCGAGTTGATAGGTTTAAAAGATTCGAGCGTGGATTTTTTTTCTTCCCTTTTAAAGGTAGTGGGGAAGAGGAATAAGGAGCGGTTAATCCCTTTTGATGAAGAACTGGGGCGCTTGATGAGGGAGTATGTCGGCGTAAGAGACCGAACGGTCCAGCGAAGTTGCGACGCTTTTTTCGTGAAAAAGAACGGCGGGCAACTTTATAGTAGTCTGGTATATAGGATTGTGAAGCGAAATTTGTCGAAAGTAGTAGCGCTAAAAAAGAAGAGTCCTCACGTGCTGAGGCATACGTTTGCCACTGCGATGCTAAACAACGACGCTTCGTTAGGGGCGGTGAAAGAGCTTCTCGGGCATGAGAGCTTAGCGACAACGGAAATCTATACGCACACTACATTCGAGGAACTAAAAAAAGTGTATAAACAGGCTCATCCGAGAGCTTAAAAAAAAGGAGGTAAGTATGGATATTAGAATTCAATCAATTCACTTTGACGCGTCAGAGCAATTGCGGGCATTTATTCAGAAAAAAGTGTCCAAGTTGGAGAAATATTACGAGGATATAAAGAAAGTAGAGGTGTCATTGAAGGTAGTAAAACCAGAGACGGCGGAGAATAAAGAAGCTGGCATAAAGATTTTGGTTCCCAATGGGGAGTTTTATGCGAGCAAAGTGTGCGATACGTTTGAGGAAGCGATTGATTTGGACGTAGAAGCATTGGAAAAGCAGCTGGTTAAGTATAAAGAAAAACAACGTAGTAAATAAAAAAGCGCAAATATTTTGCGGAGAGAAAATAAATAGCTAAATTTGCAGCCGTTTCGCACGCATGAGGCGTAGCGGTTGCAAATTTTGGTTGAAATGCCTCTTTAGCTCAGTTGGCCAGAGCACGTGATTTGTAATCTCGGGGTCGTTGGTTCGAATCCGACAAGAGGCTCAAGCGAGTTTATGGGCAAATACCAGAGTGGCCAAATGGGGCAGACTGTAAATCTGCTGGCTTACGCCTTCGGTGGTTCGAATCCATCTTTGCCCACGCTAATTGCGGAAGTAGCTCAGTTGATAGAGCATTAGCCTTCCAAGCTGAGGGTCGCGGGTTTGAGTCCCGTCTTCCGCTCTCTTTTTAATGCTGTTATAGCTCAGCGGTAGAGCACTTCCTTGGTAAGGAAGAGGTCCCGGGTTCAAGTCCCGGTAACAGCTCAAAAGTTGTGAAAGCTGATTATTAATCAAATAAATAACAAGTAAAGCTATGGCTAAAGAGAAATTTGAACGTACCAAACCGCACGTAAATATTGGTACAATCGGTCACGTAGACCACGGTAAGACAACATTGACGGCTGCTATCACTACAGTGTTGGCGAAGAAAGGTCTTTCTGAAGTTAAGTCTTTCGATCAGATTGATAACGCTCCTGAGGAGAAAGAAAGAGGTATTACTATTAATACTTCACACGTTGAGTATGAAACCGCAAACCGTCACTACGCTCACGTTGACTGTCCGGGACACGCTGACTATGTGAAGAACATGGTAACGGGTGCCGCTCAGATGGATGGCGCAATCATCGTAGTCGCTGCTACAGACGGTCCGATGCCTCAGACTCGCGAGCACATCTTGTTGGCCCGTCAGGTAAACGTTCCTCGTCTGGTTGTATTTTTGAATAAGTGCGATATGGTAGACGATGAGGAAATGTTGGAACTTGTTGAGATGGAAATGAGAGAACTGCTTTCATTCTATGATTTCGACGGTGACAATACTCCTATTATTCGCGGTTCTGCTCTTGGCGCATTGAATGGCGTTGCTAAGTGGGAAGAGAAAGTAATGGAATTGATGGACGCGGTTGATACTTGGATTCCGCTGCCTCCGCGCGATATTGATAAACCGTTCTTGATGCCTGTTGAGGACGTGTTCTCTATCACAGGACGTGGTACGGTTGCTACGGGTCGTATCGAGACTGGTGTTATTCATGTAGGTGATGAAGTGGAAATCCTCGGCTTGGGCGAAGATAAGAAATCTGTGGTTACAGGTGTTGAGATGTTCCGTAAGCTGTTGGATGAAGGTGAGGCTGGTGATAACGTTGGTCTGCTTCTCCGCGGTATCGATAAGAATGAAGTGAAACGTGGTATGGTGCTTTGTAAGCCGGGCCAGATTAAGCCGCACTCTAAATTCAAAGCTGAGGTTTATATCTTGAAGAAAGAGGAAGGTGGACGTCATACTCCGTTCCATAATAAGTATCGTCCTCAGTTCTATCTGCGTACTATGGACTGTACAGGTGAAATCACTTTGCCGGAAGGAACTGAAATGGTAATGCCGGGTGATAACGTTACTATTCAAGTAGAGCTGATTTATCCGGTTGCGTTGAACGTAGGTCTTCGTTTCGCTATCCGTGAGGGTGGACGTACAGTTGGCGCTGGTCAGATTACAGAAATTCTTGACTAATATATGATATGTTCGATCGGTTCCGGACGGAAAGTCCGGAACTGATTGAACATACAATACGAACGGGAGTAGCTCAGTTGGTAGAGCACCGGTCTCCAAAACCGGGTGTCGGGAGTTCGAGCCTCTCCTCCCGTGCCAATATTATAGAAATGAAGAGAATAGTATCTTATATTAAAGAGTCTTACGACGAGCTTGTTCATAAAGTTTCGTGGCCTACATACTCCGAGTTGGCTAACAGTGCGGTAGTTGTTTTATATGCTTCCCTACTAATCGCATTGGTGGTGTGGGGTATGGATGTCTGTTTCCAGAACTTCATGGAGAAAATCGTTTATCCACATTAAAAACGGGAATTGACTAATGGCTGAGGTGGAAAGAAAATGGTACGTGTTGCGTGCTATTAGCGGAAAAGAAGCTAAGGTTAAAGAGTATCTTGAAGCTGACATCAAGAACAGTGATCTTGGTGAATATGTATCTCAGGTATTGATTCCTACGGAAAAGGTGTATCAAGTTCGCAACGGTAAAAAGGTTGTGAAAGAGAGAAGCTATCTTCCGGGATACGTTTTGGTGGAAGCTGCGTTGGTTGGTGAGGTGACTCATCGCTTGCGCAATACTCCAAATGTCATCGGCTTTTTGGGAGGTTCTGATAAACCGGTTCCCCTTAGACAGTCGGAGGTGAATCGTATACTTGGCACTGTGGATGAACTGCAGGAGATGGGGGATGAACTTAACATTCCTTATGTGGTAGGTGAAGCGGTGAAAGTTACTTTTGGGCCTTTTAGTGGATTCAGCGGTATCATTGAAGAAGTGAATAACGAGAAAAAGAAACTGAAGGTTATGGTAAAGATATTCGGGCGTAAAACTCCGCTCGAATTGGGCTTTATGCAAGTGGAGAAAGAATAATCGGATTTTTGTTACAGCCTGTTATTCTTTTATTTAATGTTATTATAAATCAATTTAAAAAATGGCTAAAGAAGTTGCTGGACTAATCAAATTACAGATTAAAGGAGGCGCTGCAAATCCATCACCCCCTGTAGGACCTGCTTTGGGTTCCAAAGGTATTAACATCATGGAGTTTTGCAAGCAATTCAATGCCAGAACCCAAGACAAGGCAGGTAAGGTTTTGCCTGTTATTATTACTTACTATACGGATAAGTCTTTCGATTTTGTAATCAAGACTCCTCCCGTTGCGATTCAGCTGCTTGAGGTTGCGAAGGTGAAAAGTGGATCCGCTGAGCCCAATCGGAAAAAAATCGCTGAATTGACGTGGGATCAAGTCCGTACGATTGCTCAAGATAAGATGGTGGACTTGAATTGCTTTACGTTGGATGCGGCTATGAAGATGGTTGCGGGTACGGCTAGAAGCATGGGTATCGCCATAAAGGGAGATTTTCCGGTTAATAATTAATAAACTTCAATTGTAATGGGTAAACTGACAAAAAATCAAAAGTTGGCTGCAGAGAAAATTGAAGCAGGAAAAGCGTACACGCTGAAAGAAGCCTCAGCTTTGGTGAAAGAAATTTCTTATACGAAGTTTGACGCTTCTGTTGATGTGGATGTACGGTTAGGGGTCGACCCGAGGAAAGCCAACCAGATGGTGAGAGGTGTCGTTTCACTTCCTCATGGAACGGGAAAGCAAATAAGGGTGTTAGTCCTTTGTACGCCGGATGTTGAAACTGCTGCAAAAGAAGCTGGAGCTGATTATGTTGGTCTTGACGAATATGTTGAGAAAATTAAAGGTGGATGGACGGATGTTGATGTAATCATTACTATGCCGTCTATTATGGGTAAGATCGGTGCGCTTGGCCGTATACTGGGTCCTCGTGGATTGATGCCTAATCCGAAGAGCGGTACTGTAACTATGGACGTAGCAAAAGCTGTTAAAGAAGTAAAACAAGGTAAGATTGACTTTAAGGTTGACAAGAGTGGTATTGTTCATACTTCAGTCGGCAAGGTGTCATTTACAGCGGAACAAATTCGTGATAATGCGAAGGAATTTATTTCCACGCTGATAAAGATGAAACCGGCGGCAGCAAAGGGTACGTATATTAAGAGTATTTATCTTTCTAGTACAATGAGTATGGGTATTAAGATAGACCCTAAATCGGTAGATGAAATCTAATAAAACAGACAGAAAATGAGAAAGGAAGATAAAAGTACGATTATAGAGCAAATAGCCGCTACTGTTAAGGAATATGGCCACTTCTATTTGGTTGATGTTACCGCAATGAATGCGGTTGATACGACTGCGCTAAGAAGAGAGTGTTTTAAGGCCAATATCAAGTTGATGATGGTAAAGAACACATTGCTTCATAAGGCGTTAGAAAGTTTGGATGTGGATTTTTCGCCTCTTTATTCTTGCTTGAAAGGTACTACTGCCGTAATGTTTTGTAATACGGCAAATGTGCCGGCTAAACTGATTAAGGACAAGGCGAAGGATGGTATTCCCGGGCTAAAGGCTGCTTATGCGGAAGAGAGTTTCTATGTTGGTGCCGACCAGTTAGATACGCTTGTCGCTATTAAGAGCAAGAATGAGGTTATTGGCGATATTGTGGCTTTGTTGCAATCTCCGGCCAAGAATGTTATCTCTGCTCTTCAGTCAGGTGGAAATACTCTTCATGGAGTTCTTAAAACTTTGGGAGAGAGAACCGAATAAATTTCAAAAATCAATTAGTATTTAAACAATTAAAAATCGTAATAAAATGGCAGATTTGAAAGCTTTTGCAGAACAATTAGTTAACTTGACAGTAAAAGAAGTTAATGAACTTGCGACTATTCTTAAAGAAGAGTATGGTATTGAGCCTGCTGCTGCAGCTGTTGCTGTTGCTGCTGGTCCGGCCGTTGGCGGTGCAGCCGCTGCGGAAGAGAAGACCTCTTTTGACCTTGTATTGAAGAGTGCCGGAGCTGCTAAACTTCAGGTTGTTAAGGCTGTGAAGGAAGCTTGTGGACTTGGCTTGAAAGAGGCTAAGGATTTGGTAGACGCTGCTCCTAGCACATTAAAAGAAGGTTTAGCTAAAGACGAAGCAGAATCATTGAAGAAAACATTGGAAGAAGCTGGAGCTGAAGTTGAACTTAAATAACATTGGCCTGTTTGTCAGGTAATTCGGTTAGGAATCCTTCACAAGAGGATTCTTAACCTTTTTGTGTATATATTTAAAATTAAGTTCTCCAAATTCATTGACAGATGTCTTCAAATATTGTAAATCAAAGAGTTAATTTTGCTTCAACTAAGAATCCTTTGGAGTATCCGGATTTCTTGGAAGTGCAATTGAAGTCATTTCAAGACTTCCTGCAATTAGACACTCCTCCTGAAAAGCGTAAGAATGAGGGTTTGTATAAGGTATTTGCTGAAAACTTCCCTATTGCCGATACGAGGAACAATTTCGTTCTTGAGTTTTTAGACTATTATATTGATCCGCCGCGTTATACTATAGATGATTGTATAGAGCGAGGGCTCACTTATAGCGTTCCTTTAAAGGCTAAGCTGAAGTTGTATTGTACAGATCCTGACCATGAGGATTTTGATACTGTGATTCAGGATGTGTTTCTCGGACCTATTCCATATATGACGGATAAGGCAACTTTTGTTATTAATGGAGCAGAACGTGTTGTCGTTTCACAGTTGCACCGTTCTCCGGGAGTATTTTTTGGGCAGAGTATACACGCTAATGGGACTAAGCTTTATTCGGCTCGTATTATTCCATTTAAAGGCTCGTGGATTGAATTTGCTACGGATATTAATAATGTGATGTATGCTTATATTGACCGTAAGAAGAAATTGCCGGTTACGACATTATTGCGGGCTATAGGCTTTGAAAATGATAAGGATATCCTTGAAATTTTCAATTTGGCGGAGGACGTAAAGGTCACGAAGACGAACCTGAAAAAGGTATTGGGGCGTAAATTAGCTGCTCGTGTCTTGAAGACATGGATTGAAGATTTTGTAGACGAGGATACCGGTGAAGTGGTTTCTATCGAACGTAACGAAGTTATAATCGATCGTGAAACTGTGTTGGAGGAAGAGCACATTAATGAGATTCTAGAATCAGGAGTTCAGAATATTCTTCTTCATAAAGAAGAACCGAACCAATCTGATTTTTCTATTATATATAATACACTGCAAAAAGATCCGAGTAACTCGGAGAAGGAAGCGGTGCTGTATATCTATCGTCAATTGCGTAATGCCGATCCGGCAGACGATGCGAGCGCGCGTGAGGTTATTAATAACTTGTTCTTTTCAGAAAAACGCTATGATTTAGGTGAGGTAGGTCGCTATAGGATTAATAAGAAATTGAATTTAGCGACAGATATGGATGTGCGCGTTTTAACAAAAGAGGACATTATTGAAATTATCAAATACTTGATAGAATTGATTAACTCGAAAGCGGATGTAGATGATATAGACCACTTGAGTAATCGTCGTGTACGTACAGTGGGAGAGCAGCTTTCTAATCAGTTTGCCATAGGTTTAGCTCGAATGTCGCGTACAATACGTGAGCGCATGAATGTTCGTGATAATGAGGTGTTTACTCCAATAGACCTGATTAATGCAAAAACCATCTCTTCTGTTATTAATTCTTTCTTTGGTACGAATGCGCTGTCCCAGTTCATGGATCAGACAAATCCGTTGGCGGAGATTACTCATAAACGTCGTATGTCGGCGCTTGGTCCAGGTGGATTATCGCGTGAGCGCGCCGGATTTGAGGTGCGTGATGTCCATTATACGCATTATGGTCGTCTATGCCCAATTGAAACTCCGGAAGGGCCAAATATTGGCTTGATTTCCTCGTTGTGTGTGTTTGCCAAGATTAATAATTTAGGTTTTATAGAGACTCCTTATCGAAAGGTAGAAAATGGGAAAGTGGATCTTTCTGATGAGGGGCTAGTTTATTTGTCTGCGGAAGAAGAAGAAGGAAAGGTTATAGCTCAAGGAAATGCGCCTTTAAATGATGATGGAACTTTTGTGCGAAATAAAGTGAAAGCGCGTCAGGATGCGGATTTTCCTGTGGTAGATCCTTCGGAGGTGAATTTGATGGACGTTTCACCGCAGCAGATAGCTTCTATTGCGGCTTCGTTGATTCCCTTTTTGGAACATGATGATGCGAACCGTGCGTTGATGGGATCAAACATGATGCGTCAAGCTGTTCCATTGTTGAGAAGTGAAGCTCCGATTGTTGGAACTGGTATTGAGCGTCAGTTGGTAAGAGATTCGCGAACTCAGATTACGGCAGAAGGAGACGGAGTCATTGATTTTGTAGATGCTACAACAATTCGTATTCTTTATGATCGGACAGAAGATGAAGAATTTGTAAGTTTTGAGCCTGCTTTAAAAGAATATAAGATTCCCAAGTTCCGTAAGACGAATCAAAATATGACTATAGATTTGCGGCCGATATGTGACAAGGGGCAGCGGGTGAAGAAAGGCGATATCTTAACGGAAGGCTATTCTACAGAGAATGGAGAATTAGCTTTGGGCAAGAACTTGTTGGTTGCTTACATGCCGTGGAAAGGCTATAATTATGAGGATGCCATCGTTTTGAATGAGCGTGTAGTCCGTGAGGATTTGTTGACGTCTGTACATGTAGAAGAATACTCGCTAGAGGTTCGCGAAACGAAGCGCGGTATGGAAGAACTAACATCTGATATACCAAACGTTAGTGAAGAAGCGACGAAGGATTTGGATGAGAACGGTATTGTTAGAGTTGGTGCCCGCATCGAGCCGGGTGATATCATGATTGGTAAGATTACTCCTAAAGGAGAATCGGATCCCTCTCCAGAAGAAAAGTTGCTTCGTGCCATTTTTGGTGATAAGGCGGGTGATGTTAAAGATGCGTCTTTAAAAGCTTCTCCTTCTTTAAAAGGTGTTGTTATTGGTAAGAAATTATTTTCACGTGTGATTAAAAATCGCAGCTCAAAGTTAGCCGATAAAGCGCTGCTTCCTAAAATTGATGAGGAGTTTGAAGTAAAGGCTAGCGAGTTGAAACGAGTTTTGGTGAAGAAGTTGATGATTCTTACTGAGGGGAAACTTTCTCAGGGAGTAAAGGACTATTTAGGTACGGAAGTCATAGCGAAGGGGACCAAGTTTGCTCCGTCGAATTTTGACTCGCTTGACTTTACCGCTATTCAGTTGAGCGGATGGACTGCCGATGAGCATACGAATGACATGATCCGCGACTTGGTGATGAATTATATCAAGAAATATAAGGAGTTGGATGCGGAGCTGAAGCGTAAGAAGTTTGCTATTACGATTGGTGACGAGCTTCCGGCAGGAATCATTCAGATGGCTAAAGTATACATTGCGAAGAAGCGTAAGATTGGCGTGGGTGATAAGATGGCCGGTCGTCACGGTAATAAGGGTATTGTGTCTCGTGTCGTTAGACAGGAGGATATGCCTTTCTTGGCAGACGGAACTCCGGTTGATATTGTCTTGAATCCGTTGGGTGTGCCTTCCCGTATGAATATCGGTCAGATTTTCGAGGCGGTGTTAGGCCGTGCGGGTAAGACGTTAGGCGTGAAATTCGCGACTCCTATCTTTGACGGAGCGACAATGGAGGATTTGGATAAGTGGACGGACAAAGCGGGACTTCCCCGTTACTGTAAGACTTATCTTTATGATGGCGGTACGGGTGAGCGGTTTGACCAACCCGCGACTGTCGGTGTGACCTATATGTTGAAGTTGGGCCACATGGTTGAAGATAAGATGCACGCCCGTTCTATTGGCCCGTACTCATTGATTACTCAGCAGCCGCTCGGTGGTAAGGCGCAGTTCGGAGGCCAACGCTTTGGAGAAATGGAGGTTTGGGCTCTCGAAGGCTTCGGAGCCGCTCATATCTTGCAGGAGATTCTGACAATCAAGTCTGACGATGTGGTAGGCCGTTCAAAGGCTTATGAGGCGATAGTAAAGGGAGAACCTATGCCGCAACCGGGTATTCCGGAATCTTTGAACGTGCTGTTGCACGAGTTAAGAGGTTTAGGATTGAGTATCAATCTTGAATAATTAATAAATTGAAAGTTGAGGATTGAATAGTTATACCTTTTGACTTTCAGTTCTCAACTTTTGATTTTTATCTTTAATATTCCACTTTCATTAAATAAAGAGTATGGCTTTTAGAAAAGAAAATAAGGCAAAAAGCAATTTCTCGAAGATATCAATTGGATTAGCTTCTCCTGAAGAGATTCTGGAGAATTCGAGTGGTGAAGTATTGAAGCCTGAGACCATCAATTACCGTACTTACAAGCCGGAACGTGACGGTTTGTTCTGCGAGCGTATTTTCGGTCCTGTTAAGGATTACGAATGTCATTGCGGAAAGTATAAGCGCATCCGTTATAAAGGAATCGTGTGCGACCGTTGCGGTGTTGAGGTTACGGAGAAGAAGGTGCGTCGTGAGCGGATGGGGCATATCCAGTTGGTTGTTCCGGTTGCGCATATCTGGTATTTCCGTTCTCTTCCGAACAAGATAGGTTACTTGCTTGGTCTGCCGACTAAGAAATTGGATTCTATTATATATTATGAGCGTTATATCGTCATACAGCCGGGCGTAAAGGGTGAAGACGGAGTCGCTGAATACGATTTGCTCTCTGAGGAGGAATATCTGGATATTCTAGATACGCTTCCTAAGGATAACCAGTATCTTGAGGACTCTGATCCGAATAAGTTTATCGCCAAGATGGGAGCGGAGGCGATTTATGACTTGCTTAAGCGTTTGGACTTGGACGCTTTGTCGTACGAACTTCGCCACCGCGCAAGCAATGATGCTTCTCAGCAGCGTAAGAACGAGGCTTTGAAGCGCCTTCAGGTAGTAGAGTCGTTCCGCGCTTCTCGTGGACGCAATAAGCCGGAGTGGATGATTGTGCGGATAGTGCCTGTCATTCCGCCTGAACTCCGTCCGTTGGTTCCTTTGGACGGTGGCCGCTTTGCTACGTCTGACTTGAACGACCTTTACCGTCGTGTGATTATCCGTAACAATCGCTTGAAGCGTCTGATTGAAATCAAGGCTCCTGAAGTGATTCTGCGGAATGAGAAGCGTATGCTTCAAGAGGCGGTAGATTCGTTATTTGATAACTCTCGTAAGTCAAGCGCGGTAAAGACGGACGCTAATCGTCCTTTGAAATCCTTGTCGGATAGCTTGAAAGGTAAACAAGGACGTTTCCGTCAGAACTTGTTGGGTAAGCGTGTCGACTACTCCGCCCGTTCGGTTATTGTTGTTGGCCCTGAGCTGAAGATGGGTGAATGCGGTATACCTAAGCTCATGGCGGCGGAGCTATATAAGCCGTTTATTATACGTAAGCTGATTGAGCGCGGAATTGTTAAGACGGTGAAGTCGGCTAAAAAGATTGTAGACCGAAAGGAACCTGTTATCTGGGATATTCTTGAACATGTGATGAAAGGTCATCCGGTACTGTTAAACCGTGCTCCGACACTGCACCGTTTAGGTATTCAGGCGTTCCAACCCAAGATGATTGAAGGAAAGGCTATACAGTTGCACCCGTTAGCATGTACCGCCTTTAATGCGGACTTCGACGGCGACCAGATGGCCGTTCACTTGCCTTTGAGCAACGAGGCTATTCTTGAGGCGCAAATGCTGATGCTTCAATCGCATAACATCTTGAACCCCGCCAATGGCGCGCCGATTACAGTGCCTGCGCAGGATATGGTTCTGGGATTGTATTATATCACTAAACTCCGTTCAGGAGCGAAGGGAGAAGGGCTGACCTTCTATGGCCCGGAAGAGGCCCTCATCGCCTACAATGAAGGGAAAGTTGACATTCACGCTCCGGTGAAGGTTGTTGTGAAGGATGTGGATGAGAACGGAAACATTGTGAGTGTGATGCGTGAAACCTCAGTAGGCCGTGTGATTGTGAATGAGATTGTTCCTCCTGAGGCGGGTTACATCAATGAGATTATTTCTAAGAAGTCATTGCGCGATATCATTAGTAACGTGATTAAGGTTTGCGGTGTAGCTAAGGCGGCTGATTTCTTGGACGGTATAAAGAATCTGGGTTATCAGATGGCCTTTAAGGGAGGACTGTCGTTTAACTTAGGAGATATTATCATTCCTAAGGAGAAAGAAGCGTTGGTGCAAAAGGGTTATGACGAGGTTGAGCAGGTGGTGAATAACTATAATATGGGATTCATTACCAATAACGAGCGTTATAATCAGGTTATTGATATATGGACTCACGTCAACTCGGAATTGTCCAATATCCTGATGAAGACGATTTCTTCTGATGATCAAGGATTTAATTCCGTGTACATGATGCTAGACTCTGGAGCCCGTGGTTCTAAGGAGCAGATTCGTCAGCTGTCCGGTATGCGTGGTTTGATGGCTAAGCCGCAGAAAGCGGGTGCGGAAGGCGGACAGATTATCGAGAACCCGATTCTGTCGAACTTCAAAGAGGGCTTGTCGGTGTTGGAGTATTTCATCTCTACGCACGGTGCCCGTAAAGGTTTGGCGGATACGGCCTTGAAGACCGCGGACGCGGGATATCTGACTCGCCGTTTGGTTGACGTTTCTCATGACGTGATTGTAACGGAGGAAGATTGCGGTACGCTTCGCGGACTGGTTTGCACAGACCTGAAGAATAACGATGAAGTCATCGCTACGCTGTACGAGCGTATTTTGGGTCGTGTTTCCGTGCATGATATTATTCATCCGACGACGGGTGAGCTTATCGTCGCCGGTGGAGAAGAAATCACGGAGGAGATTGCAAAGAAGATTCAGGATTCTCCGATAGAAAGCGTGGAAATCCGTTCGGTATTGACCTGCGAGGCGAAGAAGGGCGTTTGCGCGAAGTGCTATGGCCGTAACTTGGCTACGAGCCGGATGGTTCAGAAGGGCGAGGCCGTTGGAGTCATCGCCGCTCAGTCTATCGGTGAGCCGGGAACGCAGTTGACTCTGCGTACTTTCCATGCCGGTGGTACGGCTGCCAATATCGCGGCTAACGCGAGCATTGTGGCGAAGAATAACGCTCGTCTGGAGTTTGAAGAGCTTCGTACGGTGAATATCGTAGATGAGATGGGCGAGTCCGCTAAGGTTGTAGTGGGTCGTTTGGCCGAAGTGCGCTTTGTGGATGTGAACACCGGTATCGTCCTTTCTACTCATAATGTTCCCTACGGTTCGACGTTGTATGTTTCAGACGGCGATTTGGTAGAGAAAGGCAAGTTGATTGCCAAGTGGGACCCGTTCAACGCCGTGATTATTACTGAGGCTACGGGTAAGATTGAGTTTGAAAGTGTTATCGAGAATGTGACCTATAAAGTCGAGTCAGACGAGGCGACGGGTCTTCGCGAGATTATTATCATAGAGTCTAAGGATAAGACGAAGGTGCCTTCTGTCCACATCTTGTCTGAGAGCGGAGAGTTAATCCGTACCTACAACTTGCCGGTGGGAGGCCACGTGATTGTCGAGAACGGTCAAAAGGTGAAGGCCGGTGACGTAATCGTTAAGATTCCTCGCGCCGTGGGTAAGGCCGGAGATATTACGGGAGGTCTTCCTCGTGTTACGGAGCTGTTCGAGGCGCGCAATCCGTCAAATCCGGCTGTCGTGTCTGAAATTGACGGCGAGGTGACGATGGGCAAGATAAAGCGCGGTAACCGTGAGATTATCGTAACGTCGAAGACGGGCGAGGTGAAGAAGTATTTGGTTGCCTTGTCCAAACAGATACTGGTGCAGGAGAACGACTACGTGCGTGCCGGTACTCCGTTGTCCGACGGCGCTATCACTCCCGCCGACATCTTGGCGATTAAGGGCCCCACGGCTGTTCAGGAATATATCGTGAACGAGGTTCAGGACGTGTATCGCTTGCAGGGTGTGAAGATTAACGATAAGCACTTTGAGATTATTGTCCGTCAGATGATGCGCAAAGTCCAGATTGACGAGCCCGGTGATACACGTTTCTTGGAACAACAAGTTGTGGACAAGGTTGAGTTTATGGAGGAGAATGACCGTATCTGGGGCAAGAAGGTTGTTGTTGACGCGGGTGATTCGCAGAGCTTGCAGCCGGGACAGATTGTTACGGCCCGTAAGTTGCGTGATGAAAATAGTATGTTGAAACGCCGAGACCTGCGTCCTGTGGAAGTGCGAGACGCGGTTCCCGCCACTTCAACCCAGATACTTCAAGGTATTACCCGTGCGGCTTTACAGACCTCTAGCTTCATGTCGGCGGCTTCATTCCAAGAGACGACTAAGGTACTGAACGAGGCGGCTATTAATGGTAAGGTTGATAAGTTGGAAGGCATGAAGGAGAACGTGATTTGCGGTCACTTGATACCTGCCGGTACGGGTCAGCGTGAGTTCGAGAAGATTATTGTAGGCTCCAAAGAGGAGTATGACCGTATCTTGGCGAACAAGAAGACTGTGCTTGATTATAATGAAGTGGAATAAGTAAGATAGACTTGCAGATTAGTGAAAGGGAGGAATGCGAAAGTGCATTTCTCCCTTTCTTTTTTCTTATCCGTATCAGGGAATACGCGATAACGTTCAACGTACGTCCGTGTCAGTGGAGTTCCATTCTTGTACAAAAGTTGCTCGGTTGTTGTATGGGAATCAGGCCATTGATGTACAACGGCGGCGGGGTTGTCGTACAAGAAAAAGTTTGCCTTTTCACGTGAGTAAAGGCTCTGATTAGACACTTCATTCAGAGTGTATCGCTGAAGTGTCGTGAAAGGCGGAAAGGCAAAAGGCCGATTCTTGTGAGGCGCTTGTCTAATGGCGATAAATATAGGAATGGAAAAGGGTAATGGATGCGCCGGAACGTTTCCCGGTGATTTGATGGAAATCTCGGCGTTTTTCCGTTATTTTGCGGATGAATGTATTAAGCACTTTTGTTATGGATGAACAGAATATAAAGAACGGACACTTGCAGATTGAGTTGAGTGAAGAGATGGCTCAAGGCGTTTACGCTAATTTAGCCTTTATCGTCCACTCAAGCTCAGAGTTTATTCTTGATTTTATACGCGTTATGCCGGGAGCTCCGAAAGCCAATGTACAGTCACGGATTATCTTGGCTCCGGAACATGCGAAGCGTTTGGCTCGTGCGTTGGAGGAAAATATCATGAAGTACGAGCGTGTTTTCGGAACGATAAACGTTCCAGACGTACAACCTATGCCTCCTTTGGATGATGTAAAAGGTGAAGCGTGAGGCATGCAAAATTTAAACGACAGGCTCTAAAATAGCTTCTTAAAATAACTCAGGAAAAAAGCGAACAAGCTCTTAGCCGAAAACCTGACGTGATGGCATAGTGTTTAATGCGCTAATCTGTTTATTTTCAGTACGTTATTTCCCACTTGAAAGATAGCCCTGTTTCTCGTGAGCCGCCGCCCTGTTTCTCGCGAGCCGTAGGGCTGTTTTTCACGAGCGGCGGGGCGTCCTGACAAATGGAGAAGGACTAACGAGAATCTTTTTTGTCACGGAAACGAAAAATACATGCCGGGAAAAGCCTTTCAAAATAAGAGCCTCGGGCTTATTTTGAACGTCCTTTTCGAGGACTTTTTCTGATTCTGCGGGGAGGATAAGCGTGCTGTCTGACGGGCGGAATGGGAAAAGGGCTAGACAAAATCACTTAAACGCGAAATTTAAAAAGGCTCTAACAGGCTCTAAAACATTAAAAAACAAAAAAAAGCCGTATAGCATTGAAAAATCAAATATTATTAGTAATTTTGCAGCCCGAAATATACACTGTCGAAATTAATAATAAATAATATATAATTAAAAAACAATTAAAATGCCTACAATTCAGCAATTAGTAAGAAAAGGACGTCGGGTGTTGGTTGAGAAGAGCAAGTCACCGGCATTGGACTCATGTCCTCAAAGACGTGGCGTTTGCGTGAGAGTATATACAACTACTCCGAAGAAACCTAACTCAGCCATGCGTAAGGTGGCCCGTGTTCGTTTGACCAACCAGAAGGAGGTGAACTCCTATATCCCGGGTGAAGGTCACAACTTGCAGGAGCACTCAATCGTGTTGGTGCGTGGCGGTCGTGTGAAAGACCTGCCGGGTGTTCGTTATCACATCGTTCGCGGTACACTTGATACGGCGGGTGTTGCCGGACGTACTCAACGGCGTTCCAAATATGGCGCCAAGCGTCCAAAACCGGGTCAGGCCGCACCGGCAAAGAAGAAATAAGAGAGTGATTTCGTCAGACTGTTAGCAGATTATTTAGAATAATAAATTCGTTTTAGTTTATTGGAGATGCTAAAGGTTGAGTAAATTCTCCGGAGGGAGAGTTGAAGAAGTCAAGAGGTAGACAACCAAGAACAAAACATTATTTTTTTAGACAAAATGAGAAAAGCAAAACCTAAGAAACGCGTTATCCTTCCGGATCCCGTGTTTAATGATCAAAAAGTTTCTAAGTTTGTGAATCATTTGATGTATGATGGCAAGAAGAATACGTCTTATGAGATTTTCTACGCCGCTTTGGAAACAGTAAAGGCGAAACTTCCTAACGAGGAAAAGAGTGCTCTTGAGATTTGGAAGAAAGCGTTGGATAACGTAACCCCGCAGGTTGAAGTAAAATCCCGTCGCGTAGGTGGCGCTACTTTTCAAGTTCCTACCGAAATCCGTCCGGAACGCAAGGAGTCTGTTTCAATGAAGAACTTGATCGCGTTCGCTCGTAAAAGAGGCGGTAAGTCAATGGCAGATAAGCTCGCCGCCGAGATTATGGACGCTTACAACGAGCAGGGCGGAGCGTTCAAGCGGAAAGAGGATATGCACAGAATGGCGGAAGCTAACCGCGCGTTCGCACATTTCAGATTCTAATTTTTAAAATATAGGATTTAGAGTATGGCTAAGCAAGATTTACATTTGACTCGCAACATCGGTATCATGGCGCATATTGATGCGGGTAAGACTACGACCTCTGAGCGTATTTTGTTCTATACGGGTTTGACTCACAAAATCGGTGAGGTGCACGATGGCGCCGCTACGATGGACTGGATGGAACAAGAGCAAGAGCGCGGTATTACTATTACTTCTGCCGCTACGACTACCAGATGGAAGTATAATGGTCAAACGTATAAGATAAATCTGATTGATACTCCGGGACACGTGGACTTTACCGCTGAGGTAGAGCGCTCTTTGCGTGTGCTCGACGGTGCTGTAGCTACTTACTGTGCGGTGGGTGGCGTTGAGCCGCAGTCTGAAACCGTGTGGAGGCAGGCTGATAAGTATAACGTTCCGCGTATCGGTTATGTAAACAAGATGGACCGTTCCGGCGCGGACTTCTTCGAGGTTGTTCGTCAGATGAAGGACATTTTGGGCGCTAATCCTTGTCCGATTGTCGTGCCTATTGGTGCCGAGGAAACTTTCAAGGGATTGGTTGACTTGATAAAGATGAAGGCCATTTATTGGCATGACGAAACGATGGGAGCCGATTATTCGGTTGAGGAAATCCCCGCCAATATGGTTGACGAATGCAATGAATGGCGCGACAAGATGCTTGAAAAGGTTGCTGAATTCGACGATTCGTTGATGGAGAAATATTTCGATGATCCTTCTACGATTACGGAGGAAGAAGTGCTGAGGGCTTTGCGTAAGGCTACGGTTCAGATGGCTGTCGTGCCAATGTTGTGCGGATCGTCATTCAAGAACAAGGGCGTGCAGACGTTGCTTGACTATGTCTGCGCTTTCTTGCCTTCTCCTTTGGATACCGAGAATGTAGTCGGTACGAATCCCGAGACTGGAGCTGAGGAAGACCGTAAACCGAGCGAAGACGAAAAGACGGCGGCGTTGGCGTTTAAAATCGCTACTGACCCGTATGTGGGCCGTTTGACATTCTTCCGCGTTTATTCGGGAAAGATTGAGGCGGGCTCTTATATTTATAATTCTCGTTCTGGAAAGAAAGAGCGTGTCTCTCGTTTGTTCCAGATGCATTCAAATAAGCAAAATCCTGTAGAAGTCGTCAGCGCGGGAGATATTGGTGCCGGAGTTGGCTTCAAAGATATCCGTACTGGAGATACGCTGTGTGACGAGACGGCTCCGATTGTTCTTGAGTCCATGGACTTCCCCGAACCGGTAATTGGTATTGCGGTAGAGCCTAAGACACAAAAGGATATGGATAAGCTGTCTAACGGATTAGCTAAGTTGGCGGAAGAAGACCCGACGTTTACCGTGAAGACGGACGAGCAGACAGGGCAAACGGTTATCTCAGGTATGGGTGAGTTGCATCTGGATATTATTATCGACCGTCTGAAACGTGAATTTAAGGTTGAATGTAATCAAGGTAAGCCTCAGGTAAATTATAAGGAAGCCATTACTAAGACTGTTGATTTACGTGAAGTATATAAGAAGCAATCTGGAGGTCGCGGTAAGTTCGCCGACATTATCGTTAAGGTTGGACCGGTTGACGAGGACTTCAAGGAGGGCGGCTTGCAATTCATCGATGAGGTGAAGGGTGGAAATATTCCTAAGGAATTCATTCCTTCTGTACAGAAAGGCTTTGTGACTGCGATGAAGAACGGTGTGTTGGCGGGTTATCCTATGGATTCGTTGAAGGTTGTTCTGGTAGACGGTTCATTCCACCCGGTTGACTCAGATCAATTGTCTTTTGAAATCTGCGCCATCCAAGCCTATAAGAACGCTTGCGCTAAGGCAGGTCCCGTATTGATGGAGCCTATCATGAAACTGGAAGTAGTAACTCCGGAAGAGAATATGGGTGACGTTATCGGTGACTTGAACAAGCGTCGCGGACAAGTAGAGGGAATGGAGTCAAGCCGTTCCGGTGCCCGTATCGTTAAGGCGATGGTTCCGTTGGCTGAGATGTTCGGATATGTGACGGCTTTGCGTACCATCACTTCTGGACGCGCGACTTCGTCCATGACCTATTCTCACCACGCTCAAGTTTCTACTTCTATCGCTAAGGCGGTATTGGAAGAAGTAAAGGGACGTACTGATTTGCTATAAAATAAAGAAGCTGCGGGCTAGCGAATGACTCTTAGCCCGCCGCTTTTTAAGTGTAATTATATAATAGAAAAATAAATGAGTCAGAAAATTCGGATTAAATTGAAATCTTACGACCACAACTTGGTTGATAAGTCTGCAGAGAAGATTGTGAAGACGGTGAAGGCCACGGGAGCTATTGTTAGCGGACCTATTCCTCTGCCTACTCACAAGCGTATTTATACGGTGAACCGTTCGACTTTCGTAAATAAAAAGTCGCGTGAGCAGTTTGAGCTGTCTTCTTATAAAAGATTGATTGACATTTATAGTTCAACTGCTAAAACGGTAGACGCTTTGATGAAGCTGGAGTTGCCGAGTGGAGTGGAAGTAGAAATTAAAGTTTGATTAAAAAGTTAGTGAAATGCCAGGATTATTAGGAAAGAAAATCGGAATGACATCCGTTTTCAGTGCTGATGGCAAAAACGTGCCATGCACTGTTATCGAAGCTGGTCCTTGTGTCGTTACTCAAGTTAAGACGGTGGAAAAGGATGGTTATGCAGCCATTCAATTAGGATTCCAAGACAAGAAGGAGAAACATACGACGAAGCCGTTGTTGGGTCACTTTAAGAAAGCCGGAGTAACGCCGAAGAGACACTTGGCCGAGTTCAAAGAGTTTGAGAATGAGCTTAACTTAGGAGATACCGTGTCTGTTGAGCTGTTCAATGATTCCACGTTCGTTGACGTCGTGGGAACCTCTAAAGGTAAGGGTTTTCAAGGTGTAGTAAAGAGACATGGTTTTGGCGGTGTAGGTCAGAGCACTCACGGTCAGCATAACCGCGCCCGTAAGCCGGGTTCTATCGGTGCATGTTCTTATCCCGCGAAGGTGTTCAAAGGAATGCGCATGGCCGGCCGGATGGGAGGAGATAGAGTGACTATCCAGAATTTGCGAGTTTTAAAAGTAATCGCGGAGCATAACCTTCTTTTGGTAAAGGGTTCTATTCCGGGTTGCAAAGGTTCAATCGTATTAATTGAGAAATAATGGAAGTTAGCGTATATAACATTAAAGGCGAAGATACCGGGAGAAAGGTTACGTTGGATGAATCCATCTTCGGAATTGAGCCCAATGACCACGCCATTTACTTGGCTGTAAAACAGTTTATGGCCAACCGCCGTCAAGGTACTCATAAGGCTAAGGAAAGAAGTGAGGTAAGCGGTTCCACTCGTAAGCTTGGCCGCCAAAAAGGTGGTGGCGGTGCGCGTCGCGGTGATATAAATTCTCCGGTACTGGTTGGCGGAGGACGTGTTTTCGGACCGAAACCGAGAGATTATAGCTTTAAGCTCAATAAAAAAGTTAAGACATTGGCCCGTAAGTCTGCATTGTCATATAAAGCGAAAGACAATGCGATTATTGTAATAGAAGACTTCACTTTTGAGGCTCCTAAGACAAAGGATTTTATCGCAGTGATAAATAATCTTAAAGTTTCAGGTAAGAAGTTTTTAATGGTTTTACCCGAATCAAATAAAAATGTATATTTGTCAGCTCGTAATATAAAGAGCGCCAGTGTACAGACTGTCTCTGGATTAAATACTTACAGAGTGTTGGATGCGGGAGTGCTTGTGTTTACAGAAAAGGCGTTGGAGGCTATCGACAGTGTCTTAGTTAAAAAGGAGGAGGCTTAAGTAATGGGAATTATTATTAGACCGTTAGTGACAGAGAAAATGACAGCGATAACTGATAGAATGAATAATCGTTTTGGATTTATTGTGCGTCCTGAAGCTAACAAATTGGAAATTAAGAATGAGGTCGAGGCCATGTATAATGTTACAGTTGTGGACGTGAATACTATGCGTTATGCGGGCAAGACTAAAAGCCGTTATACAAGAACAGGCATTATCAGAGGACGCAGGAGCTCTTTTAAGAAAGCGATTGTGACTTTGAAGGAAGGAGATACGATTGATTTTTATAGCAATATTTAAATAGAAAATGGCAGTACGTAAATTTAAGCCCACAACACCGGGGCAAAGACATAAGATTATTGGTACTTTCGAGGAGATTACTGCATCAGTACCAGAAAAATCTCTTGTATTCGGTAAGAAATCATCAGGTGGCCGTAACAATCAAGGTAAAATGACTATGCGCTATATTGGTGGCGGTCATAGAAAGGTGATTAGAAATGTTGATTTCAAGAGAAATAAAGACGGTGTTCCAGCAATTGTTAAAACAATTGAATACGATCCGAATCGTTCGGCGCGTATTGCTTTATTGTTTTATGCTGATGGTGAAAAACGATATATTATTGCTCCTAATGGGTTGCAAGTTGGTGCAACTTTGATGTCAGGTGAAAATGCGACGCCAGAGATTGGTAACGCTCTTCCTCTTCAGAATATCCCTGTAGGTACTGTTATACATAATATAGAGTTGCGTCCCGGGCAAGGTGCCGCTTTGGTACGCTCGGCCGGTAATTTTGCTCAGTTAACGTCTCGTGAAGGTAAATATTGTGTGATTAAGTTGCCTTCAGGAGAAATCAGACAGATTCTCGCTACATGTAAGGCTACTATCGGTAGCGTTGGTAATTCAGACCATGCTTTGGAAAGTTCGGGCAAGGCTGGACGTACTCGTTGGATGGGACGTCGTCCTCGTAACCGTGGTGTTGTAATGAACCCGGTTGATCACCCGATGGGTGGTGGTGAAGGACGCGCTTCCGGTGGTCATCCTAGATCTCGTAAAGGCTTGTATGCTAAGGGACTTAAGACAAGATCTCCGAAGAAGCAGTCATCTAAGTATATTATTGAGAGAAGAAAAAAGTAATCTGATTAATTGAGTAAATTATGAGTCGTTCATTAAAAAAAGGTCCATATATTAATGTTAAGCTTGAAAAGAAGGTGCTTGCCATGAATGAATCGGGTAAGAAGGCTGTAGTTAAGACATGGGCTAGAGCTTCAATGATTTCGCCTGATTTTGTGGGGCATACTATTGCAGTTCACAATGGAAATAAATTTATTCCTGTTTATGTAACCGAGAATATGGTAGGCCATAAGTTGGGTGAATTCGCTCCAACTCGTACATTCAGAGGGCATGCGGGAAATAAGAAAAAGTAACGCTTATTTGTGATATAAATAAAGTAATTAATATATGGGAGTAAGAAAACATAATGCGGCCAAAGAAAGGAAAGAGGCCCTTAAAACCATGTACTTTGCCAAGTTGCGAAATGTACCGACTTCTCCGAGAAAGATGCGTTTAGTCGCAGATATGATTAGAGGAATGGAGGTTAATAAGGCGCTTGGCGTTTTGAAGTTTTCTTCAAAAGAGGCGGCTGCGCGAGTGGAAAAATTGCTTCGCTCTGCTATTGCGAATTGGGAGCAGAAGAACGAACGTAAAGCGGAGAGCGGCGAGTTATATGTGACAAGAATTTTTGTTGACTGTGGGGCGACTTTGAAGAGAATGAGACCTGCTCCGCAAGGAAGGGGTTATAGAATTCGTAAACGTTCAAATCACGTGACTTTGTTCGTTGGCTCTAAGAATAATAACGAAGATCAAAATTAAGTAAGATAGTAATAGTAAATGGGACAAAAAGTTAATCCAATAAGTAACCGCTTAGGAATTATCAGAGGATGGGATTCTAACTGGTATGGTGGAAAAGATTACGGAGATTCTTTGTTGGAGGATAGTAAGATCCGTAAATATCTTAATGCTAGACTTGCAAAGGCGAGCGTTTCAAGGATTGTGATTGAGCGTACACTAAAGCTTGTTACTATTACTGTATGTACTGCACGTCCGGGACTTATTATTGGTAAAGGAGGGCAAGAGGTTGACAAGCTAAAGGAGGAATTGAAGAAGGTCACTGATAAGGATATTCAGATTAATATCTTTGAAGTTAAAAGACCGGAGCTTGATGCAGTAATTGTCGCTAATAATATTGCACGCCAAGTAGAAGGCAAGGTTGCTTATCGTCGTGCCATAAAAATGGCTATAGCCAATACAATGCGTATGGGAGCTGAGGGTATTAAAATACAGATTTCTGGACGTTTGAATGGAGCTGAAATGGCGCGCTCAGAAATGTATAAGGAAGGTCGGACTCCATTGCATACTTTTAGAGCTGATATTGATTATTGTCATGCAGAAGCTTTAACAAAAGTTGGATTGTTGGGTATAAAGGTTTGGATATGTAAAGGTGAAGTCTTTGGTAAGAGAGAGTTGGCTCCAAACTTTGCACAGGTTAAAGAAAGCGGTCGTGGGAATAATGCAAACGGCGGAAAGAATTTCAAGAGGAAGAAGAATAATCGCTAATGAATTTGATTTTTAGGAATTATGTTACAACCGAAAAAGACTAAATACAGAAGACAACAAAAAGGCCGTCAGAAAGGTCTTGCCCAGAGAGGTAACCAGTTGGCTTTTGGATCTTTTGGCATAAAGGCTTTGGAGACAAAGTGGATTACGGGCCGTCAAATTGAAGCCGCTCGTGTTGCAGTAACACGATACATGCAGCGTCAAGGACAAATCTGGATTCGAATATTCCCGGATAAACCAATAACAAAGAAACCGGCGGATGTGCGTATGGGTAAAGGTAAAGGAAATCCAGAAGGATTTGTGGCTCCTGTTACTCCGGGAAGAATTCTGATTGAGGCGGAGGGAGTACCTTACGAAGTCGCAAAAGAGGCTTTGCGTTTGGCTGCTCAGAAGCTTCCAATTACAACTAAGTTTGTTGTAAGAAGGGATTATGATATTCAAAATCAAAATGCGTAAAGCTTATGAAAATTGCGGAAATTAGAGAAATGTCCACTGAAGATTTGGTGGCGAGAGTAGAAACGGAAGTGGCAAACTACAATCAGATGATTATTAATCATGCTATTTCTCCGTTGGAGAATTCTGCTCAAATTAGACAGTTACGCAAGACGATTGCGCGTATGAAAACTGTATTGCGCGAGAGAGAACTTAACAATAAATGAACAGCTTGATGGAAGCAAGAAATTTAAGAAAGGAAAGAATTGGGGTTGTGCTGAGCAATAAAATGGAGAAAACCATTACAGTTGCTTCTAAGTTTAAGGAGAAACACCCTATATATGGTAAGTTTGTCAGTAAGACAAAGAAATACCATGTTCATGATGAAAAGAATGAATGTAATGTAGGCGATACTGTGCGCATTATGGAGACTCGTCCTTTGAGCAAAACGAAGAGGTGGAGATTAGTGGAAATAATAGAAAGAGCTAAGTAATTATGATACAAGTAGAATCTAGACTTACAGTATGTGATAACAGTGGAGCAAAAGAGGCTTTGTGCATTCGTGTTTTAGGAGGTACGGGACGCCGCTATGCTTCAGTGGGGGATGTAATTGTAGTTTCTGTTAAAAGCGTAATCCCCTCGAGTGATATTAAAAAAGGTGCAGTGTCAAAGGCTTTGATTGTGCGTACGAGAAAAGAAATCCGTCGTCCTGATGGGTCTTATATACGTTTTGATGATAATGCTTGTGTGTTGTTGAATAATGCGGGCGAAATTAGAGGAAGCCGTATTTTTGGTCCCGTAGCGAGAGAACTTCGTGCTACAAATATGAAGGTCGTTTCACTGGCGCCCGAGGTACTTTAACTGAGTAAAAGAATTTAGTGATGAGTAAGTTACATGTAAAGAAAGGCGATACTGTTTATGTAAATGCCGGTGACGATAAAGGTAAAACGGGTCGTATATTGAAGGTTTTTGTTAAGGAAAAGCGTGCCATAGTTGAAGGACTTAACATGGTGCATAAAAGCACGAAACCGAGTGCAAAGAATCCGCAAGGCGGTATAGTGAAGCAGGAGGCTCCTATTCACATCTCGAATTTGAATGTTATTGATTCAAAAACGGGTAAGCCGACACGTATTGGAAGGCGGAGAGACTCTAATGGAACTTTAGTGCGTTATTCTAAAAAATCAGGAGAGGAGATTAAATAAATGAGCAATACTGCAAACCTAAAGAAAGAATATGCGGAGCGTATTGCTCCTGCATTGCGAGCAAAATTCCAGTATTCTTCTGTGATGCAGATACCAGTTCTTAAGAAGATTGTAATTAATCAAGGATTAGGTATGGCTGTCGCTGATAAGAAGATTATTGAAGTTGCTATTAATGAGTTAACTGCTATTACGGGGCAAAAGGCCGTGGCTACTGTTTCTCGTAAAGATATAGCTAACTTTAAGCTGCGTAAGAAGATGCCTATTGGCGTAATGGTGACTTTGCGTCGTGAGAGAATGTATGAGTTCCTAGAAAGATTGGTACGGGTTGCTCTTCCACGTATTCGTGATTTTAAGGGCGTTGAAAGTAAATTTGACGGTAGAGGAAACTATACACTTGGAATACAGGAGCAAATTATTTTTCCTGAAATAAATATAGACAGTATTACAAGGATTTTAGGGATGAATATAACCTTTGTAACTTCTGCGCAAACGGATGAGGAAGGTTATGCTCTGTTGAAAGAATTTGGTTTACCTTTTAAGAACGCTAAAAAAGATTGATAGAATATGGCAAAAGAATCAATGAAAGCACGGGAGGTTAAGCGTGCTAAATTAGTAGCCAAATATGCGGAGAAGAGAGCGGAATTGAAACAGATAGTTCGGACAGGTACTCCGGCGGAAGCTTATGAAGCTGCTCGGAAGTTGCAGGAGCTGCCTAAAAATTCAAATCCGATTCGTTTGCATAATCGTTGCAAATTAACGGGGCGTCCGAAAGGCTATATCCGTCAGTTTGGAATTTCTAGAATCCAGTTTAGGGAAATGGCTTCTAACGGATTAATTCCGGGAGTTAAGAAGGCAAGCTGGTAATTTGTTGTTTAAATATTGTCAGGGTAGTCCTGATTAATTTAATTTTTTATATATGACTGATCCAATAGCAGATTATTTAACAAGATTACGGAACGCCATCAGTGCTAAACATCGGGTGGTAGAAGTTCCGGCTTCAAATTTGAAGAAGGCGATTACAAAGATCCTCTTTGAGAAAGGATACATCTTGAACTATAAGTTTATTGAAGATGGTCCTCAAGGTACAATTAAGGTCGCATTGAAGTATGATTCAGTTAACAAGGTTAATGCGATAAAGAAATTAGTGAGAATATCTACTCCGGGTATGCGTAGATACACGGGGTATAAAGATATGCCAAGGGTTATTAATGGGTTGGGTATTGCTATAATATCGACTTCTAAAGGCGTGATGACTGACAAAGAAGCTGCTGAATTAAAGATTGGCGGTGAAGTTTTGTGTTATGTATATTAATAAGAGGAGAATAAGCGATGTCAAGAATAGGAAAATTACCCATTAGTATCCCTGCGGGAGTAACAGTTACTATTAAAGATAATACGGTGACTGTAAAAGGGCCAAAAGGTGAAATGAGCCAATATGTTGATCCGGCGATAGATGTCACTATTGCAGATGGACATGTGACTTTGACTGAAAATGCGGACGCCATGTTAGATAATCCAAAACAAAAACATGCGTTTCATGGATTATATCGTGCGTTGATTAACAATATGGTCGTAGGAGTATCCGAGGGCTATAAGAAAGAGCTTGAATTAGTTGGCGTGGGTTATCGTGCTTCTAATCAAGGTAATATTATCGAATTGGCGCTAGGTTATACGCATAGTATTTTTATTCAATTGCCTCCTGAAATAAAGGTGGAGACCAAGTCTGAGAGGAATAAGAATCCTTTGATTATGTTAGAGTCTTGTGACAAGCAATTACTTGGTCAAGTGTGTGCTAAAATACGTTCTTTCCGTAAGCCTGAGCCTTACAAAGGTAAGGGTATTAAGTTTGTTGGCGAAGTTATTCGCAGAAAGTCTGGCAAATCAGCAGGCGCTAAATAATTGTAAATCTGGAACGTTATGATAACAAAATTAGAAAGACGAATTAGAATCAAATATAGAGTACGCAATAAAATATCAGGTACTCCTGAACGTCCGCGTATGAGTGTGTTTAGAAGTAACAAGCAAATTTATGTTCAACTTATCGATGACCTCTCTGGCAGGACGTTGGCTGCTGCTTCATCTTTGGGTATGACTGAGAAAGTAACGAAGAAAGAGCAAGCTGCTAAGGTTGGTGAGTTGATTGCGAAAAAGGCTCAGGAGGCAGGTATAACTACTGTTGTTTTCGACCGTAATGGTTACTTGTATCATGGGAGAGTTAAAGAAGTGGCGGAAGCCGCTCGTAACGGTGGACTTAAATTTTAATCATTATGGCAGGAATTAATAATAGAGTTAAGATTACTAACGATGTTGAACTGAAGGACAGACTGGTAGCCATTAATCGTGTGACTAAAGTTACCAAAGGTGGTAGAACTTTTAGCTTTTCTGCGATTGTGGTTGTAGGAAATGAAGAAGGCATTATTGGATGGGGACTTGGTAAAGCTGGTGAAGTGACGGCGGCTATTGCTAAAGGCGTTGAAGCGGCAAAGAAGAATCTGATTAAGGTCCCTGTCTTGAAAGGAACTGTGCCTCATGAGCAATCTGCAAAGTTTGGAGGAGCGAAGGTTTTCATCAGACCTGCTTCTCATGGTACAGGAGTCGTTGCAGGTGGAGCTATGCGTGCGGTGTTGGAAAGTGTTGGTGTGACTGACGTGTTGGCTAAATCCAAAGGCTCTTCTAATCCTCATAATCTTGTGAAGGCTACTATCTTAGCTTTGAGTGAGATGCGGGATGCAAGGATGGTCGCTCAAAATAGAGGTATAAGTATTGAGAAAGTATTTAGAGGATAAGGAGGTAACATGTCAACTATAAAGATAAAACAAGTAAAGAGTAGAATTGGAGCTCCGATTGATCAGAAGAGAACTTTGGATGCACTTGGACTTCGTAAATTAAACCGTGTGGTTGAACACGAATGTACTCCTTCAATTCTGGGGATGGTTAATAAGGTAAAGCATTTGGTTACCATCGTAAAGTAATTTATTGTGTATAATAAAACGAATTGCAATATGAACTTAAGTAATTTGAAACCAGCAAAGGGGGCTACTAAGGAAAGGAAAAGAGTCGGTCGTGGTCCGGGTTCCGGATTAGGTGGTACCTCTACGAGGGGGCATAAAGGTGCGAAATCTAGATCTGGTTATTCTAGGAAAATCGGTTTTGAAGGAGGTCAGATGCCGCTTCAACGTCGTGTGCCTAAATTTGGTTTTAAGAATATCAATCGTATAGAGTATAGGCCTATCAACTTAGATGCGATTCAGAAATTGTCAGAAGATAAGGGCCTCACGAGAGTTGGCGTGAAGGACTTTATCGAAGCGGGATTCGTGTCTTCAAATCAGTTGGTTAAAGTGTTGGGAAAAGGTACTTTGACTAACAAGTTGGAAGTGGAGGCTCATGCATTCTCTGGTACTGCGGCGGCCGCAATTGAGGCTGTTGGTGGAACTGTAGTAAAACTCTAATTCAATGAGAAAAGCTATTGAAACATTAAAAAATATATGGAAGATTGAGGATCTGCGACAACGGATCCTCATCACCATATTGTTTGTGGCAATTTACCGTTTTGGGTCTTATGTCGTATTACCGGGTATTAATCCGGCAATGTTGGCAAAATTGCACGAACAAACAAGCGAAGGGTTATTGGCCTTGTTGAATATGTTTTCTGGAGGAGCCTTTTCTAATGCTTCTATTTTTGCATTAGGAATAATGCCTTATATCTCCGCCTCTATCGTTATTCAATTGTTGGGAATTGCTGTTCCATATTTCCAAAAAATGCAGCGCGAAGGCGAAAGTGGGAGAAGAAAAATGAATCAGTATACCCGTTATTTGACGATAGCGATTTTATTGGTTCAAGCTCCTTCTTATTTGTTAAATCTTAAGGCACAAGCAGGTCCTTCCTTGAATGCTTCATTAGATTGGACTTTGTTTATGGTTACCGCTACTATCATTCTTGCGGCGGGCAGTATGTTTATTTTGTGGTTAGGAGAGAGAATTACCGATAAAGGTATTGGAAATGGAATTTCTTTCATTATTCTAATCGGTATTATCGCACGTTTTCCTGATTCGTTAATTTTGGAATTTTCTTCAAGAGTGTCAGAGAAAAGCGGTGGATTGATTATGTTTATGATTGAGATTGTATTTTTACTGTTAGTGATTGCCGCTGCGATACTCCTTGTACAAGGAGTGCGAAAGATTCCTGTACAATATGCGAAAAGGATTGTAGGGAATAAGCAATATGGCGGTGCTCGGCAGTATATACCTTTGAAGGTGAATGCTGCGGGTGTGATGCCTATTATTTTTGCGCAGGCAATAATGTTTATTCCGATTGCTTTTGTCGGCTATTCAGATAGTGAAAATGCGGGTAGTTTCTGGCATACGTTGATGGACCATACAAGTTTCTGGTATAATTTGATTTTTGCGGTTATGATTATATTGTTTACGTATTTTTATACTGCAATTACAATTAACCCAACTCAGATGGCTGAAGATATGAAGCGGAATAATGGGTTCATTCCGGGGATTAAGCCGGGTAAACAAACGGCGGATTATATTGACGAGATTATGTCTCGTATCACTCTTCCGGGGTCATTTTTCTTAGCTTTGATTGCGATTTTGCCTGCTTTTGCCGGTATGTTTGGTGTACAGGCAGGATTTGCTCAATTCTTTGGAGGTACTTCTTTGTTGATTCTTGTAGGTGTTGTGCTTGATACGTTGCAGCAGGTAGAGAGCCATTTGTTGATGAGACATTATGACGGCTTGTTGAGTTCCGGACGCATTAAAGGGCGTGCCGGTGTAACGGCTTATTAATATTCTGAAGATGGTATTTCTTAAAACAGAAGATGAGATTGAGCTGCTTCGGCAGAGTAATTTATTAGTCGGTAGAACCCTTGCGGAAGTCGCTAAATTGGTAAAGCCGGGAGTTACTACTCGTCAGTTGGATAAGGTAGCGGAGGAATTTATTAGAGATAATGGAGCCATCCCGACCTTCAAAGGGTTTCCCAACCAATATGGAGAACCGTTCCCGGCCTCAATATGTACTTCTGTAAATGAACAGGTCGTTCATGGAATTCCGGGGGAAGTTGTTCTGAAAGACGGAGATATTGTTTCCGTCGACTGCGGAACTTATATGAATGGCTTTTGTGGTGACTCTGCTTATACTTTTTGTGTTGGCGAGGTGGATGAGGAAATTCGTTCTTTGTTGAAAGTTACGAAAGAAGCCTTGTATATAGGCATTGAGAATGCGGTGCATGGCAAAAGGATAGGAGATATTGGATACGCTATTCAGCAGCATTGCGAAGCGCATTCTTATGGCGTAGTGCGTGAGTTTGTAGGACACGGAATAGGAAAGGAAATGCATGAGGATCCGCAAGTTCCTAATTATGGCAGAAGAGGATGCGGTACTTTGATGAAGAGAGGCTTGTGCATAGCGATTGAGCCAATGATAACGCTAGGGAATAGACAAATTGTTATGGAGAGGGATGGATGGACGGTTCGTACTAGAGATAGGAAATGTGCCGCTCATTTTGAACATACGGTAGCTGTTGGAGTCGATAAGGCTGAAATCTTGTCGTCATTCAAATTTATAGAAGATGTTTTAGGAGATAAAGCAATATAATATGGCAAAGCAATCTGCAATAGAGCAAGATGGAGTTATTGTTGAAGCATTGTCGAATGCAATGTTTCGCGTTGAATTAGAGAATGGACATGAGATTACTGCACATATCTCAGGTAAAATGCGGATGCATTATATTAAGATATTACCTGGCGATAAGGTAAGGGTTGAAATGTCTCCTTATGATTTATCAAAAGGAAGAATTGTATTTAGATATAAATAAAAAATAAGATATGAAAGTAAGAGCTTCGTTAAAAAAACGCACGCCAGAATGTAAGATCGTTAGACGTAATGGCCGGTTGTATGTTATTAATAAGAAAAATCCTAAGTATAAACAACGTCAAGGATAATTTGTTATTTTTGCAAAAAAATAAATTAGTATATGGCTATAAGAATAGTTGGTGTAGATTTACCTCAGAATAAGAGGGGTGAAATTGCGTTGACCTATATATTTGGAATAGGTCGTAGTAGTTCAGCTAAGATTTTGGATAAGGCTGGTGTGGATAAGGATATCAAGGTAAAAGACTGGACTGATGATCAGGCAGCTAAGATTCGTGAGATTATCAGTGCGGAATACAAGGTTGAAGGCGATCTTCGTTCTGAAATACAATTGAACATTAAGCGATTAATGGATATTGGTTGTTATCGTGGCATACGTCACCGCATTGGTTTGCCGGTGAGAGGCCAGAGCACGAAGAACAACGCGCGTACTCGTAAAGGTAAGAAGAAAACCGTTGCTAATAAGAAAAAAGCTACTAAATAATAATTGTTGATATGGCAAAAAAAACAGTCGCAGCGAAGAAGAGAAATGTGAAAGTAGATGCTAATGGACAATTACATGTTCATTCTTCTTTCAACAATATTATTGTTTCTCTTGCAAACAGTGAAGGACAGGTAATCTCTTGGTCTTCTGCGGGAAAGATGGGATTTAGAGGTTCAAAGAAGAACACTCCTTATGCAGCTCAGATGGCTGCGCAAGATTGTGCGAAAGTGGCGTACGATCTTGGCTTGAGAAAGGTAAAAGCTTATGTGAAAGGCCCGGGTAACGGACGTGAGTCGGCTATTAGGACAGTTCATGGAGCGGGTATTGAAGTGACGGAGATTATTGATGTAACTCCACTTCCGCATAACGGTTGTCGTCCTCCTAAAAGACGTAGAGTTTAAATTACCTTTTATAATTTAATGATCTTGATTTTGTTTTTGGAATTGCATTAAATTCTTCTCTGTAATTCGCGGCTGCAACAAATTAAGTTCATGAATAAACAATTAAATATTTAAGAAAGAAAATGGCTAGATATACTGGACCAAAATCAAGGATAGCCCGTAAGTTTGGTGAGGGAATTTTTGGAGCTGATAAAGTTTTGTCTAAGAAAAACTACCCTCCCGGTCAGCATGGTAATTCAAGAAAAAGAAAGACCTCAGAATATGGAGTTCAGCTTCGTGAAAAGCAAAAGGCGAAATATACTTATGGGATTTTAGAAAAGCAATTCCGTAACTTATTTGAGAAGGCCGCTAAAGCTAAGGGAATTACCGGTGAGGTATTGCTTCAGTTGCTAGAAGGTCGTCTTGATAACGTGGTGTTCCGTTTAGGCATTGCTCCTACGCGCGCCGCTGCTCGTCAGCTGGTTAGTCATAGGCATATTACAGTAGACGGTCAAGTGGTGAATATTCCTTCGTATGCTGTTAAGCCGGGGCAATTGGTTGGTGTTCGTGAGAGATCTAAATCATTGGAAGTTATATCCAATTCTCTTGCAGGCTTTAATCACAGTAAATACCCGTGGTTGGAGTGGGATGAGACCTCAAAGGTGGGCAAGTTGCTGCACATTCCAGAGAGGGCGGATATTCCTGAGAACATTAAAGAGCATTTGATCGTTGAATTGTATTCTAAATAATAATTAATTTCATGGCGATATTAGCATTTCAAAAACCTGATAAAGTATTGATGTTGGAGGCGGACTCTAAATTCGGCAAGTTCGAATTTCGTCCGTTGGAGCCGGGGTTTGGTATTACTGTGGGTAATGCCTTGCGCCGTATCCTTCTTTCGTCATTAGAGGGTTTTGCTATCACTACCATCAGAATAGAGGGAGTGGAGCATGAATTTTCCAGTGTACCGGGAGTAAAAGAGGATGTTACCAACATTATCTTGAATTTGAAGCAAGTAAGATTCAAGCAAATAGTTGAAGAATTCGAGAGCGAGAAGGTAAGCATCACTGTTGAGAATTCTAGTGAATTTAAAGCAGGTGACATAAGTAAGTATTTGACTGGATTTGAAGTGTTAAATCCTGAATTAGTTATTTGTCATTTAGATTCCAAATCGACTATGCAGATTGACATTACGATTAACAAGGGCCGTGGTTATGTTCCGGCGGACGAGAACCGCGAATACTGCACGGACGTTAACGTAATTCCAATCGATTCTATTTATACTCCGATTCGTAACGTCAAGTATGCCGTAGAGAACTATCGCGTGGAGCAGAAGACTGACTACGAGAAGTTGGTGCTTGAGATTACGACGGACGGTTCCATTCATCCTAAAGAAGCCTTGAAGGAAGCCGCGAAGATATTGATATATCATTTCATGTTATTTTCAGACGAGAAAATTACGCTTGAGAATAATGATACGGACGCTAACGAGGAGTTTGACGAGGAAGTATTGCACATGCGCCAGTTGCTTAAGACGAAGCTTGTCGATATGGACTTGTCAGTACGCGCTCTTAACTGTCTGAAGGCGGCTGACGTAGAGACTCTTGGTGACTTGGTTCAGTTTAATAAGACGGATTTGTTGAAGTTCAGGAACTTTGGAAAGAAATCGCTTACTGAGCTTGACGACCTGTTGGAGAACCTGAATCTGTCGTTCGGGACCGATATTTCTAAATATAAATTAGATAAAGAATAAAAGATGAGACATAATAAGAAATTCAATCATTTAGGTCGTACCGCTTCTCACAGGAAGGCGATGTTGGCCAATATGGCTTGCTCTTTGATTAAGCATAAGAGAATTACTACGACCGTAGAGAAGGCAAAGGCTTTGAGAAAGTATGTTGAACCTTTGCTGACGAAGTCTAAGACCGATACGACTCACTCGCGCCGTTTGGTGTTCAAGGACTTGCAAGATAAGTATGTGGTTACGGAGTTGTTCAAGGAAATCTCGGCTAAAATCGCTGACCGTCCGGGCGGATATACCCGCATTATCAAGACTGGTCATCGTTTGGGTGATAACGCTTCGATGTGTTTCATTGAGTTGGTTGACTACAATGAAAATATGTTGAAGGAGAAAGTCGCTAAGAAGCCGGCACGTACTCGTCGTTCCAAGAAGAGTGGGGCTGCCGCTCCCGCCGCTGAGACTCCGGCGACAGAAGCGCCCGCGGCGGTTGAAGAGCCGAAGGCTGAAGCTGCTGAATAATTTTATCCTAGATAAGAAGAAAAGCCTCCCATGCGGGAGGCTTTTTTGTTTCTGTCCCTTTCCTTTTTCCCGGGGAGCGGAGGGGGCTGTCGATGGTGGCCGTCTCCTTTTCTCCTGTCCGGAAGGAGTGGGAGGGAGGAGATTACTCCTCCACTCCCGTTATGCCCATCTTTTTCATCAGGAAGCAGGCGTTCATGTTTTGCGCCACGCCACTCTTCATCCGGTACGAGAAGGTTAGCTCATTGTTCGTGATGTCGGCCTCAAAGCGGAAGTTGCGAATCTCGTCGGGGAAGGCGTCCGACAGCGTGCTCAGCACCAAGTCGTGAGTGGCGATAATGCCGTTCGTGCCCATGCCGACGAACTGCTTGACGAGGGCCAGAGAGCCTTTCTGCTTGTCTACGGAGTTTGTGCCCTTCAGTATCTCGTCCAGTATGATGAACAGCCGCTCGCCCTCCCGCAGCTTGTCGATAATCAGCTTCAGCCGTTTCAGCTCGGCGAAGAAGTAGGACTCGTTGTCGCTCAGCGAGTCGCTGGTGCGCAGGCTGGTAATCAGGCGGACGGGGGTGACGGTCATGCTTTCGGCCCATACCGGCGCGCCTACGCAGGCCAAGAGGTAGTTTATCCCCACGGTGCGCAGATAGGTGCTCTTCCCCGCCATGTTAGCTCCCGTAATGATGATGAAGGAGGGGCTTTTTCCGATGGCTATGCCGTTTCTCACGCATTTGTCGCGGTTCATCAGCGGATGGCCCATCGCCTCGGCTTCCAGACGGAACGCTCCGGAGCTGACGGTGGGGTAGGCGTAGTCCGGATGATTGTAGGCGAAGGTGGCCAGCGAACAGTACGCGTCCATCTCTCCGAGCGCCTCCAGCCATTCGGACAGGTTGGCGGCGTGCTCCTCTTTCCATCGCTCTATTCGCATCACTTGGCGCAGCTCCCAGAGCGTCAGCCCGTTCAGCAGGGTGCTCATCAGCACGTTGTTCCGTTGGTCGAGGGCGTTCATCAGCCGCGACAGGTGGAGCACCGCCTTCGACGCACTTCCCTCCTTGCCCTCTCCCAGCCTCGCCTTTATCGCTTGCAGGGCGGGCGAGCGCATTTCCTTCTCTTCCGTCAGGAGAATCTGCCGGGCGTAGGTGAAGAGTATCCGCAGCTTTTCTCCGTAGGTGGACTGCATCTTCGTGATGCCTTTCGAGAAAATGAAGCTGAAAATGACGAAACAGACGAACACGCCTCCCGCCACGTTGCCGGGAATCAGTCCCGCCACGGCCCCGCAGATGCAGAGCAGGTTGGCGCATCCCGCCACCGTGGGCAACGCCCGCAGGAGAGCGCGCTTGCGGAACTGGCTCGGAGCGGAGGCCCACTCGGCTATTTCGGAAAGGTCGGCGCTCTTGCCCTTATAGAGCATCCCCAGTATGCGGAACGTCTGCCGGAACCGCACGTCAGGGGCCAGTTCGCGTGTCGCCTCCTGCCGCCGTTCGATGCTTTCCTTGTCTTCCAGATGGCGGTTCAGCCATTCGGCCAGCCGCTTTTTCCCCACGGGCGTGGAGCTTCGGTTGATGCACTGGAAGAGCGAGCGCTCGCCGAATACGTCGAGGTCGAACGTATAGAGGTGGGCCGGGTCTACGTACTCCTTTCCCCCGTCGAAGGCGGAGAAGTCGTAGTCGATGGCCCGCAGCTCCTGCCGGTTGATTTCTATTTTCTGCTTCAGGAAGTCTTTCCGGTAGAACCAGCGGTTGTGCCGTTTTACCAGCCAGAGGAAGAGCAGGAAGGGGACGAGCGCGAAGGCGGTCAGGTACGCCCATCCGTCGTTGCGGAAGCAGATGGCGGCCGTCACCGCCCCGACGAACAGCGCCAGCCGCAGCGCGCTGATGTTCCGTATGGTCCGGCGAGCCTTTTTTAGTTCTTCCTCCGTTTCGGCGATGATGTTCCGGTAGTTCGCTATAACCTTTTCTAAAGTTTCCATATTGTCGTTGATGTTTAAATGGCGGTAAAGATAAGTCATTTCCGTGAGATATTCCGCATGTCACTTTCAAGTCACGTTATTTTCCTTTCCAGTCTTCACCGTAGAAGGCAATCCGTGGTTGCCTTAGAGCCCGTTGTCACGGAAGTGGCGATGCCATCAGAATAGCGGATTACGACGGAGCGGGAACACCTGTCTGTCTCGTCAGGAGAAACAGGGCTACCGCTCGCGATAGATAGGGCGACGGCTCGCGAGAGGTAGGGCAGCGGCTCACGAGAGATAGGGCAGGCTGTCAAGCGGCTAACGCTTAGTGAGTTACGGTTGCCACTGCCGAGGCGGTGAAAAAGGCTCAGTCAAAACCGTTCGCGCGAGAGTTGGACGGTGCGGTAAGAGCCGGAAATTCTTGTACAGCTCTTTGCGGATTGATGTACATCAGTCGCCCCATTGTTGTACATCATTCGCGCGATTGTTGTACAAGTCTCTGCCGGATGCCTCCGGACTTTTCCGTTTAATTTTGGCAGACCGGACAGCTCCTAAATAATCTTATGTAAAACGCTTGCTTTTGTCGATAAAATTTATAACTTTGTCGATTAATAAGGCCGAATAAGCGGGACGCTCATGCGTGTCTCGAAACGAAGACGGCTTCTGGAAAGCTTATCCAATTTTAAAACAGGTAGCGGTTATGAGAAAGGTGTCGTTATTATCCGTTTTGCTTCTTGGGCTGTCCGCAATGGCTATGGCTCAGTTAACCTCTACTATTACTAAAGTTAAGGGAGAGACTGGAATATTTGTAATTGAATCTGACGAATATAGCCGATATATTTATAAAGAGGGCACTCCGCCCGTTACATTGGACATGTGCCTTGACCTTAAGATTTGGCCCGTCAAGCGAAGCGTCGACGATAAGGCGTACGTGAAGAAATACCTGAAGCCGGAGATTAAGGGGGAGATAACACGCAATAACAGTTACTTTAGCATTGACTATTATTACAACTTGAAGACCGGAGACATGGAATGGATAACCGTTCATCATAAGTCTTCCTTAGAGATACCTATTGAGGCGATTGAGCGTTTCGAGCGTATAATGAAGCGAGACTGTAAGGCTACGTTCAACCGTGAGCCTACTAACGTTCCAGACTCGATAACTCATTTTCCGGAGTATAGTGTCTATAATTTATTAGACATGTAAATTAACTGAAAGGCGATCCTTGAACGCCTCTCCAAACGATAAAAGCGAAACATTATGAAAAAGGTATCGGCGTTACTTGTCCTGCTTCTTGCGCTGCCTGCGAGCGTAGCGGCTCAAACTCGTTACTACAACGAGAGTAAGACTTTTAAAGAGGACGGCTACACTTATCGATGCGATGTTATTGAGCAGATAGGTTGGGTGAAGCTCTATAATGTGGATAACAAATGGGTGAATACTCCCGTTATGAAAAAAGGAAGCAATGAACAGGTTAGTCGGGAAAGTAGTCCGTTATGGTTAACAGAAGAGGCGGGCGTAAACGCTCTTTCTGCGGTCCTTGTTCCTTGTAGAAAAGCGGCGATGGACATCTTAGATATATATAAAGACCGATTAAGGACTAATAATTTATATATTAGAATGTATATCAATCCGGATACGGGCAAGATTGGTGAGGTTTATTTCGAGTTTTCTAATCTGTCCGGTTACGGCACCCTTCCCGTTTCCGTTTACCGACAAATAGAGATGGGCTTGATAGGAAAGCAGTTCACTCCTACCGCGTTTGGCAAGACGCTGAACTATATTCCTTCCCTTATGGATATTGAGTATAAATAGATAACGGTCATGGGAAAACTTTCATTATTATTCGTCCTGCTTCTTGGGCTGTCCGCAAGCGTGGCGGCTCAAACTCGTTACTACAACGAGAGTAAGACTTTTAAAGAGGATGGCTACACTTATCAGTGTGACGTTATGGAGAAAATCGGTTGGGTAAAGCTCTATAATGCGGAAGAAAAGTGGGTGGCCGCTCCCGTCACGAAAAAGGGAAGTAGTGAACCGTTTGTCATGTTAGTAGAGGATTACGAACCTTTAACCACGGCGGGGAAAAATGCGAAGGCTTTCTCGGCGGCTATAGCTCCTTGTAAGAAAGTAGCGACGGACATCTTAAATGCGTATAAGACTCGCTTAGAGTCAGATAATTTGGATATCACGATGGGTATCAATCCGGATACCGGTAAGGTAGAGGGCGTTTATTTTGAGTTCGTTAATATGTCCGGTTACGGAACTCTTCCCGTTTCTGTTTACCGACAGATAGAAAAGGGATTAATTGGCAAGCAGTTTACGCCTACGGCATTAGGTAAGACATTGAGCTATATCCCTTGCCGTATAGGTATAAGATTTAAATAAGTAACTTAAAAAGGCGATTTTTGAACACATCTTCAGGGATGCCCGCCCGTCGGCTTTGTTCTGCGGGTAGGCATCCTTAATCGATAAAAACGAAACGATTATGAAAATACAAGGTTATTATCTGCTATTGGGAGCGACCGTATCTTTACTGTGCGCTTGTACGCCCCCAGACTCCTGTCGAGAAGGTCTTGGATTCCGCCGGAGCCAACCGTAAGGAGCTGCAAGCGGTATTGAAGCATTACGAGAACGATTCCCTGAAACTGGCGGCGGCGCGCTTCCTTATTGAGAACATGGAGGGAGCCTATTCCATTGCGCTGCTGCGGCTGAAGGACTGCAAGAATCCGCAGAGGGAGCATCATCGAATCTTTCTTTACGAGGAGGGCAAAGTTGTTTGGATGTGAGTTGGTTGTAGCGGCGTACGGCGAGATTCTATCTTACGGTGCGCCGCATACGAAAATGTTCCATTTTTAAGATTTTTAGGCCGGATGCGCCGTCGTCATCCGCCGCTTGGCGCGATGTTTAGGAAAGGCGTCGGCGGGAAACGGAGAATAGGCGGTAAGATTCTATAGATTCTCGTTTTCGCTTGCTTTTTTGCGAGGAAACGCGTATCTTTCCCCGGTGAAATGCAACTTTAGCGAGTCCGATGAAAAAGATATGCCTTGTCTGCGGATTATTTTGCGCGCTAAGTCTGCCTTCGGCGTCGCAGAATATCATTTATCCCACTTTGAAGTCGCTGCTTGCGCAGGAGGGGGATACTGTGGCCGCGTTGCGGGTTGAGAAGCGTTCGCAGTCGCGGATTATGCTGACCGGAGGGGCCGACTATCGGATAGAGGCCGGCGAAAACGGCTCGATGCGGCGCAGGCTGAAGAAGCGGACCTTTGCGGTGCGCGCCGATGACGGGCGGCTATACGTCAACTGCCGCAAGCTGCGCTATAAGAAGTTGCGGTTTGGCTCTTGGTACGCTCCGGCGGTACTGCTGGATGGTAATCTGTATTTCTGCGCCGTGCCTTTAGGCTCCGTGGTGGGCGGCAACTTTGTAGAGAAAGGTGACGTGAAGCTGGGCGGTAAGATTGGCGAGGCGTTGGCCGCGTCGGGATTGGTGAATAAGCGCGTGTGTTATGAGTTGAACGTTAGGTTGAGAAAGATTGAGTTCCTTAGCGAGGAGCGTATGCTTTGGCTGTTGCGCGACCGTCCTGATTTGCGCGACGCCTATCTGCGGGGAGGCAATCAGGAGGCGCGGAATACGTTCGGGTGTCTGTTGCGTTTGGCCGAAGGGGAATAGCTCCTAAGAGCCTGTTTACATTTTGCTCGGGTTTATTTTGAGCGTCCTTTTCGAGGATGTTTTTCCGATTCCGTGAGGAGGATAGCGGGCTATCTGACGAGCGTAATCGGGAAAAGAGAGCGGAAAGGGACTCAAAAGAGACCTGACTAAATTACTTAAATGCAAAATTTAAACAAGCTCTAAGGTTAACACTTCTTTTATCTCGTTTTATCAGATGATAAAATCTGTTATAATTGGATGGAAACTACATTTACCGAAAGAGTTTTCACCGTATATTTGTAACTGTTTTTGAAGAGGAACTGTATAGCTAAAAAAGAAGGAGCGAGCGATGGAACACGGGAAGGATGTTTCGCAAAGAACGGAGCTAAAAAGCCGGATTATCCAGAAGGCGACGGAGGCTTTTACCGCGAAGGGTATCAAGTGCATCACGATGGATGATATAGCGACCGCTTTAGGCATATCAAAGCGTACGCTTTACGAGGTCTTTGTAGATAAGGAGACGTTGCTGAAGGAGTGTATCTTGGCGGGGGAACGGGAGCGAGACAGGTATTTGAGAGACCTCTACGGGCGTTCGACGAATGTGCTTGAGGTGATTCTTGTCGCGTTTCAGAAAAGCATTGAGGTCTTTCATCGGACCAACAAGCGGTTCTTCGAAGACCTGAAGAAATATCCGAAAGTATACGCCATTATGCAGCAGCGGCGCGACAGCGATTCGGAAAAGACCGTTTCTTTCTTTAAGAGAGGGATAGAGCAAGGTATTTTTCGTGCGGACATTAATTTCTCTATTGTCAATTTGTTGCTGCGCGAACAGTTTGACTTGCTCTTGAATACGGATATTTGCAACGAGTATTCTTTTATTGAGGTGTACGAATCCATTATGTTTACTTTTATACGGGGAATCTCGACCGAGAAGGGAGCGAGGGCGTTGGAGGACTTTATACAGGAATATCGTCAGAAACGCGATGCGCCGAGGAAGACGGAGGAAGAAGACCCTTCCTTCTTGTTTTAGCCCTGTAGAGCCTGTTTGCACTTTGCTCGGACTGCTCTGAAAGGGACGTTCGCAAATATATAGAGACAGAGGGCCGGCGTTATTATTTAACGCCGGCCCTCTGTCCTTTCTTTTGTTTTGCTTATCTTCGCGGTCGTTTTAATTTACAGGACGTTAGGTAGAAGAATTATGAAGAATTATTTGGGATATTCGCTCTGGCTGACGCTGCTTGTGCTTTTCGCTCTGTTGGGCATGCACTGGCTGCCGAGGATTACCGTATCCGGACATACGATGAGGAGGGTAGACTTGCTTGGTGACGTGCGCTATCCGGAACCGGAAGAGGTGCTCTCTGATTCGGATAGCATAGCCTTGCCCCCGATAGTGAAGCCCGTCTTTCTGGATACTTGCCGTACCGGACTAACCTGTATAGAAGATTACGGTGACTCTTCCCGCCGCGGCATGGCTCCTTTCTACGAGGCGCTCGACCGCATAGACTCCGGAGGCGTGGTGCGCGTGGCTGTCTTTGGCGACTCGTTCATTGAGGCCGACATCTTTACCGCCGACTTGCGCGAGATGCTTCAGAAACGTTTCGGCGGGTGCGGCGTGGGTTTTGTGGACATTACCTCCATCACGAACGGATTCCGTCCTACGGTACGGCACGCTTTCGGCGGATGGGCGAGCCACAGCGTGACGGACAGCATAGGGTTTGACGGCGAGAAACAGGGCGTGGCTGGGCGTTACTTCATTCCCGGTAAGGGAGCCTACGTCGAGCTGCGGGGACAGAGCAAGTACGCTTCCCTGCTCGATACCTGCCGGAAGGCCTCCGTATTCTTCCGCAATAAGGGAGACGTTCGGCTGACCGTTCAGGTCAATAAGGGAGAGAAGCGGGAGCTAACGTTCTCTCCTTCCGGACGGTTGCGTCAGGAAAGCGTGGGTGGACGTATCGGCGCTGTCCGGTGGACCGTGGAGGAGGCGGACTCCGCGCTTTTCTACGGAGTGGCGATGGATGGCGATAAGGGCGTTATCCTCGATAACTTCTCGCTTCGGGGCAGTTCGGGACTCTCGTTACGGAGTATTCCGTTGGAGGCCCTGCGGCAGTTCAACCGCCTGCGCCCCTACGACCTGATTATTCTGGAGTACGGGCTGAACGTGGCCACCGAGCGAGGCCGCAACTACGATAAGTACAAGAAAGGGCTGCTGACCTCCATCGAGCATCTGAAGGAGTGCTTCCCGCAGGCCGGAATCCTACTGCTCAGCGTGGGCGACCGCGACTATAAGGACGAGGACGGCGAGCTTCGCACGATGCCCGGAGTGAAGAATCTGGTGCGCTATCAGCAGAGCATCGCTGCGGAGGGCGGTATCGCCTTCTGGAACATGTTCGAGGCGATGGGCGGAGACTTGAGCATGCTCAAGCTCGTGAACGCCAAGCCGCCTATGGCGAACTATGACTATACGCATATCAACTTCCGGGGCGGAAAGTATTTGGCCGGGCTGCTTTACGAGACACTGATGTACGGAAAGGAACAATACGACAGGAGGCGGGCGTATGAGGAGAATTGACCGCCGTCCGCTGACCGTTCTGCTGATAACGTTGTGGACGCTTGTGGGGCTTGCGACGGAGGTTGTGGCCCAAGACAAGATACCCAACCGTCCCGTGCCGGAGCGCACGTTGGAATTGGTCTGTCCTCCCGACCGGTGGGCCGATACTGTATTCGTACGGCCCGTCACCCTTCCGGCGGTCTTCGATTCGGTGGGGATGAATGGGCTTACGGGGGATTTGGAGCCATTGGTTCCCATATTCGAGCGCTTGCGGAAGATACGTTTGGGGGCGTTCGGCGATACGGTGCGCATACTGCACGTGGGCGACAGCCATGTCAGGGGGCACATCTATCCGCAGACGGTAGACAGCCTGCTCGTGAAGACTTTCGGGGCGGTATGTTATGAGGACATGGGAGTGAACGGGGCGACTTGCCTCACCTTTACGCACCCTAAGCGGATAGAGGCGATAACGGAATGGAAGCCGGAATTGCTGATTCTCTCTTTCGGAACCAACGAGAGCCATAACCGCCGATATAACGCCAATACGCACTATTACCAGATGGACGAATTGGTCAGTCTCCTGCGGCAGCGCTTGCCCGATGTCCCCATACTGCTGACCACCCCTCCGGGCTCTTACGACAGCTTCCGGCAGAGCCGGAGGCGACGGACCTATAAGGTCAATCCCCGCACGGCGACGGCGGTGGAGACCATCCTCCGCTATGCGGATGACCATCATTTACCGGCGTGGAACCTATACGCCGCCGTGGGAGGGAAAGAACGGGCCTGCCTGAACTGGATGGAAGCCGGGTTGATGCGTCCCGACCACGTACATTATTTCCCGGAAGGATACGTCCTGCAGGGACAACTGTTATACCAAGCGTTTATTCAAGCATACAACGATTATGTCACTACCCATTGATATAGACTTCAGCCGCGTCTGGGACGCGCTGACTTACGACCCGCAAGAGCCGATGATATTCAGCACCGGCGTGTTTCTTTGGCTGTTCGCCGCTTTTATGGTGGTGTATATGGCGTTGCGCAACCGCTACACGGCCCGCGTGATGTTCGTCACCCTCTTTTCCTATTACTTCTATTATAAGAGCAGCGGCACCTACTTCTTCCTGCTCGCCGTGGTCACGGTGTCCGACTTTCTGCTTGCCCGGCTCATGGAGCGCACAGACGTGAAGTGGAGGCGGAAGGGACTGGTGACCCTGAGCCTGTGTATCAACTTGGGGCTGTTGGTCTACTTCAAGTACACGAACTTCTTCGGCGAGGTTATCGCCTCGCTGCGGGGAGGGACGTTCGAGCCGCTCGACATCTTCCTGCCCGTGGGCATTTCCTTCTTCACCTTCCAGTCGCTGAGCTACACCATCGACGTGTACCGGAAGGAAATCAAGCCGTTGGGCAGCCTGCTCGACTACGCCTTCTACGTGTCGTTCTTCCCCCAACTGGTGGCGGGGCCTATCGTTCGGGCGCGTGACTTTATTCCGCAGATTCGCCGGCCGCTGTTCGTCTCCCGCGAGATGTTCGGCAGGGGCATTTTCCTTATCGTCTCCGGACTGTTCAAGAAGGCGGTCATCTCGGACTATATCAGCGTCAATTTCGTGGAACGCATCTTCGAGAATCCCACGCTCTACTCCGGCGTGGAGAACCTGATGGGGGTGTACGGCTACGCCCTGCAAATCTATTGCGACTTTTCGGGATACAGTGACATGGCCATAGGTATCGCCCTCTTGTTGGGCTTCCACTTCAACATCAACTTCGACTCGCCCTATAAGTCGGCCTCCATTACCGAGTTCTGGCGGCGTTGGCACATCTCGCTCTCCAGTTGGCTGCGCGACTATCTGTACATCTCGTTGGGCGGAAACCGCAAGGGTAAGCTGCGGCAGTATCTGAATCTCATCATCACCATGTTCTTGGGCGGACTGTGGCACGGGGCTTCGTGGAACTTCGTGCTGTGGGGACTTTTCCACGGCGTGGCGTTGGCCCTGCACAAGATGTGGATGACCCTCACCGGACGCAAGAAGGGCGAGCGCAGTCACGGATGGAGGCGCATAGGGGGCGTGATTGTCACTTTCCACTTCGTCTGCTTCTGTTGGATATTCTTCCGCAACGCCGACTTCGAGAACTCGGTGGCCATGCTCCGGCAGATATTCACCGTGTTCCGGCCCGAGCTGTTCCCGCAGTTGGTCGAGGGATATTGGCAGGTGTTCCTGCTGATGGGCATAGGCTTTGCGCTCCACTTTGCGCCCGCCCGTTGGGAGAACGCCGCCTGCCTCGGAGTGACGAGGCTTCCCTTCTTGGGCAAGGCCTTGTTGTTGGTCGGATTGATTTACCTCGTCATTCAGATAAAGAGCTCCGACATACAGCCGTTCATCTACTTCCAGTTCTAAGGGACTATTAAAACCGGGACAGGTGCTGAGTGTCGCGGCGGGAGGAAAATGGTCTATTTTTAAGATTTTCCTTGAAAAACGGCCCGTCGAAATTTCCGTTTTAGGCGGCCGGATTGCGTGAAAAGGGCATGAAAACCGTGCGTTTCGGGGATGGAAACGCCTGCATACGCCCTTTGGGGACGGTTGGAAAGGGCTGCGGCTCGCGAGCGGAAGGGCGATTCCTCGCGAGCCGCAGCCCTATTTCTCATGAGCCGTAGTGCTGACGCTGAAATGAAGAACGGGGAATGAAGAGTGAAGGATGCCTGATTTGGCGAATCGGATGGGGATTTAACGTGTTTTCGCTTCTCGTTGCTCCCGTTTTTTGTTCGAAATGAATGTAACGGTATTACGCCTAAAGGGTAAATAGACTGTTGATATAACACGGTTTTATCGCAAATAAAATAAGTGTGTCAGCGAACCTTTCGATTCGCTGACACACTGAAAATCGCTAACGCCTCTACGCCGCGTTCTTTTCGTCCAAGTCGTACTCCGGTCCGAATTATCGCGATGTAGAGGTGTCAGGATGTGCTGTTTTTCAGAATGTTCTGTTTTTAAGATTCGTCGAAGAAGATGCCCGGACACACTGCGTTGTCTCCCCGCACCTGACACACGCGTATGCGGACGGGGCGGTCTACGGTGAACGTGACGTATCGCCCGCCGGAGTAGTCCCGTACCATGCGCACGGGAGTCAACAGACGTTTGGTGTCGAGGTCGAACAGCTCGATGGCCGACCGCCGGTTGCCCGTGGGGTCGGCGAGGTAGACGCTGAGCTTGTAAGGCTTGCCGACGCGGTAGTCGACATCTATCGTGAAGGTCTGCCAACAGGCCATAGGGTCGCCCGTGATGGCTCCTCCCATCTGCTTTCGGGAGGGGTTGATGGGGTCGGTCAGCGCTGCCGGGGAGTCGGAGAGACTGTCGTCGTGCCAACTGATTCCCTTTTGCAGGATGACGCTGCGGCATCCGTCGGGCAGCTTCATGCGGTGCGCCCCCGCCTCGTCGTAGCTGAAGAGCACGTAGCCCGACTCGCCGTACCTGCCCTTCCACGCTCCCCCGGTGGTTCCGTCTTCCGTCACGGTCTCCGTCCTGTAGCGGTAGGCTATCTCTTCTCGCTTCACGGGGCTTTCGGGCGTGCCCTCGTAGCGTAGCGTAAGCTCGTGCTTTCCGGTTCCGAGCGGCGGCAGATAGGCGTAGGCCTCGTCCGTGTGAGTGGGGCTGACCGTCTTGCCGTCGACGGATACCGTTACGCCCCTCGTCCCCATCAGCGGGATGGCGACGTTGGCCACGCTTTGCTCCGGCACGGTGAGGCGGGCCTTCCCCTCCCTCGTGTCTATCTCGAAGGAGACGGTTCCGCGGGGAGTGGGCACATCGCCCTTCACCCGTGTCAGCCCGTTCGTCAGGTGGGGCCGTACACTGAACTCGGCGAAGCCGGGGCGTGTGGGCCGCACGCCCAATACCTCCTCCGTCAACCACTTCAGCACGCCGCTGCTCCACGGGTGCGTGAAGCTCGTGTAGCCGCACTGGTTGTTGACGGGCGCGTCGTTCTGCGCCCGCTTGCAGAGGTTCCACGACGGGCGGAAGACCTCGAAGAAGGTCGTGGCCCCGTAGCGCAGCTGTCCTCCCCAACAGTCGTCTATGGTATTGAGGGCTTCGGCGTATCTGTTCATGCGGGCCATCGCGTTAAGCACGAAGTATTGGTTGAAGGGCGAGTAGGATACCCGTTGGATGCGGTCGGCGAAGGCGGTTTGCCATATCGCCTCCTCTTCCTCGGGCCGTACCACTCCCGCGTTCACTGCGTCGGACAGCGCGAAGATGTCGTATCCTCGGTACCATTCCGGCAGGCAGCGCAGCCGTCCGGCCTTTTCCTCCGCGTACCTGTGGTATCGCTCCGCCAGTTCCTGTCTGCCGCAGGCCTCCATCATGCGGGCGAACCTTCGCCATGTCTGGATGGCGAGAGCCCGGTAAGCCAGTTGGGTCTCGGGCAGATTAGGCTGCTCGAACCCTCCTCCCAGACGCTCGTCCCATCCGTAGAAGGAAAGCGAGGGCAGATGGTCGAAGAAGCCGTACGCCCTGTCCAGTTTTCCGCAGGCGTTGTCCGTCAGGGCGAGCGCCGTGGCCGTGTCTCCAGTATAGGTAAAGTAGTCGATGAGGCTCTGCACCCAGTAGAGCGAGTAGCTCTCTATGCCGTTGTACTGCTCCGAGGTGTAGAGCAGGTTCTTGCGTACAAAGTCGTAATTGCCGAAGGCCACCAACGCCGCCGCCTGCGAGGTGTGCGCGTCGCCCGTCCACGAGTGGCGGTCGCTCCGCTCCATCAGGATAGCCCCGAAGTAATCCTTCAGCAGATTCAGGCGGACGGTGTAGGCCGCCGTGTACCAGACGCGGTTGAGCGTCGTGTCGTTGCAGGCGAAGCTGCCCTCGTAGTTGACGGGCTTCGTCTGGCACACCAACCGCACGTTCTTGAGGACGATTTTCCCGCTGACCCCTTTCAGGTGTATCCAAGCGTAGCGCACCCCTTCGTAGAGCTGCTTGTTCAGCTCTAGCCGGTACGTGTCGCCGTAGCGGACGGGAGCCGCGGTCTTGTCCGGATGCTCCGACCCCGCGTTGAATCTCGCCGGTTCGTTGAACTCGCTGATGCTGCACGTCACGTCGGCGGTCAGGCTCTCGCAGTCGAACTCCAGCCATCCGGCGTTCACCTGCCCGAAGTCGAACATCAGGTCGCAGTCCCCGGATACGGTGACGCGCTTGCCCGGGTCGGAGCGGCTGATAGCCTCCGGCTTGTCCGCCTTCACCGAGAGCGGCTTCAGGGTATAGACCTCCAAATCATCATCCGCCGCCGGACTGTCCCATCGGTAGCGGACTAACGGGTCGGGCGAGTAGGGCTGTCTTGTGCCCGTCGGCTTGCCCGTGAGTTGCGGATACGGCTCCACTATCGCACCCGTGCCGGGTGTTCCGGCATAGGCGCAGATAGAGGACAAGAGGAATCCGCACGATAGCAATGTATTGCGTAGATTCATTTAATTGTGTAGAGCATTGGAATTAATACATTCGGACGGGGCCTTCCAGTCCCAGTTGCCTCATAGAGTGCGCATACCGCTTGGCGGTGGCGTTGTTCACCAACGAGTTGCAGTAGTTGCCCAAGACGGTCGTTACCCTTACCGTCAGCGTGTTGGCGCCTTTCTTCAGCTTGCCTTTCACGTCGAAGGCGTGGTCGCCGTACCAGTTGGTTCCCGCCTGCTCGCCGTTTACGTACAGCTCCACTACGCCCCGGGCCGTCCCCGTGTTGATGACGCTGTACGCCTCGGGATTCTCCACGTTCACCTCGATGGTGTAGTCAATCGTTCCGGCGAAGTTACGGAACCACGGGAAAGGCAGCGTGTTGAAGTCGGCCAAGTGTTCCATCTCGAACGCCTTTTCCGTTCCGTCCCGATGTACGGCCTTCACCTTCCACAGCCCGTTGACGGGAGTCGTCTTCTCCGGCTCCTCGGGCAGAGGCTGATACCATTCACCGTCCCGCTCGTCGTCGAATACGATGAGCTTTGACTCGGCCTTTCCGAAGGTCAGGTCCAGTACGTTGGTACCGTCGTTGCGCAGCTTGTACCGCTCGCCCGTCTCGGGTATCCACAGCCACGCCTGTCGCTTGGCCAGTTCCGCCGGGAACTCGGCCAGCACGTGCTGTTTTTCCAGTCGGCTGAAGTTGGTCATGAAGAAGATATCCCGCTTACCCGACTTGTAGTAGTTGCAGAACAGCCATCGGCAAGGCTTGTCTATCTTGACGTAGGGTGTAATGTTCAGCTCCTTCTGCACGCCGGCGTACCACTCCGTCTGGTTGTCGCCCGAAGGAGGGGCTATCGTGGTGAAGCGGTCGGCGTACTTCGTCTTGATACGCTCCATCGTACTGCTCACGGCACGGGAACGGTTCTCGTAGTCGCGGAACCCGACGCTCTGGTACGGTGTCTTTCCGATGCAGATGATTCGTCCCCCGTTGGCGACGAAGCGTTCGAGGGCGTTGGCCGTTTCCGGGTCCATGCTTTCCACCTCCATCAACAGTAAGGTCTTGTATGCGCGCGGGCCGAAGACAAGTTGCCCTTTCTTTATTTTCGCCTGTTGGATGATGTGCTCGCTGATGTAGTCGCAGCCGTTTCCGTTGCGGTGAAGGTCTTGCCACAAGTCGTGCGCATAGGCGGGGTAGACGTTCGCCGGGAAGGGGTCTCGCTGCTGTCCCAATATGGACCACATGTCCTCTAAGGGCGGAAGAATGGCGATGTCCGCTTGCGGAACGCTGTTCTGCAATACGGCGGAGACGCGGGCCTTGTAGTCCATCCAACGCTTGTAGTACGGCCACATGGTGTTGTTCTCGTTAAAGTATTCACCGAACTTAATCCATCCCGGGAACTTGGCTTCGGGAGGACTGTAATTGAATCCGTGAAGGATAGAGTGGTTCACGCCCGAGATGTTGCTCATGTCTCCGGCTATCTTGATTTCTTCCAATGTAGACTGGAATATCTCTCCCGTGTTGGTTATCTCCTCGCAACTTACCCGTCCGTTGCCCGCCAACAGTGAGCCGGAGGCCACGAACTTGTTAATCATGGAGTGCGCGTGTCCGTGAAAGATGTTGTTGTCCGGATAGTCGGTTCCCAGTCCGTCACGGAACCACGTCTCGCATTCGGGAATGTCAATGTACATGGATGACTCTATCGGATGCAGTGCCCGTCCGTAGTTCTGGATGCGTGACTGTAAGCCGTTCTGGTGGCACCATTGGTTATACGTGTCAATGAAGTTCTTCTTGAACAGGACAATCTGGAAACGTTCGAAGTCGTTGCGTACACGCTGTACGATTTCCTTAGTTACCTTCTCCGAGAATTGGCAGCCGTAGTTCTCGGGCAGAGGGTCGCCCATGTGTCCTATCTTGCGGATGACGTATGGCAGATAAGGATATAGGGAGTAGCCGAAGTAATCTTCCCATTCTTTCAAAAGCGTATTGCTCCAGTTGGCTCCTTCCAACTCGAAGCTGTCGCAGAAGATGGCCCGTATTTTTTTCCGCATCTCCGGCGAGGTATATTGCAGCTTGTCCGACAGGCGGTTCAGATAGTTCCATACCGCCTCCTTGTCGAAGTGGTTCAGTACAGGGCCGCAGGCTCCGGGCGCTCCCTCGATGACGTTCATGTATCCCGTCATCTTGACGAAGAAGTAAATGACGTGCTTACCTGCCGGAACGTTGACAGACAAGGTCTGATTGCCTACGATACCGTCGCAGCTTATTCCCTCGGTGAACTCGTCGACCTGCTGAGGCATTATGCGGACATAAAGCAGCTCTTTCAACGGGTTATTGTTCTTCGACATGATGGGCGGGTCGACGCGGCGCAACAGCTCGTCCTTATCGATGCTGAAGGTTGTTCCCTCGTTTCCGCCATCCACTTGAACGGTCTCTATGGTCAGCATTTGCAATTGCTGTTCCCGAGGCAAGAACTCTCCGCCGAACGGCCATCCGGAGCCCCCAATCATGTCGCACACCATTCCCCGTTCTTTACACCCGTCGGCTGCTACCCGTACCATGTGCGCCCAATCATCGGAAAGGTAAGGCATCGTTCGGTATCCCACGCTGTCGGCCTCTCCCGGAAAACTGATAGAGTTAATTTCCACTCCTCCTATGCCGATTTCCTTCATGAGGTCCAATTCACGTAGAATCTCCTTCTCGCTCAGGCGCACCCCGTTCCACCACCAACGTACGAACGGGCGGTATTTGGATTCCGGATTACGGAACAGTTCATAAAGATTCTCAGAATCCACCTTTATCTGTGATTTGGTTGGCAGCTTTTCCGCATTGGATGGCATGCACCAGACGGTAGCGGCTAAAGTCGTTAGTAAAAAAGTTTTTAGGCTCATAGCGTTTCTTTCAGTTTAATGTGTTGACGGTACAAAGAACGCTTTTAATTTGAATTTGCGATATATGCTTTTTGATATAAAAGCTTAGCTTTTTGATAGTCTTTTTTCGGCTAATCGCTTATTTATGGCTCTTGCGTCGTTCTTTTTGTGAGAGAACGTGGCTAGTTGTCGGCCTCCTCTTTTTTCAGAATATTCTTACGTCCGTATTTCTCTCTAAAAGTGGAGGGAGAGTATCCTACATGTTTCTTAAATAAGGAGGAAAAATATAAAGGGTCGTCATAATTTAGATAAAAGGCGATTTCCTTAATGCTCTTGTCCGTGTTCATCAGTAGCTTGCGGGCATTCTGCAGCTTGAGCTCAATGACATATTGTGTAGGAGAGATGTTATTGTATTCCTTGAATACTTTCCGGAATAGCGAGTAACTCATGTTGATAAGCTTGGCTACCTCCTGTGGAGTAATATCGGTCAGATAGTTTTCTCGTAATATGGTTCTTGCCTGTTCTATCAATTCAATGTTTCTGTCGTTCGCGAACATTTGGTTCGTGTCTTGATATAAGGCCAATGAGAAAATCAGATTGGCCAATCCCGCCAATACCTGTTGGTATCCGGGCATTTCTAAATCGGCTATCGCGGATGCCCGGCGATAATATTCGATAATCTCCTCGTTATAGCCAATCTTAAATATCCGTTGTGAAGGACTGACGAATCCGTTTCGAAATCGGTTTTCTATCGCGCTTCCCCGCATGCCTATCCAATGCTCGTGCCATCCAGTTTTTCGGTCGGGCCAATAGCTGTGCCATGTAAAGGGAGGGATAATCAGCATGTCTCCGGCGTTTACTTCAATGGAAGTGTTAGGGTGAAAATTGCATGTGCCCCGTCCGTGAGAGATATAGATAAACTGGTAATTATCCAACATACGTCCTTTATCCGGACGGAAAAAATAATCGTGCGGATGTCCGCATTGTGGGGGATAACATTTGTAATCGGGCGGAATTTCCGCGCTTCCTACATTGTCCACAGTAATACCCCACAACGAGTCTTGTTTACTACTGACAAGATATTTAAACCGTTGCTCGTCTCCCATGGTCGGTCGTTTTGTATGGTTGTTATTTCATGTTATGTTACGTTTTTTAACGAGTTTGTAGGCAAAAATAAGGAGTCACTTTATTATATCCAAATTTTGCGCGATGAAAATGTGCTTAATGGTATACATTTATAAAAAACTCAATGAAGGAAGCGATGATTTCTTTCAATATCCCTGTACAAAGGAATGCGTCACGTGGGGTCATTAGAGAATCTTATGTCCGGCGTATAAAGGCGTTTAGATTCGCCCGTGCCCCTTTTGAGGAGCCTTTCCGGGTACGCTTTTCGCTATCGCGGATGGAGGGGGCATTCACATCGAGCCACCTCCACTTGTCAGCCCGCCCTGCGGCTCGTGAGAGATAGCCCTACGGCTCGCGACAGATAGGGCAGCGGCTCGCGACAGACAGGGCTGTTTCTCAAATGGGTAATAAGGTGCTGATAATAAGCTGTTTCGTGCCGGGTGAAATAACGGCGCTTTTTCTAATGGCTGACTTGGAATCATTATGTGTATGCGGAAGCGTGTCGTGGTGCGCTGCTTCGCGTCGGGCTGTGCAAGGTTATGTGTCGCTCTATGCGTAAAACCGCATATTGCAGAGAAATTATCGCCGCGCATATTTGACTGAACGGAGAGCGACTGGCGTTGCGCTGCAACGATATCGGTTTGATATGTCATTTTATCCATGTATCGGGTCAAATATTACATAATCATCGCTTTTGTAGTTGCTATTTTTGCGATAGTTAATGCAATACCTATATTATTAATACTTAATTTAAGCGTTATGTATGCTTTTACCTTTAATAAGTTTTTTGATAGGAGAATATGGACGCTGATAGGGTTCGTTTTCTTCTTTTTAGAACTTTCCGCTTCGGACGGAAACAATGGGACACTGGAATCGCTCCAGAATAAGATTCAAATTACGGGAACGGTAAATGACCCGTCTGGGCCGTTGCCGGGTGTGAATGTATCGATTAAGGGCACTACTACCGGGGTGATAACCGATGTAGAGGGTAATTTCACCATTGGGATTACCGATCCTGAACATTGTACGCTAGTGTTTCAGTATATGGGGTATGAAAAACAGGAGGTGCTTGTTGGAGACCGCCGTGTGCTGCGCATCACAATGAAGGAAACGGCGCAGGCCCTTGAGGAGGTTACCATCGTCGCTTTCGGCAAGCAGAAGAAGGAGAGCGTGGTCGGCTCCATTACCACTATCAGCCCCAAGCAGCTGAAACGGCCCTCAAGTAACCTGACGCAGTCGTTGGCGGGTAATCTGGCCGGTATCATAGCCTATCAGACGAGCGGAGAGCCGGGACAGGATAACGCCAACTTCTTCGTGCGCGGTATCACCTCCTTCGCTCCCGATGCGAGCAACCCTTTGATATTGATAGACGGCATCGAGCTGACTCCCACCGACTTGGCCCGCTTGCAGCCTGACGACATCGAGAGCTTCTCCGTGATGAAGGACGCTACGGCCACTGCCCTTTACGGAGCGCGCGGAGCCAATGGCGTGATTCTGGTGACGACGAAAGAGGGTAAGGTAGGCCCCGCCCGGATTGACGTGAGAATAGAGAATTCATTCTCTATGCCGACGAAGGATATAGATTATGCCGACCCCATTACGTTTATGAGGATGTATAACGAAGCTGTACAGACCCGTTTCCGTGGAGGCTCTTCAGCGGCTTTAGAGACCATGTATTCTCAGGAGAAGATAGACAATACGATAGCGGGTATAGATCCGGTCTACTATCCCAGTGTCGATTGGCAGGATGCCTTATTGAGAAACTTTACGACGACGCAGCGCGCTAATTTGAGCGTGAGCGGTGGTGGTGGCGTGGCCCGGTACTATGTATCCGCATCTATCAACCACGACAACGGTATGTTCAACATAGACAAGCGGAATAACTTCAATAATAACATCAATAACAACTCATACACCTTGCGTTCCAACATCAACATTGACGTGACGAAGAGCACCGAGATGATTGTGCGTCTAAGTGGCGTTTTTGATGATTATAGCGGACCGGTTACGGGAGGTACGGATATGTACAACCTGATTACACATTCCAATCCGGTATTGTTTCAACCTTATTATGAACCGGATGCGGAGCACGTTTTCGTGAAGCATACCATGTATGGTAATGCCAATACCGGCGAGTATACTAATCCCTATGCTGAGTTGACGAAAGGTTACAAAGAGTTGTCCCGTTCGCAAATGCAGGCGACGATTGAGGCGCATCAGGACTTCAACTTCATTACACCGGGACTTACCGGTCGCGCCATGTTTAACGTCTCTCGGTTGTCGCAGTTTTCTGTTACTCGTTCTTTTACTCCTTTCTTCTACAAGACGACTTTGCGGAATTCACAGACTGGAGAATACGGCTATCAGTTAATTAATGAGAACGGAACGGAATATTTGGGTTATAGCGAAGGAGATAAGGTGACGCAGTCTACTTATTATTTTGAAGGGGCTTTGAATTACGATCGTACATTTGCTGAGAAACATAGCGTAAGTGGTCTGTTGGTGTTTCAGATGCGGAATGAGTTGAATGCCAATACCGGTAGCTTGCAATTGTCACTTCCTCATCGTAACGTAGGGTTGTCAGGGCGTGCTACTTATTCGTGGGACAGGCGTTATTTTGCAGAGTTTAATTTCGGTTATAACGCTTCCGAGCGTTTCCATAAAAGTCATCGTTGGGGCTTTTTCCCTTCTTTCGGCGGCGCATGGATGGTTTCCAATGAAAAGTTTTGGGAGAATATCAAGCCGATAGTTTCTACATTGAAGCTACGTTATTCGTGGGGAAAAGTAGGAAACGACCAGATTGGTTCTAGTACCGACCGCTTTTTTTATATGTCTGAAGTAAATATGAATGATGATAAGAAAAAGGCGACTTTTGGTGAAGAATTTAATTATACTTTAAATGGGATATCCACTTCTCGCTATGCTAATGCGGATATTGGTTGGGAGATTTCTACAAAGAATAATTATGCTATCGAATTGGGCTTTTTTGAGGATAAATTGAATATCATAGCGGAATATTTTACGGAGTACCGGGATAATATTTTGATGGATAGGGCATCAGTTCCTACTACAATGGGATTGGCTGTCACTCCTAAAGCCAATCTGGGAGCAGCTTCCGGAAAAGGCGTAGATATAAGTCTGGAATATCAGCAGTCGTTCAATAAAGATTTTTGGGCATCTGCTCGTGGTAACTATACTTTTGCTCGTTCCAAGTATGAAGTTTATGAAGAACCGGCTTATAAATACGAATGGTTGTATAGGACAGGACGGTATGTAAATCAGCGTTACGGATACATTGCGGAACGCTTATTCGCAGATGATGAAGAGGTAGCCAATTCGCCGCGACAGGATGTCGGAAATGAAATTGTGCGTGGCGGCGATATAAAGTATACGGATATAAACAGAGATGGTGTGATTAATGCGGATGATATCGTTCCTTTTGGAACTACTTCTGTTCCGGAAGTGGTTTACGGCTTTGGTTTTTCAGTCGGTTATAAGAATTTTGATTTGTCGGCGTTCTTTCAGGGGCAGACTAATGTCGCTTTCAATATTGATGCGACTGGTACAGCGCCGTTTAATAACCAGACTCAATTGCTTCAAGCCTATGCTGATAGCCATTGGTCGGAAGATAATCAGAATATGTATGCGCTATATCCTCGCTTAAGCGCAACGGCGCATCCCAATAATGTGGCAGGCTCTACATGGTGGGAGCGGGATGGTACGTTTTTGCGCTTGAAAACATTGGAGTTTGGATATACCTTGCCGGATAAATGGAAATGGCAGAAAAACTTACGCCTAGCCACTTGTCGTTTTTATGTGAATGGTTCAAATTTGCTATTGTTCAGTAAGTTTAAATTGTGGGATGTGGAAATGTTAGGTAATGGGTTAGGCTATCCTTTGCAACGTGTGTTCAACATAGGACTAAACATAACTTTCAATTAAAATAGATTATGAAAAAGATAATATACATGTTATTGGTCATGGTTACCGTCATAGGCGTTAGTTGCAGTGACTTTTTGGATGTAGTGCCTGATGGAGTCAGTACATTAGACAATGCTTTTTCGAGGCGGACGGAAGCGAAAAAATATCTCTTTACCCTTTATTCCTACATGCCGGAACAGGGTGATGTTGGTTCTAGTCCGGCTTTGTGGGGAGATGAAATGTGGAGCATGGAGAATGCGCTACACTATGATTATTCTATGGAGGCTTTCAATATTGGAAGAGGATTACAGAATGCGAATAATCCTTTACTAAATCATTGGGACCATTATTACAAGGCATTACGTGATTGTAACATATTCTTAGAGAATGTAGTGAATGTTCCCGATTTGCCCGATTGGGAGAAAAAACAATGGGTAGCTGAGGCTAAATTTTTGAAAGCGTATTATCATTTTTGTTTGGTACGTATGTACGGGCCTATCCCTATCATTCGGGAGAATTTGCCGATTGATGCTTCACAGAGAGAAGTGCGGGTTTTCCGTGAACCAGTGGACGATTGTTTTGATTACATTGTCCAACTTTTGGATGAGGCTGCGCCTGATTTACCTTTATCTATCACTAACCCAGTTGAAGAACTGGGGCGTATTACACGGCCAATCGCTTATGCTATGAAAGCAAAGGTGTTGGTCATTGCGGCTAGTCCTTTATTTAATGGGAATACCGATCAGGTCAATTTGGTAAATACGAATAGTGAGGACAAAAAACCTTTGTTCAATCAAGAATGGTCGTTGGCGAAATGGGACAGAGCGCTTGTCGCTTGCGAGGAAGCCGTGAAGATGTGTGAGGATGAACTTGGAATGAAATTGTATGAGTATCCGGGAAGTGCGCAATATAATTTGTCGGATACGATTATATTGCAGTTGTCTTTAAGGAACGCTTTTAATGAACGTTGGAATAGTGAAATTATATGGGCAAACTCTAAAAGTAGACCGGATTATATCCAAGTGGGTACAACTCCGAAATTGGATCCTCAATATCAGGATGGGGCTCGTTTAAGTCAATCGTTATGTACTCCGTTGAAAATCGGTGAACAGTTTTATACGGAGCATGGCGTACCTGTTGAAGAAGATAAAACCTTTGATTATGAAACTCGTTATGAGACTCGAACCGCAGGTGTTGAAGATCAGTTGTATATTCGAAGAGGTTCTAGGACAGCTAATATCCATTTTAATCGTGAGCCGAGGTTTTACGCTTGGGTAGGATTTGACACGGGTGTTTGGTATGGACAAGGGAAATATGATGATTCTAATCCTAACGATTTATTTTATGTGCAGGGTAGAAAGGGGCAGCTTCATGGGGCTACAGGACCGGACTTTGGTCCGGTAACTGGTTATATACCTAAGAAGTATGTGAACTTTGAAAGTGTGCAGAATCCGGGTGTGGATAGCTATTCGGTAAATCTTTATTCGTGGCCTCTTATTCGTTTGGCCGATGTATATTTGTTATATGCAGAAGCTCTGAATGAGGCTGCTGATACGGAAACAAATCGAGCGAAAGCGATAACGTATATTGATAAAGTGCGTGATAGGGCTGGCATACCGGGAGTAGAAGAGGCTTGGACCAATTATTCTACTAATCCGGGTAAATTTAGAAGTCAAGTCGGGTTACGTGAAATTATTCATCGGGAACGGTTGATTGAATTGTCTTTTGAAGGACAACGCTTTTGGGATTTGCGTCGGTGGAAGGAAGTGATGGAAGCATATAGAACCCCCATAGAAAGTTGGGACTTAGAACAGCGTGAACCACAGTATTATTATCGAAAGAAAGTGATAGTTAATCAGCAGTTTGGATTAAAGGATTATTTTTGGCCGATAAGCAATGCTAATTTACGAAATAATCCAAATTTAGTGCAGAATTTAGGTTGGTAACTTAATAAGGATAGAGTTATGAGAAGAGTAACGTTTTTAATAGGAATCTTGTCTTTCTTGCTATTAGGGAATGCTTGTAAGGAAGAGGAACGGATTGATATATTGAATGAGGATGCTCCAGCTCCCTTGCCCTTGATGGAAGTCACGGTAACTCCGAGGCACGGAGGGGCAGTGCTGCGCTATCAGATACCTAAAGATAAGAATCTGTTATGTGTAAAGGCGGTATATGAAATCAATCCGGGACAGTTTAATGAAACAAAGGCTTCTATTTATCTTGATTCGTTGGTATTGAAAGGTTTTGGGTCTGTAAATACTACTCCGGTTAAAGTTTATACCGTGGGGAGAAACGGGAAAGAATCTGAGCCTTTGATTGTGGAAGTGACTCCATTAACTCCTGTTGTTGATGAAGTCTCATCTTCTTGTGAGATAAAGAGAGCGGTTGGTGGGGTGAAGATTAATTATTCAAAGAATGGTTCACAGGAGAGTCTAACGTATGTATTATTGACGAAGAATAAGGAGACGAACGAGTGGGAACAATTGAAGAGATTCTATTCTAGCTTGACGGAAGGCCAATTCACTCAACGTGGTATGGAAGCTGTTGAAACAAATGTAGGAGTATATGTAACCGATCGTTGGGGTAATTCGTCTGATACGGTGATGTATGTTGTAACGCCAGTTTTTGAACAAGAGATTCCAAAGCCTTTTGCACATAAAGAGGTTGCGGGAGATAGTTGGACTCCGGGAGCTCCGCATTTTGGTATAGAACATTTATGGGATGGCAGATGGGATATCGATGCTCAATACATTTATGCAACAGCGAAAAACACTCCTATACCTCAGTCTTTCACTATTGATTTAAAGCATAAGGTAGAGATTACTCGCATTGTGGAACATCAGCGTCCTAAATATACATATTTGGATACCAGTGTGAAAGAGTTTGAGTTGTTTGGTACTTGTGTGGATATGCCCAATGGAGATACGGATCATCCGGATTGGATTAAACTTGGGCGCTTCTCTTCTTATCAGCCTTCTGGACAGACAGGAAATCCGACAGAAGAAGACTTTCAATATGGAAATGTGGAAGGAGAAAACTTTGAATTTTTAGATGAAAACGGCGATCCTGCTCCTACTCCTCCAGTGCGCTATTTAAGATGGAGAACTTATGAAACGTGGAATGGAGCGACGGAAGTTGGTGAGGTTATTATAGCAGAATTGGAAGTATACGGTAAAATTGTAGATGAATAAAAGGAGGAATCTTATGAAAAGAATAATATATTCAAGCTTACTGTGCGTGATGTCTTTGTCCGCATGTATGCAATTGGAAGACGCGTATGATAAATACGTGGTTCCCGGTGGATACATTTATCCGCAGAAACCGACGAATGCCCGGGCATGCTCTGGCGATAGTAGGGTAATATTGAAATGGGATAAGGGGAATGACCCTTCCATCGCTAAGGCGGTAGTCTCATGGAATAATTGGGAAGACTCCAGAGAGTTTGTAATCAATGGGAATACGGAGAACGTAGAGGTAGAGATAGACAATCTTGCCGAGAAGGATTATTCGTTCCAAATACAAACCTTTGATGCGCAAGGTAATAATTCGATTCCGGTGGAAGTGAACAGTCAGGCGTATGGAGAGTTGTATAGGTCGTCTATATACAATCGAGAGATTACGCTTGCTTACATCAACCAAGATAAGTTGATTGTTGAGTGGAATGACGGGGATATAAGTAACGGCTTGCAATATACGGAACTTCGTTATAAGGATGCCGGAGGAGAGGATTGCACATTGACTATTGATGCGGAGGCGACTGGGGAGACGATTCTCAATGATTATATGGCAGGAACAGAACTTACGACAAAGAGTTATTATCGACCGGACACGACTTGTGTGGATTTGTTTGAAACTGAGGAAACCATAACAGAACCATTGAGTATTATTGACCGCAGTGATTGGACGATAACGGCTAGTTCGTATGAACCGACCGGGCAAACCGGATATGGCGGGGCGAATCCAGAACGAGTATTGGATGGCTTAATCGAATGGGCTCCTAATGCTAATGCCGATGTTCCTACTTACTGGCATAGTCAGCATACTGGTAATGCGCCGGGATTTCCGCATTGGTTAGCGGTGGACATGAAAAAGCCGATTAATATTAAGAGAGTGGTGTTGCAATGCCGCAATGATCCGAACTGTACGACGGGTTATTCTTTCAGTAATTTCACGATACAAGGCAGTAAAGATGGAGAAAGTTGGGTTGACTTAGAAACGTACGATGTCTATTCGCGTACGGATAAGAATCCGCAATATTATCCGGTGAATACGAAAGAATATTATACTCACTTTAAAATTGTGATGAACGCCGGTTATAGCCAGTTTGCTGACCTTTGTGAACTGGCGATTTTGGGAGTAGAGCAAGAAGCGGTGAATGAATAAGGTTTCTGGTTGGGACTTAGCTACCCGATGTCTCAAATCCCTGACTTTGATAGGTGGCTAACGGATGTTAGCTTATCGGCTAACGGATGTTAGCTTATCGGCTAACGATTGTTAGCCGCAAGGCTAACTGCCGTTAGCCACCTAACAGGGACGAAGAAAGTTCGTAGAATAAAGGCTAAGTCTTTTTAGAAAAGACACGGATTGATGTTTGAAGACTCTCTCAAGCTCCTCAGAACAAACCCGAGGGAAAGTTTAAGTGACAGTTTTTTAGCCAGAACAGTTGATATATAAATAATAATGGTATGAGATTATCGTTTTTTAAAAGCGTTACGGTATTGTTGTGTTTCTCTATGGCGGCTTGTACAAGAGTGGAAGTGACGAATCTCTTGTGCGAACGGAACGAAGCTCCATACGGTATTGATGTGCCCCATCCGCGGTTGAGTTGGGAACTGGCTGGGAACAAGCGGGGCATACATCAAAAAGAATATAGAATATTGGTGGCGTCCTCCCCGGAGAAACTGGATAACGACGAGGGTGACTTATGGGACTCGGGAGAAGTGGAGACGGACGAGTCCGTTTTTATCCCTTATCAAGGAACGCCGTTGACGAGCAGACAGGAGTATTATTGGAAAGTAAAAGTGACAACCAATGAAGGAACTTCTTGTTGGAGCGAGCCGGCCATGTGGACGATGGGGCTATTAAATGCTGACGAGTGGAAGGCGCGATGGATAGGTCTGGATAAGACGTTCGATTGGGAAGCGCCGACGCAGGATAACACGAGGATGTCCGCCCGGTACTTCAGGAACGAGTTCAGCATAGAGCGGAAACCGGAAAAGGCTATAATCTACATCTCCGGATTAGGACTGTACAAGCTGTATATCAACGGAAAGAGGGTCGGACGGCAGGAATTGTCGCCCACGCCTACGGACTATCGCAAGGAGGTGAAATATAACACGTTCGACGTGACCGGATTCCTCAAGAAAGGGGAAAACGCCATCGGCATAGTCTTGGGTAACGGACGTTTCTTTCATATGCGGCGCACGGAGAACTTTGAATACCCGAAACTGATAGCCCAACTGGAAATCGCGTTCAACGATGGGAGTAAGCAGATTGTAACGAGTGGAGAAGGATGGAAAGCTACGGCAAACGGGGCAATCGTAGCCAATAACGAATACGACGGGGAGGAATACGACGCACGGAAGGAAATGGCCGGATGGAGCGAAGCGGGCTTCGACGACGAACAGTGGCTAGAGGCCGAGCGGGTGGCTCCCCCGAAAGGCGAACTGGGCGCGCAGCTGAACAAGAACATCACGGTGATGGACTCCATCAGCCCGGCCGGGATTTGGAAACTGAAGGAAAACACATACATTTTAGACATGGGACAGAACATGGTGGGTTGGCTACGGATGAAGGTGAAAGGAGAACGGGGAACGCAGGTCAACTTGCGTTTCGCCGAGTTCTTGAACGAAGACGGGACAATCAATCAGGACAACCTGCGCGGCGGACTGGCGACAGACAAGTATACGCTAAAGGGCGGCGAAACGGAGGTGTGGGAGCCGAGCTTCACGTCGCACGGCTTCCGCTACGTGGAGATAACGGGGTATCCGGGAGAGCCGCGGAAGGAGGACTTTGAGGGCCGCGTGGTGTACGACGAGATGAGGAGGACGGGCAGTTTCGAGTGCTCGGATAGCCTGCTGAACAAGATATACCGGAACGCGTGTTGGAGCATACAAGGAAACTATCGGGGAATGCCCACGGACTGTCCGCAACGCACGGAAAGAATGGGATGGACAGGCGATCGGGCCATCGGTTCGTATGGTGAGAGTTTCGTGTTCGACAATAACAATCTGTACGCCAAGTGGGTGAACGACATCCGCATCACGCAACGGGAAGACGGCAGCGTGTCGGACATCGCCCCAAGCTACTGGAGCTCTTACTCGGACAACATGACGTGGCCGGGCACTTACCTGACCGTGTCCGATATGCTGTACAGACAGTACGGAAACATGGAGCCTATCCGGAAATATTACGGCTCGATGAAGAAATGGCTGTACTACATGAGGGACAAGTACCTGAGCGACGAGCACATAATGACCCGGGACATATACGGTGATTGGTGTACGCCGCCGGAAGACCCCACATTCAACGACCCGAAAGACCCGGACCGCATCACGGACAAGGAACTGATAGGAACTGCCTACTACTACCATATGCTAGACTTGCTGAAGAAGTTCGCCGGCTTGTTAGGATACGAGGAGGACATCCGGGAATACGAGAGCCAGCTCCCTGCGGTAAAGACCGCCTACAACAACAAGTTCCTAAACAAAGAGAAGGGATATTACAGCAACAATACCGTCACGGCCAATGCGCTTTCACTCAGTTTCGGTCTGGTTCCACAAGAATATCGGGATGATGTTTTCAAGAATATGGTTGACCGGACGGTGAATGAGTTTGGAGGACACATTAGTACAGGAGTTATAGGTTGCCAATGGCTAATGCGGGAACTGACGAAAGGTGGAAGACCTGACGTGGCCCTGCGGATGCTTCAGAAAACGGACTACCCCAGTTTCGGTTATATGATAAAGAAAGGGGCCACGACGATATGGGAGCACTGGAACGGCGACAGCATGGAGAAGTGGATAGACTCGCAGAACCACGTCATGATGTTGGGTGACCTCATCATCTGGCTGTACGAGAATCTGGCAGGAATAAAGAGCGACGAGAAGGAGTGCGGGTTTAAGAGAATCATCATGAAACCGGAGCTGATTGACGAACTGCGTTACGTGAAGGCATCCTACCATTCGGTGCGTGGGCTAATAAGAAGCTCTTGGAAAAGTACAGACGAGGCTTTCCGATGGAACATTTCCATTCCTTGCAATACCACGGCTTCGGTCTATCTTCCAACCGAGGAACTTTCCAATATTTTGGAAAGTAACAGAACGTTGGATACTGTTACTGGCGTAAGATTCGTGAAGAAAGAAGGAAAGTATATCGTCCTCGAAATCGTTTCCGGAGATTATGCCTTTACTATAAAGCGATAAAAGATGAAAGACAAAAACATAAAACATTGTTACGTATGAAAAAGTTTGTAGGTATAGCTATATGTTGCGCCATTTGCGTCTCTTGCGGCGACCGTTTGCCCGAGTGGCAGAAAGAGTATACATCGAGTGAGGTCCGAGAGATGTTTAAGGAACCGCCCATGTTTTACGCTCCCCACACGTTCTGGTTCTGGGATGATACGATAAGGGATGAACGCTTTGCCGCCGGAATGGCCGAGGAGATGGCGAGACAGCGGCTGAATCCGGGATATGCTCACCCGAGGTCGGGGTTTGACGCGAACACTCCTGCGCTTCCGGTAGAACAGTATTTGTCGGATACATGGTTTAATGCTGTGGGTAATGCCGTGCAGTCGGCCAAGCGGAACGGAATGACTTTAGGCTATTGCGATGACTATAACTGGCCAAGCGGGCAGGCGGCCGGTAGGGTATTGGAACAGCATCCGGACTTGGAAGCCGAGTATTTGTGGTGGACAAGATATGAGGTGAAGGCGGGCGATACGTTTGGCCGTGGAAAGGTGGACTTTGTCGTGGTTGGAAAGAAGGCGACGGACGGCAAGTTGGATGCGGCTTCGCTTCAACTGATAAATGGAGAAAACGACACTATCAGTTGGAAAGCGCCTGAAGGAAATGACTGGATACTCTATACCTACAAGATAAGCCATCATCCGGGCATTGACGGAGGAAGGGTGAACTATTTGAACCCCAAACTGATGGAGGTCTTCATTCCGATGGTACATGAGCAGTATGCCAAGCGTTTCGGAACGGAGATGGGAACGACAATGCCGGGCGTGTTCGTGGATAACGAGGGTGACTACGGTTGGCAAATGGCGTGGTCGGACTACTTGGCAGAACGGTATCTGGAGAAAACGGGAAGAGATATGCGCTTATGGCTTCCTTTGTTGACGGAGAACGACAAGGACGGTCTTTTCGCTAAGGCCCGTTACGACTGGTTCGACGTGGTTTCGGATGTATATATCGATTGTTACTTCTCGCCGTTGGTCGGATGGCTGAAGGAGCGTAATATGTACTATATCTCTAATCTGTGGGAGGAATCCTTGCAGTTGGAAACGATGGCGGTTGGCGACTTGATGCGGATTACGAGGGCGGTGACCATGCCGGGTAACGATTGTTTGGAGATGAAGTCGCAGGATGTGCATGACTTTAAGGAGGTACAGTCCGTAGCCGAGTTTGAGGGACGGCCGTTCATGAGCGAGATTATGGGCGTAGCCGGATGGGTACAGACTCCGGAGATGATGAAGATGACGGTAAACTCCGTTACCTCGTTCGGAGTGAGCCACATTGTGCCTCACGGTATCTATATGAACCGTAAACTGGAAACGGTTCCTTTCCCGACCGATTGGTTTACGGATAATCCTTATTGGCCGTATATGCATTATTGGACGGACTTCGCTCGGCGGGCATCGTTCGTTACACGCCAGAGTAGCTTGATGGCGGATGTGTTGTTGGTCAGCCCGATGGAAACCGTATGGGCTTTCTCGGACGTTTGCTTTACGAATAACGCGAGGAACGAAGGCGCATGGGACAAGCGGGCGGTTGACGCGAACGTGGTCTATTCGGAAACGATGCGGAAGCTGAACGAGGCGAGCATCGATTTCTTGATAGGGGATAAGCATTATTTGGAGAACGGAAAGGTGACGCGCTCGGAGAATGAGACGAAGTTGACGATTAACGGTCATGACTTCTACGCCGTAGTTCTTCCTCCCGTTCCGGTCATATCCCGTTCCTCATTGAATAAGATAGCGGAGTTTGCGGAGGCGGGAGGAACGGTCATCGCGCTCGGCGAGCTTCCGGTCGGTTCCCCGGATTACGGCTTGAATGATTCGGAGATTCAGAAGCGGACGGAGGCGCTGAAGGCTCAGCCTACTCTCCTTAACTTGTCGGGCGAGCCGGACAAGCAAGGCAGGATGATTGCCGCCTTGAGGGAGAACGTCACGCTTCAAATGCGCTTTGAGCGTGCGAACCGTCTGTATACGGCTCACCGGAATATGGATGGCACCCATCTGTATTGGATGGCTAACAATACGGATACGTTGAAACGTTTTACCGCATGGCTGCGGGACGGAGAGGGCAGAGCCGAGATATGGGATTGCGAGACGGGAGAGATACGTCCGGTCGTGTCGGAGGAGGAAAATGGCTATCAGAAGGTGTCGTTGACGCTGAATCCTTACGAGGCGTATTGGTTGGCTTTCAATCCGGACAAGGAACCGTTGGAAGAGAAGGCGGCCGACGAACCGGAGAAATTGGAGAAACGGACGTTGGGCGGCAAATGGCATCTGTCTTACGTGAATCAGGATACGGTTCGTAAGGTGACGGCGAAGGTGCTCTATACGCCGGACGTGCGGGTTGACGAGAAGAAGCTGCAACCGGATTACGACGCTGCGAGTTGGATATATTACGCGAAGCGATCGAACCTGAAGGACAAGCACGTGTATTGGAGAATGAATATTCCTATCGGCGCGAGGGAGGTCATCTTGCCAGAGTATATGCTTGGACGGGATATCTGGATTGACGGTAATCGCCTGAAGGTAGAGGACAGAAAGGTGACGTTGCCGACTTCTTCGGGCTTGTTGGGATTCGTCATGAATGAGGAAGAGCAAAAGATCCCGTTGGCTCCGATAGCCTTTGTTGTGGGGGATACGGAGGTGACCGGGCTGCGTTCATGGTATGAATGGGGATTGCAGCAGTATACCGGATATGTGGATTATACGACTACTGTAACGTTGGATGAGGTTTCGGACGAGATGCTCGTCGAACTGGACAAGGTGAGGTATATGGCCGAGGTGTTTGTAAACGGTGAGTCGGTCGGCGCCCGCTTATGGCCTCCTTTCCGCTTTGACGTTTCCGATAAGCTGAAGAAAGGAGAAAACAAGCTGACGATAAGGGTAGGGAACCTGATTGCTAACCGGATGTGGATGTTGGACGACATTAATCAGCTTCGGCTGTGGCAGTGGGGCATTCCTAACCTGAACTTGTACGATGCCGGCATCTCGGGAAGTGTGAGCTTGTCTATGCGATGACTGATTCGGCGCATCGGGCGACGCGAAGTTGTGCATCGGCCAATGCAGGGTTATGCATCGGGCAATGCACGACTTCATGTTGGGCTATTCGGCAAAAACGGGTTGCGAAGAGTAAAGAAAGGCGATGTGTTGTTTCATTGTAAGCGAAACGGAGTATGGAGAATTTCAAATATTTGGTAAGTAACAAGAAAGACCTCCTTTGGGGGATTGTTGTAGATAATGTAGGTAGTGCGGATATCCCGTCTGGGTATGATTCTTATCCTCCTGCCGGGCATCCGGAGAATTATTGCTTTGCTCAGGATAATGGGCGTATATTGGACAATTACCAGTTTATCTACATATCGAGAGGGCAAGGGACCTGCTTTTTCCAGTCGGGGAAAAAAACGCTGCTTCTGCCCGGTACGATGCTAATCATACCGCCTTACACATGGCATAGCTACGCTCCGGATATAAAGACCGGATGGCATGAACATTGGATAGGACTGCGTGGGCTGGATGTGGACAATTGGTTTCACAATGGATGCCTAGACATTACAAGGCGAGTGTTTTTGATAGGTGTCTGCGAGGACGTGCTGAGCTATTACCGGCGGGCGCAAGAAATAGCGATGGAGGAGAAGGCGGGGTATCAGCAGGTGTTGGCGGGGTTGGCTAATGCGATTCTGTCCTTAGCACTATATCACGGCACGAGCGGATGTGACGTGAAAAATAAGGATTGGCTGCTCATACGGAATGCGCATGAGCTGATGAGGGACAACTATCTGGACGGAATAACGCCGCGAGAAGTGGCAAGGCGGCTTCAGTTGGAGTATGGAGCCTTTCAGAAGATGTTTAGGGAATACACCAACGTATCGTTTAAGCATTACATTATGGAACTGAAGTTGCAGACCGCGCGCTCGTTGCTTATGAATACAGATTGGAGCATAGCTAAGATTGCGGAATATCTGCGTTATAAGAGCGCAGTTTATTTTTCTTCTTTGTTCAAGTTTTACATGGGAGTTCCGCCATCCGTCTATCGGACGGCCTATATTGTTGGATAAAATGAAGGGAAAACTGTCAAAAAACGAAGGATTCAAATCAAAAATCTAATTATTTTTTCAATTATGATTCCATATCTTTGCGCTAGAAGGTATTAAAGAAGAAATGTATATGAGATTGTTTTGTTTATTGTGCTTTTCGCTTTCGTTTGGCTTGTCCGTCTTTTCCCAACGGACTCAGCCCCAATACGATGTGGCGGCATATGTCTGGCCGGCCTATCATGATGATCCTCGTTTCGACGAGATGAATATTTTCCATGACGGGAAAGGCGAATGGGAAGCGGTTTATAAGGCGAAGCCTAAGTTCGAGGGACATCGGCAACCCCGCGTGCCTTTATGGGGCTATCTGGACGAGGCCGACCCGAAGGTGCAGGAAAAGGTGATTGACACGGCCTTGAAGTATGGGGTAAACACCTTTATCTTTGACTGGTACTGGTACGATGACAAGCCTTTCTTGGAGCGGGTATTGAACGAAGGCTTTCTGAAGGCGAGGAATAACAAGAAGATGAGGTTTTACCTGATGTGGGCTAATCATACACATACCGCATATATAGACCCGAACGAGCCGGACAAAAGTAAGGTCTATTGGCGCGGGGAGGTGACGGCGGAAATCTTCGACCGCTTTACGGATCACATTATAAAGGATTATTTCTCTCGGCCAAATTATTATAAGATAGACGGCAAGCCGGTATTCGCCATTTATGAACTAGGAACTTTTATCAACGGCTTGGGAGGCATGGAGGAGGCTAAGAAGGCTTTGGACCGTTTTAGGAGGAAATGTGTAGACTCGGGCTTGAAGGGGGTGCATGTGCAGGCCATACTGTGGGGTGCTCTTCCTGCGACGATTTCCGCTACTCCCGGAGACACTTCCTCCACTCAAGAAAATACCGTTAAGTTCTTGGGCATCGAAAGCCTGACGAACTATCAATGGTGTCATTTCGTTCCTACAAATCAGGACTACGCCGCATGGGGTGAGCAGGCGGTTGCCAAGTATGAGGAATTCGACCGGAGCTTCTCCGTTCCATACTTCCCTCACGTTTCTATCGATTGGGACCCGAATCCGCGCTATCCGGGCGAAGCGCAGCCGGCTGTGTCCGGAGTGACTCCGGAGAAGCTGGAAAAGTTCCTGTATAAGGCCAAGCGGTATGTGGATGAACATCCGGATCAGGTTCCTTTGGTTACGATTAACGCTTGGAACGAATGGGCCGAAGGTAGCTGTTTGGAGCCCGATACGTTGTATAAGTATGGTTATTTGGAAGCGGTGAAGAAAGTGTTTGGAGAAGGGGAATAAGTCCGGACAGTTACGCTATAAACAAAACATTACTTGCTATGAACATTAAACGTCTATTATTCAGTTTGCAGATGAGCGTTGCGGGCGTGTCCTTTATCTGCGCTCAAACGCCGATATGCCCTTCAACGGACGAGTTGGAGGGAGCGTTCGGTTTGCGTGACGAACAAGTGTTTGCTTCTCCGGGCAGAGTATACTATCCCGAGACATGGTTTCATCTTATTGCGGGCAACGTTTCGAAAGAAGGGCTTACTGCGGATTTGGAGGCTATTGCGGAGGCGGGATTTGCGGGTATTCAGTTGTTCCACGGGCATTTTAATAACGATGTCTGGCCGCAGGTGATAAATCCGATAGCCTGCCTTAGCCCGCAGTGGGAGGAGACGATAAAGCACGTGGCGAAAGAATGTCGTCGGTTGGGACTGCGTTATACCATGCTGAACTGTCCGGGATGGTCGATGGCCGGCGGGCCGTGGATTCAGCCATCTGACGCTATGAGGCATTTGGTTTGGAGTAGGACGGACGTGGCGGGAGGAACTGACTCGGAAATCCGGTTGCCTGAGCCTCAATACGGAGGAGAGGACTGGCGTGACTATAAGGACGTGGCGGTGTTGGCGTTCCCTACTCCGATAGACGATACAGGCAAATCGCTTCAGCCCGTGTCGGTTAAGAGCAACGAAGATTACTTTAAGTTGGAATGGCTGTCGGGAAAGGATAACTCGGCCTTGCAGCTCCCGCCCGTTACGGCTGATCTTCCGCATTGGTTTCAGGTTAAGTTTGACGAGCCGGTGACTCTTCGAACTTTAGAGTTTCCTAATCCGGAAAGCTTTTCGCACGTTTGGTGCTATGAGCCGGGAGTTACTGTTGCGGTGGAGGCCATAATGCCTGACGGTAGTTTGCGGAAGGTGATTGAGACGGATTTGCCCCAAAGTAATTGGCAAGGTGGCGGTTCACTTTCATTAGCCTGTCCTGAAGTGGAAGGAGTGGACGAGTACCGTGTATCGATAGTCAATAAGTACCCCATGACGTTGAGGTATGTCCATATGCTCTCGGCAGCCCGAAAGAATAATTGGGAAGCGGAGGCCGGATGGACATTGGGCAGCATTGAAAGGAACGGGGAACTTCCCTCGCAATCGGAAGAGGCGTTCATCCGGTCGGAGGATATAATAGATGTTTCCGACAAGATGGATGAATCTGGCACGTTGCGTTGGAAAGCGCCTAGAGGAAACTGGACGATATTACGGATAGGCAATGTGAATACGGGCATGAAAAATGGTCCCGCCCCTCCTGAGGGAACCGGTTGGGAGTGTGACAAGCTGTCGGCGAAAGCCTCGACTATCCAGTTTGATAATTATATCGGTAAGCTCTCCAACGGAGCGTTAGGAGGCGGGTTGCTGAATGCGATGCTGTTTGACAGTTGGGAATGCAAGAGACAGACTTGGACTCCCGAAATGGAACGGGCGTTTGAGCGGATCACGGACTATCCGTTGCGTAAATGGTTGCCTGCCGTGTTTGGATATGTCATTGACGACCATGAAACGACGACTCGCTTTTTGCGTGATTGGAGAACAACGATGAATAATCTGCTTGTTGAGAACTTCTTTGGAAACATGGCTGTCTTGGCCAAGCGGAATGGGTTGGACATTACTTACGAAACGGCGGCGGGGGATGTCTTTCCTACGGATATGATGGAATACTTTAAGTACGCTGATGTGCCGATGTGCGAGTTTTGGCAACCTTTTACGGACGGTTATGTAGGTTCCTTAAACTTCAAGCCCATCAAGCCGACTGCTTCGGCGGCGCGTATGTACGGTAAGCCTCGGGTAGCCGCTGAAGCGTTTACCTCTTTCGCTCATACGTGGGACGAGCATTTGTATCAACTGAAAGAGGTCGCTAATGTGAATATGATAGAAGGTGTTTCTCATCTTGTTTTTCATACCTATACGCACAATCCTCAGGTTGGTTTTCTGCAACCCGGTACCTCTTTTGGAGGGCAGGGCATAGGCACTCCCTTTTTGCGCGGGCAGACGTGGTGGAAACATATGCCGGTTTTTAATGCGTATTTCGCCCGGTGCGGCTATTTGTTAGAGCGAGGAAAACCCGTTTCTGATGTATTATGGTATATCGGGGATGAGATGGACCATAAGCCTGACCAAAATGCGGCCTTTCCTGAAGGGTATAAGTATGATTATTGTAATCCGGATGTGCTGTTGAACCGTTTGCTTATAGATGAAGACGGGATGGTGATAACTCCGGAGGGAATACGCTATAAAGTAATATGGATTCCGGAAAATAGGCGTATGTTGCCGGAAACGTTGGAGCGTCTTTATGCGCTGATTGTTGATGGAGCTACCGTAATCGCTGAGGCTCCTCGGGGCTTGGCTACATTGAAGGGCGGTGAAAAGGCGCAAAAGCGTTTTGATGCGGCGGTCCAAAAGATTTGGGGCAAACGCGCTGCCGTTGAAAAGGTTAAGAAACTCGGAAAAGGCCGCATTATTTCGGGGTTGTCTTTAGCCGACGCTTTGACAGAATTGAAGATTCAGCCGGATGTGACGGGAGGAAATGCGATGTGGACGCATCGGCAGACGGAAGATGCGGACTGGTATTTCGTATGTGCGCCGAGAGGGGGTGAGTTTCACGGTAATTTAAGTTTCCGGAATAAAGGGAAGGTTGAACTATGGAATCCCGAGACTGGCGTCATTACTCCGATAGAGGGAACGTCTACTGGTGACGGACGAACCACCGTTACCCTTGACTTGGCTTATGCGGGCTCTTGCTTCATCGTATTCCGTAACGATGCGGATGCCGAGCGGACGGACATGCGAAGTGACTCCAAGAAAACTTTGGAAACGATACCCGTATCCGGTGAATGGATACTTTCCTATCCGTTAGGGTGGGGAGCGCCCGCTACCGTACGTACGGAGGAATTGAAAGCGTGGAAAGACTTGGACGTATCGGACGAGGCGAAAGCCTTTGCGGGGACCGTCACTTATACGACGGATTTTCGCATGGATAATATTCAGGAAAACGCAAGCTATGTGTTGGACTTAGGGCAAGTGGATATGATAGCCGTAGTAAAGGTGAACGGTAAAGAGTTGCGTACGCTTTGGGCTCCTCCTTATCAGGTGGATATAACGGACGCGTTGCGTGAGGGCGATAATACGTTGAAGATAGAGGTAACCAGTTCGTGGTACAATCGTTTGGTGTATGATGCCAAGCAACCGGAAGAGAAGCGTAAGACGTGGGTGAGAAGATGGCCTGACGGAAATTCTCCGCTGAGGAGTACGGGATTGTTGGGGCCGGTATCTGTTACGATAAAGAAGTAAAGCGAATAGAAAAATGATTCATAATAAAAACAAAAAAATGCGCATGAAGAATAAATTAAAAAGCATCTTGACGACAGCGGCTTGTACGGCCGTTCTTTCGGGTTGCGGACTGAACGGGGGGCAACCGAGCATAGAAGCCATCGAACGAGGCTTTAAGGAGATACCGGACAGCGTTCAGACCGCTGTGTATTGGTATTGGATTTCAAATAACATCTCTAAAGATGGAGTGGTGAAGGACTTGGAGGCGATGAAGAAGGTCGGAATCAACAGGGCCTTCTTGGGAAGCATGGGCGTGAACGATGTGCCTTACGGCGACGTGCGCTTCCAGTCTCCCGAATGGTGGGACATTACGCACACGGCGTTGAAGACCGCTACGGACTTGGGCATAGAGGTTGGCATATTCAACAGTCCCGGATGGAGCCAGTCCGGGGGGCCGTGGGTGAAGCCTGAGCAGGCCATGCGTTACCTGACCTCGGCGAGCGTGCAGGTGGAGGGCAACGGGGCCCGACAGTTGGTAACCCTGCCCGATTTGGGAAAGGATGCGCAGCGGGTAAAGATACTGGCTTTCCCGACTGTGGGCGGAAAGGAGTACACGTGGGATATTCAGAAGAAGAACGGGCAGCCGATAGAGAAGACATTGAGGCTTGACAAGGCTTCGACCGTCCGCAGTCTGACTTTCCGTATGGCCAATCCGTTCCGGAGCACGGCGGAACTCTCGGTGAAGGAGAACGGGGAGTACCGGCTGCTGAAGCGTTTCGAGATTGACCGGAGCAACGGGCAGCTGAACGTGGGCTTCGTGCCCTACGCCCCGGTTGTGGTGGCGTTGCCGGAGACGACCGCTTCGGAGTTCAAGTTTACGCTGGACGGCGGCGGAGAGGGCGATGTGCAAGTCGTATTGTCCGAGGCGCCGTTGGTAGAGCGTTACGCGGAGAAGACACTGGCCAAGATGTTCCAGACACCGCTCCCCATGTGGCACGAATATATGTGGGAGGCTCAGCCGGAATGTTCTGACGCGAGCCTGAACATTGACCCGGAGAAGGTGATTGACGTTACGGACAAGGCGGAGGGCAATACGCTGAACTGGGACGTGCCTGAGGGAAAATGGACGGTGCTCGCTACGGCGATGGTGCCGACGGGCGTGACCAATTCGCCGGCGGTGCCCGAAGCTACGGGCTTGGAGGTAGACAAGATGAGCAGGGAGCACGTCAGGGCGCATTTTGACGCATACATCGGCGAGATGCTGCGGAGGATTCCGGCCGAGGATAGGAAGTCTTTCAAGATTGTGGTGCAGGATAGCTACGAGACGGGCGGACTGAACTGGACGGACGATATGGAAGAGGAGTTTACGAAGCGTTACGGATACAGTCCGATACCGTATCTTCCCGCCTTGTACGGGCAGGTGGTGGGCGACCGTGACCGCTCCGACCGCTTTCTCTGGGACTTGCGGCGGCTCATCGCCGACCGCGTGGCGTATGACTACGTGGCGGGGCTGAGGGACGTATGCCACGAGCACGGATTGCAAACGTGGCTTGAGAACTACGGCCATTGGGGATTTCCCGGAGAGTTCCTCATGTATGGAGGACAGTCCGACCAAATCGCAGGAGAGTTCTGGAGTGAAGGAAATCTCGGCGACATCGAGAACAGGGCGGCCTCTTCTTGCGGACACATCTACGGGAAGCGGCAGATTTGGGCCGAGTCGTGCACCTCGGGAGGACCGGTGTTCTATCGCTATCCCCGCATGATGAAGCAGCGCGTGGACCGTTTCTTTACGGAGGGAATCAATAGCACTTTGCTGCATCTCTATATCCAGCAGCCCGACGACCGTATGCCGGGCATGGCCGCTTGGTTCGGCAACGAGTTCAATAGGAACAACACGTGGTTTGAGTATATGGACCTCTTCACGAAATACCTGAAGCGGTGCAACTTCATGCTTCAGCAGGGCAGATACGTCGCCGACGTGGCCTACTTTATCGGCGAGGACGCTCCGAAGATGACGGGAGTGTGCGACCCTGCGCTGCCTTACGGTTACTCTTTCGACTATATCAACGCGGAGGTGCTTATGAAGTACGCGAAGGTGGAGAACGGAAAACTGAAGCTGAACAGCGGAATGGAGTATCGCGTACTGGTGCTTCCGAAGCAGAAGACCATGCGCCCCGAGCTGTTGGAGCGCATAAAGGAGATGCTCAGCGAGGGACTGGTCGTATTGGGGCCGGCACCCGAACGCTCGCCGAGCTTGGCGGGATTCCCCGAGGCCGACGGACGCGTGAAGGCGGCAGCGGACGAGCTGTGGAAAGGAAAGAAGAACGCTTACGGAAAGGGCTATGTCTACGCCGACGGGACGGCGCTGGAGGAAATCTTCGCCGACCTGAATTTGAGGCCCGACTTCAGCCTGAACGGAGACGCCGATAGGCAGCGGGCCACGATGTTCATTCACCGCACGTTGGGCGAGCAGGGAGAGATCTACTTCGTCTCTAACCAGACGGATGCGGAGAGCCGCATAGAGCCAACGTTCAGGGTACGGGGCCTGAAGCCGGAGCTTTGGAATCCGGTGAGCGGCGAAGTCTCTTCGTTGGCTTACGTGGAGAAGGACAGCCTGCTTAGCGTGCCGCTTACCCTGCAACCGTTGGAGAGCGCGTTCGTCGTGTTCCGCAGCGAGGTTCCCTCCGGACAGCGTGTGGCTTACGCCGCCGAGGAGGTGAAGGAAACGCCGATGAACGACGGATGGGAAGTCAGCTTCGTGCAGAAAGGAAAGAAGGAAAGCCAGTTCACCCTCGCTTTCGACTCGCTCGCCGACTGGTCGAAGTCGGACGACGACCGCGTGCGCTTCTTCTCCGGAACGGCCACCTACAAAAAGACCCTGAACGTCGACAAGGAGAGTGGCAGAACCTACGCACTTGACTTGGGGCAAGTGATGGTGATGGCTAAGGTAAAGATAAACGGGCAGTATGCGGGCGGAGCGTGGACGCCGCCGTATCGCGTCGACGTGACGGACCTCTTGAAGGACGGCGAGAACACCGTGGAGGTGGACGTGGTGAACAATTGGATGAACCGTCTTATCGGCGACGCGCGCCTGCCGGAGCAAGACCGCATAACGTGGACCAACATTCAGTCGTGGAACGCTGACTCCGCGTTGCAGCCCTCGGGCTTGTTGGGGCCGGTACGCTTGATTAGCGCAAAGGAATAGCGTTAGGTTAAAGGTTAGTGATAGGGTGACGTGTCCGCCATTGGCAGAGATTTGCCGGTGGCGGGCTTTTTGTTTCCCTTCCCTTGCGGGATGTATAAAAAGTCTTACAAAATGGGCCGATTTCACCCTAATTTTCGTCGATTTGTAACTATCTGATTATCAATACCCATTAAGAGGGTAAAAATTCTCTACGCAGGGAATTTTTCTAAGGTGCGAATAAAGTTTACAAACAGAGCCTCCCCGTGCGGACGTTCCACAATCTTTTCCGGTTTCGCTATGCGGAGGCCGGGGCTTTTCTTATCTTTGTCGTCGCAACGATTCATCATTAAAACGACAGCGTTATGGAATACACTCCAAGCGCGGCGCGGTACGAGCGTATGCGGTACAGGCGCTGCGGAAAAAGTAGCCTTAGCCTGCCCGCCATCTCGTTAGGGCTGTGGCAGAACTTCGGCAGCGTAGACGACTACGGCTCGTGCGCCGAAAGGATAAAGCGAGCCTTCGACCTCGGCGTGACTCACTTCGACTTGGCCAACAACTACGGGCCCGAGCCGGGAAGCGCCGAGATAAACTTCGGCCGCGTGCTGAGGGAGTACCTCCGCGGCTACCGCGACGAGCTGATTATCTCCTCAAAGGCGGGGCACGAGATATGGCCCGGGCCTTACGGCGGCAATAGCTCGCGCAAAAACCTCATGGCCAGCGTCGACCAGAGCCTGCGCCGCACGGGACTGGAGTACTTTGACATCTTCTACAGCCACCGCTACGACGGCGTCACGCCCGTAGAGGAAACCATGCAGGCCCTTGTCGACATCGTGCGGCAAGGCAAGGCCCTCTACGTCGGCATATCGAAGTATCCGCCCCGCGAGGCGGCCCTCGCCTACCGCCTGCTCAGCGAGGCGGGCGTTCCCTGCCTCGTCAGCCAGTACCGTTACAGCCTCTTCGAGCGCGGCGTGGAGGACGAGACGATAGGCTTGGCGGCCCGTTCGGGCTCGGGGCTCATCGCCTTCTCGCCCCTCGCGCAGGGAATGCTGACGGACAAGTATCTCGACGGCATCCCCGAGGGTTCGCGCGCGGCCCGTCCTACGGGATTCCTGCAACGCGCTCAGGTCACCGCCGAGAAAGTCGAGGTGGCCCGTCGGCTGAACAGCGTCGCCCTGCGCCGGGGGCAGACACTGGCGCAGATGTCGCTCGCTTGGCTGCTGAAGGACGAGCGGGTCACCTCCGTCCTCATCGGCGCGAGCTCCGTGGCCCAACTGGAGGAAAACCTGCGCGCGCTCGATAGCCCCGCGTTCAGCGACGAGGAGCTGAAGGAAATCGACTCGCTGCTCGCTCCCCTTCGCCCCGCGCCCTAATCGGCCGCTCCGCTAAGGGAATTTCCGCTAAATCTTGTATTTTCGCGTCCGTAATCAGCATTAAACAGAAAGACGAATGGAGGACAGAGCAAAGAGAGTACTGGTAGGCATGAGCGGCGGCATAGACAGCACCGCCACCTGCCTGATGCTTCGCGAGAAAGGATACGAGGTGGTGGGGCTGACGATGCGCGTCTGGGGCGACGACCCCCGGGAGGCCCGCGAACTGGCCACGGCGATGGGCGTGACGCACTACGTGGCCGACGAGCGCGAGCCCTTCAGGGAGACCATCGTGCGCTACTTCATCGACGAATACCGTCAGGGCCGAACCCCCAATCCCTGCGTGATGTGCAACCCCTTGTTCAAGTTCCGCCTTCTGAGCGAATGGGCCGACCGCCTGAACTGCGCTTGGATAGCCACCGGGCATTATAGCCGTCTGGAGACTCGCCACGGGAAGACGTACATCATCGCCGGCGACGACGAGCGGAAAGACCAGTCCTACTTCCTCTGGCGCGTGGGGCAGTCCGTCCTGCGACGCTGCCTTTTCCCACTCGGTGAGTACACCAAGCCCACGGTGCGCCAATACTTGTCGGAAAGGGGCTATGAGGCGAAGTCGAGGGAAGGCGAGAGCATGGAAGTCTGCTTCATCAAAGGCGACTACCGTGACTTCCTGCGCGAGCAGTGTCCTGAGATAGACGAGGAGATAGGCCCGGGATGGTTCGTCAACGCCGAGGGCGTGAAGCTCGGCCGCCATAAGGGAGCGCCCTATTACACCATAGGTCAGCGCAAGGGTCTCGACATCGCGTTGGGGAAGCCCGCCTACGTGCTCAAAATCAACGCGGAGAAGAACACCGTGATGTTAGGCGACGCCGAGCGGCTGCTTACGGACTATATGCTGCTTGAGCGTGACGAGATAGTCGACGAGCGGGAGCTGTTCGATTGCCCTCAGTTGACTGTTCGCATCCGCTACCGTGGCCGTCCGCTGCCTTGCCGTGTCAAGCGTCTGGACGACGGGCGGCTCCTTGTCCGCTTCCTCGAACCCGCTTCGGCCATCGCGCCGGGACAGTCCGCCGTCTTCTACGACGGACGCCGCGTGCTGGGCGGAGCCTTTATCGCCTCTCAGCGTGGCCTCGGCCTGCTGATTCAGGAGCAAGGCGACTTTTAGCGCGGAGACTATACATTAATTATATGGCCCTGCGCGTGAACAGACAGAAGACTACACATTAATATATAAGGTAAACATCATGAAGAGATTAGCATTATTGACGGCAGGCCTGCTCGCCGCTTTCGGAGCGAGCGCGCAGTTTACGCCCTCCGATACGTTGAAGTACCGCGTCAGCCTGAGAGACAAGGCCGCCACCGAGTACTCATTGCGGAAACCCGAGCGTTTCCTTTCCAAGAAGTCCATAGCCCGCCGGCATAGGCAGGGCTTGCCGATAGACTCCACCGACCTTCCCGTTTGCCGGAAGTACGTGGACGCTATCCGCCAGACGGGGGCCCATGTCCTCGTCACCGGTAAGTGGGAGAATTTCGTTACGGTCTCTTGCAACGACACGAGCGTCGTCGCCGAAATCGCCCGCCTCCCCTTCGTGCTCGCTACGGAGCGTGTCTGGAAAGGCAAGGTGAAAAATCCCCCGACGAAACGGGACACGCTGCTGAACGACCCTTCCCGTTCGGACAGTCTCTACGGCCCCGCCATCGACCAAGCCCGCATCAGTCGCGCGGACTTATTGCACAAGGCGGGCTTCAAGGGCGAGGGAATGACCATCGCCGTAATCGACGCCGGATTCCATAACGCCGACCGCATAGAGGCTATGCGGAATATCCGCGTCTTGGGCACGCGCGATTTCGTCGACCCCCGCTCCGACATCTACGCCGAAGGCAGCCACGGTATGTGCGTCCTATCCTGCATGGCAATGAATCAGCCCAACGTGATGATAGGCACCGCTCCCGAAGCGTCCTACTGGCTGTTGCGCAGCGAAGACGAATCGTCCGAGAACTTAGTGGAACAGGACTATTGGGCCGCCGCCATAGAGTTCGCCGACAGTGTGGGCGTAGACTTGGTGAACACCTCGCTTGGTTATTTCAAGTTCGACGATTCGAGTAAGAACTACCGCTATCGGGATTTGGACGGGCGCTATGCCTTGATGTCCCGCCAAGCGTCCCGCGCGGCGGACAAGGGCATCGTGGTCGTATGCAGTGCCGGAAACTCGGGCGATGATTCGTGGAAAAAGATAACTCCCCCCGCCGACGCAGACAACGTGCTTACGGTGGGCGCCATCGACCGTGCGGGCGTGCTTGCCCGTTTCTCCTCAATCGGTGACACCTCCGACGGACGGACTAAGCCCGATGTCGTGGCGGTGGGCGTACAGACTGACGTGATGGGCACGAACGGCAACCTTCGCCGCGGCAACGGAACCTCTTTCTCTTCGCCCGTCATGTGCGGAATGGTGGCTTGCCTCTGGCAGGCTTGTCCGTGGCTGACCGCGAGGGAGGTTATCGAACTGGTACGTAGCTCGGGCGACAGGGCGGACTTTCCGGACAACATCTACGGCTATGGCGTTCCCGATATGTGGAAAGCCTATCAGACCGCCAAGAAAAGTAAGCGATGAAGCGCGGGCAGAAACAGCGGTATGACGATGGAATCCCTTTCCCTTTATGAGCTGAACGCCCTTGTCCGCCGTGGCCTTGAACAGAGTATGCCCGGCGAATACTGGATTCAAGCGGAGCTGAGCGACGTTCGCACCAACGCGAGCGGGCATTGCTATCTGGAGTTTGTGCAAAAGGATGCCCGTGGCGACAAGCTCGTCGCTAAGGCCCGCGGCATGGTCTGGAGTAACATTTACCGCCTGCTGAAGCCCTACTTTGAGGAGACTACCGGGCAGGCGTTCACTTCGGGTATAAAAGTGTTGGTCAAGGTGTCCGTGCAGTTTCACGAGCTATATGGCTACAGCCTGACGGTGTTGGATATAGACCCCGCCTATACCTTAGGCGACATGGCCCGCCGCCGTAAGGAAATCCTTCGGCAGTTAGAGGAAGAGGGAGTCTTGACCCTGAACAAGGAGCTTGAGATGCCTCTCCTTCCTCAGCGTGTGGCCGTAGTCTCTTCCGTTACGGCGGCGGGCTACGAGGACTTTTGCCATCAGCTGCGCCACAATGCCTACGGTTTCTATTTCCGCGCGGAGCTGTTCCCCGCCGTCATGCAAGGCGAGCAGGTGGAAGAGTCCGTGCTCTCCGCCTTAGACCGCATAAACGCCCGTCTCTCCGAGTTTGACGTAGTGGTCATTATCCGCGGGGGAGGCGCGACCTCCGACTTGTCCGGCTTCGACACGTATATGTTGGCCGCGGCGTGCGCCCAGTATCCCTTGCCGATTATTGTGGGCATCGGGCACGAGCGGGACGATACGGTGCTCGATTTCGTTGCGCACACCCGTGTAAAGACCCCCACAGCCGCCGCCGAGTTGCTGATAAGCCGGATGTTGGAGACTGCCTACCACTTGGAAGAACTGTCGGCACACCTTCGGCAAAGTGCGTTAAGCCTGCTCGAACAAGAACGGCGGAGGCTTGCTGCGGTTAGGGAACGTATTCCTTCACTCGCCGCACGTCAGTTATCGGAAGCGCGTCTCTCCTTGTTGGCGGTCAGCAAAGACATGGCGAAAGCCTCACTCTCCCTGCTGACCCGTCAGGCGCATCGGTTGGAACTGCTGAAACAACGTATAGAGGACGCTTCTCCCGATAAGCTGTTGAAGCGGGGATACAGCATAACCCTCAAGGACGGAAAGGTGGTGAAAGACGCATCTGCATTGAAGGAGGGCGACAGTCTGGTTACCCGTCTCTCTAAGGGCGAGGTTCATTCAGTCGTTCAGAATTTATAATCCATTTAAGTGTTACAAGTTATGGCATCGAAGAAAGAAACATACGCTCAGGCGATAGAACGCCTTGAAAACATAGTCCGTCAGATTGATAACGGCGAGTTGGACATTGACATTTTGGGCGAAAAAATTAAAGAAGCGAATAAAATTATAGCTTTTTGTACGGAAAAGCTGACGAAAGCTGACCAAGAAGTGGAAAAATTATTGCAAGAAAAGAGGCAGTCTGAAGAATAAAGGCTATTTTTGCCAATCGAAGAATAAAAGCAAACTAATACAACATACATAGAGCAATGAAAGAATTAGATTGGGCTAATCTGTCGTTCGGTTACATGAGGACGGATTACAACGTAAGAATTTACTATCGCAATGGCGCATGGGGCGAGTTGGAAGTAAGCAGCGAGGAGTATCTTAATCTGCACATGGCGGCTACCTGCCTGCACTATGGACAGGAAGCGTTTGAGGGCTTGAAAGCGTTTCGCGGTAAGGACGGTAAGGTGCGTATATTCCGTTTGGAGGAAAATGCGGCGCGTTTGCAGTCCACTTGTCGGGGGATTCTAATGCCCGAGCTTCCCACGGAACGCTTTAAGGAAGCGGTGCTGAAGGTTGTGAAATTGAACGAACGTTTTATTCCGCCTTATGAGACGGGAGCCTCTCTATATATTCGTCCGTTGTTGATAGGGACCAGTGCTCAGGTTGGAGTGCACCCTGCAAGCGAATATCTGTTTGTTATATTCGTTACTCCGGTAGGCCCTTACTTCAAGGGCGGGTTCGCTACCAATCCGTATGTGATAATTCGCGAGTTCGACCGGGCCGCTCCTCACGGAACGGGTATTTATAAGGTTGGCGGTAATTATGCGGCCAGTCTGCGCGCCAATAAGAAAGCTCATGATTTGGGCTACTCTTGTGAGTTTTATCTGGATGCGAAAGAGAAGAAGTATATAGACGAGTGCGGCGCGGCTAATTTCTTCGGAATAAAGGACAATACGTATATCACTCCCTTGTCTACGTCTATATTGCCTTCCATCACGAATAAAAGTCTGATGCAGTTAGCGGAAGACATGGGCATGAAGGTAGAGCGTCGTCCGGTTCCGGAAGAAGAGCTTTCTACTTTCGAGGAAGCGGGAGCTTGTGGTACGGCGGCCGTTATCAGTCCCATTGAGCGTATCGACGATTTGGAGAACGGTAAGTCATACGTAATCTCTAAGGACGGCAAGCCGGGACCTGTTTGTACGAAGCTGTATAATAAGCTGCGCGGCATTCAGTACGGTGACGAGCCGGATACTTACGGTTGGGTAACGATAGTGGAATAACATTCCGCTATACGGCGTTTGCTGTTCGAGGCTGAACCTTTGTAACTAAAGAGGTGGCGGAGCGATAAGACAGCGTTATGCCCATTGGAATATATTTGTATAGAAAGGATGGAGCAGCGAATTTAGTCTGTATGTTCCATCCTTTTTAAGTAAAATGACGGCGGAAGCCGTAGAAGGCTGGCTGAACGGAGTTGACCGGAGAAGGTTGTGAGGAGTCATCTCCCATTGCGGGTCACGGCCAATGAATATTTAGTTTGCTAGTTAGAATAGATATGGGAAAGAACAAGTTAGAAAAGTTCGCTGATATGGCGAGTTATCCTCATGTGTTCGAGCATCCTTATTCGCTTATAGGGAATGAGGAGTTTGATATGAAAGGAAAATGGAGGAAGGAGTTTTTTAAGAATGACCGTCCGATAGTGCTCGAACTTGGATGCGGCAGGGGCGAGTATACGGTTGGATTAGGGAAGATGTTTCCAGATAAGAACTTTATAGGCGTTGACATAAAGGGTGCGCGTATGTGGACGGGAGCGACGGAAGCTCTGCGGGAAGAGATGAAGAACGTCGCTTTCCTTCGTACAAATATAGAAATCATCGATCGTTTCTTTGCGGAGGATGAAGTGAGCGAAATCTGGTTGACCTTTCCGGATCCGCAAATGAAAAAAGTGACTAAGCGGTTGACCTCTACTTATTTCATGGACAGATATCGTAAATTCTTGTGCTCAGATGGAATCGTTCACCTGAAGACAGACAGTAATTTTATGTTTACCTATACAAAATATATGGTAGAGGAGAATCGGTTTCCCGTAGAGTTCATGACTGAAGACTTGTATCATTCGACCTTAGTAGACGAGATATTGGATATCAAGACCTATTACGAGCAACAGTGGTTGGCCAGAGGGTTGAATATTAAGTATATAAAGTTTCGCCTCCCGAAAGAAGGGGAACTGAAAGAACCGGATGTAGAAATAGAGTTAGACCCCTACCGTAGCTATAACCGTAGTAAGCGTAGCGGGTTGCATAGTAGTAAATAACATTTTATTAATCAAGAAAGGAATTGGAATGACACTTTATCCGAAATTGATATTGGATGCGTTGGCCACCGTACGCTATCCCGGTACGGGAAAGAACCTCGTGGAGGCTGAGATGGTGGCGGATAATATTCGAATAGATGGAATGTCGGTAAGCTTTTCGCTTATATTCGAGAAGCCGACAGATCCTTTCATGAAGTCGATGCTGAAGGCTGCCGAGACGGCTATCCATACGTATGTCTCTCAGGACGTTCAGGTGACCATTCATACGGAGAGCAAGCAGGCGGCTCGACCGGAAGTCGGAAAGCTACTCCCGCAAGTGAAGAATATAGTGGGTATCTCTTCTGGAAAGGGAGGAGTAGGGAAGTCCACTGTAGCGGCTAATCTGGCTGTGGCCTTAGCGAAGTTAGGCTATAAGGTCGGCTTACTCGACGCTGACATATTCGGCCCTTCTATTCCTAAGATGTTTCAGGTGGAGGATGCCCGTCCCTATGCCGAAAGCGTTGGCGGACGTGATTTAATTGTTCCGATAGAGAAGTACGGAGTGAAGCTGCTTTCTATCGGCTTTTTTGTGAACCCCGAGCAAGCCACTCTTTGGAGAGGAGGAATGGCGAGCAACGCGTTGCGGCAGTTAATCGGAGACGCGGACTGGGGAGAACTGGATTATTTCCTGCTTGACCTTCCCCCCGGGACGAGCGATATTCACTTGACGGTGGTGCAGACTTTGGCCATGACGGGAGCCATAGTGGTCAGCACTCCGCAGGAAGTGGCTTTGGCTGATGCTCGTAAAGGCATTAACATGTTTACTAATGACAAGGTAAATGTGCCTATTCTTGGGCTTGTGGAGAACATGGCGTGGTTTACGCCCGCCGAGCTTCCGGAAAACAAATACTATATCTTTGGTAAGGAGGGAGCCAAGAAGTTGGCGGAAGAGATGAACGTTCCCTTGCTTGGGCAAATCCCTATTGTGCAGAGTATCTGTGAGGGAGGAGATACGGGCACGCCCGTCGCGTTAGATGAGCATACGGTGACGGGAAGGGCCTTTTTAGCGTTGGCGGCGAGCGTTGTCCGTCAGGTCGACCGTCGTAATGTGGAGATGGCTCCTACCAAAATTGTTGAAGTGAAGAAATGAGTTGAATCCGTGTGACCGCTTCTTCACGCTCCTTTCAAAAGCGTTACCCCGATTTCGTTTTGAGATAGTCCGTTGTCTCTTTACGAAGTCGGGGTAATTTATAATCTCGAACGGGGTGAGCGGATTTCTATGAATAAGGCCATTATGTCCGGTCGTACTTTTTCCGATGCGCCATAATGGACTTCATGTTTTGCATAGCCCATTCCGTCAGTTGCTGAATGATAGGTACCAGCGATATTCCGGTATCGGTCAGCTTATACTCCACCCGGATGGGTACCTCGGGAAAAACCGTTCGGGTTATCAGCCCGTCCGCTTCCAGAATCTGTAAAGTGTTGGAAAGTACCTTTGTGGAAATGTCCGGAATCAGCTTTCCCAGTTGGTTGAAGCGGGTACTCCCGTTTTCGTTCAGGATAAGAATCACTAGTAGCGACCACTTGTTTCCGAAGCGTGCCACCACGTTACGGATGGGACAAATCTCGATGATGGAATTTTTTTCTGTTTTTTTTGCCATTGTAATTTCTTGTCGTCCACTAAAAGTGAGCTTTTAGTAACTTAGTTATCAATTTGTAACTTCTTGTATAATAGATAAATGCTGTATACCTTTGCACTGTCGAAAATAAAGTAACAATGCGATGCAAAGTTAGTAAATAAACGAATAAACGCAATCAATTAAAAGCAAAAGAACAATGAAAAAGACATTCTCCATTCTGTTGAGCCTGTTGGCTCTCGGCGCTTTGGCGCAAGACAAAGGACGTTTTGAGGTACATGACTTCAGCGACTTCAAGCTGCATGTCTATTATACCAACGACGCGATGGGCGACGCAAGCTACATCGTCGAAGGAAAGGATGCGTTGGTGACTCTTGAGCAGCCGTTGTTCAAGGACAATGTGGCTGAATACGACGCTTACTTGGCCAAACTGGGTAAGCCCGTAGAACGGCGCATAGCCGACTATCATCTGGGCGGCACGGGTTCCCATCCCATCGTGATGGCGGAAGGTATGCCCAAGTTCACGAGCGAAGGCGTGTATGCCGACATGATGAAAGGCTTTGCGCAAGGATTCGGCTCCGCTATCGTGCCGTTGCCCACTGGAGAGAAGTCGGAAGTACCGTTCGGGGCGACACGGACTTACGTGGGCGTTCCGTTTACGTTCTACCGTGGAGCGACGACAGATTTCCCGGGAGCCAGTATCCTTATCGGTGGCAAGGTGTGGTTTACCCATTGGGCGCCGGTGAAGGCTCACGTCAGTCATCTGCATATCTCGTCGCCCGAGGCCATAGACGCGCAGGTAGCCGCGTTGGAAGAATCGTTGAAGTCTGGGGCGGAACTGTTTATCGGCGGACATGGCGGAGCGTCGGACGCAGACGATGTAAGGTTTAAGGTGGCCTATCTGAGCAGAATGAAGGAACTGCTTGCCGAATGCGGGACCGCTGACGCTTTTGTGGCGGCCATGAAGAATGCCTATCCCGACCTTCCCGGAGAGGAGAGCCTGAGCGAATTGTCGAAGGCGCTTTATAAGTAGATACGAACGGATTATTAACCATAAAAAAGGAAAGAACGATGAAGAAAGTAGAAACGATTGCGAATGCGGCGAACTTCAGCGCCGCCAACTTTGGCAAGTTGAATGAACTGAGTGACTATGTGTTGGAACTGGGACCCGACATGAAGATTCCCGGAAAGGTGTTTGGCGGAGCGGTGCTTGGCGCTACGGGCGGAGAGTTCTCGTTCCAACTGTTCCAACCGGGAACAGAATCGGGCTTTTTGCATACGCACAAGCAGCACGAAGAGCTTTATTTCTTCCTGAGCGGAAAGGGCGAGTTCCAAGTGGACGGACAGGTGTTCCCCGTTCAGGAGGGGAGCGTGGTGCGTGTCGCTCCTGACGGTCGCCGTTCCGTGCGCAATAATGGCGACGCGCCGCTCGTCATGCTGTGCGTGCAGTATCGCGGCGGAGTGTTCACGGCCGAGGACGCTGCGGACGGAGTGATTCTAAGTGAACCGGTGAACTGGTAACGCGGGTTTTGATTTCTTGCCGTTGACGGGTGTCGGCGGCAAGAAATCCGTATCTTATACCGTCGTGACGAAGGCCCACGGACGGGGAGGCTGACTCATGTACAAGAACCGTTCAACCGTTGTACATGAATCAGCCTGATGATGTACAACGTTCAGGAGGTTGATGTACAAGAAAGGCGGTCCTGTAAACGGGACGTTTTGTCCTCTGCTCGGCCTTTCTCATGGTTTGTTTTGACCGCTTTTTTTGTAAGTCTCCTCCCGCTTTTTCTGAACGACCGACGGAGCGGTATGGAGCTTGGTAAGGTAGTCTGTCGGAATCTTAAAAATAGACCATACTGAAAAATAGGACACGCTAACGCCTCTACGCCGCGATAATTCCGACCGGAATACGGTTCGGACGAAAAGAATGCGGCGTAGAGGCGTTAGCGAAATTCAGAATGTCAGTAGAACGGCTATAAGGGTGGCGCTATTCTTCTTTTTGTGGAATTTTCCTTGCTCGCCGCATTGGTATAGGCCTGTGTGGTGGATAATGGACACTTTTTTATCGTTCAGGAAATGAGGACGATTAGGAGTTGAAAGACACGAAATCTCCCCTCTGATTTACTTTCAAGGGCTTCCGTTTGGTTGGAAAGGGCCACGGCTCATGAGCGGAAGGGCTGCGCCTCGCGAGAAATAGGGCTGCGCCTCGCGTCCTATTTCTCTTTTCAGCTGCTCCCGGAGGCGTATATCGGGCGATTTTACTCCCCCGATATGCGGCTTTTATGTGCTTTTTATGTGTTCCGCTCTCCTAAAACAGAATTTTTATCGGGCTTGTTCGAGAGAGAAATCTTAAAAATAGAACATTTTCATCTCGCTGTTCGTCCCGATTCAAATAGGTGGAATCGGCTTAAATTTCTCCGGAATGGAAGACCTTTAGTTCCGTTATCATGTCCTTATTTGTTGAGGAAAAGTCATAATGGTTGACCGTTACGGAAATGGGCCTCGCTCTTGGCTTCCCCAATTCACCTTGCCCGAATAGACGATTCTGCTTTTCCAATATAGCGTGCCTTCGACAAAGAGGGTATAGGTCCCTTTGGGAACCGGTTTGCCGTCGTCGCTCTTTCCGTCCCAGATGTAGTTCAGCGTCCCGTCGCGCGGGGTGACGCCGGTTATCGCGTCTATCCGGTTGGGGGACATCTTTGCGGGATTTGCCTTGTGAACCCATGTGGGAATGGCCTCTTTCCGGTAAGCGTAGCCGCCTTTCACGGTAAAGGAAGTAGCGTAGACGGTGCGTACCACTTTCCCGCTTTCATCTTCTATCCAGATGGCGTATTGGCTGGAGGCGATGCCGCCTCGGCGGAATCTGAATGAAATCTCTAGGTGTTCGCCCTCGACACGCTCTTTCGCCCCTTTCCCGTCTTCCGTACGATAAGCGTTGTGCTCTGGCCTGAGGATGCAGGCCGATAGCAAGACAGCGATAAATATTACAGTTTTCATGCGTTTTAATGTAATGATTATTACTTGTTAGATTGATAATAAATCAGAATAGTTGCGATGAAAGTTCCGGACGTTCGTCCTGATGCCAATAAGGATAGGGCTTTTGCGTGCGGCTAGCCGTGTCGAGCCGCTTTACCTGTTCGGCTGTAAGGCTCCAGTCCACCGCTCCGAGGTTCTGGCGGAGCTGCTCTTCCGAACTGGCTCCGATGACGAGGCTGCATACTGTAGGACGCCGCAACAGCCAGTTTAGCGCGACTTGCGCTACTGTCTTCCCGGTCTCTTTAGCCAATTCGTCTAACACGTCCACAATGGCGTACAGGCGCTCGTAGGATACGTTTTCGTTTCTTACCGGCGCTCCTCCATGCGCTACCCGCCCGTTTTCCGGTATGGGGCGGTCTCTCCGGTAGCGGCCTCCCAGTCGTCCTGCCGCCAATGGGCTCCAGACAACTGTGCCCACTTGTTGGTCGAGGGCGAGCGGCATAAGTTCCCACTCAAAGTCTCTATTTAGCAGCGAGTAGTACACCTGATGCGCCACGTATCGGCTCCAACCGTAACGTTCGGAAACGGACAGGGATTTCATTAACTGCCATCCGGAGAAATTTGAACATCCTATGTAATGTATCTTACCGCTTGTCACCAAGTCGTCTAACGCTCTCAGCGTCTCTTCTACCGGAGTGTTCGCGTCGAAGCCATGAATATAGTAGAGGTCGATATGGTCTGTACCCAGACGGCGCAAGCTCGCTTCGCACGCCTCAATCAGGTGAAAGCGTGAAGCGCCCATCTTGTTTCGTTCTTTCCCCATCGGGAAAGTTCCTTTGGTCGCGATGAGCAGCTTGTTCCTCTTCCCCGCTATGGCCTTGCCCAGAATCTCCTCTGCGAGTCCGTTAGAGTAGATGTCGGCCGTGTCAAACATGTTCAATCCTGCCTCTAAGCACATGTCTATCATGCGTGTGGCTTCGTTCACGCCGGTATGTCCCCAACCCTCAAAGCCGTGCGTTCCGCCGAAAGTACCTGTTCCCAATGTCAAGGCCGGTACGAACAGTCCCGACCCGTTTAATTTTCGATATTCCATAATCGTTAGTGTCTTTTGTGAAGGATTTCATTTACTACACCGCGAAGATAAGGGAGAAAAGTGAGGCTTCGCTTCGCTATATTTGCCGTATTATGCGCTATATTTGCGCGTCGTTAAAAAGAATGGAGATGCCGATATTAGAACGTAGAATTATACATGACATGGCTACCCTGTGCAGCCACATCTCTTATCCGCGTTTTGTCTTGCCTTTGCATAAGCATGTAGAGTTTGAAATCATGCTGTTCACCCGGGGGAGCGGAAAGCAGTTCGTTGGTGAGGGAGTGTCGGATTACAGGGCGGGAGACATCGCCCTTATAGGGAGCAATGTTCCGCACTTGCATTTATGCGATAGCAAGTTGCGCCCTGCGCTTGCGAATGGTGAGGAAAACGAATGGTGTTCGGGCGAAGCGGTACAGTTCAGGCCGGACTTGTTTCCCGCGAACATGAAGGATATTCCGGATTACCGTTTCATATACGATTTATTACGTGAGTTCGGGATAAGCTTAAAACAAAGCCAATTGTTTTGTATGTTCAATGGTATACCCCTGCAACGCTTCAGGCTTATTGTCATAAAAGCAATAC